>JBGSHS010000340.1:0-10932 GCA_041752115.1 Pirellulaceae bacterium | reverse complement strand
GGCATTTTCTTCACGCCATTTGGCGGTGAGTTTGCCTTCAAAGGCGTGTTTGAGTATCGCTTGGCGGTAAACATTGAGTTGGTCGCGGGCAGTTTTGAGTGCGGCAATGCCGTTATCGAGCTCGGAGAAGAGTTCTTCGATTTTGGCGACAATGCGGCGTTGTTCCTCTGGCGGGGCCACTCGGAACGCCAATGTCTCGATGTGTTGCCGTCGCAAGTTATTGATGTTTACACCTGCTGACAAGCGGGATACTTCGTGGCGGTATTCGTCCGATTGAAGGAAGTAACCCACGAATTCAGGGCACATCGATTGCGAGACACGGAGGCCCATACAAAACGCACCGAATGACCCATACCAAGGCATCATGAGTTGTGCCGCTTTTCCAACTACATTCCTACTCCCGCTTGATGCGGCAATTATGATGTCCTTCTCTTTGAGTAGCTGCTCCTGAGACACACATGAGCGAGGTACATACACCAACTCGCTAAAATACAGGTGTCGGTCAATGTTCGTGGCACGGAGAATTGGGATCAGGCCGTCGCCGGGCGAACTTGACGCCTGATCTTTTTTGTACGACACCCCACGGATGATCTGCATGACATCGCCAAGCATGGCGTTTGACCAGCCCACTGGAAATCCATCACCCTTGCTCATGCCGCCAACCTCTCATTCAATTCGTCCAGCATCTCTGTCAGCCGGTCGCCAAACAGTTCATACGCCTTGCCGAGTCCACCGAACTGGCTGAACGGAGCGTATTCGAAGTCGTCCTGGTTGATGCTGAGGCTACTCGCGATGTGGTCCCGAATCGCCACCAGCCACTGCATCTGCTCCTTCGTGAATGTCATTCCCGCCGCCTGCTGTTGTTCGATCCATAGCTGAAACCGCTCGTTTACCGTCATGCCAATCGGACAGAGCGGCTGACTGGGGTCGAGGGCGTGTCGGACCAGGGCAATTACATCCACCAGCTGTTTGCCCCCCGATCCCTTGACCACGTCCGGTTCCAATGCTTGATATGCCTGCCATAGCCGGACGGGACTGGCAGAAAGTGGCGGTTTCTGGAGTGCCGCAGCGAGTTCCTTCACATGACGATAACGGAGTCCGGCGCGGTAAGGGCGACTGTAGAGTACCTGGATCGCCTCGATCTCGTCCTTGTTGTCCTCGATGAACTGTCTGAACGTCGTAATCAGGAACTTGGCCTTTTCCAGTGCCTGAGGATCGTATTCGGCACGAATCAACTCATCCTTGGTGGTTTCGTCGATGACCTGTTCCAGCGACTGTTTGATGCCGATGATCGTCTGCCGCAGCTTGGGATTGTGGAATGGCTTGAGGGCCTCTCGCATGGTCCCTTGTTCAACCTGTTCCAACTGCTCTTCGGTCGGCTCCTGGCCTGCGGGAAGCTGGTACGTCTCGGTGGCGCGGGCGGCGTTTTGGTCCGGATCCATACTCGCCAGCAAGTCATGGCAGAGCGACGTGAGTGATTTACCGTCGGCTTGCGCGGCTATCTCGTCCTGTTGCTCGTCCGTGATCTCTTGTTCCATGCGCGATAGACGTGCAACGAGTGTTGAGACTACGTCGGCATTTGCCATTCCCTTGGCGACGAGATCCAGTACCTTGTCTAGAGGTACGGATGGCTTGCGATCTAGTGGTTTGCTGGCCGTTTTGTCCCGCTCACACACCCCCACGGCATCGACGATCACGAAGCGTGTCTTCCAACGGGCATCAGGCGTCACGCTCCGAAGGGTATCAACATCCACCACGCGAGAGCCCCGCCCCTTCATCTGCTCGAAGTAGGCAGCCGAGTTGATGTTCCGCATGAACAGCAAGCATTCCAACGGCTTCACGTCGGTTCCCGTCGCAATCATGTCCACGGTGACGGCGATGCGAGGATTAAACGAGTTCCGGAATTCCGACAGCAATTCCTCCGGCTTCTTGCCGGTGGTCTTGCACGTGATCTTCTGACAGAAGTCGTTCCCCTTACCAAACTCCTCCCGGACAGTCTTCACGATGTCATCCGCATGCAAGTCGTTCTTGGCGAACACGAGAGTCTTTGGAACCTCGGTCCGCTCCGGGAATATCTCGGTGAAGAGCTTGTCCCGAAAAGTCTGGACCACCAAGCGTATCTGTCCCTCGGAAACCACGTCCCGATCGAGCTGGTTGGCAGTGTATGTCAGATCATCATCCAGTTCCCTGTACTTCTTCGACTTGGTGCGCCGGTCACGGTGTGGAATGAGCACGCCGGGCTTACTGGCAAGCGTGGCCCCCCCGTCGGTTATCTTGGTGGCGATCCGGTACACGTCGAATCCAACGTTCACCCCATCCGCCACGGCGTCTTCATGGGTATATTCCTGCACCAGATTGCCGTGGAAGAACCCGATGGTCTGAGCCGTGGGGGTCGCAGTGAGGCCAATCGTGAATGCGTCAAAGTACTCAAGCACTTGTCGCCACACGTTGTAGATCGAGCGGTGACATTCATCCACGATGATGAAATCGAAAGCCTCGATGGGGATGTGGGGATTGTAGATAACCGGCAGCGGCTCCTTCACCAGTGACAGCTCGGCCTCGAACAGCGACCCATCTTCCGCTTCGCCGTCCAGTTCCTCCTCTCCCTTGAGCATCGAATAGAGCCGCTGAATCGTCGTGATACAGACACGGCTGGCGTGATCGACAGTGTTTCTGCGCAGATGCTGGACGTTGAATTCCTCAGTGAAGCGGTAGTTGGTGTACGGGCTGACGAACTGCTGGAACTCGTTGTAGGTCTGGCGCCCCAGATTATTTCGATCCACCAAAAAGAGGATGCGTTTGGCGTCGGCGAACTTGATGAGTCGATAGCTGATGTTGCAGGCGGTGAACGTCTTGCCTGAGCCCATGGTCATCTGGATGAGGGCGCGGGGCCTGTTGGCAGCCAACGACGTTTCTAGGTTTTGAATCGCCCTTGCCTGGACAGGCCACAACTCGCCAGCTTCAAGCGGCGGTAGGTCCCGCAACCTGCCGCGAAGCTGCCTAACCAGAGTAACTAAGCGCAGCAGCTCTTCAGGTCGGTGGAAGGTGAATACCTCCCGGCTGCGGGGAGTGGGATCCAGACGGTTTGTGAATTGAGTGACTTGGCCCGTCGATTCGTAGGCGATGGGAAGCGGAAGGCAGTAGTGGGGCAACCCACTGGGTAAGCCCTCGGTATACTTTGCCGACTGAGTTTCAACGCCGGTGAGGGTGTGACCAACCGGCTTGGCCTCGACCACGCCGATCGCTCTGGCGTCAACGTAGAGCAGGTAATCGGCTTCCCCGGTCGCCAGTGGAAATTCGCGCACCGCCACGCCCGGGCCTGCCGAGATGTTCATATCTCGGTGGTCCTGAACCAGCCAGCCGCAGTGCGTCAGCTGGCGATCGATTTCCTGACGGGCCTTTTCCTCAGGCGTCATGTCTCTTCTGCGGGTGCCGGGGTGTGGTGCAAGCGTGTCGAGTGCCGCCCGTTACGGGCGTCTATGGATTCCAGTCTACCCGGACGCCAGGGGGGAGTGTAGCAGCCCACCGTGGAGCGTGAAACGCCGAAATCGGCGTTATGGGCTGGTCGCAGCGAAGTATTCCCCGATGCTCAGTCCAGGTCTTGCCTTGGTCCCAGCAATCCAGGCCGGTCCTGGGCGAGCTTGTAGAGGAAGTTCTCCAGCAGGTTCTCCGCGAAGATCCGCAGCGGCTTTCTCCTCATCCGCTCCGCGAACAGATCCGCCGCCTCCACAACGGTATCGCCATCGGCTCGATTGAGCAGCAGGTCGATGGCTTTCAGTGGCGGGGCGTCACTGGCCAGACAGGCCAACCGGCACAGGCTCTCACGTTCGCGATGCACGAGTGGCGGTTGCAGGTCGGGATGCTCGTCCAGCAGTTCGACCACGAGTTGGAACGGGATCAGTTCACTGGTGTCAATCCTCACGTCCAGTCGTTCCATGTGCATTCGTGTGAGTCTGCCCAGTGCGGACTCGTTGACTCGCCGAATGGCGCTGTACCGCTTCTGCACTCTGACCAGGATATCGAGCACGAACCGATCGTCATCCTCGCGTGCGTAGTGCAGCATCACCCAGTGTTCACGCGAGGGTGTGCGTGCTGGCGTCATATCCGGATCCTTTCGATGTTCGGACGCCCAGTGCACCATCCTCACGTCCCGCGAGGTCAACGACTCCAGGCGTTCCTCGAGTTCCTCGATCTCCCCTGGCGTGCCACCGGGTGCCGGTCCGCGCGGGTCGGGGTCTTCCCAGCCCACGACAGGCGGAAACGTCTCGACCATCTGTTGCCATGCCGCCGCACTCGCATCGGCGTAAGGCATGCCCTCTCGGAGCAACCGAGCCAGTTGCGAGTCCTTGAACCGCGAAGCCTCCTGCCAGCGACCATCACGACACAGCCGATCGCACGCAATGTTGAACGTCTCGACCATCGCTTGGGGCCTCCGCACTGAGTTTGGATTGCTGTGACACCACCGGCGACAATGCCCATCTTACCACCGAAAACACGTCGCGTATCCGAGAGGGCCAGCCCGGGTATGGGACCCAATGACCGGAGGAGGTCTGGCTGAGATTTCACGGACCAGAGGGGCACCGCTTCGCGATACGCCGATGCACGCGAACGGGTCTCCTCAAGCCGTCAGGGCGGCCGGTCACCCCCGTGCATAGATTCTATTGGGGGGTATTGCTTGCAACGTGATTGGTGCAGGCGTAGGGTGGGGTCGGCTGGTTTGTTGGCGAGGGAGGTGTGAAGAAGGCCATTAGGTGAAGGGACGAGTAATGAGACGAGTGGTTGTCTTGGTATTGTCGATTTTCGTAATGAACGTCGATGCTGTGCACGGCGACCATATCTTCTCTGCGAACGACGACTCAATTACCTACTACGATCCGTATGCTGACCCATATGAGCGTCTTGGTCGCTATGTGACTGGCGATGGGAATGTGACGATTGATGCGTCGACTAACTTAGCTTGGCTCGATCTCACACTTACAAAAGGCCTATCCTACAACGACGTCTTGCCAATGCTGAACGCTGGCGGTGATTTTGCTGGTTACAGAGTAGCCTCATTGAACGAGTTGGTTAGTTTTTGGGAGCACGCGGGAATCACCGTTCCCAATAACGCGGAGTTCGAGGATAGCGCCGCCATCCGATCTCTGCAGAGGCTCTGGGGAATCACCACGACCGAGTACATTGAGGTTGGTATTGAGGTGGGACTCGGATCTCGGATACTCACAGTATGGGACGACGGAACGTCAATGGGATTATCGCTACTGGCTAATTTTGCGTGGGTCCCTGTCGACCCGGCCTATACAACAGCCAATGATACGGCTTTGCCGGAATGGATGACCGTTAATCCAGATCAAAGAAACTCTTGGCGATTTAGTGCTTTCGCCCCCGCTTTGGTCCGCACGGCATCCGACATTATCCCCGTCCCCGCCCCCTCCTCCCTCAACTGCTTGGTCGGCGTCGGCTCGATGCTAGTCCTGATGGATCGGTGGAAGAAACGCCGACGTCGCGTGCGAGGCTAGTTTATCGACGCGGGGTGGTTGCAGCGTGATTGCCGCAGGCGTAGCGTGGGGTCGGCTAGGCTGGTGCGATGGTCCAGTTGCTGGGAGGATGAATTATGAGACGGTTAACTGTTGGATTAGTGACGCTGGTGATGTTGTTGGGCGTTGGTCGAGTCTGTGCGGACAGCATTATCATTAATGGGAGTTTCGAAGAGCCAATGGTGCGCTCCAATGGCAGCTTCGATATCTTCGCAACGATGCCTGGCTGGCAATCCGGTGACGTTAGGGGATTTGAAGTTCACCGATATCTGAATGGATGGCTGCCTTACGATGGTGACCAGTACATCGAAAACACATCGTCAGTCAACACGTTTCAAGCGTTGGTAACAGACCCAGGAACAAGTTACATTCTCAGCTACGCATATTCCCCAAGGCCCGGCCACGAAGAAAACCCATTGGATGTCTATTGGAATGGCAATTTGGTTTCTTCGCACGCGGAGAGCGGAATTGGCAATGCCAATACTTTGTGGACGTTGTATCAATTCGAAGTGCTCGCTACTGGCCTTGAGACTCTGCTCGAGTTTCGGTCAGAGAGATTGGACGGCGGTACGTATCTGGACGCAGTAAACGTCACCGCATTGGACGGAGGCAACGCCGTCCCCGCCCCATCCTCGCTCGTCTGCCTCGTCGGCGTCGGCGCGATGGTGGGCGGAATGGAGTGGTGGAAGAAACGCCGGGATCGCGTTCGAGCCACACGGGCGTAGCTTAGGGTTGGCAGGGTTGGTGGCGACGAAACGCGACGCACGTCGACTGGCGAAAGGACCGGAAATGACACGATCAATTGCTGCCGTCGTTTTGCTGGTGGGATGCGCATCTTCCGTGCCTGCACATGCCGAACACATCGTGGACCCAAACGCACTTCATCCAAACGCAGTCACTACTAATTTCGAGTCGATTGCTCCTGGTACGCCGGTACCGATCTATGACGGATTCATGCTCATCACAACGTCGCCTTTGTCAGCAGTAACAGTCTTGGCGCACCGACCGGGCGATGTACAAGTGTCGCGAGTGTTTGAGGGGAACTTCGTCGGACACAATGAAGTAGATTGGCTTATTAGCTTTGACGCGCCGGTGTCGCAATTTGGCATGGGAATCTTCGACCCAAACTACGCGGGTAACGTCCTGCGGGCATTAGATGCGAGTGGCAACATCCTGGAAGAAGTCATATCTGGATCTACGGAGTTTCCGATTTCAGGTAGTGCAAACACTCTTGCTGTTTACCTTGGTTTCATACGTCCCACGAACGACATCAGTCGAATCGAATTAATTCACGCACACCCGAACGGACAGTATACAGGGGACCATCTTAGCATCGATAACGTGGCTTATTACGTCACCCCTAGCAACGTCGTCCCCTGCCCCAACTCTGCCGTCTGCTTGGTCGGCGTCGGCGTCATGGTGTTCGGGGGCAGGTGGTTGACGCAGCGCCGACGTCGCCCCAGAGCGACGGCGTGAGTTACCACACACGCTGAAGCGCCCGCGCCTGCTCAGGACCCAGCACTCCCCGCAGCAGTCATCGCCACTGTGCCAGCCACAAACGCGGCATGTGCCACTCACAGTGTGCGGTATCGATAATTCTCGCGCGTAGGAGAGGGCTATCGACGACCGGGGACCCAATGCCCCGGGGAGGTCTGGCTAAGATTTCCAGGCCGGTGAACCAGACGCTCGAAGTGGCCGATCGGCTCGTCTGCTGGTCGCCCCAGGAGCCAACCAGCCTGCCAGATCCAAGCCACGGATGCCACTCGCCGACTGATGCCAACACGCCACCGTTAGTGATTCGGCACCCGGTACAATGTAGGAGCGCACTGTTCCATGGTAGGGCCTTACCTATCTTAACCCTGAAAAATGGTGGCGCATGGGAGAGGGCTAGGTAAGGGATGGGACCCTACGGGCCGGGGAGGTCTGGCTCAATTTTCCAGGTCGCGCGGGTCCCGTGTAGTCGAAGGCCGAAGAATCCCCGTTGGTATCGGTCGCTGGCATGCCGAATGGACGGAGCACAACGAAAGCGTCCTTGTCGTTACAGCAGGCGCTGCAGCACGATGGGCGGAACAACAGATCGGCCGAACCCGACCGGACCGGCGCCTGAGGCCCCAGGATCGCGCGACGTCGTCCGCTGTGCCGCACATCGCCATCTGACCGCGACCAGGAGCCTCCGGGTACGCCTCTGTCTGAATGCACACCAGAGCGACCATTGGACCGCCGAGTCATGGGTCTGACGGCGGGAGCGCAGGCTCGACCAAAGACCACAGTCTCCGCACGTAGGCGTGCCAGGACGCGAGCTAGCCCCGCTGACGCACGGCGAGGCATCTGGATGGCCCTCTAGACGTTCAGACGTCAACTCGCGTCACAGGGCAATCTGAGAGACGACAGCGCCATATCGTCAGTTGCAGTAGAGAATGGGGCGAGGTGTTCAAGGTCGCTGAATGCGGCAGTACTCAATGGTTCAGCGACTTGCCGCCTCCACGGCATGCTGGACAATGGCCAGCACTGCGGCGCGGTCCGCTTCCGAAAGCATGTGCCAGTTCTGGATCACGCGTTGCAGATCGGGGTCGAAGGGGCCGGTTCTGTCCAAGTGTGTGCCGGAATCTGTGCCAAACTGATCCTGCGATTGTCGCAACTTGTTGTCACCACAGCGGGTTACGTCAGTGCGTTCGAGTCCCTCCTCCGCTACTTGCAAATCCTTACCTGACAACAGTTTACGACATGGGTAATTTCGGGTAAACAGCTTCGGGTAAGACGTCGGGTAAATCGGGAGGCTGAGCGGGAAGATAGCCGCCCCCAGAACGCCCCTATTTCTTCGCTAGGTCCGAGGGCGAGCACGCCTGCCGGACCTGCTGTGTCCTTGCACGCTCCGACCCGGTTCATCTCGAGCCTGTTGGTTCGCAACCGTCGGCGGGTTGGTGGCCAGGACACGACATGACAGCCGCATGCCCGTGACTGCCAGGGCCCCTCCGAGTGCCAATCCGCACACGCTCCAACGGACCGCATTGTCGGTGTTTCCCGAATATTCCTTGCCCTAATACTGCATCGTGTCGGGCCACATTTCCGTGTTCACGATCACCGAGAAGTAGGATCACCGAGGAGTAGATGGGATCGTCGTCGAATTGGTCCTTCCCATTCTCTGAGGGACCAAGGTGGTTGTTTTGGATGAGCCCGCCCACCCTCTGAACCGCCTGGGCCAACAAGTTGGGGCTGTTGTAAGCAGGGTCTCTGGAACTGAACAAGTAGTCCACTCTGCCAGGGAAGTACCGTTCGTGTAGTTGTAGAACTTGACCGGACCCTCGAAGAGCGGTTCCACGGGCGTCCAGTACTTCGACTGCGAAGTCGATTCATACCCGGCGATGGCAACGAACTTGCCATTCTCGGTGTACTGATCCGCCTTGTCTTGGGTCGGCGTCGATGTCTCCTGAGGCATCTTCCACGGTGCGGCGTTGCCGAAGTCGTGGTCACTGACAACGACGAAATCGAGTTTGGCAACCTCACGAGCGTGGGTGAAGTAGTCGTCCAAGCTCGTTCTGGTTCCAGCAAGACGACACGCCTTGCTGGGCCACGGAGATCGACGTATTCGAGATCGGCGGCAACGCCAAGGGATTCGAACACAAGTACCACATGACGCTGCATGTCTCCGGTACGCCAACGGAAAAGAAGCACTGGAGCGTGGGGGGCGTGTGGGAAGCCTCGTGGCGGTTGGCTGATGATTACCACATTTATGGACTCGATTGGGGCAAGGACGAACTGAAGTTCTACGTGGACGGCGTTCTGGTCCGCTCCGTGGAGAACACCCACTGGCACCAGTCGCTCTTTCTGATCTTCGACAGCGAGACGATGCCCGAGTGGTTTGGAATGCCGGACGACAACGACTTGCCTTCCACCTTCAGCGTCGAATACGTACGGGCTTGGAAGGTGAAGTAGCCAGCCTGCCAACAGATCCACGTCTGTCAAGGACGCCACAGGCCCCGTGAAGGCACACGTCGCAAGGACTTGACGGCCAATGACTGCGAGACTATCAACTGGGGCAGGGTCTCGCCATGGACATGATCCGGGCAGGCTCAAAGAAGTTGCAGTCGCGGCAAGGGCGGTTTGGGCGCACAATGGACGACGACATGAGGTCGCGTGAAATAGACTGCGAGAAAGAGGTAGAACGAGACCTTAGTCGCTACCAAGGCCAACGAGAGGACCACCGGCAGGACGATTCTCCGCGCGGCGAATGATGCCGGATCGGCCGGCCTTTTCCTGACGGCGAGGTCCTGAGCTACAACGATCCTGTTGTGTTCGGGAATGCCTTTCACCGCCAAATCGAAGTAGTAGTCCTGAAAAGGCTGCAACAACGTGAGTTGGATACTCGTGTTCAGCGCAGTGGTAACGAGTTCCACGAGAATGGCCAGCGTGCATCCGGCCAAAAGAACAGACCGACCGAGGCGATGTCGTCGGAGCACACCAATACATCCAAACAGGCAAATCAAACTGGCGACCGCGCGCAGCGAGAGGCTGCCCACTAGATACGGTGTGAACTTCTGTCTTGCAGAGTCAGTCAGTTTGCCTAGTCGAAGATTCTCGTCAGAGTCTTCACCGACGAACTTCCATGGAACCATCGCAAAACCCGACGACTGCGACGCCTCGTGTCGAACCAATTGCGCCACCTGACGAACGGACAAATACGCGCCGAATCCTCCCAAAACAATCGCGATCCAACACACTGCCTTTAGCAGGAAAGGCTGTGTGCATGCCTCCACCCTCTTTCTGATCGCTTTTCCAAGCGTAGGCTGTTCGGGCGATTCCGACGCTTTGTACATGTCGCGCGGCCCTATGGCTGGAAATTGCTGGATTTTCGGGCTGAATTCTACTGGGTCATTTGGACGCAGGCAACATCAAAGGACAAGACGTAGAAAAGCGGGCGACAAACGGGGACAGGTACAATAGTGTTCGGCACGGTCGTTGCCTTAGGGCTGGTCTGCGTGGGCGACGCTTGTTTTGGTTGTTTGGGGAGGTCGAGCACAGAGAGACTGTAAGTCGTTCCGCCTCGAAGACACTTGTCGCTTCGGAAACCCTAACGAGGCGCGGGCGCAACCCAACTGACGCTGCACCTACTGCAGTTCACTCGCTTGCTGAATGCCCCGCAACGACGTAACCACCGGATTGAACATATGGAGCAGCAAGAGCATGCAGTATTGGTCGTAATGCAGCGTACGGCTGGCGGCCCGATCTCTCTCACATCCGTCGTCATGCAGGCGGGCGGGCCAGCAGCGGCGCCAGCTGGTCGAAGTACTTGAGCCCGGTGATATCCGACGCTTTGATCTTCTTCTGTTGCGTGCGATCGTCTGGCATGCCCTATGCAATGACGCATCCGACGATAGCTAGCAAGCCCATTCTTAGAAAA
>JBGSHS010000339.1:0-6710 GCA_041752115.1 Pirellulaceae bacterium | reverse complement strand
TTGTCAAGCAACTGCCCAATCCACTCGAGGTCGCTGCCGCGCGGGCGCGCCAGCAGCTGGCGACAGCGCCGGCCGCCCCCCCGGGTTAGCAGATGCATGGCGGTGCTCGACACCGTGGGGACGGTCGTCACATAGCAGCCGTGACGCGTCAAAGCGCGCCGACAACGAACGTAGGATGATTTCGCTGCGGCGTCGAAGATCACGTGGTACGCTCCTCGCTCCGCCGTGAAATCGTGCTGGTGATAATCGATGACCTCGTCAGCTCCCAGGTCGCGCACATAGGCGTGATTGTCAGGGCTGCACGCGCCGATGACGCTCGCCCCCATCGTTTTCCCCAGCTGAACGGCAAAGGTCCCCACGCCGCCCGAAGCGCCGTTGACCAGCAGACGCTGACCGGCAGCCAGATGTGCCTGATCACGCAAGGCCTGGAGAGCCGTTAGCGCAGCCAAAGGAACACTGGCCGCCTGAATCGCGGTGAGTCCTGTCGGCATGCGCGCAATCACCGCGGCACTCGCCACGGCATATTCCGCATAGCCGCCGCCGTGACGGTTGTCCAGGAAAGCGAATACCCTGTCGCCGACTTGCCAGTCCGAGCTGTTCACACCGCGTCCCACTTCCGCGATCTGTCCCGCGACGTCAAACCCCAGCACCAGCGGGAAACGTGCGGGGAGAAGAAACCGCAACGACCCGCTACGGATACGCCAGTCAATCGGGTTCACTCCGGCCGCCTGAACCTGAATCAACACCTGCTTCGCTCCACACGCAGGTCGCGGTATGTCCTCGACCTGAAGTTGATCAGGACCTCCGTATCGGCGTACAATAATGGCTTGCATTTAATTCACCTCGTTCAGCGAGCGTGGAGTGTGATTTCAATCGTCTGGCCCCCTTGCAGGTCAAGCGACTGCGGCTCCGTACGCTGGCTGTCGGTCGTGGGATTCGGGTGGCCCCGCAGCACATATTGGCCAGGTGGTATGTTCTGGAAGACGATTTGGTTCTGAGCGTTGATATTTCCTGAGCCAGACCACTTGCCGACCGCCGATCCGCCCGCTGGGGCCAATTCAACGATGTAGCTGTCAGGCCGCTGGGCGGTGGGGAATTGTACGGTCACCGTGACTTGCGCTGCCCGAACCATCACGAGACGGACATTGTCGGTCGGTATGGTGATCGATTCGCCCAACCCCTCGCGGCAATAACCCGACTTGCTCACCCGGACGGTTGCACTCCCCACCGGCAGGCAATCGAATCCGAATCGACCTTGGAGGTCCGTCTTGGCGATGTATTCCGAGGGCCCTTCGTACGAGCCGGGTGCGTTAGCGATCACGTTGGCCAATCGCACGTCGACCTCATCCAGTAGTCCGCCTGCTGCATCCATGACCTGCCCGGACAGCTGGCCGCACGGGGCGAGACCACAATCATAGGAATACCAGCGAGGCTGCTCGTCAACCCGCAAATAGCCGGCGACACGTGGTGCATAGCCGGTCGCCTTGACGACCACTCGCAGCCACTGCGGCGGAGCGTTCTTCACAACCCAGCGTCCCTGGTCGTCGGTCGTTGTCTCTTGAAGGACCATGAATTCGTAGCCGCCGGACTGCTGTGGTTGCACCTGCTGCAATTCGATCTGCGCTCGAAGTGGCTGCCCTGAGTCAATGGCCACGACCTGCCCCTCGAGAACAGTTGCATCCTCGACCGCAAACCCGTGAGCCTGCAACCGATGGTCGGTCACGACCAGGCCGGACGGTACGGCAACCTGGGACCAATCCACGTGGCCGCCCGTGTAGACGTTGAGAATGGCGGGTGCCTGTTCGGCACCAGCCACATCCGGTGGCTGAAGATCGGACGGCATGGTTTTCAGCCGCTGCCAGTTTTCCGGGTTCCAGAACATGAAGCTCCAATCGATCTGGGCCTCGACTGCTTTTTCTGGTGATCCGTTCGGGTTGAGCCAGAAACTCTGCCCCGTTCCATCCTGGATGATGATTCTCTTAGTGGCCACGTCGAGGCGGGCGAATCTCTCGAGCACTCCTTGAAAGGCCGCGGTGTCGCCGCGGTACTCAGCGTGGTACTGCCCTCCGCCAAACGGCGGTCCCTCCCACCAGGCAATTCGCGAGGAATGGTTGAACACCTCCGCCGCTCCCTGGGGCCAGCCCGGGCGAGACAGGGGAGCATTCCCTGTGCCACCAGTGATCAGTCCACTTGATGTCTCCCCATGAAGGACCACCAGGGCCAAAGCCAAGGCCAGTCTGCCCACCGCATGCTGACCGCTCCCGGACCGTTCTCTTCGTGCCTCAACCATCTCGGTGATCTCTCTTCAAAGTATTGGCCGCAACCCACAGGGAAACCCTTGAGCTGTCGCCAAGCTGCCCTTGACTCATCACGTCCAGCCGCACTGGGGTGGATCTTCCGCTGTCCGCTAGACGCCAGCTCCACCGGCGAAGTTCCCCTCCAACGCTCCTGCGTCGGGGTCGGAAGAATTGTCGGGGGATAACTGGCCCCTCCTCTTCAGCTCCCCTTTGTCCGCCACACGTCCACCACTTCGTTCGTCGAGACCACCAGCCCGTAGTGTTCCTCAAACGACTGGAGAGCACCGGCATGGGCCAACTCGTTATCGGCCGCCAGGGCGTCCCGGACGAAGACCGGCGTGTAGCCCAGCGCAAAACCATGCCCTGCCGTGTCACGCACGCAGACGTCCGAATCCGCACCGGCCAGGACGAGCGTGCGAACGTTGAGCTTCTTGAGCAGCGAATCGAGCGCCGTATCATGAAAACCATCATACGTATATTTCGTGATCACGATTTCCTCTTCCGCTGGCTGCAGTTCCTCAACAAATTCAGCTCCCCAAGTGCCTTCGATGACACAGCTGGGGGGGCCCCAGAAATGATGCCAGCTGGTAGGGTTCCTGAGCAGATCATTGATAACACGCAGATGAACGACGACCACGCCCGCCGCACGCGCTGCCAACAGAAGTTGCCGGCACTGTGGTATGAGGTCCTTGATCCAGCGATTGGTCTTTCCCCACGCGGTGACGAAGATCCCTTCGTCGTGAGCGAAATCGTTCTGCATGTCGATCATCAGCAGCGCCGTACGAGCGGGTTCCAATTGTTCGGTCAACTGTGTTACGCGAGGAGTGATGCGATCTGACCAGTGCATGAGTTTGTTCCTCGGAGAATGGGAAAGGCTGTGAGCCAACCTGCGCACTTTGCAGTCAACGAGGCGCCGAGGCCGGCCGAGCTGACGCCACCTCGGGCGGCCGCACCTGCATCACTCTGGCAGCTGATTGCCATCTGTGTCAAGTTCATCCCGTTGCCTCCTTTCGTTCTGCCGACGTTGCGTGCGTTCCGTCTTTCAGCACCACTGTGGTCGCGTCAGCTACCCCGAGCAATGGTGCTGAGGCTGTTGGTGTTGTCGCGAGGTGAACGGGGACGGGGGTCGCTGCTTTCGCCGAGGCAGAGGCGACGTTGGCGGCCACCTTGACGCAGTAGGACGCTGGCTCGTACTATCGCTGGAGATGGGTGAGGGCTCGAGGGCGTCTTCTAAGCCCACCACTTGACTTCCGTGATCAAGGGAGATCTGGCAGAGATTATTCTGGCAAGAACAGGTTGACTCATGCTGTACCGACGATTTGGACGCACCGAACTGCAGATGCCGGTCTTTTCCTGCGGTGGAATGCGCTATCAGCACAAGTGGCAGGATGTGCCGCTCGCAGAAGTACCTGCCGACAACCAGGCGAACTTGGAGGCGACGATACGCCGCAGCGTGGAGCTGGGGATCAACCACATCGAAACGGCCCGCGGCTACGGTTCGAGCGAGCGGCAATTGGGATTGGTCCTGCCGACGTTTCCACGTGACCAGTTGATCGTGCAGACCAAGATCCAGCCGACGGCTGACCCGGCCGAGTTTGTGCGGGATTTTGAGGAGTCGCTGGAGCGGTTGCAGCTGGACTATGTTGACCTGCTCGGCATCCACGGTATCAACAACCATCGGCTGTTGTGGTACACGGTGCGTGAAAACGGCTGTCTCTCAGCCGCTCGGGAACTGCAGAAACAAGGCAAGGTGCGCCACGTGGGCTTCTCCACGCATGGGCCTCCGGAAGTGGTGCGCGATACCGTCGCCTGGGACAAGGATGGAGGCTTCGACTACGTCAATCTGCACTGGTATTACATCTACCAGGAGAACTGGGAGGCGATTCGTGAAGCCACGCGGCGCGACATGGGGGTCTTTGTTATCAGTCCGGCGGACAAAGGCGGAATGCTCTATCGGCCGCCACAGAAACTGGTCGACCTGTGTCAGCCATTGCATCCGCTGGTGTTTAATTGTCTCTTCTGCCTGTCGCGGCGCGAAATTCACACCCTGAGTGTGGGAGCTGCCCGGCCGAGCGATTTTGACTTGCAGCTGAGCACGTTGGAGCTGCTGGATCGAGCGGGCGAACTGCTGCCGACGATCGAATCACGGTTGCGCGCGGCGATGGTCGCAGCGGTCGGTGAAGACCTGGCCGAGCGTTACGGTGCCGGACTTGCCCATTGGGAGGAAGTGCCGGGATTGACGAACATCGCGACCGTCCTGTGGCTGCGCAATCTGGCCCTGGGATGGGATCTGGTGGAGTACGCCAAGATGCGCTACAACCTGCTGGGCAACGGCGGGACGTGGTTTGCCGGACTCCACGCCCGCTATGTGAACGACTTCGATATTGCCAGCAGCATCGCCCGCTCCCCCTTCGCTGCGCAGATCCCCGGCTGGTTGGCTGAGGCCCAGGAGTTGCTCTACGCAGCACCACAGAAACGGGTGAGCCAGAGTTAGCCTCGCTCGACGACGATTCCTTCCGGGGCGTCGATCTGAGAAGTGATCGTTCCGTCCGCGGCCCGTTCGTGCCGGACACGGATCGGACCGCGTGGCGTCGGATACGTTCCCTCGACCCATTTCAAGCTGCCCAGTTGCGGAGCGATCCGCACGCGCGCGAACCCTGGTTCAAGGGGTCGAATGCCGAGCACCTGCTGGCTCATGAACGCCGTCGGGCCGCTGGCCCAGCCATGACAGAAGCTGTGTCGCAGTCCGACATAGCAGTAAGCGCCGTAGTCGGCGTGAATGTCCTTCTTCCCTTCCGGCACCAGCTCGTCAATGCGCGCGGCGTCTTCGGTCCACTTCAAATCGAAATCTTCCCAGAAAGTCGTGGCTCCCATATCGAGCATGGCGCCCCAGTAGGTGCGAATGAAGTCGAGTGCCGTATCGACATCACCGGAGTTTCCGAGTGCCTGCAGCACGTAAAACCCGTAGAAAGTAGAGATCCCTTGTGGTCCGTCGACCTTCAGCACCTCGTCGGAAGTCTGCCGCCGATCCATCATGCCGGCCAGTGAAAGCAGCGCGGCCCCTGACTTGGATCCGTTCACGTCCGGCACTACGCGGCGTCCCCGTTTCGCAGCCTCTGAGCAGAGCTTGGCGGTGTCGCCATCGCCCAGCTCGTTCATCAGGCGGGCGCCGCTCTCGAGCGTCATGACGAGCAGCCCTTGGAGGCCGGCCGTCACGCCTTGTTGATTCGGTGAACTCGGCCAGTCGAGAAAACGCATCCCGTCGATCTGCTCTTTTCCGTCCGGGCCCACCAGGGTCGCCAGACGCTTGAGCAACGCGGTCAGATATGGCTGCTGCTGGGCCAGGTACTCGCGATTCCCGTGATGCATCCACATCTCTTCGTGGATCAGCACCCACCACATCGAGTAGCTGGAAATACCATTCATCCACTGCGTGACCGGTGTGACTTCGCGCGTCAGGTCAAGCGAGAGGGGCACCACTTCGTTGTAGCCAAACACGGCGTTAATCGTACTTACTTCTGGGTGCATATCACCGATCCAGACGAGACGGTCGCGCTTAATACCGTCCCACAGATAGTCCTGCATGTTCAGATGAACTGTGTAGGCGCCGACTTCCCAGATGCGGTTCAGCCGCTCGTCGCTGGAGCGAAACGAGCCGACATAGGGGATGTCGCGGATCTGCAGCACCCCACGTACCTGGCTCAGCTGAGCGGGCCGCGCCGGATCGATCGCATCAATGCGCACGAACCGGAATCCGCTGGGACCCAGGGTGATCTTACCGAGCCAGGGGAGCGTGACGATCTGATCCCGAATCGCGTGATCGTTCTGAGCGCCCTGCGGACCATTGAGTTCGGCCATGGTCTCGCTGACTGATTCACCGAATCGCACGCGGACACGTACTGGGTCTTTGCCTGCCGTGAGAGGTGTGAACAATTCCACATAGCCCTGCAACTCCTTCCCAAAGTCCAGGAGGATACCGGCCGGCGCTTGTTCGGAACTGGCTGTCAAGACACACGGAGGCTGTGGTTCACTCAACACCGCCTGACCGGCATGGGGTTTGAGCAACCCCTCGGCATGTGCGACGCCAGTGTCGCTCTGCCAGACGATGCGTGTCGGCGCAACGAAGAACGTGGACAGCTGAGAAGGCTGAGCGTCAGGCCACAGAGGTGGCTCCGCCGCCGACCAGGATGCAGTACCCAGCAGCACACTGATGATGGAAAGGAACAGTCGGGTCGAGCTCATGATTCAATTCCTGAGAGTGACATCGCGGAAGGTGTGGATCATCGACAGCCGGACTATTCTAACCGAATTCGGCAGCCGCGACACGCCCGCGTGCAGCACGTTGCACGGACTTTCGTGCGTGACCGGCCCGCCCCGCGATTCGGCCAGTGGCCGCGGTCGCGTAGACCGCGG
>JBGSHS010000338.1:0-19785 GCA_041752115.1 Pirellulaceae bacterium | reverse complement strand
GCCACGCCGGCCCGCGCCCTGGCCGCGCCGCGGCCCATGGCCGTTGCCGTTGCTGTTGCCGTTGGACGGTTTGGGGGGGGAAATGATCAGCTGATAGTACCCGGCTCCCAGCAGGTCCTCGACGCGCTGTCGCAGTTCCGGGGTGATTTCCAACTGCAGACGCTGCGCTTTCAGATGAACACGACTGCCATCATCCAGATTGAGTACCAGTTCCAGATCGCGATGACCGGGATAGCCACGCACGATTTCCCACACCTTCGGGAGGATGTCATTACCGTGGGTCCGCTGGTCAATGCGTATCACCACTCCGCTTGTATATCGCGAATCGAGCTGGTCCAGGGGGATCAGTTCGTTAACAATCAAGTTCGCCTCGTCGCCCCCTTTTTTGTCGACCGCGCCGCGGACCAGCAGAATGGCATCTGGTTGGACAAGCTCCCCACACTTCGCATAGTCATCGGGCCAGAGGATACAGCGCACCGCGCCGTGCATGTCCTCCAGATCGAAGTTGGCGTACTTAGTGGCCGTGGCCCCTGGACGCAGTTTACGTACATGTGCCAGTTTAATAGCGCTGAGCATACCGCCCAGGATGACCTCGGAGCGATGAGGCAGTTCGGACAGGCTTGCGGTCGTATGGGAGCAGAAAGTGGAGAGCGTCTTCTCGTATTCCGCCAGCGGATGACTCGAAAGATAGAACCCCAGCACTTCTTTCTCCATCGCCAGCCGTTCGCGCTCCGTCAGTTCCGGAATATCGGGAAGTGCCGCATTGAGCACTTCTTCCTCATTGTCCTCCATATCACCAAAGAGGTTCTTCTGTCCGCTGCGCCGATCGGCCAGCGCTGCGGCGCCGGACTGCAAAGCGCGATCGATCACGGCCAGCAACTGTGCCCGTTTTGCGCCAAACGAGTCGAACGCTCCCGCCTTGATCAGCGTCTCGATCGTGGCCCGGTTGCAGGCAGTTGCATCCACCCGTTCACAGAAGTCGAACAGGTCGCGGAACGGCCCTCCTTTGGCGCGGGCCACCACAATCGCCTCCGACGCCCCTCCACCACATCCCTTCACGGCAGCCAGACCGAAGCAGATTCGGCCGTCCACCACGGTGAACTCGACATCCGAAGTGTTCACCCCCGGTGGCACCACTTCGATGTTCATGCGAGCGGCGTCATCGAGATGCTCGACCAGCGAATCCTTCCGGACGAAATTGCGGCCGGGAATGTCGCCGGTCAGCAGTGCCGCCATGAATTCGACCGGATGATGAGCCTTCAAGTAGGCGGTCTGATAGGCGATCAGCGCGTAGGCGGTCGAATGACTCTTGTTGAACCCGTAGCCGGCAAACTTCGTGATCAGCTCCCAGATCTCTTCCGCCTCCTTCCGCGCCATGCCGTTTTCCACGGCACCGGAGAGGAATTGCTCGCGGTTGCGGTCGATGATCGCCTGTTTCTTCTTCGAGATCGCCTTGATACAGGTGTAGGCACTGGCCAGCTCGATGCCGCCGAGCCGGTTGAGAATGCGCATGACCTGCTCCTGATAGACCATCACTCCATTGGTCTCACTCAGGACCTGCTCCAACACAGGGTGCTTGTATTCCGGCTGTTTCCGCCCATGCTTGACCTCGATGTAGTCCTCGACCATGCCCCCTTCGAGCGGTCCCGGGCGATAGAGGGCATTGGTGGCGATAATATCCCGGAAATGGTCCGGCTTCATCTTCTGCAGCAGGTCGCGGATGCCGCCGCTTTCGAGCTGAAAGACGCCTTTGGTCTCACCGCGACAGAGCAGTGCGAAGGTGGCAGGATCATCGAGCGGGAATTTCAACGGATCGATCCGCTCCCCGGTCGTCTGCTGAATCAGATCCACTGCCGTCCGCAGAATGGTCAGGTTGCGCAGCCCCAGGAAGTCCATCTTCAGCAGGCCCGCCGCTTCCACGTCGTTCATCGCCCACTGAGTGATCACATCCTCCTTGCCCGTCACACGGCACAGCGGTACGTAATCGGTCAGCGGTCGATCGGCAATCACCACGGCGGCCGCATGCGTACCGACGTTGCGCGCCAGACCTTCGATGCGCATGGCCAGGTCGAGTAGTTCGCGAATCTCACCGTCCTGATCGTAGACGCTCTTCAGATCCGCACTCATCTCGATCGACTTCTGCAGCGTGATATGCAGCTGTTCGGGAACCATCCCGGTGATCTGGTTGACACGTGCCAGCGGGATCCCCAAAGCGCGCCCCACGTCTTTGATGGCCGCCCGAGCGGCGAGGGTTCCGAACGTCCCGATCTGTGCGACGTTTTTCTCGCCGTACTTCTCTTTCACGTAGCGGATGATGTCCGCACGCCGTTCCTTGCAGAAGTCGATATCGATGTCGGGCGCCTCCAGCCGGCTCTCGTCCAGAAATCGCTCGAACAACAGGTCGTACTTCAGCGGACAGACGTGGCTGAGATAGAGGCCGTAACAGACCAACGCTCCGACACCGCTGCCGCGTGCGGTCGCCGGGATCCCCTGGCGGCGTGCTTCCCGCACGAAGTCCCACACGATCAGGAAGTAATTGGAGAACCCGAGTTTGTTGATCACACTCAGTTCCCGATCCAGTCGCTGCTGAACGACCTCGCTCAACTGCCCGCCGGGACACATCGACGCGTCACCCGCATACCGCTCGCGCAGCCCCTGCTCACATAACTCCCGCAGCAGCTGCTCGGCCGACTTCTCCGGCGGCAGGGGAAAAGCGGGAAAATGCCGTTTCCCCAGCTCCAGTTCCAGATCCACCGAATCCGCTATCTCCTGACTGCGAGCCACCGCGTCGTGATGGCCGGGAAACGCGTCATACATCTCCTGCGGACTACGCAGATAATACTCGTTGCCGTCCATCCGCAACCGACTGGAATCGGTTCGATACTTTCCCGTGTTGATGCAGAGCAACACATCCTGCGCTTCCGCATCGGCTCGATCCACATAATGCGCATCGCTCGTCGCCACCAACGGAATGCCAACCTGGTGAGCAACTTCGATCGCCCCCTGCATGGCGAGACGCTGCACCTCCACGCCGTTGTTCATGATCTCCAGGTAATAACGCTCGCCAAACACCCGATGAAACCACTGAGTCACCTCGATGGCTTCCTTCAGTTCCTCCTCACCACCATGGCCACGCAACAACGCTCGGTTGAACTCGCTCGACACACAACCGCTCAGACAGATCAGCCCCTCGTTGTATTGCTCCAACAACTGCTTGTCGATGCGCGGCTTGAAATAGAACCCCTCGAGATACGCCGCCGAAGCCAGCTTCATCAGATTCTGAAAACCCATGCGGTTCTGGGCCAGCAGCGTCAAGTGATAACTCGCCTCACGCATGTTCCCAGACGACTTCTCGAACCGACTTCCGGGCGCAATGTACGCCTCGTAACCGACGATCGGCTTGATTCCCGCCCCGCAAGCTTTCTTGTAGAACTCCAGAGCGCCATGCAGGTTGCCGTGATCGGTCAATGCCAGGGCGTTCATGCCGTGCAATGACGCGCGCTCCACCAACCGGTCAATCGAACCGGCCCCGTCGAGCAGACTGTAGTGGCTGTGACAATGCAGATGGACAAATGACTGACCACTCATGATTCACACGATCCATCGTGAGGAAACGCTGACAGGAAAAAAAGCAGCAAGTTACCGTGCCGATGTCAGGTTTGGCGCAGGACCCGAGCCCCTTTGGCTCCCACTCCCGCGTGCAGCCCACGGCCGGCTGCGAGATGCGCGAGCTGCTGCCAGACACGAAGGTCACCGCCGCATCCCGCTGTGTGACGCGGCACGCGGCCAGAAATCTGTCCGCTCGCGCCGGTCTCCCCCCATCCGCCACAACCGGAACTCACACACTCTCAGGCACACATCCGTTCAAGGTATAAGGCGAGCGGCAGATTGTCCACCGAGCCCCGCCCCAAACAAACGCGCGCAACCCGTCGTGGCCGGCGACACAATCACTCAGGATTGCCAATCTGCCGCAGATACTCGGCAATCCGCGCCTGAATGTCGATCAGATTCTGCCACCGCCGAAAATTCAAGGTGATCTGTTCCTTGTCGTCCGCCGGGTGGGCCGTACTGATCAAGTTGCGCAAACGGATGTGAATGTACTCCAGCAACTCAGAGAGTTGAGCAGCCTGACCGGGCGTCATCCGCTCCGGAAGATCGGGGGGCTTCAAGGCGTGCAGAGTCGCCTGCATGTTCGAATCATCCCCCCAGTTCAGCTCGAAATCCAGGGCCGAGCCTTGCTGGAGCCGCTCGTAAGTATCGGGATCGAGTGTCCCCTCGATGTCCGCCTGCCCGGTTCGCATCCGCGCCAGTCGCTCGGCAAGCTCCTCACGTGAGCCGAACAGCAAGACCGACCGGCCCAAACTCACCGTGTCGCCCACCCGCAAGATCCGCAGCTGAATCGCCTCACCATTGACCTTCGTTCCATTGGTGCTCTCCAGATCGGTGAGTACCAGTCGATCATGGTCGTCCTGGATTTTCAGGTGAAAGCGACTGACACGCTCATCGTTGAGCTGAATCGTGTTGCCTTCTTCCCGGCCGATGGTGACGGGAGGTTCCAGTCCTTCGAACACCTTCCCTCGATCCGAACCGTCAATTATTCGCAGAGTCACTAACGGCATCGATGACCGCCAGGCAAAGAAGTGATGTTATTCGAGCGTCTTTCTAGCGCTTATAGCATCCAGCTTGTCGGCGGGTCAAGCGTACGGGGCGTCGAAAAATCGCTCCGGCAGAAAGATTCTGGTCCCGCCTGGCCCGGACTTCGCTGCCTGCCAGCTCGCCTCAAACAGCGGTGCTCGGCCAGCTCCAGACGGCGTCGCGCGGCCCCACGCACCCGGCCGTTCGTCGACCGGCTCGCCCCACCTTCCGCTCTCCTCAGCCCCTCCCGCACATCTTGCAGGATCGCCCGCCGTAGCCACCACTGCCGGCCTCCTGGCTCGCTCCAACGTGCTTCCCTGGTATCACCAACGGCATGACTGGGTGCTCGTCAGCGCCGCAGCCATCGGATCGCTACGATCGTCGCTACCATCCCAGCAGCAAAGCCTACTGCCAGCGTTTGGACCGGCCGCTGACGGATCAGGGACTGGGTGCTGGAGAGTCCATGGCGGGCCGAGTCCGCCAGCTGGCCCGGCATCGACCAGAGCGCACTGGCCGCCCAAAAGGTGTATTGTTTCGCTGCCTCACCGGCCCTGCCCAGCGCCGCGGCACCGTCGGAAGTAAGATGTTCCAGATAATCTTCGATGGCTGCTCGAGACTCTCCCGTCTTGCATTGGATTTCGCCCATCAACGGTGCGACGTTTCCTCGAAAACGGTCCAGATCGTCTCCTCGGAGTTCTCCCCAACGGCTTACTAGCTGGCCTCGTACTCGGTTCCAGTTTCCTCGAAGTGTGTCGCCGTGAATCATCGAGTGGGCCCTCCTCCGTACCAGGTCAAATGGCTCGGGCGAGGATAGACGCGACTGCGAGTGGCGCGACGTTCCCCTCCGACTTTCGCCTCCGAGCGACTCAACGCAAGTCTTGTGCCTCGGCACTCAGCCTCTCTCGCTCGCCGCTGTCACCTCCCCTCACTATGGACAGACTTCAAGCCAGATGCACCGACACGACCCTCTGTCGCCTGAGTACGTCAAAACCACGGAGCACGCACTTCAGGACGCGGGCTGCTCCGCCCCTATCTCGCCTGTGGCCATATCCGTCTGCGGCCGTATCAGTCCCGGGGGTAATCACGGACTGAAGTCGGCGCTACGCTACAACGAAGCACGTACGTCAACGCGCGACCGACCCGGCAGGGTGGAGAATTCTCGAGCACGGCGCGCGGTTTGCCACGCCTAGTTCATTGTCTCCCTGTATTCCTTGCAGGCCTGCAGGAAGAGGAAGAGGTAGGAAACACAGACCAACTCACACAAGTCTCGATGTTCGCCGCACAACTATACAACTGTCGGCGAACGAGCAGACGCCAACCAAAGGAGGAAGAAAATGAAATACCGACTGATGATCCTGGGACTCATCGGAATTGTCAGCGGGCTGGTTTGTCTTTCCGGCCCGACGCTGTCACACGCTGATGAGTGGGAAGAATCCACACCTTATTATGAGGACGACGCCTGGTACGATATCAGCGAGTGGTTTGACGGCAACGACTACAACCCGACGGATGAGGTCGTGGGCCGTTGGGACAATGAAACGTACGAAGCCTCAGAAGATACCGGCACTGACACCGACAACGACTGGGGCATGTACGCGGATCAGTCGACTGAAGACAACTGGTTCTATGACTTTTATGACACCGACGATGCCTACAGCGACTACCAGCAGAGTAGCGGCGGCGATGCCAGTGGTGCACAAGACTACTATCGCATCGCGTATCGGTACTATGACTTCGACGACGATCGATTCACCGATGCCTATTCCGTGTATTACGACTGGGACGGTGACGGAACGTATGAAGACGTCAGCTATTTCCGCTTCAATGATGTAACGCCGAAGAGCGATTCACAAAGCGGCTCGACGAGTGGCAGCACGGCAGCGGCTGGAAGCCGTTCCGGAAACCAAGCGGGCAACCAACAGCCAGCTGGTACTCAATCCGCCCACAGCTCGCGCGCTTTTACGGTGACCGGCACCATTGACAAGACCAAGACGGCGGATGTTCTGGGCAGCAAGCATATGGTTGTGCTGCTGAAACAGGAGGATACCGATCGCAACGTCGCAGTCGATCTGGGTCGACAGGATCAGGTCAACCAGCTCAATCTCGCCTCCGGCGACAAGATCCAGGTTCTAGGCCCCACGGTGAAGATCGGAGATAATCCGATCGTCTTGGCCAAAACGGTCAAAGCCGATGGCAAATCTGTCACGATCGATCGTGGCCGCCGGGCCCGCGCGGGCGAGGTAACCGACGTACGTGAAGTCACGGTGCAGGGGCAGAAGCACCTGCTGGCGATCATGCAGAGTCAACAGGACAAGAGTCGCCAACTGGCCGTCGACCTGGGCCAGTCTGACAAGCTGACTTCCAAGCCTCGGAAGGGGGATCAGATCGAGGTGCAGGGAGTGCTCATTAAGTCGAAAGATCGGCCCCTGCTGTTGGCTCAGTCGCTCACCCTTGACGGAAAGGACATCCCGATCGTCCGTGGCAAGTCGGCGAAGGATCCGCAGCAAGGCTCTGACTCATCGACCGCCACGCGACCACAATCGCAGAGCAACCGGAAGTGAGAAGGCTTCGCTCGCCAGTGGACGCATCGGCGGCGCCGGCAACTGAAGTGAACCCTTGCTTAGACCGACGGTTCAACTCCCTGCTCGTTCAGGGCTGGGTGCCGTGCCAGCTAGTCTCTGACGCGAATGAGTTGCTCGTTCAATCGTGAATCCGCCCCGCCTGTCGGCTGCAATCCCTCCCAGCTTGTTCGCCGGCAGCGGGGCGGCTCTCGTGCGTCTCGCCTCGGCCTGCGCAAAATGGGTGAGGTCCCGTCTGGACCCGTGACACTCGACGAACCTGTTGCGGAATCAGGCCCTGGTGTCAGCTCCGCGAGGCGGGGAGCTGGGAAGTGGATTCGTCGGGAGCGTGCCCGGGGCGGGAACGGCGACCGATTCGCAGAAGCGGACTGACGTCAGAACATCAGTGACGCATTTCTGGCTCGCTGACTGAAGGGACCGTGCGCTGCGTGGTCACCGGCCACCCGATGCCAGAGATTATCGAGTCGACCGGGATCTCCTCTCGAACTCTCTTCCAGCAGTTTGTAGCGCATACGTCACCGCCTTGATGAAAGAGCGGTTATCTGCTGAGGAACACAGCACTTCGCGTGCGGCTGCCACGCATCCAGCTCACCGATGCAGTTTCGCCATCGTGTGCATCAACAGGCGTTCATCCTCGTTGAGCAGACGGCTCCCGCGCAATACGGCTGTAGCTGCGATCTTCTGCAGCTTGCCGCTGTGGAAGGCTTCCGGGATACTCGGATCGACGTAATATTTCCGGCACGTGGCCGGCGTATTTCCCAGGGCCGCCGCCGCCTCTCGATACGCGTCATTGACAGTGCGCCGCCCCTCGGCGGCGCTGGATGGTTGCGGCTGCCGTGCCAAGCGGCCCGTGACGAGCACCGTCGCCTTCCAGGTGCGAAACGTCTTGGAAGTGAAATCAGCGGCCCCCGATACATCAGCCAGATACTCGTTGACGTCGTGCGATCCAACCGTTTGGTACTGGTTGTCACCGTTGACGTATTGAAACAGCTCGTGGCCGGGCAGCTCGTGACAACTCTCGATCAGCCGCCCGAGACGGCGATCGTTGAGTTGCACTTCGTGCAGGATGCCACCCTTCCCCCGGAAGCGGATCCGCACATGCTGACCATCCGTTTCCACGTGGCGTTGCCGCAGAGTGGTGAGTCCGTAGGATCCATTCTCGCGCACGTATTGTTCATTACCCACTCGGATCATTGTGTCGTCGAGCAACGCCACGACGGCAGCTACCACGCGTTCTCGCGAGAGCTTGCGACGCCGCAAGTCGCGCGCAACAGCGCGCCGAATTCGCGGCAGACGCCGTCCGAATTCGGGGAGCTGATGGAACTTCAGCTGGTTCGTGGTTTCCGACCATTGTGGATGATAACGGTACTGTTTGCGTCCTCGTTCATCGCGGCCGGTCGCCTGAATGTGCCCCAGAGCGTGGGGAGAGATCCAGACGTCGGTCCAGGCGGGAGGAATGGCCAGCGATTCGATTCGCTTCAGGACACGGGAACTGGTAATCGGTCGGCCGTGCGGATTCTCGTAAACGACCCCGCGTCCCTGCTTGCGACGGCGTATCCCGGGCGACGTGTCGGCCACGTAACGCAGGCGGGCGCGCCGCAGCCGGGCTCTTGTTCGAGTCTGCATCTTTGTAGTCACCGCCCGACAAGCGGATCCGGAAGTCAATTCGCGGAGCACTTCCACCGGATCCTCACACTCGAAGTCAATCACTTCCGCTCCCTGATCGCGAGCCATTTCCAGTCTCGATTCAACGCAATCAATTGCCAGCACCCGACCCGCCTGCAACAGAAGAGCGCTGGCAATGGCAAACTGACCAACCGGACCACAGAGAAAAGAACAGGGAAGATTGTCCCGGACGTGAGCAACAGTCGAGCCCTCGCGAGCGACTGCACGACGTGATTCTTCCCCTTGGAAATTGGGCATTCCTTGTTCGTTATTCTGCGGTTCA
Organism: Pirellulaceae bacterium; assembly: GCA_041752115.1. GTDB lineage: Bacteria > Planctomycetota > Planctomycetia > Pirellulales > Pirellulaceae > JAJRVM01. Next base: position 10,623 of record JBGSHS010000338.1, on the reverse strand, counting down.
AACACCGAGGTGACCGATGCCGCCAACGGTTTGCCCCCAGAAGCGGGCGGAACAGGGCCGGCATTTCTACAGTAGCCACACGAGCGCAGAGCGTGGGGAATGGCCAGCCCACCGTCTGCAACGGTCGCTACAAACAAGGAAGGTGCGTTTCCCGCCGCCCCCAAAGAGTCGCCGGGCGATCCATATTGTCTGTCGTGTGGTTGTGGCGAAACGAGTATCGGTGTGACGAGGGGACGGTCGCGACCGCGAACACCGCCGCTTCACGGTGCCCGTGCTCATCGGGCAGGTGACTGTCCTCCGCACTGACACTCCGGCAGAGGCAAGCGACAGTCTGGCCAGCAGCCTCGCGCTGCGGCCTATGACCAGCAGTGCAAGATGAAGCAGACGTCTCAGAGCCACCGGGACTGTGCCGGCGGCATGATTGTTGCATGCTTGACCGACGATCTGAACTGCAGCGGGTATCCTTTTGCCGGGAGCAGCGCATGAGGCCCACGACACCCCCACCGTACACCGCCACGGAGTCCTATTGGCAGGCAACGATCCCCGCTGCACCGGCGTATCCACGTCTGGCGGAGGAAAACGCATCTATGGTCCGCCGCCCAAAGACCTTGCACGCCAAGAGCTTGACGAACTGGAAAGGGATACCTGAATGGCATCACGCGAGACAACCGATCCTCGTTCACGACCGTCCGAAGAGCAGCCCCCTTTTTCCAAGCAGCCGCAGAGGCCCCCCGGGGAAGAGTCGCGCATGGAGCCGACACCTGACCACGGCGAAGAATCGTACCGAGGAAGCGGCAAGCTGACCGATCGCGTGGCGATTATCACCGGAGCTGACAGCGGGATTGGGCGAGCCGTGGCCTTGGCCTTTGCCCGCGAGGGAGCCGATGTGCTGATCGCTTATGCCCAGGAGCACGAGGACGCTCAAGGAACGGAACAGGCAGTGCGCTCGGCTGGCCGCCAGGCCATGCTGGCCCCCGGCGACGTCGGGGATGCTGACTACTGTCACGAAACTGTGCGACAGGCGGTCGGACAATTCGGTCGAGTTGATCTGTTGGTTAACAATGCCGCCTATCAGGCCGTACGCGGCGGAATTGATGAAATCCCGGCAGGAGAATTTGAACACACCTACCGCACCAATGTGTTTGGAATGTTCTATCTCTGCCAGGCCGCCATACCCCATATGAAAGCTGGTTCGTCCATTATCAACACTTCGTCTATTCAGGCGTACGACCCCTCGCCTACGCTGCTGGCGTATGCCTCGACCAAATCGGCCATAGTGGGCTTCACCAAGTCCCTGGCTCGATCCGCTGTGGAACGCGGCATCCGGGTCAACTCCGTCGCTCCCGGGCCGGTGTGGACTCCACTGATTCCCGCCACCATGCCCGACGAGAAGGTCGCGTCGTTTGGCACATCCTCACTCTTCGGACGCCCGGCCCAGCCAGCCGAACTCGCTCCGCTGTTCGTCTGGCTCGCATCAGACGAAGCCAGCTACGTGACCGGCGAAGTGTTCGGAGCCACCGGCGGCAGAACGCCGTTCTGAGCAGGTTGCGGTTTCCTCTCCGCTCCCGAACACTCAGTCGCGAAAGCCGTGTGGGAACCCCGGCCATCTCGCGGCGTGGCTTCGCCACCCCCGGGCCAATGGTCGAATATCGCCGCAGTGACGCGGTTGCGGATGGGGTCCTCCTTTGACGAATTGCAGGTGGTAATGCTATCCTGGAACGGGCCAACCCCGGGAGTAGACTCATGCACATTGAGATTCCACCTGAATTGAAGCCCTTCGTGGAACAGGAATTTGCCACAGGTCGTTATGCCACTCGCGAAGAAGTAGTGGTACAAGCGCTATCCTGGTTTCGCGATGAAAGACAAGACGCCGCCTCGGGAATCCGACAGGGCCTGGACGATCTCGCGGCAGGGCGCATACAGCCGCTCAGCGAGGCTTTCGTTGACATCCGGAAAGAACCTGGAATCTCCGAAACCGAATGACACACACGGTCATTGTCACTCAAAAAGCAAAAGACGACCTGCGTCATTACTATTGCGTCGCGGCTGAACGCGCTCCTCAGACGGCTGTTCGATGGCTCAACCGATTTGAAAACGCTCTCCAATCGCTGTCGGACAATCCTGCACGTTGCGCTCTTGCCCCAGAGAACGATTTGGTCGCTCCACAGATTTACCAACTCCTTTACGGCAGGCGAAATGCGCGATACCGAGCGCTCTTCACCATCGAGGGGACCCGTGTCGTGGTTCTTCACGTTCGACGCGGCGCAATGGACAAAGCGGCCGAATCCGACTTGTTTGGTTAGGGGACCGCGCCCTTGGTGTCTCTGTGCCGGGATGTACGTTGCTTGATCTGGCGGCTTGGAGATCGGGTCAGTGAAGTGGAATTGGATGCGATTCATATTGCGGTCGCTCTTCGTGGGCATTTCGCTCGTTGCGATGGTGGCCATGGCGCTGGGTTGGCGAGCTGACCGCCTTCGGCTGCGGGAGACAGTGCAAGCGTTAAAGAGGCACGAACAGCTGCTGCGGCATGCGGACACGGTGATCTACTCAAAGGCGCGGCTTTTCACGGCACTTCATCAACCGAGCGTGATCGGCAGAGCCGTCGCTGAGTTTCCCGATGTGCCTCGCCTTGCGGATGAGCGATTTGGTGTCCTCGGTCGTGCCAGCGGCATCTGGCAGGATGCGATCAAGAACGTACCAGGCCAAACATGCACCGGGTACTTCTTCAGTTTCGGTCATGGTCAAGACGTGGAAGAAGGCGAAGCGTTGGGGTTCGACGTGCTGATCGTGGACGATAAGATCGCATTGGTGCGGGAAGTTAAAACGATCTGGTGAGGATGACAGAGCGGATTTGCTGGAGGGTCAGTGATGACGACCACCGAGGAATCCCAGCGGAGGATGCGGTTCTTCCGCTTCAGCCTGCGTCAACTGTTCGTGCTGGTCGTTGCCGTCGCCGCGCTCGTGAGTGTTTTCGTGCCCGACTGGCAGAAACAAAGGCGGGAATATCAACGGGCCGAAGCGAGTCGCCGATTGTTGACAGCCGCAGCGCAGGGAGACGCGGACGGGACGGCGCGCGCACTCGCTGCCGGAGCCGACCTGCGTGTATGTGGGGAAGCGACCGGGCGTCTACTTCCAGGAAGCGGTGCCCGAGGCGACAAGAGAAGATACCTTTCCTGCTCGCCGGGAGACCTGCCCACACAGGGGCATACGGCGGTTGAAGTTGGAAGACCGGGCGAAGGCGGGTAGAATCGGGGTGTCGGGCGTGCTCGATCCAAAGAACGATTTCTGACGTAGCTGCACGGTCTGGGGAGAAACTAAGCCAGCAGCAGGACGCGGCACAGCCCTGCGGATCCGCGGTCGACGTTCTCGTGCGGACATCGTGTCCGGCAGTGTGTCCCCCCCAGGTCGTTTGTGGAAAACAGCGAACTGTCCTGGAACAGGAGCGGCCCGAACAGACTGGAGACCACGTTATGATTCTCCCGAATTTCCTCACGCAAGATCCGGACGGTTTTATCCACGTCACGGGCCATCGTGTTGGCCTTCAGCATATCATCCACTACTACCAGGAAGGTTTTTCGCCTGAGATGCTGGCTTGCGAATATCCTTCGCTCTCGCTGGCGGATGTCCACAAAGTGATTGCCTTCTATTTGGAGAACCGGGCAGATGTAGAAGGATACATTGCCGATTGCGAAAGCCTGGTAGACGAGCAACGACGGTCCGTTAAGATTGGCCCTTCAATTGCGGAACTTCGCCAGCGACTACAAACCGCACGCGGCATGGATAGGCCGTAAACATGCCCATCACTTACTTACTGGACGAGAACATACCGAGTCGAATCTGGCGAGCTATTCAGCGACATAACGAAAACGATGTTGACATCTTGGATGTGGTATGCGTTGGCCAATTCGACGACTTGCCGTTTCATGCAGATGATCCCTCGATCCTCCGGTGGGCGGAACGACAGGGCCGAATTCTGATTACTGAAGATAAGAGCACCATGCCCGCACATCTCGCGACTCATCTCGATGAGGGACGCCATTGTCCCGGCATCTTCATGCTACGTCCAGGAACCCGTGTTCCAGAATTGTTGGAGTTCTTGGTTCTGGTGGCGTACGCTAGTCAGCCAGCGGAGTGGAGAAACCGGATCGAGTATATTCCCTCGTCCTAGTCGCGTTGGTGCGGGAATTTGAAGCGATCTGGTGATGATGACAGAGCGGATTTGCTGGAGGGTCAGTGATGACGACCACCGAGAAATCCCAGCGGAGGATGCGGTTCTTCCGCTTCAGCCTGCGTCAACTGTTCGTGCTGGTCGTTGCCGTCGCCGCGCTCGTGAGTGTTTTCGTGCCCGACTGGCAGAAACAAAGGCGGGAATATCGACGGGCCGAGGCGAGTCGCCGCTTGCTGGCAGCCGCAGCGCAGGGAGACGTGGATGGGGCGGCTCGTGCACTCGCTGCCGGAGCCGACCTGCGCGAATGTGACTCGCGCGGCTATACCGCCCTGGCCGACGCGGTCGTGAGGAGCGACCTGCCCATCCTGGATCTGCTCCTCGCCTCCGGAGCTGACGTGAATTGCGATTGCCGCTCGGGGCGAACTCCACTGTATATCGCCGTCAACGCAAATGATCTCGTCGTTGTTCGTCGATTGCTGGAGGCCGGAGCCGATCCGAATTGGCCGAGCGGTCCCGTGGGGTTACAAGGACGATCTCCGCTCCATTGGTGCGTGGAAAAGGGGTTGCTGGAAATGATGGCGCTGCTCCTGGACTTTGGCGCGGACATCGAACAGGACGGACGGCTGGAGCTACATTGCGATCCGCCGCTTTTCGTGGCGGCTCGCTGCAACCAGCCGATCGCGGTCCGGATCAAGATGGTCCAATTATTGGTGGAACGAGGAGCAAATCCGCGCAGGGCACTGGGCTACTCCGATACCAAGCTCCCCATCTCTCGCCAGAAGATTTACCTGCCAGTAGGACCTGACCCAGCGGAGATACCCCACTTCAACTTAATGGATACTGCGGTGGCTATCTCGGATCCCCAGCTGGGCGATTTCCTGCGGCAATATGGTTTGCCTTATGGACCGCGGGAAATGGCAGCCTTCAACCGACTCGACGAACTAAAACAGGCGATTCAGAAAAACACGGAGCTTGTCAGGGAGCGAGTCGAGCCTGCTACGATCGATTGTCAGGGACAGCACCCGACGCTCTTGGGTATCGCGGTAGAGCGAGGCTATCGGGAGATGGCCACGTTCCTGATCGAGTCGGGAGCGCCAGTGGATGCCATCCAGGCCTCCACCATATACGGCGAAGCGACACCGCTGTTCTTTGCCAGTCACCGTGGCGATCCCGAGATGATCCGGACACTCGCCGCGCACGGAGCAGACGTGAACGCTCGCGATTCGATCCAGCACACGCCACTTACCGACTGTGCCAGCCACGCCAGCCAGGAGACAATCAGCGCATTGCTGGTCGGCGGCGCCAATGTGAATGCTCAGGGCATGTACGGTCTCACGGCATTGCATCAAGCCGCACAGTCCAATCGCACCGCGACCGTACGGATGCTACTGGCCGCCGGAGCTGATCCGAGCATCCGTGACGAGAAAGGACAGACGGCCCTCGTTTACGCAACCGCGAAAAAACGAACAGACCCGGAGTTGGTTAACCTCCTGATCCAGGCCATGCCCGACAAGCAGGGCAAATCGAAACCATCGCCATAACTCCGGCCCGGGTGCATGCGTTCTGTTAACGCCACCGCAACCCGAGGCAGTGGCCCTACGCTTATCGCTAGAGTAGAATCCACCAAAGTGGACAAGAGGAGCATAGATCATGACCAAAGTCACAATCTCCGAGGCTCAGAAGAACCTACCTTCCTTGCTCGAACAACTGGCGCCGGGTGAGGCACTACTGATTGTCGCAGACGACAAACCAATTGCGCGACGCACCCGCGAAATAAGCACGGTGAACGCATGCAAGGCTGGTTCGGCCAAGGCAAAGGACCATTGGATGGCCGACGACTTCGATGCGCCGCTGGACGACTTTGCTGAGTACATGGAATGAACTTGTTGCTCGACACGCATGCCATTCTCTGGTTTGTCTGGGACGACGAAAGGCTCAGCCAGAAGGCCAGGCAACTGATCGAAGACCCGTCGAATATCAAGCACGTGAGCGTTGCTAGCGGCTGGGAAATCGCCATCAAATGTTCCCTTGGCAAACTTCGGTTGGACGATTCGGCCGCCGCTGATATTTCACGCGAGCTCGCTGCAAATGGACTTGTGCTAATGTCGATGACCCTCGAACACGTGGCGGGAGTAGAGAACCTGCCATTTCATCACCGCGACCCTGTTGATCGATTGCTGGTCGCGCAGTGTCTATCTGAGGATCTGGAACTGGTAAGTCGGGACCGTGCGTTCGACGCGTATGGCGTGCGTCGTCATTGATAGTTCGGTCGAGGATACCCTCAGTGCATTGACGGCGATCGAGCTTGTCCACCGAAAGACGTTGGCGGCGATTGGAGCTTCGCCGACTTCGTCGAAGCCATCGCAGACTCAGACCACAAACCGCATGAAGCACTCCTCGAATGGGCCCCGTCCATTCGACCCGACTGAATTAGATGCCAAGAAAGTACCACGCCGCATGAGGGAAGGGTCGCCGGTATGGTCAAGCGGACGAGGAAATAAGCAGGAAGCAGCCTTGCGAGCTGGGCAAGAGCCAGACAATTTCCGATCATCGAAACGGCGCGGTTGCCGGGCTGAGCAAACCCGGTTGTCTTGCTCTCGACACGGTGAGCCTATGGCACTCGCAGGCTTGTCTGGTTTAAGATTCAGTGGAGCTTGGCGAGATGCCGAACCCGTATTAGAATAACGGGATCATCCGCGCGACTCGCGGTCTTTCGGGGGTGGGGTTTGGCAGGCTCTTGCATCGCGCGTGTCGGGGAGTGACGGTAATCGTGGGAGTGGGGGTCCGTCAAGGGCCTGAGCGGGTGTCGGCACGATGAAAGCCCGCACTTCAGCCATTCGTCAAAGTTGTTACTACGTAACACTTTGCGCCCGTGGCGCAATTGGATAGCGCATCGGTCTTCGGAACCGAGGGTTACAGGTTCGAATCCTGTCGGGCGTACTTTTCTTTCCGGGGTCAAACGCACGTCGTGACCACAATCGACATGCGTGGGACAACACAGAATGTTGTCCAACCCCTAACGCGGGCCATCCTTTCTCAGAGGGGGAACGCATCGCCTTGACGGCACGCACCTGAGCCGACCGGTCCACCGGCGCGTACCGCATCGTCATCGCCAAGCTCCGATGCGCTGCCAGAGCCATTACCACCTCCGGAGTTTCCCCGGATTCCCAGGCCCCCGCAATGAAGCTGTGAGGCAGAGAATGGAAGTCGGCGTATAGCCCATTCGCGGCCTGATAGGGAATGCCTGCGGCCTCGAGATCCGCCTGTAACATCGTCGCCGTCTTCCGTTGTTCCAGCAGATAAAACAGCGGGTCCCCGTGGTGGAGCTGGCTGATCCACTCTCGGACCAGCGGAACGAGATCGGGGTGCAACGGGACCACGTCCCGCTCGTGCGGTGCATCAGATGGTGAGCTACCGCGCTGCACCCTCACCCCTTCAACCCCCACGAGTTCTACTCGTGGGTGCATCAGATGGTGAGCTACAGCTCCGCTCGCGCCTTCGCTCTTCAACCCCCACGAGTTCTACTCGTGGGTGCATCAGATGGTGAGCTACAGCGCTGCCCGTAATCAGCCGGCGCATGGAATCTGGGCATTTCTTCTGTAACGAATGCTGATGTCGCGCGATTTTATGGTTCCAGGCAAGCGCGTCGGTCGCTCGTACCTGATGGCAAGCATGCGCAGGTGGATTCCCGCCATGGTCGGTTCCACAACCCACCGTGACCCATGCGGCGACGACCCAAAGGCACCGACGGCGCTATACCGACCGGCGGTAGCCGACGCGGCATTTAAGCTGCGTTACGCCTGGACCGGCTGGCCGTCGCGGGGCTGCTCGTGGGCTCGACACTCGGTCCGGGAACTGATCGAGCAGACGAAGCCGCACTGGGAGCAGGACAGCTTGCGCGTATTGGAATACCGCGGGACCGACGACGGCGTGCAGATTCTCTTCAGCACGACACCGGATGTCACCCCCATCTTCGTGTTCGTGGCGCAACGAGCGAAAGGTCGGATGGCCTACGCGTTCCGCTCCGCTGGGATCCGAGTCCCGTTCAGCCGGAAGGTGGCGGTCCGATCCGTTGGTGACAATACGCGGCGCGACGTGGAGGCATATCTGGAGCGACAGGTTGCGAAGGAGCGATTCGTGGACCCGCAGTTCGCTCAGCGCATGGCCGAGCTGACCGTCGTCAAGGCGGACGTGGACCTGTCGCAGCCGACGCAACGCAATCGCGGTCGGTACTGGTATAACCTGCACCTGGTGCTGGTGGTCGAGCAGCACGCTCGCCTTGAGTCGTGGCCGGTGCAGACCGGTGTGCGCGACGCCTTCCTGAGGATCGCTGACCGCTAAGGGCACACGGTGGCTCGGCTGCCGGTCCTGCTCAGTCATCTCCACGCGGCGCTGCGTGCCGATCCAGACTCGGCACCGCTGGAGATCGCGTGGTGCTATCAGAACAACATCGCACATCTGCTGCGACTCTGACGCATCTGGAGCAAGGGGTTCTACGTCGGTACGTTCGGCGAGTACTCGCTGCAGGCGGTGAGAAATCGTGTGGCGGCGTCGTAGCTCACCATCTGCTTCTCCCACGAGTAGAACTCGTGGGGGTCGGGAAGAAGGGAGCGAGCGGTGCGCGGTAGCTCACCATCTGCTTCACCCACGAGTAGAACTCGTGGGGGTCGGGGAGGGGTGAGAGGGCAGCGCGGTAGCTGACCATCTGATTCACCGCACGAGCGAAGCTCATGCGGGCGAACGGGGACAGGTACATTTTGCGGGGCAAACAAGGCTGTCTGGAATACGAATGATGGACACGACGCCATCTTGGACCTCCTCTGTGACGGGCTCACAACACTTCGCTCAGGCGGACGCCGGTCCAATAAAACACCATAACGCTCCAATGCCACGCCACGCGCCAATACCTTGTCACCACCACAACGTCGTCCCCATATTGCTCACTCAACTGGCGAAATTGTACCTGTCCCCGTTTGCCCCATGACCAACTTCATTGACTCTTCGTCCCCCAGGGCCCGCCGATCGTGCCGGATGTCGGTCTCCACTTTCCGCATCGGCACTTCCAGCAGCGGATCGTGCTCGAGTTTCTTCTCGCGGACCATCCAGGCCGTATGTCAGCGGGGCGTTGATCAGGGTTTCCTCAACTCTGCGCGTAATGTTGGGACGCGAAAGCGGTGACTCCGATCCGCGAGGAATCAGTTGAGCCATATGACGACCAAGGCGTACAAGATTACTGATATCACGATGATCAACCCACTGACTTGATAGAAGCGGTGGCCTGCCACAATCTTCGGTACTTCGGCCTCGCGCCACCTGACCCTCTATCCCGCGATGATCATGCTCAGAAGTCCCGTATTTATCGTGCTCGCTCTCACCCCCCGTGAGCGCTGACGTTATCGATGACAGCTCTACGCGGATCGCTTCTGGCTCGTTGTCCAACACCAACTGGACAGATACAATGAGAGGCTGGAGGCCCAACCATGCCTGAAGCCACGAGATCCCCAATAAAAATCGCCGCAAGGGAGACACTTGATTCGCTCCCCGAGGACACTACATGGGACGAGCTGATCTATCGGCTGTACGTGCGTCAGAAGATTGAGGCTGGCCTTGCGGACGCTGAGGCTGGCAATTTGATTGCAGCGGATGAAGTCCGGAGTCGCCTTGGGCGGGATCATGCGAGTTAAATGGACGACATACGCAACGCAAGATCTGATATCCATTCAAAACCACATCGCGCGGGATTCGCGTCAGTACGCGGTGGTCGTCATTGATCGGATTTTGCATCGAGTGACCCAGTTGGAGTCATTCCAGGCGTCCGGCGCGAGGGTCCCGGAGTACAATCGCAGCGATATCCGCGAGGTCTTCGTTCACTCATATCGCATCATCTATCAAATACTCGATGAAGAAATTCGAATCCTGACGGTGTGCCACGGAGCAAATCCGCTCCCCGGTACGCCACCGGAAATCCCATAACCAGACGTTCCACGCGAGCAATCGGGGCGGGCGAACGGGGACAGGTACATTTTACCGGGCAAACGAGGCTGTCTGGGCGGCGAACGATCGACACGCCGGCATCTTCGACCTCCTCTGCGATGGGCTCACAACACTTCGCGCGCCGGCCCAATAGAACACCATAACGCACGAATGCCACACCACGCGTCATTACCTCATCACCACCACAACGACTTCCCCATATTGCTCCATCACGTAGCTCACCATCTGATCCACCCACGAGTAGAACTCGTGGGGGTCGGAGAAGTGAAGGGAGCGAGCGGTGCGCGGTAGCTCACCATCTGATGCACCCACGAGTAGAACTCGTGGGGGTCGGGGAGCAATACTGTTCGGCACGAAATTTGACCTTTCTATTTCGGGGGGGTGGATCGGTGGCTCAGGGGGCGCGATCGGCACGTGGACGAGGGTGAGTCCGTTGAACTCAATGAGTTCTGAGCTTCCGC
>JBGSHS010000337.1:0-20970 GCA_041752115.1 Pirellulaceae bacterium | reverse complement strand
CGGTTCTCCGGGTCCCGTGGTGGCAGTATACCCTTTGGATAATGCATTGTCCTATATCACTATTTCGGAAACGCCGGGCAGAATCGGACCTCGACTGCCGATGCCTTAGGGGATTTCAGGTCCATGGGAATCCAGGCTAGTGCAACGATCACGATCCAGTGGTGTGCGGCTCCCCCAACACGAATGACGAAGGACGGAATACCCAATGACCAATGGAATGGCGAATTTTCGCAGGTCAAACCAACCTGCCACAAGTGGCTGACGAGCCCCGCTTCCCGCTTGACAGGCGGTTGCTTGAACTCTTCTCTTGTAGCCACGCTCGCGCAGAGCGTGGGAAACCGGTTAACCACGGAAGTTATTCTTCTCGCGATTCTCAGGTACTTCATCCTTCGACCTTGGCCGCGATATGCCGCAGAAACGGGCTCGCTGATTCAGGTAGTTGACAAATGTACACTATCCGCTAGGATGGGGAGAAATCCCTTCATGGAGGTGACCGACATGAGCCTCGACTCCCTGTTCCGAACGTCCTTATCCCCGCGAAACGAACAACTGTTGCCGATCGGCGCGATCCTGCCCGAGGTACTCAAGCGGTACGACTTGTGGCCTGCGGAGGCCGATTTGGAAATCTCACGTCCTGCGGCGGGAACATCTGTGTGGCTCGAATCGGCCACGACCTCTTCGCTAGCAACCGTCGATGGGATACCGTACTAGTAGTTTGCCAACGCCAGGATTTGAGTGAAGATGCCGTTGCCGCCGTCTTGACTGGGGGGGCACGGGCTGCAACTTTGCTCATCTCATTTCTGGCTTTGACAACGGAGCAGCGCCGTGTCTCGGATAGCCAACGAAAGGCCTTCCTGGCACTGGGAGCCGGTCGCAGAGCGACGTGCGAGGGCCTTTCCCGCTGGCTGGACGGAGAGTGAAGCGAGAGTCGGTGTGGGATTGCGACTCGAACGTGGCACGCCCCTGCCCTCTGTCGCCGCGATTGACATTTTTGTCTCCAATTGTCTGTCTGCTGCGGTGGCACTTCGGCGATGCGGTGATTGCGTTGGGGCGATAAGGTCTGCGCGAAACCGCCCTCGATATCACCCTCCCCTGGTCCGGGATGCGGTACTGACGTGCCCGTCGCGTGTACCATGCGCTTCGCATGCCAAGGTGGCAGCGGTGGTGATTCTGGCGAGCTCGACTTATTTTGTATTGCTGTGCCAACCGATGGTACGTTGAATGTTCCATGCGCCTTTAGTGCGGTGAGAGATATGACCGTCCCGACACACGTGCGACCATCCCTGCGAACTGAGATTGCCGGGATATCGGTAAGTGAGCTGGTGCAGCGTTTTGGCACCCCGACGTTCGTCTATGATGCGGCGACGATCCTCCAGCGGATCGACAGTCTGCGGCAGTTCGATGTCATCCGCTACGCTCAGAAGGCTTGTTCGAATCTGGCTATTCTGGATCTGATGCGCCGGCAGAACGTGCTGGTGGACGCCGTCAGTGCCGGGGAGATCCAGCGTGCACTCAGGGCGGGGTATCAGGCCGGAGGCAATCCGCCGGAGATTGTCTACACAGCGGATATCTTCGACCACGATGCGCTGCGGATGGTGTTAGAGCATCAGCTGCATGTCAATGCCGGTTCGCCCGACATGATTGAGCAGCTCGGGCAGGCGGCTCCCGGCAGGAACATCACGCTGCGAATCAACCCGGGATTCGGGCATGGTCTGAGTCAGAAAACCAACACGGGTGGCGAGCACTCGAAGCACGGCATCTGGCATGAGCAGCTGGAAGATTGTCTGCTGCGAGCCGATCATCACGGACTCGGTGTGACGGGACTGCATATGCATATCGGATCGGGGACCGATATGCAGCATTTGGCGCAGGTGTGCGGGGCAATGAAGCAGGCGGCGTTGCGGGCCGGACGCAGCATCACGTCGATCAGCGCCGGGGGTGGCATTCCGATTCCCTATCGTGCCGATGAGCAGCATGTGGACTTGGACTGCTACTACCAGCAGTGGGATCTGCATCGCCAGCAGTTGGAAGAGACGTTTGGCCACGCCGTCACGCTGGAGATTGAGCCGGGGCGTTATTTATCGGCCGAGAGCGGGTATCTGATCAGCGAGATTCGCGCTGTCAAGCAAACCGGCAGCAATGTGTTTTACCTGCTGGACGCCGGCTTCAACAATCTGGCGCGTCCAGTGCTCTACGGAGCGTATCATCCCATGTCCCTTGTGCCTCAAGATGGCGACCTGCAGCGGCCACTACAGGAAGTGGTGGTCGGCGGACCTTTGTGCGAATCGGGAGACATCTTCACGCAAGAGGAGGGAGGCTATGTCAGCCGGAGGCTGTTGCCAGTGGCTGCGGTGGGAGACTTTCTGGTCATCGAGTGTGCCGGGGCGTACGGATTTGTGATGTCGTCGAACTACAATTCCAAACCGCTGGCCGCCGAAGTGCTTCTGCGAGACGGAAGGGCGGACTTGGTACGTGCGCGGCAGACCTATGAGGATTTGATGCGTGGCGAGTGTATTCCCGGGTAGAGCGACGAGCTGTTTCGTCGGCGGCATGGGAGCGGAGTTGGAGTTTGAGGCGAGCTGTGCGAGTGCAACGATGACGGTGAAGCGTAAAAAAGTCCCCAAAGTGGTGGCGTTGATCAACGCCGACTACTGCACGGGATGTGAGGCTTGTATTGCGGTCTGTCCGGTCAGTTGTATCGCGTCGGTCCAGATGGGCTTGGCGGTCAAAGGGAGCCAATCATGGTGTGAAGTCGATATGGCGCGTTGTATCGGCTGCGCGCAGTGCGTGCGCGTACCGAGGCGTCACACGAATCCCTACGAACTGACGGTATGCCCCTGGGGTGCGATTGAGATGGTGCCTGTCGACGTGCTTCCGGAGGCTGTGCTGGAGATGGGGGGCGCCCCGGAATATGTGCAGCAGCATCGCGGGCGTCTGATCGCACAGGCTCAGGCATTGGTGCAAGCGCGAGCGGCTCAGAAAGCCGAAGTCGCCGAACTCACCTGACGCCGATCGGGCCGTCACTTGCCTGACAGCTGAAGTGTCTGTTGTAAGTAGTGGATGCTGTCGCGCGCCAGCGACTCCACACCAGGTGTGTAGTCGAAGACTTCGACGGAAACCCAGCCCGGATAATCGATCTCCTGCAAGGCCTGCAGGATGGGGTGGAAGTCAATGTCGCCCATGCCCGGTCCGCGACGGTTGGCGTCGTTGGCATGGAAATGCTGAAGCTGAGAAGCACAGCGGCGAATGATGTCCGCAATGGGATCCCCCTCGCTGGCCATCGCTTTCACGTCCAGATGCAGGCGGCAGCGAGGCGACCCCACCATCCGAATCAGCTCGCAGCCAAGGTCGGCCGTGCGCAGGAAATCACCTTCTTCCGGCCCCAGCGGTTCCACGGCCAGAGTCACCTCGCATTGTTCCAGCACAGGCAGGGCCTGCTGAATCACGTCGGCGGCGTAGCGCATGGCTTCCGCGTGTGTTACGCCCGGGAGCAGATTTCGCTGTTGGGGCGAACCAAGCACCAGGACGCTCCCACCCAGGTCGCGGCAGAGCCGAGCCAGTTCGGACAGGTAGCTGGCCGTTCTTTGTCGAACTTCCGCTTCGGGGGATGTCAGGTAATAGCCCTGGGTAAAGGCCAGCAGCCAATGGAGACCCACCACGTCCAGGCCCGCCTGTTCGGCCAGAGTGCGCACTTCCGTCCGGCGCGCAGCGGAAATATCGTACGCGTTCTTGTTGATCGTAAATGGTGCGAACTCGATCCCTGTATAGCCACACTGTCGCGCAAAATCAAATGCCTTGTCCAACGGCCAGTTCTGAAACGTCTCGTTACAGATCGCGAATTTCATCTGTCTCGTCTCTCGAGTGCATGGGGATAACACGGCTGCGTTCTATTGCCGGCTGGAATCGCTCCCTCGGCTTCGCTTGTGTCGGGGGCGGCGGTAGATCAATCGAGCCCTGGCAGTGACTTCTGGTTGGCCGTCGACGCGGCCGATCGCTTGGCCCGCCTGCGTTTCGTCGGGTTGACCTCCTCCAGTCGGCGGCCGTTCTGTGTACTGGGAGCACTCACCAGAGGTTCCGGGGCACCGTCGAGCGGATCTCCCGGCGTGATGGCGCGCAGCCGGTCTCGAACGCAGTCCGCGTATTCCTGGGAGAGTTCGAACCCAATGTACTTTCGCTGCAACTTCTTGGCCACAGCGAGCGTCGTTCCGCTCCCGGCGAACGGATCCAGAACCAGCTCACCCTCGCTGCTGCACGAACGGATGATTCTGCCCAGCAGCTGTTCGGGCATCTGGCATCCGTGGAACCCGGCCCGCTCGTGGAAGGTGCCCGCCACACGGGGGAAGTACCAGGTATCTTCCTCGGCGCCGAAGCCATCGGGAAGATCCTGGGGACGCAGAATCCAGGTGTCATCGGGCAACCGTCCCACAGGATTGGCTCGCCGATCTCCGTACACCAGTTGACGCGCGGACGGAACGCGAATCTCCTCAGTGTTGAAGGTGAAGTCGCGTGGGTTCTTCACCATGTGGAACAGGTGAGCGTGCGAACGGCTGAACTTGTTCTTGCAGTTGACACCAAAGGTGTAGTACCAGATGACCCAACTGCGACAGACCAGATGCAGTTCACGCTGCATCATGACCTTCATCTCCGCCGCATACTCGTCGCCGATGGCCAGCCAGAAGGTCCCGTTCGGCTTGAGCACGCGCGTCACCTCACGCATCCAGTCACAGCACCAGGTCAAGTAGTCGCCGTCGGCACGCGAGTCGTCGTACACGTCGTACTTGTAGCCGATGTTGAACGGGGGATCGGCAAAGGCGAGGTCCACGCTTTCGGCCGGCATACGCTGCATGCCGGCGATACAGTCTTCGTTATGCACACAGTTGATGCGGGGTGCCACGTTACGGCTGCTCCTGCTGAGAATGGGGCATATCCAGCGGCAGAATCGGGTCGACTGCCCGCTGCCCGATTGGCTATGGATTGCGTTATCGTACCAGGAACGTGAGATGGTTCAACCTCGCCCCCCCGTCACCGGGCGCGGCCTCCCCCGCTCCGCAGCGGCGCGCGAGTTCTCGTCGCGTGGCAGTGGTGTGGCGGAACTCGCTGCTGGGGGACCGCGGCCACGCTGGCTTGTCGATCACCGGCCATGGCGTGACAATACTCTCGTCAGCCGGGAAACGGTGAATGACCATCTCGTTGGCAGCAGACGAATCGGCCTGAGGGCATGGTCTCTTGTGGAGCTCCCTGCCGTGGCACACGATGGTGAAGTCATGCAATAGGTGCGAGTGCGGCGCGACGCCGCAGAACAACATGCAGACGTGGTGGATCGTTCTGGCAAGTGGGAATCTGGTTTTGGTCCTGGCGGCTTACCTGCAGTGGCTGTGGGGAAGCCGCTGCATAGCCAAGGTCGCTGAGCAGCCGTGGGAGCTAGCCGGACCTTGGCCATCCGTGTCGATTATTGTGGCGGCTCGAAACGAACAAAGGCACATTGCCGCGGCACTCGAGGCTCTGCTTCAACTTGATTATGACCCCTACGAAGTCGTGGTTGTTAACGACCGGTCGACCGATCGAACCGGCGAAATACTCGAGGCCCTGGCCGCCCAACACGAACGACTGACGGTCGTCCAGGTCGATTCACTGCCGGCGGGGTGGCTGGGAAAGAACCACGCCCTGTTCTGCGGGGCCCAGCGGACTCAGTCGGATTACCTCCTGTTTACTGACGCGGATGTCTTTCTGGAGCGGACCATCCTGCGTCGAGCCATGGGGTACGTGCGACGCTTTCAGGTTGATCATCTCACCATCAGTCCTGACTGCGAAATGCCGAGCATACTGCTGCAGGCGTTTGTCGTGCTGTTCGTAAATATGTTCTTCAGCTATACCCGTCCCTGGAAGGTGTCCGATCCGAAGAGCTCAGCGTTTGTTGGAATCGGAGCGTTCAATCTGGTACGGCGCGAGGTGTACGAGGCAGTCGGTACGCATCGGACGATCGCCATGCGTCCGGATGACGACCTCAAGTTGGGCAAGATCATCAAGGGGAGTGGATTTCGGCAGCACATTCTCGGGGGCTACGGGATGCTCCGGGTTCCGTGGTACGGTTCACTGCGGGAACTGGTGCATGGCCTGGAGAAGAACGCCTTTTCCGGCGTCGACTATCGAGTCTGGCTGGTCGTGTTGGCGACGGCGGCCCTGTTGACGCTGGATGTCTGGCCCTTTCTGGCCGTCTGGTTGCTGGAGGGCCTTCCCCGCTATCTGTATCTGGGCACCATAGCCGTCATTTGGCTCCACGCGCTACAGACGGCCAGGCAGATGCGGCAGTCGTTGTGGAGCGCATTTCTCTTTCCGGTGGCCGTCCTGCTGATGATTTTCATCCAATGGCGTGCGATGATATTGACGTACTGGAACAACGGTATTCGTTGGCGCGATACACACTATCCGCTGTCGGAACTGAAGGCGAACAAGGTCTAGCTGAGGTGGATGTATGAGTCGAATCAGATGGAAACGCGGTCTGCTGTTCTCGCTCGGCGTCGTGGTGGCCGTCGTACTGCTTACCACGGAATGCGCGCGGGCTGAGATGTGGAAGGCCGGCGCGGCTCGAGTGAAGATCACCCCCGAGCAGTTCATGTGGATGGCCGGCTACGGATCGCGCAACCATCCGGCGGAAGGTATCCACAGTGAATTGTGGGTCCGAGCCCTCGTCCTGGAAGATGCGTCTGGTCAACGCGGCGTCTTGATTTCCTTCGATCTGGTCGGCATGGGTCGAGTTTTGTCGCAGCAGATCTGTGAGCTGTTGGAGCGGCAGTACGCTCTGACCCGCGCACAAGTGGCGCTCTGTTTTTCACACACGCATTCGGGCCCGGTCGTCGGAAAGAGCCTGGCACCGCTCCACTACCATCGGCTCGATCGAGGGCAGCAACAGCTGATCGACCAGTACGCCCAGCAGTTGCCGGAGCGGGTGAGCAGGTGTGTGAGTGCGGCGCTGGCGGATTTGCAGCCGTGTCAGCTGAGTTGGGGTTCCGGCGAAGCAGCGTTTGCGGTCAATCGTCGCAACAACAGCGAGCCGGATGTGCCTCAACTGCGAGCCGAGCATCGGTTGAAAGGTCCTCAGGACCATGCCGTACCCGTCCTGGCGGTCCGAAATGCCGCAGGTCAGCTCAAGGCGGTCGCGTTCGGCTATGCCTGCCATGCGACAGTGCTCGATGAATACCAATGGTGTGGCGATTACCCCGGTTTTGCGGCCGAACAACTAGAAGCGCGCCATGACGGTTGTGTCGCCCTGTTCTGGGCCGGTTGTGGCGCGGATCAGAACCCGCTGCCGCGACGACAGCTGCAGCTGGCCCGCGAGTACGGACGCCAACTGGCCGATGCGGTCTCTGAAGTGCTCAGTGGCGACATGCAGAGTGTGACGGGGCCACTGCACGTGACGTACCGCGAAGTACCCTTGCCACTGGACACCCTGCCGACTCAAGCGGATCTCCAGAAATCACTCGCATCCCAGGATCCGTACATTCGAGCTCGCGCGGAGCTGCTGCTCGCGCAGATCCTCGACCATGGTGCATTGGAATCGACCTACCCGTACCCGGTGGGCGTATGGCAGTTCGCAGATCAGATCCAGTTCGTGTTTCTCGGAGGCGAAGTGGTGGTCGATTTCGCCCTGCGCCTCAAGCAGGAACTTCACGGTTGCCGCACGTGGGTGGCCGGGTATGCGAACGATGTAATGGCCTATATTCCGTCCGAACGAGTGCTGCGGGAAGGACGTTATGAGGGCGCGGACGCGATGGTCTACTACGGACTCCCTGCGCCGTGGGCTCCCGGTGTCGAGCAGACGATCGTCGATGCGGTTCACGCGGCGATCAAGTAGTCGTGTCGGCCGTGCTCCTTGGCGTCAGAACCAGAAACGCAATCCGATCAGCCCTCCGACGACGACCCGACTGGTCGCGCTTGACAGGGACAAGCCGCAGCGAAGTGGAACGGAAATAGGGAATGCGACAATGCGACAATGCAACAATGCAACAACGGGCAGGCGCGGGGTGCCTGCTTTCGGCCTGATGACAGGGACAAGCCGCAGCGAAGTGGAACGGAAATAGGGAATGCGACAATGCGACAATGCAACAATGCAACAACGGGCAGGCGCAGGGTGCCTGCTTTCGGCCTGATGACAGGGACAAGCCGCAGCGAAGTGGAACGGAAATAGGGATTGCGACAACGCCACAATGCGAGAATGCAACAACGGGCTACCGCGGTGAGACTCTCGCCAAGAGGTTGCCGTTGCCATCACTTCGAGTCTCTTCCCTTGGACAGGGGGCATTATTTGTTGGATGTTCTGCGGTTCAGACGACTCCAGGCGCAGGGTGTCTGCTTTCCTGGAATTCCGCATTGTCGCATTGTGGCATTGTCGCAATCCCTATTCCCGCTCCACCGTCCATCGGCCTGTCATGGACTGAAGCGCGACGCGGCGTGGTGGCAGCGGCAGTCGGGCTCCGGCGCCGCGGAGAAAGGGCCCGCAGGCGCAGGGTGTCTGCTTTCCTGGAATTCCGCGTTGTCGCATTGTGGCATTGTCGCAATCCCTATTCCCGCTCCACCGTCCATCGGCCTGTCATGGACTGAAGCGCGACGCGGCGTGGTGGCAGTGGCAGTTGCCTGGGGCAAGCTTGCGCCGCAGGAGGCGAACTATGTTAGATCGCGCAGAGCTGCCACTGCCCATTAGACGACTGATTCGCTCACCCGAAACACTCGGTTGATGGCGGGAAAACCGTATTCAGCTCCACCGGTGAGAATCCACAGGTTGTTCAACGGGCGCGTTTCGCCGGCGCTGTGTGTATGACCGCAGAGGGCGATCAGCCGTCGCGAGGGGAAGTCGGGCATGATCTCCAGCAGCGCGTCACCTACCGCTTTGCAGGTGAAGTGTGGCGCCCATTCGTCGTCGGAAAGGCGACCGTTGTACCAGCACGCCTCGCGCAGCGGAGGAACGTGAGTCAGGAAATAGACCGTTTCGTAACGATCCAACGCCGCCGGAAGCGTGCGCCGGACGCAGGCTGCGGCCGCGTCTCCCAGGGCTTTGAGCACTTCCCAGCGATCCCGCTTTCCCAGCCCCTGCAATTCGGCGATCAGCCGATAGTCGTTCATCATGACCATGGACCGTTCGTAATCGCCGATCCGGGCATCCGCCCACCCGTCATGTCCCACCAGGCCGATGTGCGGTGTCAGTTCCGCCCGTCGCACATCGGACAAATAGACCAGATTGGGACGCTCGCGGCACAGGCCGCGGATCTCCTCGCGCACCGTCGCAATCGAGCCGTAATAGAAATCGTGGTTACCCAACACAAAGTAGATGGGCCGCTTGAGCCGTTCGTCCAGCAGTTTCAAGAAGTGGACGATGTCGTGCGCTTCGGCCGTATCGCCGCCGATCAAGATCGCATCTGCCGAGGCGTCGAGGACGAGTTCAATAAACCCCTCCAGTCGAGGTGGCTCGACGAAGTTCAGGTGCAGGTCGGTCATCCAGGCGATGCGTGTCATAGTCGTTCTAGAAACCGTCACCAATACAGTACAGGTACTGACGTCCACGAATGAAGATGTGGCCGTTGGAGATCGCCGGCGAGGCGATGGTGTGGTCGCGCAACTGGTTCTCGACCAGCTTATCGAACCGACTTGCTCCCGACACGATGGTACAGAGCCCCTCTGTGTTGAGAAACAATACCCGCCCCTGTGCATAAACGGGCGACGCCTTGTAGTCGCCCGCTAACCGCTTCTTCCAGCGGAGTTTTCCCGAAGGATTGTCGAAACAACGGGCAATGCCATCATCCGAAATCGTGAACAGCCGCAGTTGATGACTCACTGGACTGCAGGAGTCCGGAGTGCCCTGACTGTCGCTCCACAAAACGCTGCGTCGCTCCAGCTCACCGGGGTGTTGCTGCAACGCGACGGCAAACAAGTCGCCGCGCTTGCCGCGAGTGGCGAAAATCATACCCTCGTCGACAGTCGGATTGGTGACCGTCCGACCACCCACGAGATCCTTCAGGCACCAGACCTGCTTGCCAGTGCGGGGATCATACGTGTCGAGTTGATTACCCCCCATGACGATCAGGCGAGGTTGTCCTGCGACTTCAGCCAAGAGTGGCGTTGTGTAGGCGTCGCATTCTTCGGCGCTGGCTGAAGTCAGGCGCGGAGTGAACCAGCGGACGCGGCCGGTGGTTACTTCATGGGCGACAACGTAACTTGGCGCAGACTCGTCCTGCAAATCAGCAAGTGAGTCCTGCATGCAGACCGAAATGACAAGGTCCTGGAAGATTACCGGGCTGTTGGCATGTCCCCACCAGATCGTGTACTCGCCATAGTCCTGCTGGAGATTCCGCTTCCAGAGCTGTCCTCCGTTGAAGTCGTAAGCCGCCAGGTCGCCGTTGCCAAAGTGGACGACAACCACCTCCCCGTTGGTGACGGGAGTAGGAGTGGCCATGTTCTGCAGTTGGTGAAAGATCTGATGACCGCGCTCCGGCGTGCCGCGAGGTACCGTGGCCTGACCAACCTGTTGCGTCCACAGCACATTGCCTGACTGGACTCCAATATTCAGCAGCAGGAGCTGCCCGTCCTCCGTCTGACTGGTGAGGAAGATCGACCGATCCCAGACGATCGGAGAGCTGTCTCCCCAGGCGGGTAAGGGACATTTCCAGGCCAATCCACGATCTTCACTCCACACCAGGGGAACGGATCGCTCACGACTGATTCCGGTCCCGCGTGGTCCTCGCCATTGTGGCCAGTTCTCGGCATGCAGAGCATGTGTCAGCAGAAGGCAGGTGCAGCTGACAAGGATCCATCGTGTGTTCATGGGAAATCGCTCGTTGCGATGAGTCATCGCCATTCTCCTCCGAGGCGCGAGGCGGCCAGCCAGAACGAGAGACCATCGTCTCCTGGCGCACCGAGCATCGGTCGCTCGTCAGCTCACGCACGCACCACGAGCGCCATCTGCAGTCTAACACTCAATCGGCACGTTGCACCTGTGCCCTCTGGTGACATGCGACGGTTCGCTCGATGATGCCGGCCCTGGTTAATCGGCTGCGGTCACTTTCCATTCAAGATTCCCGACCGCCACCAGATCGCCGGGATACAGCTTGCGCCCTCGCCGCAATTCGACGGCACCGTTGACCTCGACACTCCCCTGCTGAATCAGCACTTTCGCCTGTCCTCCCGTGGCGCAGACCCCCTGCACCTTCAGGTACTGGTCAAGGCGGATGAACGATTCACAATCGCTGTCAGGGAGGTTCATTGCAGTTCAAACGTTGCCATCAGTGGGTAGTGGTCGCTCAGATCCCGTTCGGCCTGGGGGATTTGATAGTAGACGTTCCAGTGGTCCCGGTCCACCTGGTCTCCTCGCACGGCCAGGTCCTGGCGCCGGGTCACGCTGCGCAGAACGAGATCCGGTTTGTCAGGCGCATCGGTGACTAAGCTGGGGCTGACCAGTATGCGATCGAACTGTTTTCCAGGCAGCAGGTGAGTGTCCTGCTGCTCGGGCGCGAGGTAGCTGTGCAGATCCAGCAGGTCGTCCCCCTCGTCGTCGGTGTCAAGTCCGTGGAGGATCCCCATTTCGCTGCCCGGTGTGGTGGCACTGAAGGCTTCATCGGTGTTGAAATCACCCAAAACGATCACATTCTCACCGCGGCTGAGCAGTTCGCCGATCCAGTGTCGAGCCAGCTTGGCTTGACGTTGGCGAATGGCGGCCGCGTTGGGCATAGCGCGAAAGTGGGCGGTCAGGATGGTGAGCGATTGCTGGTCCGCACCGGTCCCCCATTGAAACCGGGCCAGGAGGTGTTTCTGCAGATCGTAGTAGGTCTTGCTGGCACGCATCTCGGCGGTCTGTTCGCGGCGCGCGTACTCCACCAGTCCGCTGCGGTACAGGATCGCGACGTCCTGTTCGGTGTAGTAGTCGGTTCCATCAATGATGGCGATGCGATACTCCAGGTTGTGTGCCTGGCGGAGTCGCGTGGTCAGATAAAAGAGGACACGTTGGTTCTCGACTTCCTGGAGCGCCAGAATGGTCGGCTGCATCTGAGCAATCGCTTCCGCGACGCCGTTTCGTTTCCATTCCCATTCGGCTCGACTAGGGGCGGCCTGCTCCCGCGCTAGTTCCGAGTAGCTGTCCCCCGTATATTCGTCGAAGAACCACTCCAGATTCCAGGTGGCGACCGTGATCTGGCTGGGGGGTGGATCGGCGAACACAGGCCGACAGGCTCCCCCCAGTATCGCGAGGGCAAGTATCGATCGTATCAAGTCCCATGGTGCTATCATCGATTTGCTCCAGCAACCCATCATCCGACTGCATCGGCGACGGCAACTCTGCGCCGCATTCGGATTCCAATGACGAAGGCCCAAGGGCGAAAGAAGCCCGAAGTTTACTGACGGAGGCGGATACCTGTCGAGGTTCTTACGACCGACGGATTCGTCATTCGGAATGCGTCGTTTGCCGTGTCCGGCAGGGGACGCCGAATCGAGCTCGGTCATCGGGTATCAGTGTACCAGCGTCCCTTGTGTCTGGCCACCGTTGGAATGACTCCCTCGAGCGTGTTTGTTCTGCGGCCACGCGCGCCAAGCGGATGTGGTATAATTGCGGTCGCCGAAACAGTTCTCCACACCCGGTCACTGCCGCCTTGAGCGCGGTGGTCCGATGCACTGCGGAAGACTGCTTCGGAGCTCTTGCATGCTTGCCCGAGCAGTCGTTTCGCTTCCGATGTCCCAGGTGTGTACCATGAGCGACGTGAGCCACTTTCACAAGGGAATCCTCGTGGCGGGCGGCCTGGGCGGCCGCCTGTACCCACTGACACTGCACGTCAGCAAGCAGCTGCTGCCCGTGTATGACAAGCCGATGATCTATTATCCTCTATCGACGCTGATGTTGGCAGGGATCCGGCAATTTCTGCTGGTCTGTACGCCACGTGACGTCGACGCTTTCCGGCAGCTGCTGGGGGATGGCGGCCATTTGGGGCTTTCCATTCAGTACGCCCTTCAACCCCGGCCCGAAGGAATCGCTCAGGCCATTCAGATCGGGCGTGAGTTCATTGGGGATGACCATGTGGCGGTGGTTCTCGGCGACAATATCTTCTACGGGCAAGGCTTGCAGGAGACGTTAGGGCGAGCAACTCGACGCGCTCACGGCGCGACCGTTTTCCGCTACGCAGTCCAGGATCCCCAGCGGTACGGAGTGATCGAATTGGACGAAACGGGACGACCGATAGCCATTGTTGAGAAACCGGCCCAACCTCGCTCCCGCTACGTCGTGACAGGCATTTACTTCTACGATCCTGAGGTGGTTCAAATCGTCGATTCCTTGCGGCCATCCCCACGTGGCGAACTGGAAATCACCGATGTCAACTGTCACTATCTGCAGCGAGGACGCCTGCATGTGGAGACGTTTGGACGTGGGTTCGCGTGGCTCGATACGGGGACCGAGCAGTCGCTTCTGGAAGCTGCCAATTTTGTGCAGTCGGTTCAACACCGGCAGGGATTGAGGATCGCCTGTGTGGAAGAAGTGGCATACCGCATGGGGTTTGTTACACGCCGTGATCTGGAGCAGTTGGCGGTCCCGTACGGCAATTCCTATGGCGATTATCTGCGGGAAATGGCTCAATCTCCCGACTGATCGGCTCCCCGGCCGTGGCGATGTTCGTCTGTGGGGATCGGCGACTGCTGAGTCGTCCCCATTGGTCTCAGGAGACGTTCGCCACTGCGTGTCCGAATCGGCCCGGCCGTGGGGCTGGATCAGGGCCGTTCTCCCTCATCGGCCGCGGTGCTATGATGGAAGGCGTTGTGGTGAAACAATGTCTTATCCAGCGGCTTTGCAGGTGCGGAGAGATTCAGGATGCGTTGTATTGTGATCATGCTGACCCTTGTTGTGGCCGTTCCTCCGTTGGTTCAGGCTCAGGATGCCATTCGAGAGAGTGTCGTCAAGATTCACTGCACGCAACGGTTGCCCAATTTCCTGCAGCCTTGGACCAAAGGGAACACCAATCAGGTGTCGGGATCGGGAGCGATCATCGAAGGAAAACGGGTGATTACCAACGCTCACGTTGTCCTCTATGCCAGCCGGATTCTGGTGCAGCCCAACCAGTCGACCGAACGCATTCTGGCCACGGTCGAATACCTTGCGCCCGGTATCGATCTGGCGATTCTCAAGCTGAGTGATGAATCGATGTTCGAGACGCGGCCGGCTCTGCAGCTGGCCGAAGGACTTCCCAAGATCAAGGCGACGGTCAACGCGTACGGATTTCCCATCGGCGGTGATCAGATCTCCGTGACGGAGGGAATCATTTCGCGCGTGGAATACACCCCGTTCGCCTTCAGTACTTTCGGACTGCGGATCCAAGTCGATGCGGCTCTCAATCCTGGTAACAGCGGCGGCCCCGCCATCGCCGAGGGCAAGATCATCGGCTTGGTGTTCAGTGGCATGCAGAATGCCGACAACATCGGATACCTGATTCCCACCGAAGAGATCCGCATGTTCCTGGACGATGTTCAGGATGGAAAATACGATGGCCAGCCCAATCTGCCCGATCATCTGCAGACGGTCGAGAACCCGGCCCTGCGTGCGCGGTTGGGACTCGACGGTGCGACCGGTGGCTTGATGGTCACGCGTGTCGAGGCGGATGACGAGTCGTATCCGTTAAGAGTCTGGGATGTGATTACGCATATCGGTGATGAGCCGATCGACAATCAGGGCAATATCCGCGTTGGCGACGAGCTGCGTCTGTCGTTTCGATATCTGATTCCCAAGCTGGTCAAGGAGAGCAAGGTGCCAGTGACCATCTTCCGCGAAGGCCAGTCGCAGAAGATTGACTTGCCGGTGCAGTACGGCAGCGATCTTCTGATCCCCTATCTCATGGGCAAATACCCTCCCCATTTCATTGTCGGCCCCATGGTGTTCACGACCGCTTCCCAGGAACTGCTCAGTGGTATGGGCGTGGCCGGGCAGTCTGCGCTGGCCACTCGCCAGAATCCGCTGGTCAGCAGACGCTTTGAGCGCGTTACCTGCGAGGGCGAAGAACTTGTGCTGCTCGGCGCTCGCATGTTCAGCAGTCCACTTTCCGAAGGCTACGATCCTCAGAGTTTTGGCGTCGTGTCCCAGGTAAATGATGTGGAGATCAAGAGCCTTGCTCACCTGGTGGAGACGATTCGGGCCGCAGAAGGGGAGTTCATCGTTTTCAAGATCGCGGGTGGCTATGAGACGCTCGTGTTCCAACGCGAAGAAATGCTCAACGCCACTGAGCAGATCCTGGAGGATGAAGGAATCCGCTACCAGATGTCCGATGAATTGCAGTCGATCTGGGAGCCGAAATAGGTGTGGCGCTGCCATCTCAGCCAACTCGAGCCGCGCCGACGCGGAGTCAATCGGCCGCTCGCCGCTGCGCACGAGTACCTACGCGGTGACCGCTTCGCCCGGCTCCCCGCGGAGCCATCGCATTTTGATGCGATGGTCCTCCCGAACATCGATTACTTCCGCTGCCTTCACGGCTGAGGATCTGGTCCCTCGATTGCCGCAGTGTCGGTTACGATGATGAAGTCCTGCTGGACTTCGAGCGGTATTCGAATGGGCTTGCGCGTGGCCAAGTTGATGAACGCCCAGCGGGTTTCTGCGCGCGCGACGACTGCCGAGTCGCTGGAACGGACAATCTCGTATTTCCGCAGTGAGCTGACTCGCTGCATATCTGCCACCCAGGTGCGTATCACCAGTCGATCGCCGCAGTGGGCCGGCTGCAGGTATTCGATTTGGTGGGACCGGGCGACCCAAGCATAGGACGCGTCCCAGTACCGCTGCGACGGCCACCCCTGAGCCGTGCTGTGGGCGATGGCCGCGGCCTGCATCCAGTTCACGTACGCAGCATTGTTGGCGTGCTGCAGTTCGTCAATCTCAGCCTCAATGACTTGATGTTGATGATGATAGATGGCTGGCATGTCGCCTCAATTCCGATGACGTTGAGCGAGTCAGGAGCGAGGGCCGGAGATCCCAATCGGGAAACCGCAGAATATCGAACCAGGACCGCAGAAGGAAGCGGGAATGAGGAAGCATGGCGAGAGCGACAGTCGCGCGATTGGGGGGGCCGCCGCAGGAGATTCTTCCACGTGGCTCGTTCCCGGCGAAATGGAACTCTCCTGGTTCGATATTCTGCGGCAGTCACGCCGCGGTGGTGGAAACCAGGGCAGCGTCGGACGCGAACGCTCCGCCGGGCGCCGCGAACGCGGGAGCACTGGCGGGCAGCTGGTTCGCGCCCGTTGATTCCACGGATTCCACGCCTGGTGCGGGTATGGTTCCGGGCATTGTACACGATCGGCGGGCGTTTCCCGGAGGGGGCCTCGGCCGTGTCGCCGGGTGAGAACGGTCCCACCGTGTGCCATGCGAGGCGTCGCGTGATACAATCGGTGATGTGGGGCGGTGGTCGGTGCCTGCCCGGTCGGGGGCGGAAACCAGCTCGAGCTGCGACGTTGCATGCGGTCGTGGGGTCTCAATGCGATCGATCGGCTCGCGGCGGGATCTCGACCTTCCGCATCGGGTACAGATTCACTCGTTGGCCAGGCTGGTTCAGAAGCAGGGAATTGATGTGATGGACGATGATCCGGTGACTCGCTGGATTGAGGGCCTGAAAGCAGGGGATGAGGCGGCGGTCGCCGATTTGTGGAACCGCTACTTTGACCGCCTGGTGCACCTGGCGCGGCATCGGCTTGGCAGCACTCCGCGCCGGGTGGCTGACGAAGAGGACGTGGCGGTCAGCGTCTTCCGCTGCCTTTGCGCTGGGGCCGAGCATGGTCGATTGGCAGAGATATCCGATCGGGGTGACCTCTGGCGGGTCCTCGTCACGATGACGCTGCGCAAAGCGATCGATCAGCAGCGGCGATTGGCGGGCAAAAAACGTGGGGCGGGAAAAGTCCGTGGTGAATCGGTCTTCTTCCGCAAGTCGGGTGAGGAGGGAACGCCGGGACTGCAGCAGTTCGGAGATTCGATTCCCACACCACAGATGATGGCGATTATCGAAGAAGAGGGGCAACGCTTGCTGGAGGCGCTCGATGACGAGACGCTGCGGCAGGTGACCCTCTGGAAACTCGAAGGCTATACGAATGATGAGATTGCGCTCAAACTGAATCTGACCACGCGCAGTATCGAACGCAAGCTGCAGCGCATTCGCGAGAAGTGGTCGCAGGTTCTCGAGACATGATGGCAGACCGGCCGAACGATATGGCAGCATCGAATCCGGAGAGTGCGGCGACACGGATTGATCGCATCTGCGATCAGTTTGAACAAGCGTGGCGCAATCACGAGCGGCCGCAGATCGAGGATTATCTGGAGGGGGTTGACGAGCCGCTCTGCTCGCAGTTGTTCGCCGAGTTGTTGCTCTCGGATCTGGAATTTCGCGCGGTCGCCGACGGCATCGTTGAAGCCGGCGCCTACCTGACTCGCTTTCCCGCACGTCGCGAGCAGATCAGCGAAGTGATGGCTCAGTTTCGAGATGAGGTACGACAGCGTGTGCGAGCCGGTGACGAGCCGGTGGCTGCGGTGCGCGACCCCGAAACAACGCTCTGGGGGACCGCCAGTCTCGATCGATGCGGCAATTACGAATTGGTCCAGGAGATCGCTCGTGGCGGAATGGGGGTCGTTTTCAAAGCCTATGACACCAAGCTGCAGCGCACGGTGGCTTTGAAGATGATCCTCGATCGCAATCTGGCATCGACCGAAGCAGTCAAGCGGTTCTATGCCGAAGCGGAAACGGCGGCGGGTCTGAATCACCCGGGAATCGTACCGGTCTATGAAGTCGGTTCACACGGCGGTCACCACTATTATTCGATGGGATATGTCGAAGGCCCGACGCTGTCCGAGGAATTGCGGCGCCGCCGGTTCTCCATGCCCGAAGCCGCTCGCCTGGTCCTGGAATTGGCCCACGCCGTTGCCTATGCCCACGAACACGGCGTCGTGCATCGGGATCTCAAGCCGGGCAATATCCTGTTAGGCCCCGAAGGGCTGCCCCAGATCACCGACTTCGGGTTGGCCAAGCGGACCGATCGTCCCAGCGAACTGACAATGGACGGCCAAATCCTGGGTACACCCGGCTATATGGCTCCGGAGCAGGCCGCCGGCGATACGGACCGACTGGGTCCGGCCGTCGATGTCTACGCGCTCGGCGCAGTCCTGTACCATTTGATCACCGGACACCCTCCCTTTCGCACGGCACTCGACGCGCTGGTCTGCGTGCTGGAGCAGGATCCGGTGCCGCCGCGGGCGATGAATCGGCGCGTGCCACGCGATCTGGACGTGATCTGCATGAAGTGCCTGAACAAGAGTCCTGCCGACCGGTACGATTCGGTCAAGCAGCTGGCCGCTGATTTGCAGAGCTACCTGGATGGAGAATTGATCCAGGCGCGCCCCGCCAGTCTCCGACGCCGCCTGCAACGCTGGGGACGGCATCGGCCGCGCCTGGCCAGCGTGCTGGTCACCATGTTGGCCTTCTATATCTACCACCTGGCGTCGCTGTGGCTGGGAAATCCAGGTTCCCAAGGATTGTTCCACTGGCAGGCGACCGGCACGATGCTGTTCGTGTGCCTCTATGCCTGGTTCTTCCAATCCCTGCTCATGCGTCCGCGAGCCAAGCGATACGTGCTGTATGCCTGGGTGGGGACCGATATCCTCGTCTTCACTCTCTTTACCATCTTCGCTCTGCAGGATCCGCGGAGTCCGCTGCTGGCGATCTACTTCTGCATGGTGGCGGGGGCTGCCCTGTCATTCGATCGATACCTGGTCTGGCTCGTGACGGCCGCCGCCATGCTTTCCTATGGCCTGGTGGTGTGCGTGTCCAGGTGGTATCAGCCCGACCTGCGATCGGTCCAGCTTCGCGAGGCGATGCCCTTCACGATTGCCATGCTCACGATCGGTGTGATCCAGTACTATGTGCTCCGCTGCGCGCGCGTCCAATTGAACCTGGGCAGTCGTAGCGATTGATGGGCGTTCCGGACCAGTCCGGCCCCTATCAGGACATTGGCAGACGAGTCCGAGTTCTGCCAGTGCACGATGAAGCAACTCGTCGGACATCGTTGCAGTCAAGACCAGCCCGGGTCCGATCCAGGAGTCGCCAGGAGCGCCAGACAGCCATCCTCGGGGCGCGTTTCCCAGGCAGACTTCATGCTGGGCACCGTCCTGTCTCTATTCTTGCGTCCCGGCGCTCGCTCCAGCCACGGGCGTCGTTGTTATGATAGGAACAGACCGTACGTCTCCGTACGCGCTCCATTTACCATTCACCGCCAGGGTCAGGACTCATATCCCTATGATCAGTGCTCCCGAGCTCAGTCGGCAACTTCGCGAACTTGACCCGTCCGATCCGAACTACGCCATCCGCTTTGTCGATCTGCTCCTCACCACCGCCAAAGTGTCTCGGGCGAGCGACGTGCATCTGCAGCCGGTTCGGGAAGGACTTGACGTGCGCTGGCGGCTCGACGGCGTGCTGCAGGAGTTAGGGGTGTTTTCCTCCGGGGAATCGACCGATGTGGTGGCGCGTCTGAAGGTGCTGGCCGAACTGCTGACCTATCGTACCGAGATCCCGCAGGAAGGCCGTATCCGCCAGCGGACCGGTGACATCGAAATGCGTGTCAGCACGTTTCCGACACTCTATGGTGAACGAGCCGTCGTCCGATTGTTCGCCACCCAGCAGAGCCTGCAGCAGTTGGAGAATCTCGGTCTTCCCCTGCCCATCGAACAGTCGCTGGGGGAGTTGCTGTGCGAGACATCGGGCGTGCTGATTATCGCCGGGCCGGCGGGATGTGGTAAGACCACCACCGCCTATGCCTGCCTGCGCCACCTGGTCCGAGCGTCAGGTGGAGGCAAGGCTGTGGTCTCACTGGAGGATCCGATCGAAGTGGCGGTGGAAGGAGTCGCTCAATCGCAGGTGAACAGCCATGCGGGTTTTGATTTGAGCGTGGGCTTGAGGTCGTTGATGCGACAGGATCCGGAAGCCATTCTGCTCGGAGAAATCCGCGACCGTGAGGCGGCCGAGATTGTCTTCCAGGCGGCTCTGACCGGGCATCTCGTGGTGACCACCTACCATGCTGCCAGCGCAGCCACGGCCGTCAGCCGATTGTCCGACATGGGCATTGAACCGTATCTGCTGCGGAGCGGAATTCTGGCGATTCTCCACCAGCGACTGCTCCGCCAACTCTGTACCTGTGCCCGTGCGGTGAGTGCTCCGCGCGAGCTGTTGGGACTCGGGGTCGATGGAGCACGTGAGGCCGTCGGTTGTGAGCAATGTCGTCATACCGGTTACGTGGGTCGGCTGGTCGTGGCCGAAATGCTCCGGGCAGACGATTCAGAACTGGGACGCGCGATCTTGTCGCGTAGTGAAGCCAGCCAGCTGGAAAAACTCGCTGTGCAGAATGGTATGGTTCCCTGCTGGCAACGAGCGCTGGACGTCGTGGCTCAGGGACGCAGCAGTCCCAGTGAACTGCGTCGCGTATTCGGATTCTCCACGTAGCACGTAGCACGCACTTCAGTGCGTGACCTGCCTCGCACCGTACCAAGTGCAAGCTACTGGCAGAGTCGACCAATGAAGGATCTGAACCGCAGAATAGCGAACACGGAATATCGAATGTCCAAGTGGCAGAAGTAGATCCTGCAGTAGCTCGCGCGTTGTGTTTTCTTCTCTCTTCCTTCGACATTCTGCGGTCGTCTGGCGGATTCCTCTGGTCTCCGTCCAGCGGCGCTTCGCTGAGATCGCATCTGCCCTCTGCTTATACGCATCTTCTTCAGCGTTCCGCCACGAGCCTGGAACGTGCCCAACTGTGACAAGCTGTTCAGTCTCCTCGCCCCCCACGAGCTCCGCTCGTGCGGTGCATCAGATGGTGAGCTACCGCGCTGCTCGCCCCCTCCGTCCTCGACCCCCACGAGCTCCGCTCGTGCGGTGCACCAGATGGTGAGCTACCGCGCTGCTCGCCCCCTCCGTCCTCGACCCCCACGAGCTCGTC
>JBGSHS010000336.1:0-12165 GCA_041752115.1 Pirellulaceae bacterium | reverse complement strand
TCATAACGGATCGCTGTTACCACAACATCCCTGCCGCCGGGCAGCACGTGCTGTCATGGCAGTGACAACGGCGGGGCATGCTAGCAGAGATGTCTCGTTCTTCGTTCAGCGTCTGCGCCGAATAGATGGTCAGAACGCAGACGACATTTGTGTGTGACGAAAGCGTATGAGCTCACGCCGCGGCGCCGAGAAAGAGAGCATGAGCAGGAACAAGCGGCAACGGCGGCAGGGTGTCTGCTCTCGCTTCTGTTGCTCTCGCTTCTGGAGGCTTGGTGTCTGCTCTAGTCCCGGGTGTCTGCTCTAGTCCCGTCTCGATGCCAGCCGAACAGACGTCAATCTGATCGCCCTCGAGGTGGCGTGTCCAACCTTCGGCCATCTGACTCTGACATGGATTACCGGTGTAAAGATACAGCAGTCTTGTTTGTCGGGGTGCGCTCATCATCGGTCCTCTCAGAGCCCGCCTGGCCGCCTTGACGGCCAATTCGGGGGGGAAGGAATTGAATCCATGGGGTCAGGGATGGGACCTTGGTTCGTTTCCAGAATCGCTAACATTTCGTCAGTTGGCGAACGATAGAAGGATAGTGCAGCATCGGGAGCGATGCGGTCCATTGTGCGGCTTGGCTTCGGTCGCCAAATACCGCTTGAGGCGGCCGTATCTGCCACACCCGGTGCAGATGGTTTCCGCAAATCGTACGTCAGGAGGTGTCAGAGATGAAGCCAGGAAGCCGGTCAGTTGTCGAAAGGTATTCGGCCCGGAATAAACTCGCGGGTGGGGCCGTGGTCCTGCTTGTCCTGGCAGTCGGTCTATCGATTGCCCTCGCCAAGGGGGGCGCGAGAGAATCAGCACCCAATGCCAACGCGAACGCATCTCCAACGAGTGCCGTCGATCGCGCGGTCAAGACATTCCCCTCGGTCTTAGACAAGCACGGTGCAGGTCTGGAGGCGATCAGCCAAGCCGCAGCCGACAAGAGGTACCTGTTTGCTTTCTTCTGGAACAGCGACAACGAATCGACAGCGGCTATGAAGAAGGTGTTCGAGGGGGCGACTGCGAAAGTTGTCGACCGTGTGAAGACCATCTCCGTGCGCATCAACGACCCTGCGGAGCAGGGAATTGTCAAGAAGTACGATTTAGATCGTGCCCCGATGCCGCTTGTGCTGGCGATCGCGCCGAATGGTGCGATCATGGGCGGGTTTCCGACGAAATTCGACGAGCAGCAACTGCTGGACGCATTTGCCAGCCCGGGCACAGAGCAGTGCATGAAAGCACTGCAAGATGGCAAACTCGTCTTTCTGTGTGTGCAGAATGACACGACTCGGAAGAACGACGAAGCGCTCCAAGGCGTCACGGATTTCCAGGCCGACGCGCGCTATGCCAGTGCGACCGAGGTTGTCGTCCTCGACCCCAGCGATGCAGCCGAAGCACCCTTCCTGGGCGACCTCAAGATCGACCCGAAGACGACCACGGCTGTAACCGCCTTCCTCGCACCACCCGGTTCCGTGATCGCGGAATTCCAGGGTGCGACCACTAAAGCTGAACTGATCGCCGCATTGCAGCAGGCGAACACGGGATGCGGACCAGAGGGATGTGGACCAGGTGGGTGTGCCCCCAAGTGAAGACCTCAGGGAGTAGTCTGCTCCACGACGAGCGGCACCCACTTTCATCCGTGCGCGGAACGCACGTGCAATCCGGACGGATGCGACCTCAGGAAACGAATCACGCAGAAGGAGACTGGACTGTGAAATTGCGGACGCTTGTCTGGCGTGAGATTTTTGAACGCAAGAGCCAACTAGCCACGAGCTTCTTGGCTATCCTGCTCGGCATCACGGTAATCGTATCCATTAAGAACATCACCCATTATTCGGAAAAAGCCGTGTCGCGAGAGATGGACTCTCTCGGCGCGAACATCCTCGTGCTGCCCAAGTCAGCGACGCTTCAGAACTACTATGCGGCTGACATGCAGGACGATACGATTCCCGAGCAGTACGTCACGCAACTGGCGATGTCGAATTTGCAGGGACTGGACAATCTATCCCCCAAGCTCTCCGTGCCTGTGGAGATTACGGGAACAAACTTCACGCTGACTGGCATACTTCCCAAGAGTGAGTTCCAGGCGAAAGCAGCCTGGGGTGGTGCCGGAATCTTCTCGCGACCGGCGGGTTGTGGTTCCATGCCGATCCTGCCGTTCGCGAGCGGCGACAAGAAGACGTTAATCCGTCGGCGGGTGATCGACAACTTGGCCGACGATGAGGCCCTGGTCGGGTCGGACATCGCTTCAGCTCTTTCGCTGCAAGAAGGCTCCAGCCTCTCCGTGCTGGGGCAAGGTTTTCGGGTGACGGGCGTCTTGCCACAGACTGGCACAGTCGATGATTCCCGCATTTTCGCCCATCTGCACCGAGTTCAGGACATCGCCGGCAAGGGGCCGGTCGTGAATGCGATCGAGATTGTGGGCTGTTGCCAAGAAATCTCCAAAGGCCTGGTGCAGAAGATCAACACCCTACTGCCAGAGGCCAAGGTAGTCACGATCACGCAGATCGCTGACGCACAAGTCAAGATGAACCACATGATGAAGCGGCTGTCATTCGTCTTCCTGATCATCATCGTTTGTGTGGGTGGTGCGGGGATCGCCAACTACATGTACGCGAACGTCTTCGAACGTCGCCGAGAGATCGGCACACTCATGGCTTTGGGGGCCAATTCTCGGTTGATTCTACGTATCTTCCTGCTCAAGGCGCTCTTGTTGGGCGTGGCAGGCGGTGCCGCGGGCTACCTGTTGGGCACGGTCACGGCCATGACTCTGGGGCCTCACTTGGCCGGTGTACCCGTGCTGCCAATGCCCTTGCTCGCGCTGTGGGCAGTGCTCATCTCCGTCGGATTGACGTTGGTGGCCAGTTTCTTCCCCGCTCTGCGTGCGGCCCACTTAGACCCTTGTGCGACCTTTCAGGAGATCTGAGCCATGTTGAAGTTGGATTGCGTCACGAAGCAGTATCGTCATCGTGGACAGTATGTGACTGCGCTGGATAACGTCAGCGTCACCATCGGCCGGGGCGACTTCGTGTCGGTAGTAGGGCCCAGCGGATGTGGCAAGAGCACCCTCTTGTTGATGCTCGGCGGAATGCTGTCGCCTACATCGGGGCGCGTGGTATTGGACGAGCAGTCCGTCTACGACTCAAACGCCGACGAGCGGGCCGGCCTGCGGATGAAGAACGTCGGCTTCGTGTTTCAGACATTCAACCTGATCAGTTACCTCACGGCGTTGGAAAACGTCCAGATCCCCATGTACCTGGCTGGACTGGACGAACTGGAACAGCACGAACGTGCCGTCAGCCTGCTTCATCGCGTCGGATTGGAGGACCGGTTGCATCACAAGCCGTCTGAGTTGAGCGTGGGCCAACAACAGCGCGTCGCTCTTGCGCGGATGCTGGCGAACGACCCGGAAGTCATTCTCGCCGATGAGCCAACCGGGAACCTCGACCCCGAAACAAGCAGTCAGGTGATCGGGTACTTTGAGGAGTTCAACCAGGAAGGAAAGACGATTGTGATGGTCACGCACGATCCACGTGCCGCGGCACGCGCAAAACGGACGCTGCGATTGGCAACTGGTAGAATCGTCGCAGTGGACGGGCCCGGAGGACGCCTGCATGTCGCCTGACACTTTTCTTGCCATGGGATCGGATGCCGAGGGATTTGACAGCGAGTCCTTGACACCCTGCTGCGATCTCCCTAGAACCGAGTACAGACCGGATCGGCACTCGGATGTGGACCTAGGAGAGCCTATGCGCGAATTCATGGCAATCACCAAAGCCTTGGCCGATGAGCAGCGGGTGCGGGTGCTGTTGGCCCTGCGCCGCGGGGAACTCTGTGTGTGTCAGATTGTTGAGCTACTGGAACTGGCCACCTCCACCGTCTCCAAGCACATGTCGATCCTCAAGCAGGCACGCCTGGTCGAGAGCCGCAAGGAGGGACGCTGGATGTACTACCGACTGGCGGGAAGTGACGCCCCGAAGGCGGTCCAGCAAGCGATGGCCTGGGTTACCGGTGCGTTGGCCTCCGATCCGCAGGTCGTCCGGGATAAAAAGCGGCTGGCATCGATCTGCACGTGCGATCCCAGCGAGTTGTGTGCCGCTCAGGAATCAAGCAGACGTTCCTGCAAATGACGGACCGCGTCCGGTCGCAGTAGAAATCAAGTCCCGGCAGGTTTTGCCGCGGGGAATGTGGACAGATCGGGCAGGAGTCGCGCAGCAACTCCACGCCAGCAGGCAGCTGTTGTGGAAATATGTGTCGGTCTTATCCTGTATCCAGTTCGGTGTGTCGCGGTGCGGCCGACGCGCCGGTGTCGCTACAAGCTTCGGTCTGCCTTGCGACAACGGCGGCATTTGGCTAAAGTGGCAAGTACTTGATCGGAGTGCGACTCGCGCAGGAGTGATACCCCACGTGGATGCGAAAACGCAGGCGAAATATGAGGCCCGAGCACGGGTCGTGAAGGCCATGGCCCATCCGACTCGACTCTTCATCGTGGACGAATTATCTCGCCGAGACGAACGATGCGTCTGTGAGCTGACCGAGATGATCGGTGCGGACATCTCGACGGTCTCCAAACACCTGAGCCTGCTCAAGGCGGCGGGCATCGTGGAGGACAGCAAACGGGGCAACATGGTCTTTTACCGGTTGGCGGTCCCGTGCGTGGCGCAGTTCTTCAACTGCATTGAGTCGGTGTTGCGGGGGAACGCTGGTCAGTCGCGCCGTGCCCTAACGTGAGGTACTCGTCTGAGGAGAATTCCGTTTAGGCGTTGCCGCGGCGCCTTGGCCAGTTCGCCAAGTAGCGATACAATGTCACCGTTCGTAGGCAGATTAACGCGTCAGTTGGAGCCAGAAATATGAGCCAGGGTGTCGCGAGACGCTTGTCTTTCTTGGATCGATACCTCACGTTGTGGATCTTTCTCGCCATGGCGGTCGGGGTTGGCACTGGGTACCTGCTCCCAGGGGTCGAGTCGTTTATCAATCTCTTTCAGGTCGGCACCACCAACATTCCCATCGCCATCGGGCTGATCTTGATGATGTACCCACCGCTGGCGAAGGTGAAGTACGAAGAGTTGGGCGATGTGTTCCGCAACTGGAAAGTGCTGGGGTTGTCCTTGGTCCAGAACTGGGTCGTGGGACCGATTCTCATGTTCTTTCTCGCGATCCTGTTTCTGCGAGGGTATCCCGACTACATGGTCGGCCTGATCATGATTGGCTTGGCTCGGTGCATCGCCATGGTGATTGTCTGGAATGAGTTGGCCAAGGGGGATACCGAATACTGTGCAGGCCTTGTCGCCTTCAACAGCATCTTTCAGGTGTTGTTCTACAGCGTGTACGCCTGGATCTTCATCACCGTGCTCCCTCCGCTGTTCGGGCTGAGCGGGAGCGTGGTCGAGATCACCATGGGGCAGATCGCTCAAAGCGTGTTCATCTACCTGGGCATCCCATTTCTCGCCGGCTTAGGCTCACGTGTGGTTCTCGTGCAACTCAAGGGAAAAGAGTGGTACGACCAGGTGTTCATTCCGAAAATCAGTCCGATCACACTGATCGCACTACTCTTTACGATTCTCGTCATGTTCAGTCTCAAGGGGGAACTGATCGTCAAGATCCCGCAAGACGTGCTGCGGATTGCCGTCCCGCTATTGATCTACTTCGTCGCCATGTTCCTCATCAGCTTTTATATGGGCAAGAAAGCGGGAGCCGACTACTCGAAGACCACCACGCTGTCGTTCACTGCCGCGAGCAACAATTTTGAACTGGCCATCGCCGTGGCGGTCGCCGTATTTGGCATCAACTCGGGGGCGGCTTTTGCCGCCGTGATCGGTCCGCTCGTGGAGGTGCCCGTGCTGATTGGACTGGTCAACGTTGCGTTGTACTTCCAGCGGCGGTACTTCGGCACAGCGGAGTCGGCGACTGCCGCTAAGGCTGCGGCGGTGGGCCAGCAATAATCGTCAAACCAGACAGTCGTTCGGGACAGCCCGCAAGGTGTAGGCTGTGCCGCCCGCCTGGCGTGCCAGGCGGTTCGTGTCGTCGTGTCGCTATTTGGCTAAACAACCAAGCATGGAATGCCGATCACAATGTGGGAGAGATGCCACGTGACGAGGCAGGATTCGTGGTGGTTATCCGCCTCAGGGAACGACGTCGACCGCGATTGACACTGATTGGCTATTTGGTAGAATCGCCAATAACGTTGGCAATAGGCCTGTCGCATAACGGCGGATCGAAGTTGACTTGGCAGCGCCGGCCAACGTCGTGACGGTCACGGCATCTCCGACGCGGTTGTGGGAGTTTGCAGCACGCACGTCTGGCGAGCTTGAGGTGTAAGATGAAGAAGGATTGGGGTATCTTCCTTGGGCTGCTCACGGTCTTCCTGCTCGCCTATTTTCTGAACTTCACGGATCCGAAGATCCAGAATGCCATCGCGGAAGCCTTCTACATGCTGCAATGGTATGCGCGCAATCACACGCTGGCCTGCGTTGTGCCGGCCATGTTCATTGCGGGCGCGATCGCGACGTTTTTCTCCAAGGAGGCGGTACTGCGCCATCTGGGCCCGAAGGCCAACAAGATCGAAGCCTACGGCGTGGCGTCGGTCTCCGGAACCGTGCTGGCCGTCTGCTCGTGCAGCGTGCTCCCGATGTTTGCAGGCATCTACCGTGTAGGTGCCGGACTAGGCCCCGCTTCCGCCTTCTTATACTCCGGTCCCGCGATCAACGTCATGGCCATTTTCCTCACGGCCCGCGTGTTGGGGGCCGATTTGGGTATCGCCCGGGTGATTGGATCCATTGTTTTTGCGGTCGTCATTGGCGTGATCATGGCCGCCGTCTTCCGCCAGGATGAGCAGGATCGGGAAGCGGCCATCATGCAGTTGCCGGAACCACCACCTTCTAAGAGATCTCTGTGGCAGACGGCGTTGTTCGTAGCGTCGATGATCCTGTTCCTGGTGTTCAGCGACTGGGCCAACCCCAGCCACACGTTGCTGGAAAAAACGGATGGCACGCAACTGCGTGTGGCGGTACTGTTGGAGACAACAGAAATGCGTCGGGTCCAGGTGGAGGAGCCGGTTGGCGACCTGAAGAAAGGCCAGAAGCTGATCATTCCCAATGACCAGGTTGCCCATGCGGAATTCGTGACTCCGGCCGGTTATGAATGGGCGAGCTGGTTGTACGTGAACCGTTGGTATTTTGCCTGCGCTTTTCTGGCTGCGACTTTTTTGATGGTGTGGCGCTGGTTCGATCGAGACGAAGTCGGCGAATGGCTTGGGCAGACCTGGGGTTTCGCCAAATCGATCATCCCCCTCCTCTTTGGCGGAGTGTTTGTAACTGGCTTTGTGGGCGCTTTGATCCCGGAAAGCTGGGTGGCCAGTTGGGTCGGCGGCGACGGTTTCGTCGCGAATTTCGTGGCGTCATTGATCGGTGCTATGTGGTACTTCGCGACGCTCACGGAAATCCCCATCCTCGAGGCTTTGCTCGGCCTGGGCATGGGACGCGGCCCGGCCCTTGCGTTGCTGTTGGCCGGCCCGGCATTGTCGCTGCCGAGTATCGCCGTCATCTACAGTGTGGTGGGGTTAAAGAAAACCGCGATGTTTGTCGTTCTGACCGTGGTGATGAGCACAATCGTTGGCATGATCTTTGGCTGGTTCTTTGGGTAATCGTGCTGCGGTACTAGTGTCAAATCCTGTAGCGGAGGTGTAGCATGAAAGTCGTGCAAGTCCTGGGAACCGGGTGTGCGAAGTGTGAGAAGCTGAAGAAGAACACGGAACAGGCGATTCAAGAACTCGGCGTGGCCGCCCAGGTCGAGAAGGTGACCGACATCAACAAGATCACCAGCTATGGCGTCATGATGACCCCGGCGCTGGTGGTCGACGGTCAAGTCAAGATCGTAGGGAAGGTGCCGTCAGCCGAGGAAATCAAGTCGCACTTGCAGTAATCCGCGGGGGGCGAGGCACGTGACACGAGGAGGTTCCTATGAGCGACCAGACGATTGGCTTCATCGGTGGTGGTCGGATTGCACGTGTCTTCCTCGGCGGATGGACGCGGGCAGGGAGAAGTTGTAGCACAATCGTTGTTAGCGATCCTGACGCTGCCGCCCTCGCCCGTCTCAAGGAGCGATTCAGCACGATCTCGGCCGTTACGAACGACAACGCGGCAGCGGCAGCGCAAGACATCGTCTTTGTGGCGCTGCATCCGCCGACGATCCCAGATGCCTTGGCGCAAGTGAAGACGTCGCTCAAATCGCAGGCGATCGTCGTCTCGTTGGCTCCGAAATGGACCATCGCCAAGCTCGCGGGTTTGCTCGACGGATTCGACCGGTTGGCGCGGGCCATTCCCAACGCGCCGTCTGTCGTGGGAGCAGGTTTCAATCCGATGACATTTTCGAGCGCGTTGCCGATGGACGATCGGAACGTGGTCCGTGGCCTGTTTTCCGCGCTAGGCGACTGCTGCGAAGTCGCTGAGGAGAAGCTCGAAGCCTACGCGATCCTCACCGGCATGGGTCCCACCTATTTCTGGCCGTTACTTTATGAACTGATCGGGCTGGGAGAGGCATTCGGACTAAGCCGTTCGGAAGCCGAGTCTGGTGTGAAGCATATGCTCTCGGGCACCATCACCACCATGTTGGAGTCGGGACTCTCGGCCGCCGGCGTGCAAGACCTCGTTCCCGTGAGGCCTCTGGCCGATGTGGAGCAGTTGGTCCTTGACGCCTGTCGCGCGAAGTTGCCGGCCGTGTTTCAGAAGATCAAGCCCTGATCGGAAATCGTGGTCCGCATTACCGACGACGATTGAGGTGCCATTCATGGAAAGGGCACGCCCCCTGTAGCGCGATCGTTGGTCGGCGTGACACTACGGAGGAATACCGATGAGTCTGAAAGAAGCTGTCACCAACTCACTGTTGATGTTCGTGGCCGCGACCTGTGTTGTACTGATCGTCAAGGCGGTTTCGCCGACGCAAGTGATTTCCCGTAATGGGGGAGCAGATTCCCCATCGCAAAGTGTCGATGGGGCAGCGGTCGCCATGCAGGATGGCTTCAAGGTCTACTACTTGCATGGCAACCAGCGTTGTCCGACTTGCCGCGCGATCGAGGCCACTGCGCGGGAAGCAGTGGAGGCTGGCTTCGCTGATGAACTCCAGCACGGACGGGTGCTGTGGCAGGTGATCAACTACGAGTCGGCAGGCAACGAGCATTATACGGAGGACTTCGAAGTCGTGGCCCCCAGCGTTGTCCTCACGAAATGGGAAGCAGGAAGGCAGGCGGCCTGGAAGGCGTTGCCCGAAGTCTGGGAACTTGTCGATGACAAGCCCGCCTTCATCGAGTCAGTGCAGAACAGCCTGCGGGAGTTCATGGGGCAGCCAGCCACAACGCCGTCAGACTCCAACGTCCAGGACGTCTCGACGGAATCAGAAGACGTGTCGTCTCTGCCAATACCGGATTAGTGATGTCGCGCAACGGGTCCGGTGATGCCATTGTTCATTAGATCCTAGTGAGGAGGTTCCCAGCAGTGAAGTCTCGTACCAACCAACACGGGTTTCTGGCAGTTAGTCTCGTAGTACTTTCCATTACTCTGTCATTTGCCCAGCCGGCTCCTGTGGCTCGTGCCGACGACAAGCCGGCGGCTGTTCCTTCACACCAAGTGGTCGCCTGCTACTTTCACCGCACGAACCGCTGTCCCACCTGCCAGAAGATCAGTGCCTACATTGAGGAATCAGTGAAGACCGGCTTCGAAATGCAGCTCAAGCACGGTTCTGTGAAGGTCGTCATGGTCGACTTCCAGAATCCCAAGAACCAGAAGATGACGGATGCTTACAAGATCAAGAGCCCGACTCTGGTGCTACTTGATATCCAGGATGGGAAGGTCAAGGCGTGGAAAGCGGCCCCCAAGGTCTGGAGCCTGGTAGGTAAGAAGGACGAATTCTTCAAGTACGTGCAAGAGGAGGTGAAGAGTTACCTGGACGGCGATCTAACAGACGCCGACGGCGAGGCAACAAAGGAAGAAACACGCGGGAAGGTGTCACAATGACCGAGTTTCTCGTCGGGTTAGGGTCTGCACTTTGGTTGGGTGTCTTGACATCGATCAGTCCCTGTCCCTTAGCCACTAACATCGCGGCCATTTCCTATATTGGCCGCAATGTAGGCAGCGCGCGGCGTGTGTTCCTGACCGGGTTGCTGTATACGCTCGGCCGCACGTTGGCGTATTTGGTCCTGGCAGTGGTTCTGGTCGCCAGCGTGCTATCGGTGCCGCAGATTGCCATGGCTCTCCAGAAATACATGCACTTGGTGCTGGGACCGGTCTTGATCATCGTGGGTATGTTCCTCATGGGGCTGGTTGAGTTGAACATTAGCGGCAAAGGCATGAGCGATGGACTTCAGAAGCGAGTAGACGCGATGGGGATCTGGGGCGCGCTCCTGTTGGGTGTCGTGTTTGCATTGACGTTCTGTCCGACTTCCGCCGCGTTGTTCTTCGGCAGCTTGGTACCGTTATCGCTCAAAGTTAATTCCAGCGTCGTGCTACCCGCCATGTACGGTATCGGCACGGCACTTCCCGTCATGGTGTTTGCGGTCATCTTGGCGACCAGCGCCCAGAAGGTCGGGGCAGCGTACAACGTGCTGACCAAGATTGAATGGTGGGCCCGCAGGGCGACGGGGGCCATTTTCATTCTGGTGGGCCTCTATTTTTCGCTCAAGCATGTGTATCACGTGATTTGAGAGGGCAGTTGGACCAGGCGGCAGACA
This sequence comes from Pirellulaceae bacterium, assembly GCA_041752115.1. Taxonomy (GTDB): domain Bacteria; phylum Planctomycetota; class Planctomycetia; order Pirellulales; family Pirellulaceae; genus JAJRVM01. The sequence continues at coordinate 1,420 of JBGSHS010000336.1, read as the reverse complement.
GTCGCCAAGCTGATTGCGCCAGCACGAGTTACCGCATAGGACGACAGGAGTCCTGACCCCAAGGATTGGCACTGCATGAGTTCTAGACGCAAGATACCGCAGGACGTGCTTGGACATGATTGTTGTTGAGTCTGCTGTTCGAATTCAGGGAGTACGCTATGAATGCTAGACTGAACCGCCGTCGATTTCTTCGGACCACAGGGAGTGGGATCGCCGCGGGAGTGACTGCCTCGACGGCGGGCTTCGTACTGGCGGATGATGACCCGCCTTCGGTGATTCCTCTGCCTGACTCCGGCACAATAGAGTCATCTGCTGCTACCGAACCGCAGTCGGTCTGCTGCACGCCCGCTGCGGCGCTGATCTTCCCATGCTCCGGAGCGGCCGACGTGGGCGAGATCGCCGATCATGCAGCTCGCCAACTCAACACCGTCGGAGTGGGCAAGATGTCTTGCTTGGCGGGGATTGGTGGGCGTGTGCCTCAGTTAATGGAAATTGCCCAGGGCGCACAGGTGATGCTGGCCATTGATGGGTGTCCACTGCGCTGTGCCAGCAACACTCTGAAAACAGCTGGTTTTGAGAAGTTCGTTCATGTTTGCGTCGCCGACCTCGGCATGGAGAAGGGCAAGTCGCCGGCCACGCCCGACGCGGTGGCCAAAGTGGTGGACGCCGGCAAGGGCAAGTTGGGTGTTCAAGGACAACAGAAATAGGCTTTTTCCGACAGCGCGACCAATCTGATCACGGCGACCGTGAGCAACATGGACAACGACACCAAATGCTACGTGGTCAACGATGCGTCGCAGAATCAAACGTATGAGTACAACGCCACCGGCGGGCCGATCGGGATGCCCAACCTGAACAGCGGTAACGCCGCACCGCGTGGAGTGGCCACCACGATCACAGGTGACAAGACGTGGGTCGTCGATGCCAATCGCAAGGTCTACGTCTACAACACCAGCGGCGGGCTGCTCGGCTCCTGGACCGCGTGATCCTCGATGCCGTCGCGAATCGCGTCGAGCCCGCTGCTGGACATCCCCCGTTGCTTTCGCGCCGCCGGCGCGTCACACTTCGGGAGCTGATGCCCCGGGCATCCCCGCGCACTGCCGCCGATATCGGCTCACCGTTTCTGCTTCCATGGTCTCCCAACTTCGCGCAACAACCAGGAATACACGATGGACAGGCGAGCGTTCTTCAAGACGGGCGTGGCGGCCACCGCGGCCGGCACTGTGGCTTCTTTCCCCAGTCGTTCCGCACGGGCGGCCCACATGTCGACTGCGGGCGGTGAGGGCGCGCCGGCGATCCTGCGCGACTTCACCGCCGACGATCACCGGCGGAGACTCCTGAACATCCGCCTTTGCACCCAGCAGATCCGCACCTGCATGCGCAAGCACCTGATCACGGACTATCTGCCCGGGCAGTGCGT
>JBGSHS010000335.1:0-39213 GCA_041752115.1 Pirellulaceae bacterium | reverse complement strand
GAAACCGGGTGAATCACAGGTTGTGCGGTATGTGCTGGCCTGGTACGCGCCCGAATTTGAAGGGACGGGCACGCGTTTCACGGGGGGCAGTAAATACACTCGGATGTATGCCGCGCATTACCCCGATTCCGATGCTGTCGCCGAGTTTCTGGCGCAGAACCAGGCGTCCCTGCTCCAGCGGATTCTCGCGTGGCAGGAAGTGATCTACACCGAGAAGAGCCTCCCGGGTTGGCTGGCGGATTCTTTGATCAACAATCTTTATCTGCTGGCCGAATGCAGCATCTGGGCCCAGGCCCAAACGCCGATCGGCGCTTGGTGTAAACCCGAGGACGGCATCTTCGGCATGATCGAGTCCTCGCGCAGCTGTCCGCAGATGGAGTGCCTGCCGGTTACCGCCATCTCCGGCCTGGTCCCGCAGTTGTGGTTCTTCCCCGACCTGGTGCGTGCCAATGCGCGTGCCTGGAAGGCGTATCAACTCCCCTCAGGCCAGATGCAGTTCAATTTCGGGCTGTACTGGGACATGGCCACGCCATTTGCTGCCGGAAACCAAGAGGTGATGAACGGCGGCAATTACCTGGCGATTCTGGACCGGTACTGGATGGTCACTCGCGATGAGGCCTTCCTGCGTGAGTTTTATGATTCGGCCAAGAACGCCTGTCTGTTTTCGTTTGAAGCTCAACGTCCTGCCTACGGTTTGGAGCAGATCGTCGCCATGCCGACGCCGATTCCCGGATCGTACAATTATCGGGAGTGGTTCGAGGATCGGGAGTGGAAAGGCTACGTGGTGCACCCGGGCGGCTACCGCTTGGCCCAGACGCGCATGATGCGACGGTGGGCGGAGAAGATGGGTGACGCAGATTTCGTCGCGCGGCTCGACAAGTGGATCAGCGCAGGCACGGCTGCGCTCGAACAGAAGTTGTGGAATGGCCGGTTCTACGACGCCTGCTACGAGCCGGAATCGGGTTACCGTCTCGATTTCTGGTTCACCCCGCAGCTCAACGGGCAGCTCTACGCACGTGGTTCGGGACTGGAGAACGTGTTCCCACCCGAGCATATTCAATCCGTTCTTGATCATCTTCCCATGGCCTGCGCGGTCAGCCGACTCGGTATTCCTCCCAATACGGTGGGAGCCGACTTCCAGCCATACACGAAGGAGAAATATGACAACTCGGTGATCGGTGCGGGCTACCTGTCGGGTGCCTATAACTTCACACCGCATCAGGTCTACATGGTGGCGCAGGTAGCCATCTATGAGGGCCGCCGGGAACTCGGATTGGAAATCCTCCAGCGAATTCAGGAGAATCAGGTTTGCCGTTGGGGCGGAAGCTGGGAAGCGTGGAACTCCTGCAGTGCCAAGGCCGACGATGGAGCGCGCAGCTACGGGCTCGACTACTCACATAACCTGTGCCTCTGGAACACGCCGGCGGCGCTCAGCGGCGAAGACATTGCCGGGCCGCTCCAGCCGGGAGGTCTTGCTGATCGGATTCTGCGAGCGGCGCGAGGTGACGACCCGAAGGCGGAGCGACCGTAATGGAGACAGCGGGCAGACCCCAAAAGGACTCCAAGGGGACAAGCACAATTGTTGTGAGGGATGAGGCGAATAGGGCAAGTCGTGGCGTGTGGCTCGCGTGCGGAATATATGTGACATGTATGTGTCACTCAACAAGTGCCGCGCGACGAAGCGACGTCAAGGCGACCAGCGCGCCGGCGGCGCCGAGTTGCGTCCGGGCGGCGCGACGGAAGGTGGGTGAGTAGTTCGGTTTCACGGTGGTTCTCACTTACTTGCTGCGGGGCCAGTAATCAAGTGCGCTGGGAATGCGAAGATGCCGGAGGTACCCACGTCGCCCCCGAACGGCAAGCCACTGGTGTTGGTCTTGGCAATGCTGATCATCGTCCGAGGATCACCGGCAATCACATGGATGTCGAGCCCGGCCTACCTGCCGCCGCAAAAGTCCCTGTTCCCATCACTTCCACTTACCGAAACGCATCATGCAGCGGTGCGGTCGACTTGCCGGAAGAAATTGACAACTGCGCGGTGGTGCCTGCATTGCCGGCCACGGCAGAATCGGGAGCAATGAGCAAGCACCCTTCAAAGGAATACATCTGATCGGTTGGCCAGCCAAACAGATCCGGGAGCGCGATCTGCTTCTTCTCCGCTTTCTGCAGCGTCAACTGAGCGGACTCCTGCTGGAAGTGGATGACCTCGTTCGTCTTGGGGTTATATGTGCCGCCATAGTAAGGGATATGCGTGACCGTGTAGGTCACGGGCTGATCCGTGGAATTCTCGATCGTCACCGTAGAGGACACGGCAGTGGGCCACCAAGCCTTCTCATTCTGCCAGTAAATCGTGTAGGGGATTACGAATTGCCGCAGGTCGCTATCCCACACTCCTCGCAACCCGCCATCTTGATAATAGCGCTCGCCGGGAGTGGAGCCCCACGCGGCAAAATACGCCTGTACGAGATCGGGCGATCTGCCGATTCCGGTTGGGGGAAGCAGGTACAGATAGAAAGGCTGCGAACCGGTGAATTCGACCGTACCGGTGAAGTTTGTCTGGGACGAGACGGGCCAGTCGGGCTTGGCCGCTTCAAAGCTGGGGCAGATGTACACGTTATCGGTCTGTCCGAACAGCGGCTTGAAGTGGTACACCTTCGTGTAGGTCCCGACCTGGCCATTGGCGAAGACGAAGTTCGGGTCATCGCTGATCATTTTCCAGGTGACCGTAATCTCCTCGGAGTTCGGATTGAACAGTGACGTGGCGAAATCCTGGACGTTCCAGCCTTCGTCAGTCTTGATCGCTCCCGACCGCATTTTCTCCAAGCGAAAAGTGGTGCTCTTTTCGTGGCTGTATTGGGTTTCCGCAGCCGGTTCCGTACCCGAGGGAGCAGAAGGACTCGCAATGCCGTCATGCAGTCGCTCGCCAGAGCCGTTGGGGAGAACGGAGAATCGAACGGTCGTGTTCGCCTTTGCCGCGTCCAACCGGTGCGGGCTGATTAACAGGCACCCTTCCATCGAACTCATCTGATCGGTGGCCCAGCCGAACAGATCCTGGAGTGTCGTCTGCTTTTCTTCTCCTCCCGGCACGACCACCTCTGTTTCCTGTTCCTTGTAACGAGTGATCTCGCCGTTCTTCGGGTTGAATTGTGCCCCGTAGTAGGGAATGTGTTTGACTGTGTACGTCATAGGCTGAGCTGCGTTGTTCTGGAGCGTCAGCACCGAGTGCCAGCCGATGGGCCAACTCGTCTCGTTGTGCCAGTAGTTGGTGTAAGGGATCACGAACTGCTTCAAGTCCTCGTCCCATCCCACGGGTACCTCATCCACCCACGTCTTCCACGCCGCAAAATAGGCAGTGGTTGCCTCGACCGCTTCGCCAACCTCCGTCTGTCGTAAGAAATAGTAGTAGAATGGCGTGGGACTAGAGAATTCCACCGTACCCGTGAAATTTGTCAGCGGTGCCACGGGCCACTCGGGTGTTCCAAACGCGGGCGAGCCGATATAGATATTGTCCGTCGCGCCCTGCAAGGGCCGGATCTTGTAGATTTTGGTAAACGTGCCTTTCTGGCCATTGGTGAAGACGAACTGCGGGTCGTCGCTGACCATCTTCATGGTCACGGTGATTTCCTCAGCCGTCGGATTGAAGAAACTCGAGGCGAAGTCCTGAACGTTCCATCCCTGTGCGGTCTGGATCGCTCCGGCCCGCAGTTTCTCGCAGCGGTGCAGGGTGGATTTTTCGCCGAGTTCCTGCCCGGCGGGCAGCACGACATGGGATGCGGTGTCCGTTGCCGCTGCCAGAGGCCTTGCGGGCTCAGGAGCCCCCGTGGCGGCAAACGTCTCTCGCACGGCGTCGAGGTAGGCGGTGCCGTGCGTGGTGTCGGGCTCGATGTAGCTGCCCTCCACCCATTCGTTCCACGAGTTCAGGGTCACGATGCCCCGGCTTTGCGGGTGCCGGTCCAGCCAGCTCTTGGTTTGTTGCAGGCACTCTCGCCATCGCGCGGGCGTGTTGTTGAGCAAGAGCCCCATCGAGTAGTTGCGTGGTGTGCCATCCCAACCCATGGACACATGCGGAAAGTAGGTGACACCCAGCGCAGCAGGTCGCTCATCAAGCACCTGCATTGCGCGCTGCCCATATTCGGCGTAATCGGCGGTGATGACTCCCGCCTGCGCAGCACGGCCCGAGAGCGCTGTTGCTTCAGTCGCACCACGGGCGGTCGTGGGTGATGTCGAGTCCGCAGGCTGGGCGGTTGTGTCGTCGGCAAAGCCAAAGGCCCCGCTCTTCCGGTCCACCGCTGGTTCGGCCGGAGGTCGTTCGGCCTGACTCAGCAACATCGGATAGAGATGATGCGCCCACGTATACATCGTGGAACTGTCCACCTGGAGCGCTGCGAGCACGTCTGCAACTGTTTCGATAATGCGCGTTTGATCGTCCGGATATGGCTGACCACGCACCAGTCCCAGAGTGCTTTCGAGCGCCATCTGATCGACGATGTTCAGATGCAGATCTGGGAAGCCTGCCGCCTTCGCACGTGCGCGGAAGTCGTCCAATGCCGCGCGCGTCGCCGCCAGGCCGCCCAATCCCTTCACCAAGGTTTGCAGATCGTAGACCGAGAAATAGGGCCGCCCGTCGATCTTCCAGTAATTTGGTTGCCCGAAGTAGGACTGGATCGCATCCTGCGTGTGACGCTCGAAGGCCGTTCGACTGACCTCCCCCTTGCGCCAGACCGGGGCGTTGTGGAAGGAAGTTCCTGGCGCGAAAGGATGGCAATCAATATACGTGTGATTGGCCCACATCAGGGCGAACTTGACCCGGTCGCGATTAGTTGCCTGTAAGAAACCTTGCTGCAGCGCCGTCTCAATCATCACGCCGCCATGGATGTCATCATCGTAGCGATACCAGTCGAAGATGATCACGCCGATGCCGGCGTCGGCCATGGCGTCGATCGAGCGAGCCATTTCCTTCGGATCAGACTCGTCGCGATAACCCCATAGTGGAACCTTTGGCTGATAGTGCCCCTCGAATTTCGGCTTGCCGTTCCTGACGATCTCCCATTCGGTCCAACCTTCTCCCTTCTTCGATTGGTGGTAATCGTCTCGGTGGAAATTCGGCCAGTAATATATGGCCACCGTATAGTCCTGGACCGACGTGACAGCGGATACGGCCGTTGGTGTGCCGGCTGCGCCCTGCGACGGCAGACCGAAGCTGGCCATCGCAATCATCAGAGCCAAAAGGTAGGTGGTCGTCTTCATGTTCAACTCCAGTTACGAGGCGGGGCGGGGCTTCGATCCTCCGTGAGTTATAACTGACACGCCGCCAGGAAGAAACGGGGAAGGATATGGACGACTTGGGCGACAAAGTGGCCACTTCCGAGCCGTGACCATGGAATGAACGCGGGGGGAGTGGTACGCTGTCGGTGGTTCACGCTGCTTCGGCATACGTTCAGCTGGGAGAATCAACGCCATGGATCGCAGCACGATCCTGGCAGGCATAGCACCCGCCGCGGTTTCGCCGAGCGGGACATGCGCAAACGGGGAGCTATATATGATCCGCGGCCAACTACGCAAGGCGAATAGTATGGTCACTCCTTTCCTATAGAACTGACATAGGTGTGTCACGCATAGGTAAGTCCATTCCCGAGGAGCCAGCCCAGCAGTCCCCATTTCTCGCGCGACCCCCGCGAGCTCCGCTCGTGGGTGAATCAGATGGTGAGCTACACGCGCCGCCCTAACACCCCTAATCAGTCGGAGTACGGAACTCGTTTTTTCTGTAACGATTTCTGATGTCGTGCGATTTTGTCGATGCAGTCAAGCCCGCCGATCGCTCGTACGTGTCATCAAGCATGCGAAGGAACATTCCCGCCATGACCGGTTCCACCACACATCTTGACCAGTGCGGTGACGACCCCTTGTCACGCGTCAAGGGGCCGACAGCGCTGTATCAACCGGCGGTCGCCGACGCGGCATATCAACTGCGTTCTGCCTGGACCGGCTGGCCGTCGCGCGGCTACTCGTTTGCTCTTCACTCGGTCCTGGAACGGATCGAGCAGACGAAGCCGCACGGGGAGTGGGAACGCTTGCGAGTAGGAGAATACCGCGGGACGGACGACTGCGTACAGATTCTCTGGAGCACGACACCAGCGATTACCCCCATCTTCGTCGCGCACAGAGCGAAAAGGTGGCTGGCCTACGCGCTCCGTTCGGCCGGAAGGTGGCGGTCCAATCCGTCGGTGACCAGACGCGGCGCGACGTGGAGGCGTATCGGAACGCCAGGTAGCTTGGCTGTCGGTCATGCTGCGTCATCTCCACTCGGCATGGCGTGCCGAGCCGGAGACGGCACCGCTGGAGATCGCGTGCTGCTATCAGCACAACCTCGCGCATCTGCTACGACTGGAGCGCGTCTTGAGCACAGGGTTCTACGTCGGTACGTTCGGCGAGTACTCGATGCAGGCGGTGAGGAATCGTGCGGCGCCGGCTAGCTCACCATCTGATTCACCACACGAGCGGAGCTCGTGGGGGTCTGGGAGAGAGGGGACGAGCGGCGCGGGTAGCTCACCATCTGATGCACCGCACGAGCGGAGCTCGTGGGGGTCTGGGAGAGAGGGGACGAGCGGCGCGGGTAGCTCACCATCTGATGCACCACACGAGTGGAGCTCGTGGGGGTCTGGGAGAGAGGGGACGAGCGGCGCGGGTAGCTCACCATCTGATGCACCACCGGCACAAGGCCGTTGGGGTCCAGCTTGTGGCCGCAGGAGCACTGGCAAAGCCAGTGGCACCCTCATCCTTGGTAATTCCGGTCAGTTCATCATTCTTGGCCATAGTTCGCGACTCAGTAATTCACAGTGCGAGGATAATGTCCCGTGCGGGGAAATTCACGCGCCGCCTACGGCGGCGAAAAGGGAAAGGGGTAAAGAGGTAAAGGAGATCAGGGGTAAGTCCTCGCCACGCGGAACCCGTAAGTGTTGAGACGGGTGTCCGGCTGAAGGTTGCTGCGGAGGGCCGACCGCACGGCCGGAGCGTTATTGGAGAACGACCCGCCACGCAACACGCGGCGTTGGGCATCGCGCACCACGAACCCCGCCGCCTGCTCGGTATCATCCACCAGCGAGCCATCCGTGTCGTACAATCGCGGCACATCCTGACACCACTCTACTGCATTGCCCAACATATCAGACAGCCCGAACGTGTTGGGCGGCAGGCTGCCCACTGGGAGCATCCAGCGGTCGAGCGCGTTCTTCGTGTACCAGGCGTAACGATCCAGCAGCGTATCGCGCTGGCCAAAGTAGCGGGCCGTGGTCGTCAGTGCGCGACAGGCATACTCCCATTCCGCTGCAGTCGGCAGCCAATAACCTGTCCGCTGCAGATAATCGGAAGGAAGTCGCATACCGTCCGCAAACGGCTGGGACGGGTCGTAGCACCATTGCTCCGCCGGGATGCCTTCTTGCTCGCTCAGCCAGTTGCAGTATTTGGCGGCCTGATACCACGTCACCGTGTTGACTGGCGCATCCGTCTCGCGCGCATAGTGTTGGTTGTAGCTATGGTCGTCGGGAAGGCCTGAAATTACGCGAGCGTCACTTCGTGAGCGCCGATTGCGAACGTGCGGCCAATCCTGCGCCAGTGACGGATCTCATTACGCCCCGTCGGACCTCGGAGTCGTTCGGCTTCGGCGACTGGCGAGCCCATCAGAAACGGCTCTTGGGGCTGGAGGATCATCATGGTCTGCTGCCCCTCCTTCCTCACGTACCACAGCGGCGGTCACCTATGCGCTGGCCAGTGGCCAGGGCTGAGCGGATTTGGTCGAGTCCCGCCTGCTGGCCCAGTTGCCTGAGCGTCCACTCGGCCACGCCATGGATACCCGGATCGGGATCTTCCTGGTAGAGACGCAGCAAACCTGCGGAGATCGATGCCTCCTGGGCGGCGCTGAGCAGCTTAGACGCAGCGAACTCTCCCAGCCCCTGAATCAGCGCCCGTCGAGTGGAGTCGTCCTGCTCGACCGACAGCCGTTGCCAGAGCGATTCGGGATCGGCCCCCAATGAGGCCAAACGGTCCAGCAGGTAGCTCCGCAGACGCGGATCCGGCTGATGTGCAAGCAGCGGCCAGACTTGCTCCTCCTGGTGCAGACGCAGCAGTGCGCCACGCTGCGACTCCTCTGCCCGCTGAAGATACTCACCCACGTCCGGGCGTTCGCCACGGCGCCAGCGCTGTTCAAACTGCCGACACAACTCCTCAATCTGGCGAGCGACGTGCGGATCCGCTTCGCGCGGCATCGTCCGATCTGGGTCCAAAGGTGCGTTGATCCCCAAGACAGTGAAGACAGTTATCGATAGGAGCCGCGAACGTTTGGGAGGCGAGCTGAGGTCGTTTCACCTCGCCGACCGCCTACAACCTCGCCACGGCTGGCCCCGATTCTACCCAGACCACTGGGGGGAATGCAAATGGGTGCGACAAATGGGTCGCGCGGATGGTCGCAGTGGAAATATGTCCCGATCGACCTACATCAACTCCGCGAGTTTTCGAAGAGCCCATTGAGCTGAATCGTCGCGCACGAGGGAAGAATGGATTCGGCGTTACGCTTGTAGCCTCGCTCGCGTATCCGGTGGGCAAGCACCATCGCGTTGCCCCGCTCACGCTGCTCCTGTTAGAATGACGCCAGCAGAGGCACTCTGGAACAATACCGGCGTAGGTTGTTCCTACGCCGGAGACAAGCGTCTGGTGTTCAACGCCCGATCTATCCATCCGACGACGGCTCGATAGCTCGCTATTCGTTATTCGTTCGGCAGGCAGACGCAAGATGATTCGACTGGCCATCGCAACGACACTGATCGTCGCAGGCGTGCTACTAGCCCAAGATGTTGGCCATGTCGCGGGTCGAATGACTCTGGCGGTTACGCGCAATTCAGCTACAATCGCTGTCACTGCCTACCTCTCTGAGATTGCGCCTCGCGCGGTCTTTGCATTCCAACAAGACGTTTTGGGCTACTTTGCCCTTGCACCGTATTTCGTATTGGCCGGTGGTTTGGCCGGGCTTGTTTTGCCCTTCCGCTACGCGAAAGTCGGCGCTCTCTTGCCGCTTGCATATGCTGTGTGGTTCAGTGTGCTTCTCGTTCGCATGGCTGCTGACATTCAGAGTGTCACCTGGATCTCATTTCTTGACGTGATCCTCACCAGTCTTGCCTTGATCCCACTCTATTTGCTCAGTGTGAATATCGGGCAGATCTTGAGCCAACGTCGATGCCCGCGATGGACTCTCCGTGGCTGCTTTCTTGCGCTTACGATTGGTGGCTTGATATGCTTTGCCGTCATCTATCGACCATTCATGCTCATACCGAGTACGATCACGGTTGCTGTTTGCTTCCTCGCGTGGCAAACCTGGCCCCCGATGCCGAAGTCTGCCGAACCATCGGATGCACGGGAGACCTCGGCGCAGTCGGTCCTGAAATCAAAGTCAACTATTTCGTCCCCGTGATCCGGGTCGTTCGGCGTCTGAGGTCGGGCGGATGGGGATTGTCCTTTGGATTGTTCTGTTCCTGGTGCTCTCCGGCATCTGCGTCTGGGTCGTGTTCGGTGACGGGGTTGAGACTGTCGCCGGGTTGGTGGCCGCGACTCTGCTTGGGTCTGGAGGTCTGCAGGGTCTGCAGCGGCCGAGCTGCTGCCGTAAAATGGCGATGGTGCGGCGTGGTTCAGATCGGGAGAATTTCCAAAATGCAGCGAGCAATTGACGCCATCTACGAGAATGGCGTATTTCGGCCCCTTCGACGCGAACGACTGGCGATCACGGAGGGAAAGCGTGTCCGAATCACCGTCGATGACGAAGGCGATCCCGAAGCCCTGCGGCTTGCTGTCTCCGTCTACGACGGGCTATCGGACGGTGAGATCACGGAGATCGAAGGGATCGCTCTGGACCGCCGCAGCTTTTTCGGTCAGCGGAGCGGTGACTGATGGAGCCGAAGACGCTGCTGGACACGGACGTTCTTTCCGGTTTGATGCGAAAGAACCCGACCGCGTTGAACCGGGCTCGCGTCGATTTGGCGGACCATCGGCACTTCGCGATCTCCTTAGTGACCCGCTTCGAGATACTTCGCGGTTTGAAGGCGAAGCGGGCAACGGTTCAACTCGCCGCATTCGATGCATTCTGCGGAAACAACGAGGTGTTGCCGATCACTGACGAGGTCATTATCCGGGCCGCAGATATCTACGCGGACCTTCACGGCCGCGGGCAGTTGATTCCTGATGCGGATATTCTGATTGCGGCGACGGCGATCGAGAACGCTCTTGTACTGGCAACGAACAACTTGGGCGACTTCGGCCGCATCGCTGGCCTGCCAATCGACAACTGGCTCGCCCCGACGTGACACCGAACCAGGCTGCGCACCCGCGCGGCGGATCGGGCGGAATCACTATGGAGAGTCACTTAGCCGCCGCCCGGTGACGCTGATCGTTATGCGACCAGGTCAGCCCGCGAAGACCGTGAACTATTAGGAACGTGCAGTTCGGCACTGATGGCAATCCGGTCATCGACCAGCACAGCGAAGAGGGCTTCGTTGACCTCACGCTCCAAATCCGTCAGCTGGTCAACGACGGCACCCACTATCGCTTTCATTTGGCTGCCTCATACAACAACAACGAAGTCGGCCGAGCTGAAGAGCGATGCGTTCAAGGCGGAGGGAGATCGAGAAACTCAACGGCGTGCAAACCCTGCACGCGGACTTGGGTTTGAAGCTCTTCGATTGGAGCCAGAACGTGGCGGAACTGGTGCTCGGTTCAAACAACCGCCAGAAACGCGAAATCCTGGATTTCCTTCGTTTGCACCGCGCGATGAGCGGCGTACGTCTTTTGCTGGCAAAGGGAAAGCCGTTCGATCTTCTGTCCGAACGGCTGAAATGCCAGTCACGTCCGAGCGACTGGACTACAACCAGCGACCTCCGCGTCCAAAGCAAGAGAAGCACGCGTCCCGACCAAGGGTAAGGAATCTGACGACTCCGACTGAATTTCTCGCCTGCGGCAACCGATTCAATGAAGTCGGGACCTACTCTCATCTTTGCGCGCCCATGAATCCAACCAATCCCTTATTCAACGACGTTGCGCCGGCGGCTAACGTACATCGTCACGGCTCCCAGCGGCTGCGATCGCCGGTGGCCGGCAGCGCCGGTTCTTCCTCGTCCGCGCGTCCCTGTGTCGGCCCGTGGGAGCTGGTGCATCCGCTGGGGCGGGGCCAGTGGGCTACGGTCTACGCGGGACGCCCGGCCGGATCTCCCGAAGACTGGCCGGCCGATTATGCAATCAAGGTAGCTTTGAGCGACGGCGAACAAGCGCGTCAAGCGCAGCGGCTGCTGTCTCGAGAGGCGGCTGTGTTATGCGCGGTGACCCACCCGCATCTGGTCGCAATGCTGTCGGCCCATCTGGACACGCAACCTCCGCTGATCGTGATGCCACGCGTTAGCGGCGCGACACTCGATACGGCGCTCGCACAGGCGGGGCGCTGTCGCGTGCCCCACGCGCTCTGGATCGCTCGACAGGTTGCTGAAGCGCTCGCGGCCCTGCACGCTGCAGGCTGGATCCACGCCGACATCAAGCCCGGCAACATCCATGTCGCACCGGCTGGGCACGTGACACTGATCGATCTGGGCTTTGCGCTACGACTGGACAGTGCCGAGTGCGCAGCCGGCGCTGCGCTGCGCGGCACGCTGGCTTACACTTCACCCGAGATGATCAGTGCGGCAGTTCCCGTAGACGGCCGCAGCGATGTCTATGGGCTGGGAGTGACGCTCTACGAAATGCTCGTCGGCGTGACGCCCTTTGACGAATCCGATCCCGGCCGCCTGATGCTCGCTCACCTGCAGAAATCGATTCCCAATCCACGGCACGTGCTCCCCACACTCCACCATGGCGTCGGGCAACTGCTGCAGGATATGCTCGCCAAGGAACCGCTGCGTCGCCCCATCGGCCAGGAATTGATTGACCGGCTGGTGGATCTGGAGATCGCCACCCTCGAAGAGCGCGCGGAGTAAGCAGGACGACCAGCGATTTTGCTGACGGCCGTACCCGTTCAGGGCCAGACGGCGGTGAGCTGGTCGACGATCAGCGATCCGATATTGAGTGCCGATGTGGCGGCTGGTGACGGCGCATTGGCCACATTGATCAGTGGCCCCGTCCGCTGGATCAGGAAATCGTCAACCATCCGTCCGTCGCGTGCTACGGCCTGAGCGCGCACGCCAGCTCGTCCGACCACCAGATCGTCCGCGCGGATCTCCGGCACCAGACGCTGCAGCGCCCGCACAAACGCCCCTTTGCTCAGGCTGCGATGCATCTCCCCCAGCCCCATGCGCCAATAGCGGGCGGCCAGCTTCAGAAAGCCGGGATAGGTCAGGGAATCCCACGTATCCCGCAGGCTCACCTTCGACTTGCGATATCCTTCCCGTGCAAACGCGAACACCGCATTGGGGCCGCATTCCACACCGCCTTGAATCATGCGCGTGAAGTGAACGCCGAGGAACGGAAAATTCGGATCGGGTACCGGATAGATCAGATTCCGGCAGAGGTGATGGGCGGCTGGCTTCAGTTCATAGTACTCCCCGCGAAACGGCACGATCCGGACGGCCGGCCGCTGACCACTCATCGCCGTCACCCGATCACTCATCAATCCGGCGCAGTTAATGATCGCTCGCACCTCACAGGTGCCAGCCGTCGTTTCCAATACGAAGGTCTCGCCCGTTCGCCGAATCTGCTCCACCGCGGCGTTCACTTGAACCTGGCCGTCCGCATCTCGAATCAACTCAACCAGCCGGCGACAGACCCGTTGAAAATCGACGATGCCCGTTTCCGGCACATGAATCGCCGCCACGCCGGCCGCATGAGGCTCCAACTCGTGCAGTCGCTCCAGGGAAATCTGCTCGCACCGTACGCCATTGGCGACCCCTCGCTCATAGATCCTCTGCAGAGCGGGCAACTCCTGCTCATTCACGGCCACGATCACCTTGCCACATACGTCGTAAGGGATGCCTTGCTCGGCACAAAAGGCCTCCATCGACGCCTTGCCGGCGCGACAGTTCGTCGCTTTCAAGGATCCCGGCGAATAGTAAATGCCACTGTGCAGCACGCCCGAATTGCGGCCACTCTGATGACGCCCGACATCCGCTTCCTTCTCCAATACCTGCACGCTGCAGTCGCGCTTCTTCCGTGTGAGCTGATAGGCTGTGGCCAAGCCGAGTATGCCGCCACCGATGACCCCAACGTCTGCCTTCCGCATCATAACAGCGTCCTAATCACTCCACCAAACCTGTCAATCCACCCGCGCGGCCAGCGACTCCCGTTGCACACCTGTGGGAGAGAAGCTGATCGCTGGCCCGAAACTCCAGCCTACCGTTTCTCGCCAGGAATCGGGAGCCCCTGACCAGCCGAGCCGCATTGCGATCCGACGTGGGGCACGAGATACTGAACGACCGCAGGAAGACGTACTTCCCTGGCTGCAAATTCCGTCTCCCGACGGCCGGCGGCTTCCCACGCTCTACGCGAGCGTGGCTACAAGAGAAACGCCGAAGTCATGTTTCGCTCATGCCTAAGCGAAAAGGAACCCTGGTGTGAACGTTGCCACGCTGGCGATCCTGTCACTGCTTCCCATTCTCACGGTGGGCCTGTTGCTGGTCGGATGGCGTTGGCCTGCGGCGCGCGCGATGCCGGTGTCCTTTCTGGTGGCGGCCGGTCTGGCGCTGTTTGTCTGGCAAGTGCCGGCGGTCCAGGTCGCTGCCGCATCACTCAAGGGTCTGGTGATCGCCGGGGAGTTGTTGTACATCGTGTTCGGCGCCATTCTCCTGCTCAACACGCTCGAGGAAAGTGGCGGCATGGCGACCATCCGACACACGTTTCGCGATGTGAACCCCGATCGGCGCGTACAAGTCATCATCATCGCGTGGTTATTCGGGTCGTTCATTGAAGGAGCAGCCGGATTCGGGACGCCAGCGGCCGTGGCCGTGCCGTTGCTGGTGGGAATTGGATTTCCCCCGATGGCAGCCATCACGGCGGGCATGATCATCCAGAGCACGCCTGTATCATTCGGCGCGGCGGGCACTCCCATTCTGGTCGGAATTAATGGCGGGCTGTCGGGTCAGCCGGTCGTGGAGCAGTTCGCCCTGTCCCAAGGCTTCGTGACTGCCACGGGCCAGCTCGACTGGCTGGGATTCCTGGCCGCCATCGGCTGGAAGGTCGCTTTGCTGCACGCGACTGCCGGTACCCTGATTCCCCTCTTTGTGGTCTGCATCATGACCCGTTTTTTCGGGCCGCGTCGCTCGTTCTCCGAGGGGCTGGCCGTATGGCCGTTTGCACTGTTCGCCGCGTTGGCCATGACCATGCCCTACCTCGCCGCCGCTTACGTGCTGGGCCCGGAATTCCCATCACTCACCGGAGGTCTGCTCGGACTGCTCACCGTCATGACGGCCGCGCGGCGCGGGTTCCTCACCCCTCGAGCGGATCAAGTGTGGGATTTCGCGGAGCGGTCGCAGTGGGATCCGCAATGGACCGGCAGGCTGGAAAGTGCCTCGACCGACAGTGCAAGACATGACAGTGCAAGACATCACGTGCGCGTGTGGCTCGCCTGGACTCCTTATATCCTGGTCGCTCTGCTGTTGGTTCTGCTGCGAATCAAGGCGTTGCCGTTGGGAGCGTGGGCCAGTTCGATGGCTGTGCCGGTCGAGCATCTGCTGGGTACCGAGATCGGCTATCGCGTCAAACCGCTTTATCTGCCCGGCAGCGTCTTCCTCCTCGTGTCGCTGATGACCTGGCCGCTGCACGGCATGTCAGCCCGTGCGGTCGGGCGAGCCTGGCGGCGGTCCACCAAGACATTACTTGCCGCTTCCGCTGCCCTGGTCTGCACGGTCCCCATGGTCCAGGTGTTCTTGAATAGCGGTGGCGGAGCGGCTCAATACCCCGATATGCCGATCGCTCTGGCGTCCGGAGTGGAAGCACTGTCGGGGAAGGCCTGGCCGCTGCTCGCCCCGTTTGTCGGCGGCATCGGGGCCGCGGTGGCGGGAAGCAATACCATCAGTAACATGATGTTGTCACTCTTCCAGTTCAATGTGGGAGCGAGAATCGGTGTCGATCCGTCCTGGGTCGTCGCTCTCCAGGCAGTCGGGGGGGCGGCAGGTAACATGATCTGCGTGCACAACGTGGTCACCGCCTCGGCCGTCGTCGGACTGCTCGGCCGCGAAGGGGTCATCATCCGCAAGACGCTGCTGCCGTTCACCTACTACGTACTGCTGACCGGCGTGCTCGGATACCTCATCGTCTGGTACGCGCTTACGCCATGGCTTGAGTGGTAGCTCTCGCCAAGCAGGAGTAGGAGGAGGAGCACGAGCACGAGCAGGAGCAGGAGCACGAGCAGGAGGAGGAGGAGGAGTGGTGGTAGGCGACATGGTGGCGTCGACCACCGTCATTTCAGGACCAAGCCTTACAGATGGTTGACTCGAGCGGTTAGGCAAGCTGTTCCAGAGGCGATTTGTGCGTCGTGAGATCATTGACGTGCTATAAGCCTTTGGCACGTTCCCTCTTCGCTCTCGCAGGAGTCCTTCGATGACGACGCGGCAGACAATTACGATTCTCATGGTTGCGCTGTTGGCCACGTGGCTGACCTCCCCCGTCGCTTCCGCCAGCGGGCGCGGGCGACGCGCTGCGTACATGCGGTCATCCAGCAGCGCAACGGCGCGGACGAATCAGCCGGTGACGTCGCAGCAGTCGCGGTACCGCACACCGCTGCCCCCCTCCTACTATTACTATCCCCAGTACACCGGCGCCTTTCACGCTCGCTATTTTGACGAGATCCCTTCCATCTATGGCACGCGGCCAATGCGCGGCACGGCCTGGTAAGGACCGCGCGGGGGTCCAATCCATCAACAACCACTGATCGGTCTATCCCCCTGGTGGTTTCAGGCAGCGGCCCAACTCCTCGCACGCTGCTCACGTGACCGGCATTGAGCAACTCGCCAAAGGAGAGTTGTATTTGCCGGCAGATGTGAGCACAATGCGATCAGTCCCCTTGCGTCGCATCGGCAGTGGCTTGTGATCGCGCGCGTGGCATTCTGTGGCCAGGGACTCTGTTACCGGGAAGTCGGAGCTGTGGCTGGGGGAGGAGAACGCGTGATGGAAGTCGATCTGACGTCGAAGTATCTGGGGATGACGTTGCGCAACCCGATCGTGGTGGGTGCGTGTCCTTTGACGGGCAATCTTGAGTCGCTAGTGCAGCTGGAGCGGAGCGGGGCGGCGGCGGTTGTTCTGCCGTCGCTGTTTGCCGAGCAGATTGAGCATGAGGAGCAGCAGGTAACAGGGCTCTATGAGCAGCACACGGAGTCGTTTGCGGAATCGACGAGCCATTTCCCTCAGATGTCCGAATGGCACACGGGCCCAGAGCCGTACCTGAAGTACATCGGACAATGCAAGGCCGCCGTGTCGATTCCGGTGATTGCCAGCCTCAACGGTTCGCACGTCGGGTCCTGGATACGCCACGCGAAGTTGATCGAAGACGCCGGGGCGGATGGGTTGGAGCTGAATGTCTACTTCGTACCCACCGACGCGACACTGGATTCTGAAGCCATCGAAGATCATTACGTGCGACTCGTGGAAGCCGTACGTGAATCAATCGCCATCCCGTTGGCGGTGAAGATCGGTCCGTACTTCAGCTGTCTGCCGCACCTGGCTCGGCGTCTGTGTGGGGCCGGAGCTCAGGGCCTGGTCCTGTTCAACCGGTATCTCGATCCCGACATCGATACCGAGGCGTTACAGATTGCGCCCAGCCTGGTGTTGAGCGACCGGCATGAACTACGTCTGTCGCTGCGTTGGATTGCCACCCTGCGTGACTCGCTCGACATTTCGCTGGCGGCCACCAGTGGCATTCATTTTGCCGAAGACGTCGTCAAGGCGGTACTTGCCGGTGCCGACGTGGCCATGATTGCCGCGGCACTACTTCGCTATGGCCCGCATTGGATCGAATCGCTGCTGGCCGAATTCGCGCGCTGGGTCGAAAACAAGGAGTATGCCAGCGTCGAACAGCTCAAGGGGAGCATGAGTGTGCAGAACTACGGTGACGCGAGCGTCTATCACCGCGGCAACTACATGAAGGCGCTGGTATCATACACGAGCCATCTGATCTGAACTGGCGAAGACCCGACGGCGGTTTGGGATGCGCACGGCAATGGATCTCGACAGTGATACCGACAGTGATACCGGGACGTGTTCGTTGGGGCAGGATCTGAGTGTGTTGCACAGGCGACCGGGGGTGGGAGCCTGCCTGACGGCCTGGAGCGCAGATCACCGGTCGCTCTCGCTCCGCACGGAGTAAAATCATGACACTGGCCATGACGTTGCATCGTCTGTGCTGCGAAGCATTCCTCCGATCCCCGACGCCATGGAGGCAAGTGATAGTGGCCCTGATGTTAGGAAGCCTGCTGACGCACGGCGATTCGGTTTGTGCGGACGAAGCGGCTCCTTCAGCCACTGACGCAGAAACGCCCTCCTTTCTCGAGTCGATCTACTGCAGTGTATGTCACGCCAACTCAAATCGCGCCGGGGCGATGCGTGATCAGAACCAGCGCGGCATCGCCCCGTTCGATCTGTGGCAGAGCACGGCGATGGCCCATTCGGCCCGTGATCCGTTCTGGCGCGCCGTTGTCTCCGCTGAAGTGGCAGCGACGCCATCGCAAAAAGAGCTGATCGAACGCAAGTGTTCGCGCTGCCATGCACCGATGGGAACCCTGGTGCAGGCCAGTCCGCCGAACCAGGTATTGGCTCACCTGACCACTGACAACGATTCCGCCCAACTGAGCAATGACGGTGTGTCGTGTACCGTCTGCCATCAGATCCGCGACATTGGCCTGGGAACGGAAGACTCGTTTACGGGAGGATTCCGGATTGGCGCCAAGGGGCTGATCTACGGTCCCCACGCGGAACCGTTTTCCATGCCCATGCTGCGGCATACCGGCTATACACCGGTGCAGAGCAAGCACTTGCTTCGGTCCGCGTTGTGCGCCACCTGCCATACACTGGATACCGATGCGTTGCGGCCGGACGGGTCCGCGACAGGAGACCGGTTGCATGAACAGAGTCCCTACCGTGAATGGCGCAATTCGGTGTACAACGATGAGCAGTCTCCGGCAGAGGGCGTTGGTGCGACCGACCCGCGCAGAAGCTGTCAGGCCTGCCACATGCCCACGACCGATGTGGAGGGCCAAGTGATCAGCACGCGCATTGCGCACAATCCGGGTGGGCGTGACTTCCCGTTTCTCCGTCCGCGCAGTCCTTTTGGCCGACACACGATGTCGGGCGGCAACACGCTGCTGACCAGCTTGATGCAGGCCGTTCTCGAGCCGACTGAATCGTCCGCGATGCAGTCGGCGTTTGACAGACAACAAACGGACAGCCGCACGTTTCTGTCCACCGCTGCGCGAGTGATTGTCGGAGAAACGCGTCGGACCTCAAATGAGTTGGAGATACCGGTCACGGTCGAAAACCTCGCCGGTCACAAACTCCCTACCGGATACCCCAGTCGGCGTGTGTGGTTGCATGTCGAGGTACGCACGGCCGACGGGCAACTGCTCTTCGCGTCAGGTCGATACGACTCGCAAGGGTATCTGCTCGACACGCATGGAGACAGACTGCCATGTGAGTCGACTGGGGGACCCGTGCTGCCGCACTTCCAGACCATTGATCAAAGCGACGAAGTACAAGTGTATCAGGCGATCATGGAAGACGTCGCAGGAGACGTCACCTTCACGCTGCTGCGAGGAGCCCGCTATGCCAAAGACAATCGGCTGTTACCGCGAGGCTGGCAAGCAGATCACCGTGACGCGCCGGCCACGGCGCCCGTGGGAACTGACGGCGATGCCGACTTCGCTGGAGGAAACGATACTGTCGTCTATGCACTCGCCAGACCGGCCACGTTTTCCGGTACATTGACCGTGGAAGCGTGGCTTCACTATCAGTCGATCGCCCCACGTTGGATACAGGAGCTGTTACGGCGTGATACTCCCGAGATCCGCACCTTCGAACAACTCTATCGGAACCTGGAGCATCCAACAGAAACCGTGGCGCACACCCGCACCACGATCGCCCTGTAAAAGCAGGGCGAACAGGACCATGGCCGACGCGATCCCCCACCTCTTCCTGAAAGTCTCCGCTCGGCGTGCGGCGGGCTGCTCGCCGGACCGTGGATGAGTATCGACAGAGCGATCGGGGCGGGCCCGGCCGCAAGCCATACCATTCATACCACCCGACGACAGGGCGAACGGCCCGGACACGGTTGTCACTTGGCCTCCATGGCGTGGCAATGCGGATTGGTCGTCGGCAGACCGCACACCTGGCCCGCAGTAGCTGGCCGCAGAACATGACCAGCTCAGCACCTTTTCGCCGCCGGCGTTGTGTCTTACATTGACGCTTAATCGAGACCACCATTCCGCTCATTTGACAAGCACGGTCAGCGGACCGAGTGGTGCAAAGGGGTTGGGGGCGTAGTCACCCCGAAGCGAGCCGAAAGTGCCCAGAGCCGACCGTGCCTTCAGAGCGGAGGAAGACGCACCATGACCAACCTCGTCGACAAAGAAGGAAATCTGGAAGTCCCCGTCCGGGGCGCGGCCTTGATTCAGAACCCGATCTACAACAAGGATGCCGCATTTTCGCTCGAGGAGCGGCAACGATTGGGTCTGGAAGGCTTGCTGCCGCCGCGCGAGATGACCATTGAAGAGCAGATGGCGCTGGAGTTGGAGCATCTCCGGGCCAAGCACGACGATTTGGAAAAATACATCGGGTTGGCCGCTTTGGAGGATCGCAATCAGACGTTGTTCTATCGCTTGTTGGTGGAGCATCTGGGCGAGCTTCTGCCGATCGTTTATACGCCCACGGTGGGGCGAGCCTGCCAGGAGTTCAGTCACATTTTCCGTCGGCCGCGGGGAGTGTGGATTACGCCGGCCGACATTGATCGAGTACCGGCCGTGCTGGAGAACGTGCCGCAGGCCAACGTGCGTCTGATCGTGGCGACGGACAACGAGCGGATTCTGGGATTGGGAGACCAGGGGGCGGGAGGCATGGGAATTCCCATCGGCAAACTGGCACTCTACAGTGCCGGGGCCGGCATCCATCCCAGCGAATGTCTGCCCGTGAGCCTGGATGTGGGAACCGACAACGTCGCGCTGCTGGACGACCCCTACTACATTGGCTGGCGTCAACGCCGGCTGCGCGGGCCGGCATACGATGAGTTCATCGAGGCCTTCGTGGAGGGAGTGAAGCGGGTCTTTCCGCGTGCTCTGCTCCAGTGGGAGGACTTCCAGAAAAACGTCGCCTTCACGGTGTTGGACCGGTATCGCCAGCGACTACCGAGCTTCAACGACGACATTCAGGGGACGGCCGCGGTCGCCCTGGCGGGGATCCTGGGAGCGATTCGCATTACCGGCCAGCAGATCTCGCGGCAACGGATCGTGTATGCCGGAGCGGGTGCAGCCGGGGCGGGAATTGCTCGACTGGTACGGGCCGCGATGCGGGAGGAGTGCCGGGATGAGCAACAGATCCTGCAGAATCAGGTTTTCGCCGATCGCCACGGCCTGCTTTATCACGGGCGATCCATCACAGATCCTCACAAGGTTGAATTCGCACTCAACGAAGCGGGCTGCAGCCACTACGGTTTTTCCGGCACCAGCTACCAGTTGCTGGACATCGTTCGGCAGGTGAAACCGACCGTGCTGGTGGGAACCACCGCTCAGGGTGGCTATTTCAACGAGTCAATTGTGCGGGAAATGGCGCAGCACGTTGAACGCCCGATTATCATGCCGCTGAGCAACCCGACGTCGAAGGCCGAGTGTACTCCCAGTGAAGCGATCGAGTGGACCGAGGGGCGTGCCATTGTGGCCACGGGGAGCCCGTTCCCGCCGCTGGAACGCGATGGCAAGCTACATATCTTCGGCCAGGCCAACAACGTATTCATCTTCCCGGGCGTCGGCCTCGGCTGCATTCTGTCGCAGGCGCACCAGGTGACCGACAGCATGTTCCTGGTGGCCGCCAAGACGCTGGCAGACTGTGTGGCGCAGGATCGTCTGGATGCCGGAGCGGTCTATCCGTGTCAATCGAAGCTGCGATACGTCAGCGCTCGCATTGCGGCGGCCGTCATGCGAACGGCCCGTCTCGACGGTGTTGGCCGCCTGATGCATGACGATGCGATTGAGCCATTGATCGAGCGATCGATGTGGTTTCCCAACTACCGGCCGTACGTCTATAAAGAACAACGCTCCTGAGCACGTTGCCTTGATCCGAGCGTGTTTCGCTCAGGTCGCGCCGATGGAGCATTCATCGGCAGCTCCCCGACCTGACCGGAGGGCGACTGATGAATCGTCCGCCGACGGTCCAGGACAGCTCACACCGCGATTCGGCGAAACGGGACAGGCCATCGGTCGGCCAGTCGGCCGACGCGAGTGCGGTCCAGGCCATGGGGCGGCGGAGTTAGAACGACAGCAGCAGTTGCCAGATATAGGAGTTGGCCAGGCCGTCAACGTTCTCCCAGATGTTCTGCAGCAGTGAGACAGAACCGCTGAGTTCCCCGAGTTGCTGACGTTTCCGGTCCCAAGGCACGACCGTTCCCGGTGGTCGAGCAGCTGGTCCTGGAGCTGGCATGACGCTCTGGTGCACCTCTTCGTAGTTCGACTTCTGACAGGGCGCACCGGCTGCGCTATGTCCGTCGCTGTAGACACCGTATTCACGGGCCGCTTCCGTCATCGCTCGCATATTGTCAATGGTCGCATCGTTCTGCACGATGGCACTGGCATCCATGATGTAACCACCGTCTCGGGCCACTCCCTCGATCACTTTCTTGCAGTATTGACGCACTTCACTCGGCGAACGGAAGGCCAGCAGGAAGTTGGGAACCCCCCCGCTGAGGCAGAACTTGTGCCCCAAGACCTTGTGCGCCTTGAAGATGTCACCCTGATCGACGTGATAAACGATACTCAAATCCGGCAGCTCGGCAAACGACTCCAGATGATGATCCCAGTTCCCCTCGGCATAGAACAACGTTTGATGACCGTCGGCCCACAATTCCTCGATGATCGGCTTGACCGTCGGCCAATAGATGTTGCTGAATTGCTGTGGCGTCACGAACGGCACGCAACCACGATGCATCCAGTATCCAATCGGAACGTTCTTGCCGGGATCCGCCGTCGCCCGGGCCACGTTGTAAAGATAAGGCATTAGCGCTTCACAGGCCGCCAACACCTTCTTCGGCTGAGTCATCAGGTCGTCGACCAACCCCAGGTAACCTCGCAGCTTGTCGGCGAGAATATCCATGGGAGCCTTGAAGATGCCGGCAATGGCCGATGCCGTTCCCGATTCACGCCGCAACCGGTCGATCTGGCCGGGAAACGACATGAAGTACAGCATCATGGCCATTCCTCCCTTGAGGAACGACAGATTGTGCGCCTCCGTGATCGGCTCTCCCACGCGCCCCACCGGCTTGGCCACGCGAGGCAGCCAGACGTGATAGAGGAAGCCGGTCGGGTCCTCGATCAGTTGATCGTATTCGTCGCCACGCATGAACGCATCATGCTCGGGCGGTTCCAGGTACTGGAAGCCCATATTGGCCGGCACGTCGATGCCGGGTACCCCGTAGTACCGCAGATCGACTCCCTGGGTCAGCCCGGTCCAGACATAGACCATGTTGGCCACCACCGCATCCCAGTCGAAGTCCGCTGCGCACTTGCAGGCGGCATCAAACGCCTTCGTGTAGTCGTGCGCCAGTTCCTGGCAGGTATAGCCGGCGTAGGTCCCCGTGAACTCGGCCACAAACGGCCGAATCGGAATCATGTCCGGCTTCTCATTGCGCATCGCCGTCACGTAACGATTCATGCGTTGGGTATAGCGAGCTTCCATGTCTGTGGCGCTCGACGCTTGCTCTGCGGTGGCCATCGAATTCTCTCCCGACTAGCGATTACAGGACTACTGCCGCAAGTGATAACCTCGCCAGCGGCGCGGTTGCAACCAACTTACGCGAAATCTCCTGCGCTCGACAGACGAGTCCCAGGCAGAAAATGAGAGACGGCCCGGTTGCTCTCCCATCACCCCGCAACTGGGGAAGCTGACGTACACTCCGCGGGCTACTGCCCCCACGGCGAGTCCCCTGCCACCGCAGACGCTTCGCTCGTGACTGAACTGGAGAGCTCCTGTGGCCCAGAAAGCCTGACCGAAGCTGACATTCACCGCTCTCCCGATATCGGGACCGCAGGAGGATGCTGCACCAATTCCGCTGACCAAAGCGGATTCCGGCAGCGCATTCCCCGCTCACTCCCTGGCGTGTGAGGTCCGAAGTTGGCTAGAATAGACCACAGGGTTGCTCAGTTGGCGGCGCGTCATCGCCCAGCGGTCGTGCCGTGCGTAAGCCGAACGGTGAGTCTCTTGGACGTGTGCACGTTTCGTGAGAGGTAATGTCGCGAGATGTCGGGGTGAAAATGCGCAACTGGCTGTTGCGTCATTGCCGTCATCTGGCAGGGATCCACGGCGGGTCCCCTCACACTGAGCGCGGGTCACGACGGCCCAGCTCGTCGTCGGGCGTTGCGTCTGGACGCGCTTGAATTCGCCACGTCCACCGCGGCAGAGATTGCTGCAGACGAACTGGCCGATTCATGCTGCGCACGTACGGCGCGCCATTTTCGGACTCCCCAGGCCAGCTCGCCAGCGGAGTGCCGGCGCGGTTGCTTTTGCTTCGCGCGTGACGATCCCAGACCCCACGCAGCATCCCCACCTCGGCGGTATATACCAACAAGCATCGCGCCCGAAAGGACGCCTGAGCAGGATACAGAGCAGTCGACAACTGGCTGTGGTTGTTCCCGAATGACGTCAGTCAGCCCTTGGATTGGCTGGCTCGAGGCGGCCAACAGTCGATCTACGCATGAAGATTCTTGTCATTGACCACGAGAAAGTTCACCGCGCCAATCTGGCGGATAAACTTGCTGCGCGCGGTCATCAACTGACGCTTGTGGCTGATGGCGAACAGGCGATGGAACAGCTGCGAACTCAGCCGTTCGACTTGATCTTTGCTGATCCCAAAGTCCCCAAAGTGGATGGAGTCGAGCTGTTGCGCTGGATCAAGGATGGCCCACACTGCGACGCGCACGTGGTGATGATGAGCTCCAACGGCTCCATTCCGGTCGCCGTCCAATCCGTCAAACTGGGGGCATTCGACTTTCTCAAAAAGCCGATTCCTGCCGAAAAGCTCCAGCAACTGTTGGGAGAAATCGGGCGTGAACGCCTGGATCGACCGTCGTCCCGCAAGCTGTCAGCGGCCGAGAGCCGCGTCGACATCGATCGGGAAATCATCGGCAATTCTGCGACGATCGAGCGAGTCAAGCGGATGATCCGGATCGCGTCGCAAACGGATGCCAACGTCCTAATCCACGGAGAGACTGGAGTCGGCAAGGACCTGGTGGCGTCGATCATCCATCGCCAGTCGCATCGGCAGAAAGCCCCCTACGTCAAAGTGGGCTGTACCCTGCTCCCTCCCTCACTGATCGAAAGCGAGCTGTATGGTCATGAGGAAGGATCGTTCACGGGCGCTGACCAGCATCGTCCGGGCCGATTCGAAATGGCCGAAGGAGGTACGATCTACCTGGACGATGTGGACGACATCTCACTCGAGCAGCAGGCGAAACTGTTGCGTGTAATCGAAGAGAAGGTATTTGAGCGCGTCGGGGGGAACAAGCTGATCAAAGCGAACGTGCGGATCATCGCCTCCACCAAGCTCAATCTACTCGAGAAAGTGGCGGCCGGCACGTTTCGTCAGGACCTGTACTATCGACTCGACGTCCTGCGTCTGCGAATCCCCCCCTTGCGTAATCGCCTGGACGACATCCCCGCCCTGACCGAGCACTTGATGCATCGCATCGCGCGCGACGAAGCAGCGGCGATCGACGGCGAGGCGATCGCGACTCTCTGCCGCCACGACTGGCCGGGCAACGTCCGCGAACTGTACCACACGCTGGAACGCGTCTGGCTGGTCGGCGGCGGCCGCCTCACGGCCGAACTATTGGCGACCGACTTGGCCCTGTCGGAGTCGGTTGACAGTCAGCCCCCCGATCGCACGACCGTCGAGCCCGACGCGCTGGACCATGGCGGGCCGCCGAGTGGATTTCGAGCGGCCATGGACTTCGCAGAGAAGCAACTGTTGGTGGAAGCGTTGCGAGAGAGCGGCGGCAACAAGACGGCCGCAGCCAATTCTTTGGGGATGAAGCCCTCGACATTCCGCGACAAGCTCGCCAAGCACGGGCTGGCCTGAGTCGTGAGGCATGAGGCATGAGAGGCTGTGCGACCGGCAACTGCTGACGGTGCGACTGGCCGCTGCGGACAGGGCTCCCCGCTCCGCAGTGGTGCGGAAATCGGCAATGCGACCGTGCTCCATGGTGAGGCGGTCGGCAGCGCAGGGTGTCTGGTTCGCATGCGCATTGTCGGATTGCTCCATGATGGCACTCCCGATTCACAGTCCACTTCCCACAGAGGCCTGTCATGGCGTGAGGCGCCGAGTGACTCGGCAGGAGGAGACGGCGCCGGAGGCGGTTTCGCCAGTGGATGCCGTTGACCCGAAGCCTCAACCGCGGAATATCGCAGAATCGCAAACCTGACGACTCGGAGTGCGTCCCAGTACTGTTCGGCACGAGATATGCTAGCCGGCATTTCTTTCAGACTGGGCTCACTAGCGATCGGCAGTTGCGTCATCTTATCAGATAGTCAGCTACCCCACTGCCTCCTCACCCCTCCCAGACCCCCACGAGCTCCGCTCGTGCGGTGAATCAGATGGCCAGCTACCGCACTGCTCCCTCACACTCCCACACCACCACGAGCTCCGCTCGTGCGGTGAATCAGATGGTCAGCTACCGCGCTGCTCCCCGCACGTAATCAGCTGGCGTACAGAGTCCGATTTTTTCTGAAACGAATTCTGACGTCACGCGATTTTATCGATACAGGCAAGCGAGCCGGTCGCTCGTACCGGTCGTCAAGCATTCGAAGAAGCATTCCAGCAATGGCCGGTTGCACCACACACCGTGACCAGTGCGGCGACGACTCATTGCCCCGCGTCAAGGCAACGACAGCGCTACCAACCGGCGGTAGCCGACTTGGAATCGCGGTCGGTACTGGTATAACCTGCATTTGGTGCTGGTCGTCGAGCAGCACGCCCGTCTGGAGTCCTGGCCGGTGCTGACCGGCGTGCTCGATGCCTTCCTGCGGATCGCTGACCGCACAGGGCACGCGGTGGCTCGGTTGTCGGTCATGCTAAGTCATCTCCACGCGGCGTTGCTTGCCGAGCCGGACACGGCACCGCGGGAGATCGCGTTCTGCTATCAGAAAAAGCTCGCGCATCTGCTGCGACTGGGACGCGCCTGGAGCACGAGGCTCTACGTCGGTACGTTCGGCGAGTACTCGATGCAGGCGGTCAGGAATCGTTTAGCTCACCATCTGCTTCACCCACGAGCGGAGCTCGTGGGGGTCGGGGAGGAAGGGGCGAGCGGAACGCGGTAGCCCACCATCTGATGCACCGCACGAGCGGAGCTCGTGGGGGTCGGGGAGGAAGGGGCGAGCGGAACGCGGTAGCCCACCATCTGATGCACCGCACGAGCGGAGCTCGTGGGGGGCAGAGAGGGAAGGGGCGAGCGGAAAACGTAGCTCACCATCTGATGCACCGCACGAGCGGAGCTCGTGGGGGGCAGAGAGGGAAGGGGCGAGCGGAACGCGGTAGCCCACCATCTGATGCACCGCACGAGCGGAGCTCGTGGGGGTCGGTGGTCAGCCAAGAAACGTCCCGCACGTCATGCGACTGGAACACCGCCCGCAGCTTCCCGTTCTACACGAGCCATCACACGCAATACCATGCACCTTCCAATCTCGCGCCGAACGCTATTGAGCCCGTCGCTTGCTTTCCCTTGGTGATTGGGCATTCCTCGTTTGACATTCTGCGGTTCAGACAGCTTGTGGTGAAGCTTGTCTGGTATTGCGGCTCGCCCAACGGGGGATCAAGGTATCTCGAAACCGAAGACTCACACCTCACGTCTATCGTCTGTCGCGCCACGGAATTCCGTGGCGTGGCAACGGAATTCCGTGACCTGGGAGCGAGAAAACCCTGTGCGCGGTATTCCGGGTCGCCTGAGAAGTGGATGAATCGGCCGAAAAGCGGCCGTTTCCAAGAACGCGATCGCGCGGCACACAGCTTGCTTAGAGACAATGGCGTCGAGTGCACTTAGTCTTTGTAGAGCAGTTGGCGCCACGTGTCCTGCTGAGGATGGTTGGGGGAGTGAGACTTCCCGGTCGACCGAATCCGGAGCGGGTCCCGGTTTGGGTAAGGCGTGATGCCCGGGACTATACCTGGACCAGGCAAGCTGCTCGGCGCGTCCGCGAAACCTTGTTTTCTGGACAAGTGTGGGGACCTGGGGGGGAATTGCAGGGGAGCGTGAAGCATTGCATGGTTTGGCCGCTTCGCGTTGTGCCTGGCTGGCGTCCCTTTCCATTATTCGCGAGTGAGACCTTTGGGGGGAGTTTGTTAGTTCCGGTTGGGGTTGCTCCAGCCATGTCGGAGGAAACCGATGATCACACATTCAACAGACAGTCATCGATCTGCCTTTTTCAGCGAGGTGATCGAGGACACACCGGGAGGCGAGCAGTTAGCGCATTGTCTGCAGTGCGGCAGCTGTGGTGGTTCGTGCCCGAACGGTGCGGACATGCAATACACGCCGCGGACGATTTTTGCGATGATCAATGCGAATCGTCGCGAGGACGTATTGTCGGCCAACACCATGTGGTGTTGCGTGTCGTGTTATTTCTGCACGACGCGTTGTCCGCAGCAGATTCCGATCACCGAGATCATGTACGCGTTGAAACGCAAGGCGATCGCCGAGGGGTTTGCCAACGATACCGACGCGCCGGCTCTGGCGAAGACCTTTACGGGATTCGTGGAAGACTATGGACGCAGTTTTGAGTTCGGCTTGGCGAGCCGCTATTACTTCTTCAACAAGCCTTTGAGCATGTTCAAGCTGGTGCCGATGGGTCTTTCGATGCTGGCGCGCGGCCGGATGCATCTCAAGCCCAACAAGATCCGCCAGGTGGCTCAGTTGCAGGCAATCATCAAGAAGGCCAAAGAGATAGGAGGTGCGCAGTGAAGTACGCGTACTATCCAGGGTGTTCGCTGGAATCCGGCAGTGCGGCTTATGACGTATCGGTCCGGGCCGTGGCAGACGCTTTGGGATTCGAGCTGGAGGAGTTGGACGACTGGAACTGTTGTGGAGCGACCGAGTACTTCACGCAGAACGAGCTGGTAGCGACGAGCGTGATCGCCCGGAATCTGGCGATCTGCCGGGAAGACCAGACGCAGCTCGTGGCCCCCTGTGCGGCCTGTTTTCTGAATCTCAAGAAGACCGATCAGTTGATGGCCACGCATTCGCACGTGAAGTGCCAGGTGAACGAGGCGCTGGCGGCGGGCGGACTGCACTATGATCCGGGCCGGGTGAAGGTGCGTCATCTGCTCGATCTGATCTACACCGACATTGGCGAAGCGAAGCTGCGTCAGAAGGCGGTCAAGTCGCTCAAGGGCCTTCGTGTGGCCCCGTACTACGGCTGCCAGGTGGTGCGCCCGATGAACGGGTTCGACAACACCGAGTATCCGATGAAGATGGACGAGTTGTTCACGTGGCTCGGGGCGGAAGTGGTGGATTATCCCGTCAAGGCGCACTGCTGCGGCGGTCACATGACCCAGATCAGCGAAGACGCGGCGTTCGAGTTGATCCGCCGGCTGCTCGACAGCGCCGTGGAGTATCAGGCGGACCTGATCCTTTGCATGTGTCCGATGTGCCAGTTGAACCTGGACGCTTACCAGGGTCGCGTGGCGAACCATTTCAACAAGAACTATCAGTTGCCGATCATTTTCTTCACGCAGCTGTTGGGGGTCGCGCTGGGGCTCGACTTCCAGCAACTAGCCATCGGCAAGGAAATCGTACCAGCTGGTCCTGTCATTCAAGCCAAGCTCAGCGCCCAGGCGGCGGGAGCGAGCGCGTAAGCACTGTTTTGCCAGAAGAATCAATGCGGCTCAGGTCGCCTGCAGAGGGCGGCCGCGGGCCTGCAAGAGGGAGGATGACGATGGCCGAGAGAGTCGGCGTCTACGTATGCCACTGTGGCAGCAACATCGCTGGCAAGGTCGACGTGGAAGAGGTCGCCAAGTGGGCCGGCGAGCACGTCAAAGATGTGGTTGTCGCACGAGACTATAAATTCATGTGTTCCGACCTCGGCCAGAAGATGGTCGAGGACGATATCAAGAACGAGGGTCTGACGCGGGTCGTAGTGGCCGCGTGCAGCCCGCACCTGCACGAGAAGACGTTTCGCCGCGCCTGCAAGAACGGCGGTTTGAACCCGTATCTGTTGGAAATGACCAACATCCGCGAACACTGCTCGTGGGTCCACAAGGATACGGCGGCGGCGACCGAGAAGGCCAAGGCGCTGGTTTCCGCCGCGGCGGAGCGGGTCAAGTTCCAGGAACCGCTCGAACCGACCTACGTCGACGTCAACCCCACGACGCTCGTCGTCGGCGGCGGCATCGCCGGCCTGCAGGCCACCCTGGAGCTGGCCGACGCCGGCTATCCGGTGCACCTGGTGGAACGTCAGCCGTCGATCGGCGGGCACATGGCCCAATTCGACAAGACGTTCCCCACTCTCGACTGCTCCGCCTGCATCCTGACGCCCAAGATGTCGGAAGCGGGTCAGCATGAGAATGTGACGCTGCATGCGTACAGCGAACTGGAAGAAGTGTCCGGTTCGGTCGGCAACTTCAAGGTCAAGATCCGGCAGAAGGCCCGCAAGGTCGACTTCGACCTGTGTACCGGCTGCGGCGTCTGCGTGGAGAAGTGCCCGCGCAAGGTGGTCGACACCGAATTCGAGGCCGGGATGGGGAATCGCAAGGCGATTTATATGCCGTTCCCGCAGGCCGTGCCTCGCGTGCCGGTACTCGACACCGAGTCCTGCATTTGGTTTGAACGGCAGCGTTGTGGAGCCTGCCAGAAGCTTTGTCCGACCAACGCCATCAACTTCGAGCAGGAAGATGAGCTGATCGAACTGAACGTCGGCAACATCATCATTGCCACCGGTTGGAAGCCGTTCGACTGCCACAAGATTCCGCAGTACGGCTACGGACGACTGGCCAACGTTTACACGAGTCTCGAGTTCGAACGGTTGTGCAATGCCGCGGGTCCGACCAACGGCAAGATCTTGTTGCGTGACGGCAAGACCGTGCCGAAGTCGGTCGCCATCATCCACTGCGTGGGCAGCCGCGATCTGAATCACAATCCGTACTGTTCGTCCGTCTGCTGCATGGCGTCCCTCAAGTTCGCTCACCTGGTCACGGAAAAGACCGGCGCCGAAGTGCATTCCTTCTACATCGACATCCGGACGAACCAGAAGGACTACGAGGAGTTCTATCAGCGATTGCTGGATGAAGGGGTTCACTTCGTTCGCGGCAAGGTGTCGGAAGTGACCGACGCGGCGCGTTCGGAGAACGAGCGCGGCAAGCTGATTGTGCAGGCCGAGGACACGTTGATCGGACGACAGCAGCGTTTTCCGGTCGACATGGTGATCCTGATGGGTGCGTTGGAGCCACAGACCGATGCCCGCGAACTCGGGCTCAAGTGCGGCATCTCCTGCAGCATGGCCGGGTTCTATACGGAACGTCACCCGAAGCTCGATCCGGTCGCGACGATGACCGACGGAGTGTTCGTGGCCGGCGCCTGCCAGGGCCCGAAGGACATCCCCGCCTCGGTTGTGCAGGGCGCCGCCGCGGCGGCCCGCGTGGCCGGCATGATCACCAAGGGCAAGGTAATGATCGAGCCGGTGGTGGCTGCCATTGACGAAGAGAACTGCTCAGGTTGCCGGATCTGCAACAATCTGTGCCCGTACAACGCCATCGAATACGACGCCCAGCGGGGTGTCAGCCACGTCATCACGGCTCTGTGCAAAGGCTGTGGGACCTGCGTCTCGGCCTGCCCGGCCGAGGTGATTAGCGGCGCGCACTTCAGTAACAAGCAGATATATGCCGAGATCGAGGGCGCCTTGTGGGATGCGATCCGACCTGCCGGGGTGCCGGGGGAGTCGGAGACCGCGGAGGTGTCCGCTTCGTAAGGAGCTACGAGATTCATGAGTGATGAACAATTCGAACCGAAGATCGTTGGGTTTCTCTGTAACTGGTGCTCCTACCGTGCCGCCGACCTGGCTGGTACGGCTCGCATCGCATACGCACCCAACGTCCGTATCATTCGCGTGATGTGCAGCGGGCGCGTCGATCCGACCTTCGTGCTCAAAGCACTTTCGATGGGAGCCGACGGGGTCATGATCGCCGGCTGCCACCCGGGCGAATGCCACTATATCGAACAGAACTACAAGGCGATGCGCCGCTTTAATATGCTGCAACACACACTCAAAGCCATGGGTGTGGAAGAGCAGCGTGTGCAGCTGGTCTGGGCTTCCGCCGCCGAAGGGCAACAACTGGCCGAAGCCATCGACAAACTGGTGGCCGACATCCGCGCGTTGGGGCCGCTCGGCTGGTCCAAGAACTGGGAAGAGAACGGCGAGCGAATCAAGGCATTGCAGGACATCGTCAACGAACACAATGAGGCGATGGAGGTACCCCGATGAGCACGAAAGCCAACTCCGCCGAAACCGGCGCTGCAGCTCCGGCCACCAAAGGCAAACTGGCCATCTACTGGGCCGCCTCCTGCGGTGGCTGCGAAATCTCCATCCTCGGCATCGACACCAAGATCCTGGACGTCGCAGCCGCCTTCGATATCGTCTTCTGCCCCTGCATCGCAGACGGCAAGGTGCGGGATGTCGAAAGGATGGCGGACGGCGAAATCGACGTCTGCCTGTTCAACGGCGGGATCAGGACGAGCGAGCAGGAATACATGGCGCAGCTGCTGCGCCGCAAATCCAAAGTGCTCGTCGCCTTCGGGTCCTGCGCCAGCGAAGGATGCATCCCGGGACTGGCCAACCTGCACAGCAAGCAGGCGATCTTCGACAACAGCTACCAGGATACCTTCTCCACCGAGAACCCTGGCAAGGTGCGTCCGCAGCCGGAATCCAAAGTCGACGAAGGAACGCTTCACCTGCCGATCTTCTACGACACTCTGAAAACGCTCGATCAGACTGTCCAGGTCGACTATTACCTCCCCGGCTGCCCGCCCGAAGCGGATCGGATCTGGGACGCCATCGAGGCGATTGTCACCGGAAACCTTCCCCCGGCCGGCTCGGTCATCGGTTCCAATACCACCGTCTGCGACTTCTGCCACCGCACCCGGACCGAGAAGAAGATCAAGGAATTCAAGCGGACCTGGGAAATCATCCCCGATCCCGATATCTGTCTGCTGGAACAGGGAATCATCTGCTGCGGCATCGCCACGCGAGCCGGCTGCGGCTGCCTCTGCCCGCAAGTGAATTCCCCCTGTATCGGCTGCTACGGTCCCAACGGGAACTCCGAAGACTTCGGTGCACGCCTGATGAGTGCCCTGGCTTCCGTCATCGATTCGGATGATCCGGACGAAATCGACGAGATCATCCGCAAGGGAATTCCCGATCCGGTCGGCACCTTCTACCGGTTCAGCCTGGCGGGAAGTCTTATGCGTCGCGGAAAGCGACCTGGGGCTGGAAACGGCACAGGTCACACCAAAGCCAACGCCCAGGCGTCATAAGAAAGGGACATACTATGAAACGCATTTCCATCGACCCCATCACGCGGTTGGAAGGGCATGGCAAAATCGACATCTTCCTGGACGAACAGGGAGACGTGGCCAACTGCTACCTGCAGATCCCCGAACTCCGCGGCTTCGAAAAATTCTGTGAAGGACGCCCCGTCGAAGAGATGCCGAACCTCACGGAACGCATCTGTGGCGTCTGCCCGGAAGCTCACCACATGGCCGCCACCAAAGCGCTGGACGCCCTGTTCCATGTCGATCCGCCGCCCGTGGCCAAGAAGCTGCGTGAGCTGTTCTACAGCATCTTCTACGCCACCGATCACACCACTCACTTCTATGCACTCGGCGGACCCGACTTCGTCGTCGGGCCACAAGCTCCGCCTGCCGAGCGGAACATCCTTGGAGTGATCAACAAAGTCGGCATGGATATCGCCGGCAAGGTGCTCAAGATGCGCCGCGATGGCCACCACCTGATCAAGTTGATTGGTGGCCGAGCGGTCCATCCCAACTGGGGACTCCCCGGTGGCGTCAGCTGTGGCCTGAACGACGAGAAGCGTGAAACGATCGAGAAGCTGGGACGCGACGCCATCGAGTTCGCCAAGTTCTCCTTGAAGATCTTCGACGACGTCGTGCTGGCCAACTCCGACTACGTCGATCTGATCAAGAGCGATGCGTATACGCATCAGACCTATAACATGGGGACCGTGGACCAGAATAACCACGTGAACTTCTACGACGGCAAGATTCGCGTAGTAGGCCCCAACGGCAAAGAGAAGTTCAAATACGAAGCCAAGGACTACCGGCAGTATGTGGCCGAGCGAGTGGAGCCGTGGTCGTATCTGAAGTTCCCCTACCTCAAACAGGTTGGCTGGAAGGGATTCGTCGACGGCGTCGATTCGGGGGTCTATCGAGCGACTCCGCTCTCACGCCTGAATGCGGCCGACGGCATGGCGACGCCCCTGGCACAGGAACAATACGAACGGTTCTACGACGTGCTGGGGGGCAAACCGGTGCAGCCGACACTGGCCACTCACTGGGCCCGCCTGATCGAGTTGCTCTATGCGACCGAGAACTGGGTCCGATTGGCGACTGATCCGGAGATCACCAGCAGCGAGTACCGCGTGCTGCCGACCAAGACGCCGACCGAAGGGGTCGGCTGCGTGGAAGCTCCACGCGGCACGCTGACCCATCACTACGTGACCGACGAGCGGGGGATTGTGACCAAAGCGAACTTGATTGTCGGGACCACCAATAACAACGCGCCCATCTGCATGTCGGTCAAGAAGGCGGCCCAGGGCCTGATCAAGAAGGGGAAGGTTTCCGAAGGGCTGCTCAACATGGTCGAGATGGCATTTCGCGCCTACGACCCCTGCTTCGGGTGTGCAACCCACAGCCTGCCGGGCCAAATGCCGCTCGAGGTGCGACTGCGTGATCCCGAGGGAAATCTGGTCCAGCGACTGAGCCAATTTCTCGATTGAAACGGCGGGAGAGCGAAAGGGTGGCCGGGTGGTGGCCAAAGGGGGCTCCGCGGTGTTATGATACGGCCTGACGAGTCGGGAGATCTTCTGACTCGCCGGGCCCGTTATCGCCCGGCGCGTCCGAGGTCATTTCCTGGTGCCATCCTCTCGGGATTCTGCCACGAGGGAAGACTGCGATATGCCTGCCGGTGCGCTCGACGATCATGGTTCGCCTGACACATGCTCGACTCCGCGTGACGCCGCGCAGTGCGCCCCCCACGTGCCCTGTGTGGCTACCGGGAAGACACTCGTTATCGGCTTGGGCAACCCACTCATCTCAGACGATAGCGTTGGACTTCGGATTATAGCTCGCCTCAAGACGCGCCTCGCAGGATGCCCCGGCGTCGAGATCATGGAAGACTACTGGGGCGGGCTGCGTTTGATGGAACGAATGATCGGCTACGATCGAGCTATCGTGGTCGATGCCATCTGCACCGGAGCCACACCGGGCACCATTCACCACCTGTCACTCGGCATGGTGGCTACTCAGCGGAGCGCCTCCGCTCACGATGTCAATCTCCCCACCGCCCTGGCCTTCGGCCGTAAGGCCGGCGCCTACCTGCCGGAAGACGATCAGGTGCGTCTGGTAGGTATCGAGGCGGAAGACGTGATCAATTTCAGCGATCAATGTACGCCAGCGGTGGCAGCGGCCATCGAGCCCGCTGTCGAGGAAGTGGTTCGTTTACTCGAAACAATGCTAGGAGAAACGCCGTCATGATCTCACCCGAAATTCTGCGACGCTACCCCTATTTCGCCGCCGCTTCTGACAACGGCCTGCGCGACTTGGCCATGATCTGCGAGGAAGAACAGATCCCCGCCGGTACGGTCATGTATCGTGAAGGGGACAAGGCCGACAAGCTCTACATCCTGGTCGATGGCGAAGTCGACATCCAGTACACCCTGGGGTCGGGTGAACTCCGGACCGTCGACACCATCGTGCCCGGTGAACTGCTGATGTGGTCGTCACTGGTTGACCCGTACAAGTCGACAGCCGTCGTCACGACCCGACAAAACTCCAAAATGATCGCCGTGGACGCCGAAAAACTTCGGCATTTCTGCGGCTCCGATCTGGAAGTGGCCAACAATGTGCTGATGCACATCACCAAACTGCTCGCGACCCGGCTCGAAGGAGCCCGTATCCAGCTGGCCACGATCGACTGACCAGCGTCCCTCCCTCGCTCCGCTGACGTTACGACGCCCATGCCCCGCGCGTGGGGTGCTGCTCCATCGGCGCTCGTCGGTCGGTTCGCAGGGACTTGCCCTTGACGGCTCGGTGTGCCATGGTGGAAATGAGCATCTGGTAAGCTCGCAGCGATCCTGGATCCTGCGAGCTTATCGGTTTCTTGGCCGTATCGCCGTGTCGTTGCCGCTGGCTGTCAGGAGCGTTCCGTTGCACGAGATGTCCATCGTTCAAGCCCTCCTTGAACAGGTTCAAAGCGAAGTAGAGCGAGCCCGGCACGCCGGCCGTGTCGTGCGGCTGCACTTGGTGATCGGGCGGCTCTCCGGCGTCCATGTCGACTCGATCCGGTTCGCCTTCGAATTGCTCTCCCCCGATTCAATCGCCTGCGGAGCGGAGCTGCAGATCGACCAGCCGCGTGCGGCTTTGTCCTGCCAGCAGTGTCAGAGCGATCAGGACATCGACGAACTCATCCTGATCTGCCCTCGCTGCGGCAGCAACCAGGTGACCATTCATGGCGGCCAACAGCTGCTGCTGCAATCGATCGAGCTGGAAGACTGAATCAACGGGCGCGAGTCTCTCGCGCGTCGTGCCCCATGACCAAGAGCGAATCACCCCCTGCTGATAGAAGTTCGACCGGTGCATCGTCGAACCAGTGGCGAATCACGTCGTTGTTGCACGGCGACTTGGTGCGACAGGCGAGATTCGTCATGTCACAGGTGACTAAGAAACCCGTGACGTCCTTTCCCGGAGGTGTGGCCGACTCGCGCACGGTCATTCCGCTCGGCCGGCTTTGAAGACCAGCCCCGCGATGCGGTTTCACTCGCCAGCGGTCTACCCAGCCTCCGCCACGGCCCTCCCAGCCGCCCCCCTTGCCCCCCTCGCGCTCGCCCCCCACAATTGCTTTAGGCTTCGGTCGCCTGGCGTCTGAAGCGCGAAACCTGACGCCTGAGGAGTTGTCCATGAAAATTGTGGCCGCCAAGAAGATTCTGAAGGCCAACGACCAGTTGGCGAACGAGACGCGTACGGCGCTCACCCGGCAAGGGATCTTGTGCGTGAATCTGGTCGGCTCCCCGGGCTGTGGCAAGACCACTTTGCTCGAGGGGCTGTTCTCCCAACTGCGTGACCGAATGGCTCCGGCCGTGATTGAAGGGGACATCGCCGGCCAGGTCGATGCGATCCGGATGGAAAAGCTGGGCGTGCCGGTGGTTCAGATCAACACGGACGGGATGTGCCACTTGGAAGCAGGCATGATATCGGCTGCCCAAGAGGGTTTCGATTTCCGCCAGATCAACTCTTTGTGGATCGAAAACGTAGGCAATCTCGTCTGCACTGCCGGTTACGATCTGGGCGAGCATTTGCGCATCGTGGCGTTAAGCACGGCGGAAGGTGATGACAAGCTGATCAAGTATCCGGCCATCTTTCAGCGGAGCGACGCGCTCGTCGTAACGAAAATGGACCTCTTGCCGTACGTGAACTTCGATGTGCACAAGGCCCGCGACGAAATGAAATCACTCGCTCCGCAAGCACGCGTTTTTCAAGTGTCGGCCACCAAGGGTGACGGGCTTGCCGAGCTGGCTGGGTGGTTACTGGAGCGGCTGCAGGTAGCCGCGGTTGGGCAGTGAGTAGAATGTCCAACGAGTGCCCGCTGTCGATTCTCTCTCTTGTTGGCCTAGCTCTTAGAAACGAAAGTGACATAGCTTCACCCCGTTCCATTGCAGCGCAGTGACGTGGCGTCGGGAGGTTGGCTGGTGACTCGACGTGTGGCAATCACGGTGCGGGGGATCGTACAGGGGGTCGGCTTCCGTCCGTTTGTGTACGGGATCGCAACCCGGGCCGGCGTGTGCGGCTGGATATTGAACGACTCCGACGCGGTACGTCTGGAGGTGGAGGGGTCCGAGTCGGCGGTGGAGGGGTTTTTGCGCGAGCTGCGCGAGCACCCTCCGGCACAGGCCCGTATTGATCAACTTGAGGTGCACACTCTCGACGGTCGAGCTGAGGGGCCGTTACCCACGGGCTTTGAGATCCGTCCGAGTCCTGCAGGGGGCATGCGCCGCCCCATCGTTCCTCCCGATCTGGCCATCTGCTGCGAGTGTGCCGCCGAGATCCGCGACCCGGCTCAGCGGCGGTTCCGTTACGCATTCACCAACTGCACGAACTGCGGACCTCGCTGGTCCATCATCAGCGGCCTGCCCTATGATCGGCCCCGTACCGCGATGCACCGGTTCGACATGTGCGGGTTCTGCGCCCAGCAGTATCGGGCACCGGGGAACCGTCGTTTTCATGCGCAGCCGATCGCCTGCCCGGAGTGCGGTCCCCGGCTGGAGTTATTGCGCAACGACGGTGTTACTCTGGCCATGGGCGACGACGCTTTGAAAGAAGCCGCGGCAGCCGTTCGCTCGGGAGCCATCTTGGCTCTGAAAGGGTTGGGGGGGTTTCAGCTGGTGGTGGACGCGACCGATCCGAGGTCGGTTGAGCGGTTGCGGCAGAGGAAGCGTCGAGAGAGCAAGCCGTTCGCAGTCATGCTGGCCGACGCCGAGACCGCGCGAGTCTACTGCCACGTCACGGCCTCTGAACAATCCCATTTGGCATCGCCCCAGGCCCCGATTCTGCTGCTGCGCCGCCGTGCACCGAGTCACCTTGACCAACCGATCGCGAACGCCGTCGCTCCGTGCAATCCGTTCCTCGGCGTGATGCTTCCCAATA
The DNA here is from genome assembly GCA_041752115.1 of Pirellulaceae bacterium. Taxonomy (GTDB): domain Bacteria; phylum Planctomycetota; class Planctomycetia; order Pirellulales; family Pirellulaceae; genus JAJRVM01. The sequence goes on along the minus strand of JBGSHS010000335.1, from coordinate 1,102 downwards.
CGCCGTTGCATCGACTGCTATTGGACGAAGTACAACGTCCGATCGTTTGTACGAGCGGGAACTTGTCGGAAGAACCGATGGCCACCGAAACCACGGACGCGCTGCAGCGACTCGGCCATATCGCTGACATATTATTGACACACAATCGCGAGATCGTGCGTCCGGTGGATGATTCCGTTGCCTATGTCGATGACAACGCGCTGTGCATCCTGCGTCGTGCGCGAGGGTTCGCTCCGGTGCCAATTCGGATCGGCCGGGACGTTCCATCCATCCTGGCCGTTGGAGGCCACTTGAAGAACACAGTGGCTGTCAGTCTGGGGCAGGAGGTGGTGATCAGCCCGCACATCGGTGACCTGGACAACGCGCTGAGCATGGATGTCCATCGTCGAGCCATTCACGACCTGCTCGATTTCTTCGCCGTGACGCCCGAGATCATCGCCTGTGACGCACACCCGGACTACGCGTCGACGCAGCATGCCGAGCAACTCGCTCAGCAGTGGGGAATCCCGGTGGTGAGATTGCAGCACCATGTAGCTCACACGCTTTCGGCTATCGCCGAGCATCAGCTGGAGGGGCCCGTTCTGGGACTGGCTTGGGATGGCACCGGATATGGCGTGGATGGGACGATCTGGGGAGGCGAGGCGATTGCGGTCGATGGTTCCAGTTGGAGCCGCGTGGCCCATCTGCGCACCTTTCCACTGCCTGGTGGAGATCGCGCTGCGCGAGAGCCTCGTCGCAGTGCCCTCGGACTGCTGCACGAAGCGTGGGGGCGGCACGGCACAAGGTCAGCGGAACCCTGGTTTGCGGCCGCCGAACTGACCACCTTGGTCTCGGCCTTGCAGCGGCCCAAGCTGTTCCCGCGGACCAGCAGCATGGGGCGGCTCTTCGATGCCGTCGCCGTTCTGTGTGGTCTCTTGCCCCGAGTAACGTATGAAGGGGAAGCCGCCATGCAGTTGGAGTATGCAGCGGATCCCGATGAGCGATCTGGCTATCACATCCCGCTAGGCCAACAGATGCCGGCCATCGCCGATTGGCAGCCGCTGCTCGAGCAGATCGTCGCGGACCGACTGGCGGGGGAGCCCGTCGGTCGGATCGCCGCCCG
>JBGSHS010000334.1:0-12927 GCA_041752115.1 Pirellulaceae bacterium | reverse complement strand
CCCGGTGTCGAGCGATGTCCCGTGCAGCAACGGCTGCAATCCCTGCTGCGGTTCGTGCGGTGATTGCTCGTGCTACCTGCTGGGCCCCGATGAGGCCTGGACCGTCTTCGGTAACGACAACTGCCGGGGAATCAAAGCCGGCTTCTGGTCTCAGCTGGGTTATCATTCCGAATCGGACGGTCTGTTCAACGACCTTCCGGATCGGGTGAACCTGCACCAGCAGTGGTTCTGGATCGGCAAAGAGGCCGATGGATCGAGCGGCTGGGACTGGGGCTTTCGTTTTGATGCCATTTACGGTATTGACGGCACCGACACGCAGGCTTTCGGTAACAATGCCGGGGTCTGGGACTATCAGAACGGGTTCGATCACGGCATCTACAGCTGGGCATTGCCACAGTTGTATGCCGAACTCGCCAACGGCGACTTCTCGGTCAAAGTCGGCCACTTCTTCACGCTCGAAGGGTATGAAGTCGTGCCGGCGACCGGGAACTTTTTCTATAGCCACGCGTTCACGATGTACAATTCTGAGCCGTTCACGCACACGGGTGCTGTTGCCACGTACGGCGTCAACGACGGCCTGGAAGTGTACTTCGGATGGACCGCTGGCTGGGATACTGGCTTCGATCGTTACCAGGGTGGCAGCAACTTCCTCGGCGGATTCGCCTACAATCTGACCGATGACGTCAAGTTCATTTACACCACCACTGCCGGCAATCTCGGCTTCCGTGGAGATGGCTATACGCACAGCGCTATCTTCGATGTGAACATCACCGAGAAGCTGAACTACGTGTTCGAGACTGACCTGGTGGCTACGAACGGTACTTTTGACTCCCAGGACCGATACCTTCCTGGCCAGGGCAACGACAACGTCGGCATCAATCAGTACCTGTTCTACCACCTGAACGATTGTGTCGCTCTGGGAACCCGAGCTGAATGGTGGAAATCCGACGGCGTGTCGTACAACGAAGTGACGTTCGGCGTCAACTATCGGCCGATGGCCAACGTCGTCTTCCGTCCTGAAGTTCGGGAACAGTGGTCGCCCGCTATGGACGAAGAAGAGTTCATCTTCGGAATCGATACGGTGGTGATCTACTAGAGGGCAGAGTCGACTGGTGGAAGTGCCTGTGGTGGCGTCTGATGAATGCGGACGCTGCCCGTAACCACGATCCGAACGCAACGCCGCTCAGACGCAAGCTGGGCGGCGTTACTCATTTCTGCACCGAGCCGGTCGCCCTCACTCTGCGGCAGCCATCTCTTGTGCCGGCTCGATCCGCTTGGCGGCATGGGGCGGCCCTAGAAGATCGATTCGCCAGGCCGATGGCTCGTCCACTCGTTCGAAACGGCCCCGTCCCTGTCCCCGCTGCCTAAGAGCGCATCCTCAACTGCCCGATAACTGCGCATGTGCTCGGCGATCCACTCTGCGCAGGTATGGAATCGGTGATCAACTGGCTGACGCAACTCCTTGCTTTTCAGACGATTGAGACAGGTCGCCGGGGTTCGGACGTCACGCCGCTCGGCTGGTTGGCACAGTGATTGCGTTGGGACGTCTCAGGCATCTGTCGATAACACAGGCACGCGGCTCCGAAAGGCCCGCGGCAGCAGCGAGCACGGACATTTTCCTCCTGGAAAGGCAGGGCTGGATATCAACCAACATGACCTGCATGCAGATCCTCCGGCACTGGTGGTCGACTCCACGATGATGCCCGCCGGAGTACCGATTCCCGTCTCGTCGGGAGGTCGGAGTTAGGCGTACCCTTGTCACCGTGGCTGTCGCACGAGCGATCGCGCGGCAGCCACACTTTGGAAGACACCTGTAGGTTAGGTGTGCGAATTTGCTTAGCCAGAAGGATGCCCCAACGGCCTTGGGTAGGTGAACGCCTCGCCTACCCGGGCCGGGGGTGTCACTTCTGCTGGTGAAGCCCTCTGGACTCCGGCTGCTGGGCCGCGACAGATCACGATTCGTTCTCTGGTCGGTTGCAGCTCGTTTGATCCACGACCGTCGCTCCCTGGGACCGTCTGCGGCGTAGCTCCTGCGCGAGCTGAGCGTCTTGCGGCCCTCTCCCGCGAAGACTAGATTCTAGCTAGACATTGATGTCCCGTGACTCGGCATTTCAGGAGCGCTTCGGCCATGAAGTTGATCATCGCGATTATCCAGCCCAGCCGACTGGAAGCGGTCAAGGCTGCTTTGACTGAAGTGGAAGTGTTTCGCTTGACCGTGATGGACTGTCAGGGATTCGGACGCCAGAAGGGGCAGACGGAAGTCTATCGGGGACACGAGTTCACGATCAACTTGCTGCGCAAAGTCCAACTGCAGATTGCCGTCAACGAAGAATTCGTCGAGCCGACGATCAACGCCATTCTCAAAGGCGGTCGGACCGGCGAGAAAGGGGAGATTGGAGACGGCAAGATCTTTGTCCTGCCGATGGAAGATTGCCTGCGGATCCGCACCGGCGAGCGCGGACCCGAGGCCATCTGATGGTCGATCACGGATCGTACGCTGCGGTGAACGGACCGCGTCCGCGAGGCATCCATATGGCCATGGCAATACCCAGGAAGTAAAGCAGGCAGAGCGGCACCGCCATGAGAATCATGCTCATCGGGTCGGCCGGCGTCAGGAACATCGAGATCACGAAGATCACCAGCACGGCGATTCGCCATTTTTCGATGTAGGCTTTGAGCGAAATAATGCCGATGCGGTTCAAGAAGAACATGACCAGCGGCAACTGGAAGGCGATGCCGAATCCCAGTGGCAAGATCAGCACGAACCCGATCCACTCGCTGATGCGCGGATCCGTCTGAATTTCCAGTGCGCGGTTGAACTGAAACAGGAAGTTCAACACGTACCGGAACACGACAAAGAACGCCAGCGCTGCGCCAGCCCAGAACAGCACCAGGCTGATCGGAAGAAACAGGTGCACGTATTTCTTCTCATGCGGGTAGAGGCCCGCGGCGACGAAGGACCAGAGCTGCCAGAAAATATACGGGCTGGCCAGCATCGCTCCAGTGATGAACCCAGCCTTGACCCAGATCATGAACGGCTCCTGAGCGCTCAACGACTGTACATCGGCTTGCGCCCGGCGCCAGATACGTGTCTTCACCATTTTCGGCTCAGGAAGCGGCAGCGGCATCTTCACCAGCTCCGATTCCGCGGCGATGTCTCGAAAACCATGCTCGCTGTCTCCCGCAATGCGCTGGAGTTCGGATTGCTCCAGATAGACATCTTCAAACAGCAGCCGTTCCTCCTTCATGAACTCCGTAACCTCTTTCGGCACATCCTTGCCGTAGATACGCGCGAGCTGTTCTTCCGCCAAGAGCTCGTAGTGTTCGTCCAACGCTGCCTTCAGGGGTGTCGTCGTCCACCGCACCACATACTTAGCAATGCACAGACCGACGATGAAACCGATCACCAGCCCGATGAGGGAGCGAAACAGCACAACACGCAGCTCGTCGAGGTGCTCGCCGAACGTCATCGTGGTGCCTTCGAACAAATCTTCACTCGGGATTTTCGGCATGAGGAAAGCCCTTCGCAGCGGGGGGTATGAGCGTCCATTGCTGTGGTGCGGCTGCCAGCCACAGCTGCTGACGCGCCTCCAGGAACAACGCCTCGAGGAACATCATCGCCAGAATGGACCACGGAAGCCGCGCAGGCCGGCACCAGGATCACCTCGGCGCAGACACACACGGCGGCGCGATGCATGAGAATCGTACGGAGGGAAGCTGCCGTACCAGGTGAATCGATTGCAGAACGTAGTTCCTCGCAACCGTAGCTTATCTTAACAACACCAAGGACCATTGGCAACGGCGCTGTACCAGCTCCCGCTCTGTTGCCACAGGCAACGGTGAGGTGACACCCGAGTCAATGGGGAGGGGAACGCCGAACGGATAGCGGCCAAGTAATCGGAGTGAGGTCAATTAATTGCCTCTAGTGGGTGGTGTGTGTTTCCTCCCCAGAGATCTCCAGAGTTCTTCTCGTGCCACCGGAACCGCGTCGATCGGGCCTACAGGGGACTCTGGCGGTGAGCGATTCGTATCAACTGGCTGTGGTCGGATGGAAGGATGCCCCCGTTTTCCGCTGTCGTCATAGGCCGCAGCGTATGTGGGGGGGTATGAAAGCCGATTTCTAACTTAACCGATCCCTTTGCTATTTGATTGCCGAGCGAGTATTTTAAACATCGGCTAGGTAAATGCGTTGCATCTTATCTAATCCAATTCAGCGCGACCGTCACACGGTTCGTTTGTGGCTCGGAACTTTGGGAATCGTGGGACTGCACCCGTGTGCGCATGCAGAAAGGCGGCGGCTTCAAGTGTTGTGTTGGTCGGAAGCGGGCTGTGCGTGCGAAGTCTAGCGAACGGCTCACGCTGGGCGTCTCAACGGCCAGAGGGGCTGAACTGGGGCGATCGTTTTGGCGGCGTCGGGCCGTGATGAATCGGTCACACGGAGCAGGTGGCGGGGAGAGTAACCGTGGTCTGGATTGGGGGCAGTGGGGACAGCGCAGGATTGGAGGCAGGAGACCAACAACAATCGAAGGTCTGCCCGTTCCGGCTGCGATGAGTGTCAGGGATCCACGTTTTGATGATGACGGTCATGGGGAGCGAGATCGCAATGAGAACAACAACCGTGTTATGTGCAATGGGTATCGTGGTGGTGGTGCTGGGGGCGGCGAGTTGGGCGCAAGATGGCTGGGGTGGGATGCCGATGGTCAATCGCGCGACGACTGCTGCCGAAGGTGCGATGCGGGGGATGGCGGATGTCGTCCGGTCTGCTGGTGCCGCAGTGATGATGAATTCGGCAGCGGCGGTGAACGTTGAGAACGCGCGCGCTCAGCGCATTGACAATCGCCTCAACGCGACGCGGTCGGAAATTGAGAGTCGTCGGCTCAAGCGAGAATACCGTGAATCGAGGCGTCGGCCACGGCCATCAACGGAACAGATTTACCGGCTTGCCGCGGAGGCCGCGCCACGACCTCTTGATGCGAGCCAGTTTGATCCGATCATAGGCCAGTTCACCTGGCCCACCGCTTTGATGATGGACGAATTCAGTGAGCAGCGGGAAGTGATCGAGCGTTTGTTCTGGGAAAAGTCTGCTGCCGCCGGCCGACTCAACGTGCGACAGATGAACGAGGTGCGCAGCGCGACTCAGGAGATGCGGGACCTGCTGCACGTTCATCACCGGGACATTCATCCGCAGCTTGTCGGTCGCAGCGTGGGGTTTCTCCGACAAGTGGATCGCACGGCAACCGAGGCTGGCCTCTAGCTGCCGATCGTCTGTTTCGGCCATTGTTGAGCCACATGATATCCACAACGAACTCCTTCCTCTCAAGGAATTGAAGATGCGTATTCTGCAAGTGATCGGAATCATCTCCTGTCTGTCCCTGGCGGCGCTGCCCGTGCAAGGGCAAGAAGTCGAAGCCAAGGCACTGTTGAGCCAGCTGGATTCTCCGGATGCCAAGACGCGAGTGGAGGCATGTTACGAACTGGCCCGGTTGGGGATCAGAGCTGAAGGCGCTCTGCCACAATTGGTGAAGTCGTTGAAGTCGAACCAGGTCGATGAGCAGCGAGTGGCGGCGCTGGCTTTGGCGAGCATGGGAGAAGCAGCTGCCGTAGCCGTACCCGCTCTGGCCGACAATCTGACGGCGAAAGACTATCGAGTGCGCGCGGCGGCGGCCTATGCGTTGGGTAAGATCGGTCCGGCCGCCGGCGACGCGGTGCGGGCGCTGATCGCCGCCTCGGCCGACGACGATGTGACGGTCCAGCACCACGTCTGGGAGGCTCTGCTGCGGGTCGATCTGCCTCCGGATGTGGCGTTGTCCCTTTTTGCCCGGGCACTCGGTTCGGCCTCCGATGCCGATGCGGCGAAGCTGGCCGATGCTTTGGGGGAGGCTGGTGCGGCGGCGGTGCCTGAACTGATCAAGGCGATGGCGGACAACAACGCCAGGTATTGGGCCTGCATCGCCCTGGCGAACATCGGACCATCGGCTGCTCCGGCCGTCGAAGCGCTGGGCAAGACGCTCGGTAGTGACGAGGCTGAGGTGCGGATGCAGGCGATTGTGGCGCTGGCCGAAATCGGCGCCGCGGCACGTCCCATCGCGCCGCAGATCAGCAAACTGCTGGAGAACGACCCATGGGACGCGGTGCGATACGCCGCCGCATACGCACTGGGAACCATCGGGGACAAGGCTGCTGGCCAGCCCGCACTTGTCCGGGTTCTGAGTGATGACGACGAGTTTCTTCGGGTCACCGCTGCTCGGTCCTACGTGATGCTGGCGGAGGGCGAATCGTCGGCCGAATTACAGAGGGCGGTGGAGTTGATTGCCGCCGGATTGACCTCGGCGGACTACCGTGTTCGGGATGTCGCCGTGCGCGCGCTGGCCGATCCCGATATTCCCGCCGTTTTGGTCGCGACGAGCGTGAAGAACGCGCTGCTGGGGATCAGCGATCCGGACCAACTCATGGAAATCGTGGATGGTCTGGCATCGCTGGGAGATCGGGTCGTTCCCAGCTGCGTCAATGCACTCCAGCAACAAAGTGCGTTGCGGTTTTATGTCATCCAGTTGCTGATCAAGCTGGGACCGGCGGCCGCTGGGGCAGTGGATGCCCTCGTGAAGACGCTTGACGATCCCGCGGCCGAGCTGCGCCGCGAATCGCTGTTTGCTTTGGGAGCTATCGGCGAGCCGGCTGCCACTGCCGTCCCGGCGATTACGCAGCGTCTGGGCGATCAGGATGAGGATGTCCGTCGTGCGGCCTGCTACGCGCTCGGTAAGATCGGGCCTCGCGCGGCCGCGGCCCTGCCGAATCTGCAGGCGGCCATGCAAGGGGATGACTCCTTCCTGCAACTCGCGTCAGTCTGGAGTGCGTTGCAGATTGCCCCACAGGACGGGGAGCTCAGGAAACGAGCGATTCCTCTGCTGGTCAAAGGACTGGCGGACGAACGCGAACAGGTCCGTGTCCAGTGCGCCTACGCGCTGGGTGATCTCGGACCGGCGGCGCGGCCGGCCGTCAGCGCGTTGGAAGAGACGCGACGCAAGGACGACAGTGCCGCTGTGCGGGCGGCGGTTTCGGCGGCTCTGGAACAAATCAAGAGCTAACCGCGTCTGGTCCGCTGTCTTTTTGTCGGACAGAGTGGACGGTTGTTCGAGATCCCCCAGTCTCCGTTCCCTGGGAAACCGGCGCGGGTGATCGCGTGAGCCAGCGGCACCTGCCGCTTGTCAGAAACTCGCTGAGCATGATGGCGCTGATGCAGGAGCGTCTGCCAGCGAGTCAGGTGCAGTGGGGAGAGCGGTGGCCGCGCCCTCAGCGGGCGCGGCCAGGATCGTGGCGGCGAAGAAGAATCCGACAGAGAACTGCAGAATGTCGAGCCAGCGGCCGCAGCATGAAGCAGGAAGAGCAGTTGAAGCCTGAGCGACCGCGAGCGAGTGCAATCGATTCGGAGGCGAGGTCCTACCACTTTGGAGATTGGACGTCCCTTGGTCGATATTCTGCGGCAAGACTGCCTCGGTGACTCGTGCCACCAACGGTTCAAACACTCCATGTTTACTGTCTTGTTGGGAAGCAGCATACGCGGTTTGAGTCTGGGGTTCAGAGTGCGTCATCCAGTGAAGTGTGTTGCATGGTGACGAGGTTCTTCCGAGTGCTGGACGTGAGGGGAGACCTGCACGTTGCGAGACGGTTTTCTTAAGTAGCGGACGAGAAACGTCGACAATGGCCTTGAGGACCCTGCAGATCAAGGGGGCCTTTGGGCAAACCGCCTGGGTTCCTTGGTGCGATTTTGAGCGTCTTCAGGTCGAAGAGCCCCCGGAGTGCAGTTTCCCGATGAGGCTGGTGACCTTGTCACCTGAGGACGTTTTCCTCGCGGGTTGTGTGAACCGCGCACACCCTCGCCGCCCCGACGATGGCAGAAAGGGTAAGCAGTTCTGCACTCTATGCGATTCAGCCTTTCAACTTGGGTTTTGATCGGATTCATTGCTGGAGTTGCCGCGGGACTGTTCGCCGGTGAGTACTGCGCACCGCTGCAAGTAGTCGGCGATATCTACGTCGGACTCCTCCAGATGACGGTGTTGCCGTACATCGTGGCTTCCCTGATTGTCAATCTGGGCCGACTGGATCTGTCGACCATGCGGAGACTTGCCACAGCTGTCTCAGGCGTGATGGCGGTGCTCTGGCTGCTCATGGCCCTGTTGCTGCTGATCCTGCCGCTCGCACTGCCGCAGTGGCGGGCGGGCAGCTTCTTCAGCGCTTGTATGCTGGAAACTCCACCGCAGATGAATCTGTTGGAGTTGTTCATTCCTGCGAATCCCTTCCAGGCACTCGCGGAGAATATCGTGCCGGCCACTGTTTTGTTCAGTATGTGCCTCGGAATCGGGCTGATCAGTGTCGAGAACAAACAATCGCTGCTGGAGGCTTTGCAGGCGGTACTCAGCGCTCTGAGTCGTATCAATCACGTCATCGCCCTGTCGTCACCGGTGGGCGTGTTTGCGATCATGGCAGCCACGGCGGGCACGCTCAGTCTCGATCAGTTCACGCGACTTCAGGCCTATCTGCTGATCTATCTCCTCGGTACCCTGTTGGTTGCTCTGTTGATCTTGCCACTGCTCGTGGCATCGACCACGCCAATTCGCTATCGTTCGTTCTTGCGAGTTGCCTGGGCGCCGATGCTCACAGCGTTCGCTACCGGCAAGACGTTGATCGTATTGCCGATGATCGCCGAGGGGACTTCGCAGTTGCTCAAAGAGTCCGGCGCCCGAGTGTCGGAGGGAGGTGAGTCGGCCGTTGCCGGACCGAGCGCTCTGGTGGCGTTGGCGTACCCGTTCCCGCATCTGGGTAAGCTGATCAGCCTGCTCTTCATATCCTTTGGAGCCTGGTTTGTCGGCTCGCCGATGGACCTGAGTGCCTATCCGGCTTTCCTGGGGGCCGGGTTTGTGTCGATGTTCGGCAGTGTCTTGGCGGCCATACCTTTTCTGTTGGACCTGGAGCATCTGCCGTCCGACCTGTTCCAGATGTTTCTGGGGTCCGGAGTCGTCTGCGGCCGGCTGGGCGATATGCTGGGAGCCGTCAGTCTCTTGGCATTCACCGTCCTGGCGTCGTGTGTCTTGGAACGAAGACTGCGCATTCGCTTGGGAACGCTGGTGTGGCGCAGCGGTATCGCGCTGGTCGCGGTGTTGCTTGCTGTGGGGGCCGCTCGGGCCATCCTGACGCCCGTCGTTCACCAGCTTCCTTCCAAGGGCCAGGTACTGCTCAGTATGCACACGACCGTTGTGCCGGTGGACGAGAAGATCTGGACAACTCCGCCGCCGACAGATCCCGTCGATTCCGGATTGACACGAATGCAGCGCATCGAGCGGCGTGGCGCCTTGCGCGTCGGGTGTCTAGTCGACAATCTTCCGTTCTCTTTCCGCAATGAGGCCGGACAACTCGTCGGATTTGACATCGACATGGCACATCTTCTGGCCTCCGAACTTGACTGTGCGCTCTGGCTGGTTCCCGTCACTGCGCAGCAGATGACGTCCGCGTTGGATCAGGATACGATTGATCTGGCCATGTGCGGCATCGTGATGACCACCGATCGATTGCAGGCCGCGACGTTTACGCGACCGTATATGCGGGTCACCATGTCGCTGCTGGTCCCGGATTTCCGCCGCCGTGAGTTCAGCAGCCTCGATAACATCCGGCGCATGGATCATCTGCGCGTCTGTGCCATGCCTTCGCGACAGTACGAGAAACAACTCCTCGAGTTATGCCCGCAAGTCGAAGTATTGACCATCCAGTCACCGCAGGAATTTTTCGTCAACCGGGCCCTCGAGGCAGATGCGCTGCTGATCAGTGCGGAAGCGGGGGCGGCCTGGACCCTGATCTATCCCCAGTTCACGCCTGTCCCGGTGTTCCCCCGACAACACAGCTTTGCCTTGGCGTATCCTGTAGCAGCTCGTGATATCGCTTTTGCGGACTTCATGAATCAATGGATCGAGTTGAAGTCGACGTCCCCGGATTTCCGTCAGCTGTACGACTATTGGATTCTCGGGCGCGCTGCGGCCGATAAGCAGCCACGCTGGTCCATCATGCGGGACGTTCTGAGGTGGGGATCCGAGTAGCGGCGGCAAACACGGGAAGCTGCTGCTGAGCCAGTCAACTGCTGGCGCCCCGTGAGGTCTTGCAGCCCTCAGAAGGTGTCTTGGTGCTGCAGAAGACCAGGGAGATATCTGCGAGAATCGCATGGGAGATCTCGGTCAATATGATCTTCAGTGCGGCAAGTCAAAATGGGCGCATTGCGGAGTCTGTGCCGACGGCTTGTCCCGAAACGGCAAAGTCCATGCCATTCACGTCCCTGGACGCGTTGATGGTTCGCGTGCCGACTCTGCTGAAAGTGACACTCGAGTAGTCTCATCCAGAGAATCCCCCGACAAATCCGGTATCCCCAATAAAGAAGTAGATCGTGCGGGGACGAATTCTTTCATAGAACAGTGAACTGTTCTCGATCGAGTACTCAATGGGCGGCGACAGCCAATCGACTCGATGGAGCGAGATGTCTTTCCCATTCTGGAGGGGTATGAAATGGCCAGGAAATTGGCTGTGTTAGCCGCCGTCTCGGCATTATTGGTGCAGGCGTCCTTCGTGCGTGCTCAGAACGCGACCTACTCGGATCAAGTAGCGCCTGCCTACAACATGGAGGCCGAGTCCCTGCCGGCGGAGTTGGCCGAGGATATTGCCGGTCCAGCCATCGCGCCGATGCTGGGACCAACTCCCGTGTCTCAGGTCGGCACCCTCCGCGATCTGCTCGAACCGTACACGCTGTTCACTGAGAGCGGTATTCGGACCTTTGGCTGGGTTGAAGGGGGGCACACGTTTTCGTCAACAGGGCCCGGACTGCTGTCCGTGCAGCCTCGACAGAACCGCTATGGCGACGAGTTTCTGCTCAACCAGATTGGTCTCGTCATCCAGAAGCCGTTGGCCCAGGACGATTTCGATTGGGGATTCAATGTGCGCTATTTCGCCGGTGCGGATGCAGCGCTCGGCCAGCCCAAGGGAGGAATTGACGATCCGCCAGGCAATGACCGGTTCAGCCAGGACTTTCGTGATTTGTACCTGTCTGCACACCTGCCAGTTCTCACGGAAGGTGGGATGGACGTGAAGGTGGGTCGCATGAACACGATCATCGGTTACAACGGCTTCCTGGCTCCGTATCGGCCGTTTTACTCCAGCGACTATCAGTTCTTCTATTCACAGGACGGAGCCTTTACCGGCTTCTTAACGAATCTGCACGTGACCGACCAGCTGGACGTGTGGAATGGGATGTCGTTTGGGGCCAACACGTTTTTCGAGAAACGCAGCAGCAATTCGATTAACTACATTGGCCAAGTCAACTATTGGCTCACCATGGAGAAACGCACACGCCTGACCGCTTCGCTGCACTGCGGGCCGGATGCGATCTTTGCGGCTCCCGGAATGAACGGCGACTTCGATACGATTGTCGAGCTCAGGGCAGTTCATAACTGGAGTGATGCGTTTACTCAAGTCGTTCAGTCGAATATGGGATGGGCCACCGACACACCAATTGGCACCGGCTCCTGGTACGGAATCTATACGATCGGTATCGTTCACCTGACGTGCACGATCGATGTGCTGGCTCGCGGCGATTGGTTCCGCGACGTGGAGGGGACCAGGACGGGCTACGATGCCAACTACACGGCGGTCACACTCGGTTTCAACTGGCATCCCAATGACTGGTTTGAATTCCGTCCCGAGATTCGTGGCGATTGGGCTGACCAGCCGGCGTTTGGAAACGGTGGTATCGGCACCGACAACAACCAGCTGACCGGTGCTCTGAGCTTCCTCGTGAAGTTCTGAGCCATGAAGTTCGACGGCGACAGTCTCCGCGGCCAACATGCGCGACGCGGCCATTATCTAACGCATGTTGGCTACATCGGCGACCGATCATGATTCTGCTAAGAAACGAAGATCGACTCAATCCTGTTCGGTACTGGACGTGCTTTGGCGTTTTCTGTGGCAGACGCGCTGGCATCATGCGGCGACCGGCTTTCTTTGCGGGAGTGCAGGATTCGGCCGAGGTGGTGGAGAAGAAAGTGGAACTCAGGCAGTGCGCAGCGTGAAACGCGGCCTCGGACCAGGGAACGTGTGAGTTCTCAGCTGTCCTGCCGTTTCTGTTGTTCGAGATGGGTGAACAGTTCGTCCTCGGTAGCCCAGCCGAGGAAGTAGAAGCAGATCATCTCGTAGGTGCGTTGGGTCGGCTGATGGCCGCGGCTTTCTCCCCGTTTCTCGTGTGGAGCGGTCTGGATCACCACCACGCGGATCTTGTGTTGAGGCTTGTCCTCACCCTGCCGGTCCTGTCCGATGATGGCCACGGTATCTCGTACGACGCACGCCTGACGAGCTGCCTCATCGATCGCGCGTTCTTCTTCCGGACCGTAATTGCTATTGTCTCGCAACCGGCAAACGTAGTTACTGCCGGCGGCGTGAATCGCATGGAAGAGAGCGAAATTGGCATAACCGCGATCCATGATGTAACAACGGCCGGCCTGGCGATGCTGCTTCAGCACATACCGTTTATCCTGCCCTTTTTTGCCTGATGCGCCCGTCACGTCCAGCAGGCTGGGGAACTGTCGATCGACTTCGAATGGCCTGTGCAGGCGCCACGCGTATTTCCGCTCGCCGCAACTGGGTGAGCGGAGGTAAGCCGCTTCCGCGACGCGTGCCAGTGTCGTGATCACCGCAGCGTCGACGGCCGTGAGGAGTTGTTGGACCTCCTTCAGGGCAGGGTCCTTTGCTGAATGCCTCGCAACGAGTCGACCATGGGATGGAACAGGAACAGCAGGACCAGCATGCCGTATTGGTCCATCAACAGCTGTCGGTTGCCAGCGTAACCGATCACGGTCCGCCAAAGTCGCCTTTCGCTCCGCGAAAGTAGCGTTCCTTTCG
>JBGSHS010000333.1:0-39928 GCA_041752115.1 Pirellulaceae bacterium | reverse complement strand
CGCGGTCGCGCAGACCGCGGGAGAAGTGGAGAACGCAAGGCGATTCCCCCATGCTCTACGCGAGCATGGCTACATCGCGAGCATGGCTACGTCCATCGCCGATGCTGGCCAGGACTCGCTCAAAGGAAGTTGTGAGTGAATAGGGAACGCAACAATGCCACAATGCGCAATGCAACAACGCAACAGCGCATGAATCACAGGCGGCACCATTCGTCCTTTCCCGCCTGCTGAAGGCAGGCCTTTACCGTAGCCAGGGGTGGAGCTCGCCGACAGGCGAGCGCAACCCCTGGTACCCACGACGCACCAACATCCGCGATCGAGCCCAACGCCCTCCATCAACCGGCACGTCGCCGAGATCGCAACCAATCCGCGCATAACCTCGTGGCCTGCGCCCTCGCCCGAATTCACACGCGGCTCGATTCGGCCTCGCCATGCCGCCGGCGTGATGGCAACCGTTCCGCTCGGCCGTCGATGCTCGTCACCGACGCCACCTGGGGTTGCGCTGGCCAATCGGCCAGCGTCACCCCAGGCTAACGTAGACGCCCGCCTCCACCGGGCCAGAGGAGTGGCTGCGGTTGCGCAGACCGCGGGAGAAGTGGCGAACGTATTGCGCTGCCCCCATGCTCTGCGCGAGCGTGGCTACGTTCTGCGCGAGCATGGCTCACCGAAAGCATACGTTCTCCCGCTGCCTGGCGTCGCCGCGATGCGAGACATATCCGGACCAGTCATTGTCAATCGCCAGAAACCAGAAGCGCGGTCTGCCTCATGACGACGCTCGGCGAGGATCCCAACGTCGCGCAGGATGTGCTCAGCTGGTCTTGCACCTTGATCTTTTTGTCCCCCAATCTTTTTGTCTTTCTCCCGGCACCAGCGGGCATACCCGGGCCGACGCGCATTCGGTTCCTGGCCCTCTCCCACCTGCCGTTCCCCCACAAGTGATGGCGAACCGTGTTCACGCTGGAGGGGCGCTTCAAAACGACCGGCTCGACATTGCGACAACGCTCAGCGCATTGCGCATCAGCGCAATCAAATTGCGTCTTTCACGCATCAACCTTATCGAAATCCGAACAAATCTATGATACCCCCCAATAAACTACGAGTATTTCGCCATTTTCGGGGCCGGTTGCTTGACACCTCTGCGCCCCCTTACTATCCTCAGACCTACTAGCGTCGCGGTCCACTCCCGCATTGGTGGGGCGATGATTGAGATGGTCAAGGGGCGGGAGTGGGGGCAGTAAGGCTACTTCGGCGACCGGTTGGTTGCCGAGCGTGGTGAGATCGCGAGCGGGTTGCATTTGACTTCACTCATTGTTCGACATCCTGGCTCAGACCCGAGTCACGTACGACAACCCGAACTGGTCAACATCGCCACGAAAGAATGGGTTCCTGCAACCCACGGGAACGGAGTGTGCGCCGAACGAGCCACCTCCAGCGGCGATCAGTTCTTGACCTCTCTCAGGTTACCTCGCCGACTCGCACCCACCATGACAACTGCTCGTTAGGACTCTGATCGCCCTCGCCAGTTGATGGCCAATCTCACACTGAGCGGCCGACGACTGACGATCGATAGACTCCGACGAGCCCACCATCCTTCTTTCTGACCGCCACTGACGCCGTCAAGCGTGGCCAGTTGGCGTTTGACTAGCCGCTAACCGAACTATCGTACGTCTGAGACCGCCGCACCCCACTTATGGACTACTCGATTTCACCAAGACGTACGATTCTCGATCGCCGAGCGTTGACCCTGAATACCCATCTCATTCTGACGTCAGCGCCATTTGATATGCGATCAACGGCACGCAGCGGCATGAAGCCGAGCGTGTCCGAAGATTCTACCCACTCGCATCGCCCCCCTACCCACGCGAGCTTGAGACCATGAATAACGGCGAAACCGTGTTTATCGTCGACGGCGATAACGACTCCCGTCAGCGAGTCTGCGAACTGGTAACGAGCATGAAGCTGCAGCACGAGGCCTACGCAATGGCGCAGGACTTCCTGCAGCGGTTCGACCCCGACCGGCCGGGCTGCGCGATTCTGGAAGTGCGGATTCCCGATATCGGCGGGCTACAGCTGCAGCAGCAACTCGCTCATCAGACACCAGGGCTGCCCGTGATCTTCCATTCGGCGCACGCCAATGTGCCGGTTGTGGTGCGCGCGATCAAAGAGGGCGCGGTGAACTTCCTGCAGAAGCCGGCTGAAGAACAAGAGCTCTGGGACGCGATCCAGCAGGCTCTGCAACTCGACCGCGAACGCCGCGCCCACATGGCGGATGTCGAAAGCCTGCACCAGCGGCTGGAACAGTTGACGGAGAAAGAAATCGAAGTACTCGAGTTGCTTGCCCAAGACAAATCCACACGCGTCGTCGCCCGCGAGCTGGGAATATCGGTGCGCACTGTCGAGTTCCGCCGAGCGCGAATGATCAAGAAACTCGGCTTCAAGAGCCCCATCCAGCTCTCGCACTTCGCCATACGAGTGTTCGACGGCCACGCCAAGTCTGCCAGCGTCGCGTTTGCCGAACCGCGTCTGTCCAACGGTAACGGAAACGGTCATGGTAGCGGCAACGGCCACAGCCGCTCGGCCCTCC
Organism: Pirellulaceae bacterium; assembly: GCA_041752115.1. GTDB lineage: Bacteria > Planctomycetota > Planctomycetia > Pirellulales > Pirellulaceae > JAJRVM01. Next base: position 37,344 of record JBGSHS010000333.1, on the reverse strand, counting down.
CTTCCCCGAGGCTCCGGGCAACCAAATAACGAACACATACGGGCCGGCAACCCCCGCACAAACCACCCTTACCGTTTCTCTTATAAGAATTCCGGTCATTCAGATTTGTCTCGCAGATCGCGCTACGCATTTCGAGTTTCTGCGCTGATCCAGCTCCGCCAACTGCCTCGAACGTGATCCATGGCAACTCCCGCAAAACGACGTCGCCGCGTTAACGGCATGGCCAAGCCCAAAGCAACGCCGGCCCCACCGCCCGAACCAGAGGTGGTGGAAGATCCGCGCCGGCCCAAGGTGCTGATCCTGGCCGGTCTGATCCTGATCGCTCTGATCTGGTCGTATCACGCCGCCCTATGGTCGCTGGCCGGCCGCTGGTGGAACGAGTCCGACTACACGTATGGTTTTCTTGTTCCAGTCTTCTCGGGTTACCTCTTATGGCGCCGCCGCGAGATGACCGCGAAGGTCACGTTTCGCGGCAGCTGGTGGGGACTGCCTCTGATCGGCATTGCGGCGGTCATGCGATGGGCGGCGGCGTACTATTTCTTCTCCTTGCTCGACCCGATGTCGCTCGTGCCCTGCCTGGCTGGCGTTGTGCTGCTGGTGGGCGGCTGGCCGGCGTTGCGCTGGTCGTGGCCGGCGATCCTGTTCCTGGGTTTCATGGTCCCGATACCGGCGTTCATTGCCGGTCTCCTGAGTCACCCGCTGCAGCGGATCGGCACGATCGCCGGTACGTTCGTGATCCAGACGCTCGGTATCCCGGCCGTCGCGCGTGGGAACGTGATTGTGCTGCCGGAAACCGAGCTGGGGGTGGCGGAGGCGTGCAACGGCCTGCCCATGATGATGTTGTTCGCTGCGGTCTGTTTCGGCGCAGTGTTTCTTTCGGATCGCACCTGGTACGAGAAACTGATCATGCTGGCCAGTGCGCTACCCATCGCCTTGGTGGCCAATATTATCCGCATCGCGACCACCGCAGTGCTTTATCAAGTCGGCGGAACAGAACTCGGCGATAAGCTGTTCCACGATCTCGCCGGCTGGTTCATGATGCCGCTGGCCGTCGTGCTGCTGTGGATGTTGCTATGGATCCTCGATCGCTCGCTGGTGACGCCCCAGGAGCAGAAGCCGATTCTGGCCAGGCCGTGAGGGCTGGACCAGGTGAGAACTGACGCGATGAACACCGGATACCAGCCAGTGAGTTCCAAGATGCCAAGCTGGAACTTCTCAGAATGTTTCGCTTGAGTGATTCCCCGATCGGCTGGAAGAGAAGAGAAAGCACAACAAGTCGCTACGCGCCCGTTGGCAGTGGTCGGTCAACGTCATGTGCCCAATTTCGAGACGACACAACGTAATTCGAATGGCAGAAAGCGCGCCTGTTATCCAACCCGGATGGCACAGCGGGAAAGGACGCCTCGTTCCCGCCGTCCGGCAACGCCAAATGGTGATCGGATCTGCCTGCAACTGGATGGACACCTTTGCCCGCGAGCGACAACCTGATGAATGACTTCACTACCCAGCACGATCCCCAGGTGCCGGCCGAGCAGACCGTCCGTACGGCCCAGCTGATCGATCGGCCGCAGCTGGAGTTGGACGAACCGCAGACTCAGGAGACCGGCAGTGCGTTTGCACCGTATGTGCACGCGCTGCGTCGCAGGTGGTTCATGGCCTTGTCGCTGGGGCTGATTGTCGGTGGTGCGGCTGTTGCCGCGATGTGGATCGTGAACAAGGACCAGTACACCGCAACCGTCCAGTTCAGGGTTTCCTCGATTGAAGAATCCGTGCTCCCGGACAATCTCCGTGCGGCGTCGCGAACGGACTTTGAGATTTACAAGGGAACTCAGCAGCAGTATCTGCAGAGCGACTTTGTCATCAAGGCGGCCTTGCGCGAGCCGGCACTGCAATCGTTGCCGTTCATGCAGCGCGAGGAAGATCCCGACCGTTGGCTCGCGGAACAAACCAAGTCGAGCTTCAAGGGGAAGGGCGAGATCATGGATGTCAGTGTCACGGCCGACACTGCCCAGGAGGCCGCGTTCTTGAGCGCCAGTGTCTGCAAAGCCTATATGGACGAGGTGGTCTTCCAGGCACGCCGACAGCAGAAACAACGCTTTACCGCTCTGCAAAACACCTTGACGGATAAGAAAGGTGAACTCGACCAGAAACTCGGCAAGCTGGCCGAACAGCTGGGTTCGGGCGATAGCGACAGCCTGAGGACTCAGCAGGAAGTGGTGCAGGGACAGTGGAGCAGCATTTGCACCCGCTGGTTTGCGAAGCAGGAAGCAATCACTGATCTGGAATCGCAGCTGAAGCTGCTGGAAAGCCAACTCAGTCGCGCCGTGGATGCGGACGGCCAGCCGCTGGCGACGATCCTTGACCAGCAGCTTGTGCAGGCCGCGCTCGACAATGATCTTGGAATTCTCGAGCTGACCGAAGCCGCGCAGGCGGAACGGGACCAGATGGAGCGGATTCGCGCGCTCAAGCGATCACAACAGCAGGACAAATACGAGACCCAGCATACGAGTAAGTTGCAGGAGATCGAGAATCTGATCGCTAAACGGAGGGCCAAGGTCGAGCAGGATTTGGTCCAGCGGCAGCTGCTGTTCCTCACCAGTGAAGCCGACCGTCTTCGCGGTGAGCTGGAGATTGAACGTGATATCGAACAGCGTTTGGCGGCCAAAGAGAAAGAACTGCGCGACCAGCTCAGATCAGTCAGCGGTTCGTCCGTCAATGTCGATTCCCTGCAGCGTGAAATCGATGCCCTGGAACGACTTATCCGGCCGATGGATGATGAGGTCCAGCAGCTGCAGATTGAACTGAACGCGCCCAATCGTGTTACGTTGATCACCGAAGTGAGGGACGGCAACGACGAGGTGATTGCCAGTGAGGAAGAGATCACCGTGGCCGATCTGGCCAGGTCCATCAGACCGAATCGTCCCGACCGAAGCTCGCAGCTGAAAAAGACGGCGGCGGCGGCGTTCGGCATGTTCATGCTGACCGTCGGCGGAATCCTGTTCCTCGAGGTGCAGGCCAAGCGAGTCAGTTCGCCGCAGGACGTCTCCCGCCGGCTGGGCCTGACCGTGATCGGCGCCATTCCGCTGATTCCCGCCCGAGCTATCAGTTCGGGGCGCGGCAACGGGCGTTACCGGCGCTGGCGCACGCTGCTCAATGAATCCATGCGTGGCATCATGGTCCGGTTGCTGCACGAGGCGCAGTTGGAGCGTTCCACGGTGGTCATGGTCTCCAGCGCCTGCAGCGGTGAAGGAAAGTCGACGTTGGCGGTAAACCTGTCCAACGCCCTGGCCCGCGCGGGTTACCGTACGGTATTGGTCGATTTCGATCTCCGCCGCCCGTCGCTGGACACGTTGTTCGATGTGCCCGCTGAGCCTGGGGTGAGCGAGATACTGCGCCACGAGGCCACATTGGATGAGGTGGTCGAGGCCTTGGCAATTGACAACCTGTCGGTGATCGCGGCCGGGCGCTGGTCGCCCCACCAGGTATCGGTACTGGCCAACGGAAGCACCGAGAGCCTGTTCGCCGACCTGCGAAAAGCCTTTCAGTTCGTGATCGTCGATGGTGCGCCGATCCTGGGCGTGGCCGAATCCCAGTTGCTCTGTCGCCATGCCGATACCGTGCTGTTGAGCGTGCTGCGTGATGTAAGCAGCGCACCCAAGATCACGGCCGCGTGTGAGACGTTGGCGAACTTCGGCGTGCGTTCGCTCTATGCCGTCGTGACCGGCACGGTCGGACGCGACCAGTCGTATTACTATTCCGACTACGGTCTGGACCAAGATTGACCTTTGCGTTGAGACACATCCCTGCAGGACAGCCCCACCGGCCCTGTGCCGGTGGCTCGCGGGTTTGACAACTACAGGCGTGTGTCGTCTCAGTGGTTAGTTGCCATACCTGCTTCCACCGAGGCAGGCTCGGTGGGGGGGCACCGCACGTGGGATACGACGGAGCCTTGTTCATTCTCACCAGCAGAGCGAGCGGATTAGCCCGGATTTGCCTTCCTTCTCAGCATCCTGACACACCGGCGGCCATCAAGTCCCCGTTGGTTCCTGAAGTGATGGTTCTGAAAGCATGTTCTTCGCAAGCAGTTCTCTTTGCGAAGACTGATTGTCACAAATCTCGCAAGAATTCGGAGTGTTCTTGGATGCCGTCGGTGGTGCGACCGTGGGCAACGCATGTACGTGTTTTGCAACCGGAGAACGAGCTCCATGTGCCACTGCTGGCTGCCGCGTACCACTGGCTTCGGCGGTGCTCGAGTACCGTCCGATGGCCCACGTCGGTATTTCGTGAAGCGTCGGCTCTGACTCTGCACTCAGATACGAAACACGTCCTGACACGAGGGTGATGGACCAATGAATACAGCACTTGCTCTCGCCGCGATTCTGGCCGCGCTCTGCAGCGTCTGCTTCGCGGCCCTGATACGGCGCGTGGCGCCCAGGATCGGCTTGATCGATCAGCCGGACGGGCATCGCAAGATTCACGAAAGGCCGATTCCCATGGGGGGGGGACTTGCGGTGTACCTGGCCCTGGCGACCGTGCTGGCCGTGGTATTGATTGTCCCGAATCCCTGGAATCTGCGGCTGATGGACGATTGGCCGGATGTCGTAGCGTTTTCCTTGGCCTGCACCGGGATCGTGGCGTTGGGCCTGGTCGATGATCGGTTCTGCCTGCGGGGCCGTTACAAACTGCTGGGCCAAGTGATTTGCGTGCTGACGTTGATGTCGTGTGGCATGGTTATTCAGAAGATCGGCCTGTTTGGTTACGGGTTCGAACTTGGTCTGCTCGCCGTGCCGTTCACGATGTGCTGGCTGCTGGGCGCCATCAACGCGATCAACCTGCTTGATGGGATCGACGGATTGGCGACCACGTTGGGAATCATCCTCAGCGTCACGATGGGAGCGTTGGGGTTCATGACCGGCCATCCGGCGGTGGGGGCGGTGGCGCTGGTGTTTGCCGCCAGTCTCGCGGGATTCTTGCCATACAACTTACCCCCGGCGCGGATGTATTTAGGCGACGCGGGCAGCATGTTGATCGGATTGATGGTGGGTGCGATGGCCATCCGCGCATCGCTCAAAGGACCGGGCACCTTCCTGATGGCTGCGCCGCTGGCCATTTTGACGTTGCCGGCCTTCGATTCGGCGGCGGCGATCATCCGTCGCAAGTTGACCGGTCGCAGCATCTATGCCACCGATCGGGGCCACCTACACCATCAATTGCTCGACAACCTGGGCAGCAACACCAAGGTCCTACTGTACGTGATCGTCGCGTGTGTCGTCACGTCAGGTGCCGCTCTGGGCTCGGTGGCGTTTCACAACGACCTGATCGCAGTGGCCAGTATCGTGGGCGTGGTGAGTGTGTTTATTGCTGCCGGACTGTTTGGGGGCGCCGAGCTGAATTTGCTGGTCAGCCGAGCGCGTGGCGTGGGATTGTCGATGTTGCATCCGACCAAGGGCCGTCCCCGCACGCACCAGAGCCAGGTGCGGTTGCAGGGCTCGCGGCAATGGGATCTGTTGTGGGCCACGGTGACCGAATCGGCCGAGAAGCTGTCGCTGGCCAAGGTGCGATTGGATTTGAACCTGCCGGCGATGCGCGAGGGCTACAACGCCACCTGGGACTCCGGGCACAATAGTGAAATGGAGGATCTTTGGAGCATCGACCTGCCGCTGGTGCTGGCTGACAAGACCGTCGGTCGGCTCTCGGTGATGGGCCTGCGAAATGGAGATCCGACGCACCAGAACATCCTGCAACTGCTCGACATGCTCGAACCATTCGAGCGCAAGCTGCTCGATATCTCCCAGAAACAATTGGTCGCCACCGAAGTCGTCGGATGATGAAATCCCGCCGCGAACCGGGTCGTCCGCATGCCCATGGCATGCCACTTCAGGGGCCGGTGTCGAGCGGCCATCGCACAACATGCGACGTTAACACGCCGGGTTCGCTTCACCACCGTCCCCTGACAACCACTTTATTGATTCCCGGGATATTCCCATGATCGTCCGCTTGATCACCGTCCTATGCGCGTTATTGGCCGCTCACGCGGTGGTTCTGTTCACGTCCGCCGGTTACCGTCCCCACGATATCCAGGTTCCGGACGTGAAATTGGCAGAGTTGCCTCGCCAATTCAGGACGGACACTTCGGTCTGGACCGGCACCGAGGTTGAACTGGACGAACGGCTGGTGCAGGCGATCGGGGCGCACGATGTAGTCAGTCGCGAATACCGCAATGCGGACGGGCTAGCTGTCTCGGTACATTGCTCGGTGATCACCGACGTGGTAAACGGCGTAGATCATCTTCCGGACGTGTGCTATGAAGCGGCCGCTTGGAGGATTGTCAATCGCGAAACGAAATCGATCGATTCATCTCCCTCGCCAGCTACGGCGCGCAAGATGACGGTGGAACGCGATTCGGCACGGGAATATGTCTATTATTGGTATCGCATGGGAGACCAGTCCTTTGTGAGTCGCGACAGCTTCCGACCGGTCCGGCGACGCTACTTCGGCCAGGAGACGTGGCCGGCTGCGGTGAAGGTGATGTTGCAGATCAGTGCCCAGAACGGCAAAGAAGCGGAAGCGGCGATGGTAGGGCTGGGCAAGCAGATCGACCAATGGATCCAGCAGCACAATGGTGTCGTCCAGTAAGAGGGGCACTCCGGCTCGTCCACGCCGTCCTCGGACAGAAGAGCTCAAACCACCTATCTAAACCGTCTGCCAAATCCACCTCATGACTTCACAATCTAACCCCCTCACAACTCCGAGCCACAACATCCTGGAAACACCGCGATGATCGCGCGCAAGGGAATCATCCTGGCCGGGGGTGCCGGCACGCGGCTTTCGCCGGCCACGGACGTGATCAGCAAGCAGCTGCTGCCGGTCTACGACAAGCCGATGGTCTACTACCCGCTGTCGGTCTTGATGCTGGCCGGCATCCGCGAGATTCTGGTCATCTCCACGCCGCACGATCTGCCGCTGTTCCGGCGGTTACTCAAGGACGGTACGCAGTGGGGGCTGGAGTTCAGCTATGCCGAACAAGCGGAGCCGCGTGGGCTGGCCGAGGCGTTTCTGATCGGCTGCCAATTCTTGGCGGGCGCACCCGCCGCGCTCGTACTGGGCGACAATATCTTCTATGGCCACAACGTTTCCGGACTGGTGCGCAGGGCCAGCGAGTCGCGGACCGGGGCCATGATCCTGGCGTATGCCGTGCGCGATCCCCAGCGGTATGGAGTTGTCGAGTTCGATGAACATGGCAAGGTACTGTCGATCGAGGAAAAGCCACTCGAGCCGCGTTCCAATTACGCAGTTCCTGGGCTGTACTTCTACGACCAGAATGTATGCGAGTACGCGTCGTCGCTGCAGCCCTCGGGACGCGGTGAGCTGGAGATTACCGATCTGAATCGCGTTTATTTGCAGCAGGGCGAGTTGCACGTCGAGGTGATGGGACGCGGCCTGGCGTGGTTCGATACCGGCACGCATCAGTCGCTGTTGCAGGCCGCGAATTTCGTCGAGGCGATTCAGGAACGCCAGGGGACCATGATCGCCTGTCCCGAGGAGATCGCTTACCGCAGCGGCTGGATCGACCAGAACATGATCCAAACACTCGCCGCCGCCAAAAAGAACAACGGCTACGGCCAATACCTGCTGTCACTGATGTGATTTCGTCTCTTCCTCCCCTCTCCCCCGGCTTCCGGGGGAGAGTGGTCGGGGGTGAGGGGGCCTTCCGGATCACCTTGCAGTAGTGCGCCGAAGAAGAAGTTATGACGCAACGATGCACCAACAAGCAAGATATGCCGTTACCGTAATCTGCCCAGCCCCGGTCGGAATGAGAAGGCAGAGGCGCCTTGGTAATCCCTGCACCTTGAGGTCCAAAGCGATCTTGAAATCCAATTCAACCCGATCGCCATCCCCCTGAAAGATACTTGATGCCCTTCACCTTCCACCCTCAATCCATCTCCGACGTGATCCTGATTCAACCGCGCGTGTTTCCCGACGACCGCGGCCTGTTCCTGGAAACCTATAAACAGTCGGAATTCGCTGCCGCCGGCATCACCACGCGCTTCGTCCAGGACAATCACTCCCGATCGACGCGCGGTGTGGTGCGTGGGCTGCACTACCAGGTAGCGCCTGCTGCCCAGGCCAAATTGATCCGGGTCGTACGAGGTTGTGTATGGGACGTGGCGGTCGACATTCGCTCAGCTTCCCCGACCTTCGGCCGCTGGGTGGCAACCGAGCTGAGCGAGGACAATCACCACCTGCTGTACATTCCCGAGGGCTTTGCGCACGGTTTTGCCGTGCTGAGCGACATGGCGGACCTGGAGTACAAGGTCAGCTGCGAATACTCGCCCGAGCATGAGCGGGGGATCGCCTGGGACGATCCCGAACTAGCTATCGACTGGCCGGTGGACAATCCGATCATCTCTCGGCGCGACGCTGATTTGCCCGGTCTTCACTTGCTGCGGCAGGGCCCACCCCCACCGCATCGACTGTCCGTGTCCCACAGCAACTGTTAAAGTAGCCTGGGCGCTCCTCTCTGTCCTCGCCAGCCTTGTCAAAAAACGGACCGCCAACGACCACTCAATAGGTTGGCCTCTCCTGCCGTCCACGTCCGCCTCGTCTACTCTTTCCTGTAGTTTAACCCGTGAAATACCTCATCACCGGCAGCTCCGGCCAATTGGCCCGCGAATTTGCGATGCAATTCGACCGTGACGGCATCGATTACGTGGCGCCGCCGGAATCCCACTTGAACATCACCGATAGTAAACAAGTTACCGAGGCGATTGAGGCGGTCCGGCCGCAGGTGGTACTGAACTGTGCAGCGTACAACGATGTGGAGAAGGCCGAGGTCGAGCCCGCTGTGGCGTATGCCGTGAACGGCACTGCGGTACGCCACCTGGCGGCGGCGTGCGAGCGCTACGGCGCGACGCTGGTCCATTACAGCACCGACTATGTATTTGACGGGACGAAACAGGGGTTTTACACCGAATCGGATCCGGTCGCGCCGTTGAACGAATACGGCCGCTCCAAGCTCCAGGGCGAGCAGTTCGCCTTGGAGCATGACAGTCTGGTCTTACGCGTCAGCTGGGTCTTTGGCCCCGGACAGAAGAATTTTCTGTACAAGCTGCGCCGCTGGGCCAAGACTCAACAGGTGCTTCACGTCGTCTGGGACCAGATCTCGGTTCCCACCTACACCGAGGATATCGTCACCTGCACGTTACAGGCGGTGAATGCCGGCCTCCGTGGTCTCTATCACCTGACCAATTCCGATTACGGGTCCCGGTACGAGGTAGCGCGTTATTTTCTGAAGGCCATCGGCTGTGACCGCTTGATCCTACCTGTCGCTTCCAGCCACTTTCCGAGTCCGGTACGACGACCGTACTTTTCCGCGATGTCGAATCATGCGTTGGCAGAGGCGTTGCACGTCGAATTCCCCCACTGGCACGAAGCGGTAGGTCGATACTGCCAACGGCTCGCAAAAGAATCCGCACAATAAATGTGCGCACCACAGGGGTGGCGCGTTCGGGAATAGCGAAAGAGAACTACCAGCCGAATGAAGACACGCGACGAAAACACCAACTGGAGCGCCTTGAGAAAGCTGAACTCGCTTTTCACGGGGCGGGACCGACTGAAGTTTCTGATATTGCTCATCATGATGTTCATTGGTGCGGGCCTCGAGGTGATCGGCATTGGAACGATACCACTCCTGATCGGGGCAGCCGCGAATCCCGCCCGAGTAATGTCGCATCCAACAGGCAGACTTTTGCTCGAGACAGCTGGCTGGACCACCTCCGAAAAGATCGTAATCTACGGGTCCCTTTCGCTGATCGTGTTGTTCCTCCTCAAGAACGCTTATCTGGTCTTCAACAACTATGTACAACTGCGTGTGATTGCCAACCGCGAAGTAGCGCTGTCTCAACGACTCTTTTCGGCCTACATGCACGCCCCCTATGAGTTTCACCTGCAACGCAATTCCGCAGAATTGATGCGAAATGTCAATGCAGAGGTGCGCAATGTAAGCACTAGCGTGCTGGAGCCAATTGCGGCGTTGATCATGAATCTGATCATGAGCATTGGCCTGATCGCTGTGCTACTATTTGCCGATGCAATGCTCACGCTTTCGGCTGTCTGTGTTCTCGGCGTCATCGGGGGTGGTACGATCTGGCGATTGCAGAAGAAACTGAGAATCTACGGTAAGGAAGCCCAACTGCATCGCAAGCGTTTCGTCCAAGCCATTCAAGAAGGTCTCGGAAGTCTCAAAGAAGCGTGCCTGTCGCAGCGCGAGAAGTTCTTCATCTCAGACCTCACGTACCGTGCTCGCCGCAATGCGATTGCTCAACGTTATCAGAAGATGGTAGCCACGTCTGCGAATCAGTTTCTTGAGGCAATCGCGGTGACAACGCTGCTCGCTTTGGCGATACTTCTCGTGGTCACTGGGCGAAGCCTCGAATCGGTTCTCCCGATTTTGGTGCTGTTCGCCGCCGCACTGGTGCGACTCAAAGCAACGCTGGCCAAGATGGCAAGTGCCGCGAGCATGCTGTCGTTCTCGCTGGTTGCCGTTCATCCCATTTACGACGACATAACGCGTCTGGAGCGGTTAACACCCATTCGCAGGGACCCCCGAAAGGCGAACCGACTGCGTTTCCGTAGCGCCATCGAATTGCGTGATGTCTCCTATTGTTACCCCGGCACCAGCACGGAGGTCTTGAAGGAAATTAACTTGAGAATCGAGCGGGGGGCATCTGTGGGCTTTGTCGGCTCAACTGGAGCCGGCAAGACAACGATTGTCGATGTCATTCTCGGCCTGCTGCCACCTACTCGCGGTGAAGTGCTCGTTGATGGAACCAACATACAAGAGGACCTCCGCGGGTGGTGGGGCAATATCGGCTACGTACCGCAGACCATTTACCTGACTGACGACACCATTCGACACAACATCGCGCTTGGTGAGGATGATAGCCGCATCGACAACGCCCGACTCGACCAAGCGGTTTTTGCGGCCCAGTTGGAGGAATTCGTCACTTCACTGCCAAAGGGTTTGGACTCAACCGTTGGCGAGCGAGGAATACGGATCTCTGGCGGCCAGCGTCAGCGTATCGGTCTAGCTCGCGCTCTCTATTTGACGCCCAATGTCCTGGTCCTCGACGAAGGTACTTCGGCTCTGGACAACGAAACGGAGCGCGCCGTTATCTCGGCAATTCGTAAACTGCAGGGTGATTGCACAATTCTCATGATCGCTCATCGGCTTTCCACCGTGAGGGATTGCGATCGACTATTCTTCTTGCGCAGCGGCATGCTTCACGGCGCCGGCACCTACGACTCCTTGTTGGCGGGAGATTCGCATTTCCGAGAACTCGTCGTCTGACTTTTAGCTGGTTCAGTGACATGCTTACGGGGCAAATTGGGTTTGGGCTTTGTATTCTTGACGATTCTGTTGCTGTGCAAGTTCTTTCGTTTTTTTGAGAATATTGGACGTTCTGACGTTCGCGAAAGCAATAATGATGCGGCTGCGTTCGACTTTCGCATCAAGTGAGAAGGTGGAAATAGTCGTGGCGGTCGTCGCTGATCCTCGCCCAGCTCAAGAACTAGGTAACGCAGGGAAGTCCCGTCGCCGCGAGCAGGACCATCATCGACAATTGGAGAGTTGCGTCGGGTGCGCGTTTTTGGATGCCGCTAACTCACCAATTGATCCAATCCGGCCGCCGATCAAGGGACTCCCAACGACATCGCGAACCTGTCATCCTTGGCTCCTCCGATGTGCGGCTGTCTTCAGAACCGCAGCATGACGCAGAAGCCATATTTTGTCGAGCCAGCTTTTTTGTAAGTCAGCCGCCAACGGGCTTTATTCAGACGGGGCAGACCCCAACGCACGCCACCTTTGGAGTCTATTTGAGATGAAGTCGGCAGCAAAGAACCTGAGGAAATTTAAGGCGCGAGTGATTTATAAGCTGACCCGCAGGCTTGGCTTAGCCCGAATGAAGTTTCAGGGGGGCTTCTGGAACGGGAACGCCAGACGGGCAAAAGTCACACCTCAGGACGCCAGCGAGTTGCTTATGCGTATCGTAGCGAACGGGGAACCGCGTTGCGCGATCCGTTACGGACTGTTTGAGCTGGCCGCCTTTCATCAAATTACGGTCAACGGTGGATTGATCGACGGATCGCTTGGGCGGAGCCTGGGTTTCAACGCTGGCGTTTTCCCGACTGATGACAAGACTCTCTGCAAGTTTGCCCACGAATACGCCGCTGCTAGCCGGAACGCGGATATTCTGGGCCTATCGCTGTTCCGCCATGGGATGTGGACCGAGGAGGAGTGGGCATTTCAGGAGTTTTGCCCAAATGCGACCCTTATTGACTTGCATGACCTCGACTTTGCACATAGTGAACGGCCCTGGACCCGCGCACTGGAAGACAAACGCGTGCTAGTGGTGAGCCCGTTCGCCAAGTCTATTAACTCGCAGTACATTAAGCGTGACAAGCTTTTCCCCAAGAATAACGCCCTACCCGAGTTCAAGTCCTTGAGAACGGTGCCGGCTGTTCAGAGTGCGGGCGGAGCAAAGTGTGGGTTTGCCGATTGGGTAGATGCACTCGATTCAATGAAAAAGGAAATGGCACGCGAACCTTTCGAGGTCGCGTTGATAGGCGCCGGCGCTTACGGATTGCCCCTTGCAGCATATGCGAAAGACCTGGGAGGGGTTGGCATTCATATGGGAGGGATCACTCAACTCCTTTTCGGCATCATTGGGGCCAGATGGGAGAAGAAATTGGATGGCATGATTAATCAGCACTGGGTGAGGCCTCGGCCGGATGAACGCCCTCCAAGGGCGATCAATATTGAGGGGGGGTGCTACTGGTGAACTCGACTGCTATTGATGGTCGGCGAATGCTTTTTGTCTGTGGGGTCCATCGAAGCGGGACGACACCATTCACTCGCCTGTTAGGCACTGATGAACGAATAAGCGTGTTCAGTGAAACTGGCGTCATCGAAGATGAGGGACAATTCCTGCAGAATGTTTATGCGGTCGACCAAGAATTCGGAGGAGTTGGGATATTCGCCTTGCATCCCGAATCGCACTGGACAGAAGAAACACAGTTTGGCCAAAGAGAACGCGAACGTATCTTGGCCGGGTGGACCCCACACTGGGATCTGAAATGTGAGGTCCTCGTCGAGAAGACGCCGGCTAATCTGGTTCATATGAGATACCTTCAGCGGATTTTTCCGGAAGCGGCTTTCCTGGTCATTACACGACATCCAGTTGCCGCCTGTATGGCTGTCTCGAAGTGGACGGGAGCATATATGACCACTCTCATGCAGAATTGGATCACGGCACACGAAATCGCTGCCAAGGACTCCGAGCGGTTAGCAAGAATTGAGTTCATTCGCTACGAGGACGTTTCCGGAAATTTTGATTGCGTGCTGAAGAAGATCGAGAAACTCGTGGGGTTCGTTCCCAATGTCGCGGCTAGTGGATGGAAGCCTGGACTGAATGATAAGTATTTCGCTCGATTCCTTAGGGGAGACTATCTGTTGCGCGGATCCAGGTGGAAACGTTCCCTGAAACGAGCTAAGCATCTGTTCGAAGTTGCAAATATACGCCGAACCTATGAATCCAAGATCAGGCCTTTTGGATACACTTATAATCTCACTGGCGGCGGTCGCGGGCTCTTAGCGATGGCGGATGGACTTGGGGGGAGTTCGTTCGCGCGAGCTTGCGGTGGCTATGTCGAACGGACATAAGGGGGTCGTGTTGTCTGCTCGCAATACTTCCAGAAAAACTACAGTCGCAGGTGGAGTTTCCGTCCTCTTCACGCAATACACCGCCCAAAGGAGCGGGGCGCCCCTTAGCGGTCTGTCGATTGTGCGAGGACTGGTCGAGCGCGGGTGGATCGCCAGAACGGCCTTTGGTGTCGATGGGGATTTGGCCGGGGCATATCGAGATGCCGGCAGCCAAGTGATGCACCTCTCACACGGCCAATGGCTCGTTGGCAGCACAGGGAGGCAGGCGGCGAAGCGTTGGTGGCGTGAGTTTGAATATATGCGGAACTTCGTTCGTTTGATTCGAGAAACGCGGCCCGATGTGGTCTACGTAAATACACTCACTGGCCTGGCCCCGGCGTTGGCGGCTCGGTGGTGCAGAGTTCCGTGTGTGTGGCACATTCGCGAACTGTTCGATGATGTGGGCGGCGAGATGCGGCCGCCCTGGCCAGGAGGTAAGCGCCTCGTTGCCAAATTGGTCGACCGTTTGGCGGATCGGATTATCGTGATCTCCCAGGCCGTGCAAGACAATGTGCTGGGCGAAACGGCCCGTGAAAAGACGGTGATTGTCCCTAACGCTGTCGAAGAACGGTTCTTCGCGCCGCCAGTCAATCAGCAAGCGGCGCGTCGGCAGTTCGGTTTGGATCCGCGCCGACCCGTGGTCGGCGTTCCCGGAACACTTAGACCCGTCAAAGGACATGCTTGGTTCCTGGACGCCGCGGCAATCGTGGCAGCCAACGTCCCGGGGTGTCAGTTCGCAGTGACCGGTGACGGAACAGAACAATACAAAATGGCACTCGCAGCACAAGTTCGCGAACTGGGTCTCGACGCCGACGTGCGGTTTGTGGGTACTGTGACCGATATGCCCCAGTTTCTCGCCGCCTGCGATGTCGTCTGCATCCCATCTCGATCCGAGGCATTTGGAAGAGTGGCGATCGAGGCGTTTGCGTGTGGTGTGCCGGTAGTTACTTCGGCCGTTGGAGGACTCACGGAAATTGTGACCCACGGCGAAACTGGCCTGCTGGTGGAATATGGCAAACGCGACGATCTCGCACGGGCGATTATGACGCTGCTTGAAAATCCGGATTTGCGCGCACGGCTGGCCACTGCCGCGCGTGACGAGGCGAAGGCCCGGTACCATGAATCGGTTTACCAGAGCCGTATCGTGGCCATGGTGGAGCAGGTCCTGCAACGAAACGTGCGAGATGGCGATGACTAGCCCGAAAGTCACCGTCATCGTCGTCGCCTTCAACGGCGATCGCTGGATGCCCGAGTGCGTGAAGGCGCAGCAGCAGGCGTCCGCATGTGCGGTGCACCTCGTGATCGTGGATAATGTGGGAAACACGCTGCTCGGGGATTTGGACTACGGACAGAACCAGGTCACGCACCTGTCCTGTCCGCGCCCAATGGGATTTGCCGACGCGAATAACTTGGCACTCGCTCACGATCCGAGCGGCGCGTCGTACGTCTGTTTTCTGAACCAGGATACTCGCGCCTATACCGCCTGGCTCGACGCCTGCACCGCCTGTCTCGACGCCCACCCGCAAACGGCGGCCGTCACACCGTTGATCCGCACGTACGACAACGACGCGTGGGATCCCAGCTTCCTCGATTGTGCTCAGAAGAACGACCATCTGTATGAACGAATCCAACGGGACCAGCCAATAACGGGCCAGTTGTTCCACGTGCCGTACATTCCCGCGGCAGGCATGCTCGTGCGACGCAGCGTGCTCCAGCAAGTCGGATCGTTCGATCCCGTCTACGGCAGCTACTACGAAGATTACGACCTCTGCGCCCGCATCCGACAAGCCGGTCACCAGGTCGGGATCTGCGGCGACGCCGCGATCTGCCACTTCTCCGGATCCGCGACCGATACGCCCCAGCGGCATCGCAAACGAATGCGCCAGATTATCCGTAACCGCCTGATCTACAACGTGCGGCACTCAGGCAAGTCGCGCCTTCGCGTCCTATTGGGATACTGGACGGTACAATTCCCCCGCAATCTGGCCCGCGGTATCCTGCGTACCCCCTCGTCCCAGCCGCCGATCGTCACATTGGCTGCCGCGGGAGACCTGCTGCGACTGACGCCTCGGCTCGTTTCGCGCCACAGGGATAAGCAATTACTGCAAAAGTCCCAGAGATCACTGTGAGGATCACGCGACTGGGACGTTTTGCTGAATGACCTCCCTGCCGCTTCTGAAGCACGTGAAGGTATGCTTCCTGCTGCCTAGGGAAGGCGGGGAGAATAACTTGGGTGGCTAGCCGGTTTCCCACGCTGTGCGCGAGCGTGGCTACAAATTAAGCACCGAAGTTGCTATTCCCGCCTACCTAAAACGAATGCCGTACGCGAGCTGGCAGCGAGTTTTTAGTTGCGCCCTGCCGTTTTGTCCCAGTACACCTCTTGCATTCCGCATACATTTGAGCTGTTGAGTTAGGTCAGTTGAAAGTAGTTGTCCTGACGCCGATTCCCACACCCTACCGCGACCCGTTCTGGAACGTGGTCCAACAGCAGGATGGTGTTGATCTGCACGTGCTGTATTGCGCGGCCGGCAAGTCGGATCGGCCATGGAGTACCGACTGGTCGCGGTCCTACCCCCACGAAGTCCTCCCTGGACGCAACTTGCTGGCCCATAGTGGGCCGGACGCGTCGTGTTATTGGAATCCGAGCGTTTGCCGCCGCCTGAGCGAATTGTCTCCCGATGTCCTGATTGTTGGCGGCTATAATCACCTGACCATGCTCTCCGCGATCCACTGGGCCATCCGCAGCGCCACTCCCTACTATTTGATGTCGGAAACGTATTATCGTCAGGTCGCCAATCCCGTGAGGCAACTGGTCAAACAAAGGCTTGTCCGCTGGGTCGTCCGGCACATGGCCGGCGGCTTTCCGACGGGCCGCTTCGCTGCCGACTACCTGGCGCGATATGGCGCCGACCCGGACCGGTTGGTCATTGTACCGAACGTCCCCGACGTCCAGCGATTGCAGTCACAGGCCGGTGAGCTGCGTGAGCGGCAAGGTGCAATCCGTCGGCAGCAGGGAGTGCCAGATGATCGGAAGGTGGTGTTGTTTGTCGGTCGCTTGATTGTCAAGAAAAATGCGGAACACTTGTTGCGTGCGTTTGCCAGTGCGGGCGTGCGGGAATTTGCTGATTTGGTGATCGTCGGCGACGGACCGCTGCGAGGTCAACTGGAAACACTCAGTCACGAGTTGGGCATCGCCGATATCACCCATTTTCTGGGTTTCGTCCAGCCGGGTCAAATTTCGCAGTGTTACGCCATGGCCGACCTTTTTGTACTTCCCTCGGCCGAGACGTGGGGCGTGGTGGTCCTGGAGGCCGTGGCGTCAGGGTTGCCGGTGATCGTCAGCGACCGCGTTGGCTGTCACCCGGACGTTGTGACCGGACCGGCGATTGGCGACGTGTTTCCGCTGGGTGACGTCCACGCTCTCGCCGATGCTCTGTGTGCCCGATTGCAGCTTTCGACGACCGTTACCGCGTGTACCGCTAGAGACCAGTTGCTGGAACGGTTCAAGTACACCGAAATTGCCTCGTCGATGGTCGGTGCGTTCAGACGCGACAGGACGTCCGTGACCGTATGAGCAGCCCTGGAAAATCTCCAGCTTGGACGACGGCGGATTGAGCCGCAACACCCTCAATTCATCAAGTCCCGTATGGCCGCATCGCCTGCCCGTCAGTCGCCGGCAGAAAAGGGCAGGGCAGAATGCCCATCGATCGGCCGTTCCTGTGGTGCTCTACTGGGCCATTGCTTTCTTGATCATCGCGCCGTTGTCGATCAGCTCCGATGCCTCTCTGCCCTTGAAGATCACACGGCTGGCGCTCACGATCGGCGCGTGTGTCTTGGGCCTGCAGAGTGCCCGGCAACGCTTCTTTGGCGAGAACACCCGACTGCTGCTCCTCTTCGTCGCGGTCCATCTGGCCGGGGCGTTGTGGAGTCGGTTTCCGATCGAGGGGATCTTCTGGAAATCCTTCTTTCCGCTGGCCGCCCTCGCCGGTCTACTGCTGGCCGCGAGTATTGACAGTCCAGGTTCGTTCAAGCGTTCGCTGCGGGTATTGTGTGTGGTAGCCCTGTTATCGGGGCTTACGATTCTCGGTTTGTACCTGCGCAATCCCGGCGGGAACCAGGTGATGGGGCGCCTTTCGGTGGGGGGGATGAACGCCAACAGTCTGGGCCAGGCCGCGACGCCGCTTTTCCTGATCGGGATCTGCGTTTTCTTCACCGACGCCGATGTACGTTGGAAGAAATACGGTCTGGCGGCGGTTCTGCTCAACCTGATCCTGATTCTGGCCACCGGCAGCCGGGGCGCGATCCTCGCCTGCCTGGCCGGGTCCTGTGTGCCACTGTTGCGGATCATGAAAGAAAAAGCTGCCATACTTGTCGTCTGCATGGTCCTGGGCGGAATCGGATATCTGTTTGTGTCGGGACCAGAGCAAGTGGTCGTCGAGCAAGAAGATCGGGACGGAGCGATAGGACTTGGACGCCTGGATTCCCAGTTGACCAAGGACACCCGATCTTCTTATTGGGGATATCTCTGGCGACGCGTCGAGCAACGTCCCTTCCTCGGTTATGGCTGGTGCACACCTCCTGGCGTTGCACGCACGCTGAACTGTATGAACATCTTCCTACAGGCGATGTACGAGGAAGGGATCGTCGGCCTCATGGCCCTTGTCGTTCTTGTCCGTGTGTCGCTGGTGTCGGGTCGCCGGGCCTTGCGGCGCGAGCGGCTGCTAAGTTTGTTGGATGAAGGTGACAGTTCCGGGACGGTGGCAGCATCTCTGCTGTTCGCGTTGTGGATCCATGGAATGGTTGAATCGAGCACGATTCTGGGCACCACCACGAACTCGCTGTTCCTGGGCTTTTCACTGGGATTGCTGGACCGGCACAAGGTCTGCTATGGGAAGGCCCGGTCGCATGGCGGGAAATTAACCGCATGAGAGTGCTACACCTGATCCCCGGGATGGCCGCATCGTCAGGACCGACTCAGGCGGTACAGAACCTTGCGTATCATCAGGCCAAAATGGGTTATGAGATCACGGTGGCTCATCTGACTGGGCGTGCGGCCGAGGGGCAATTGATAACACATCCCCGCGTGGAACAATTGGGTTTTGCCGTCCGGTTACTGTGTCACTGGGGTTACTCGCCGTCGCTGCGAAAGTGGCTGTTCGAGAACGTTGGGGCGTTTGACATTGTACATATGCACAGCATGTGGCTGTATCCCAACCTGGTGGGAGCCAGGGCTTGCCGGCGTCACGGTGTACCTTATGTGGTGCGACCGGCCGGATCACTCGAATCGTGGTCTCTGGGGGTCAAGCGTCTGCGGAAGTCTCTCTATTTTCGCGTTCTTGAGAGGCCGATACTGGAGCGAGCGGCGTTCGTCCATGCCGCGTCTGAGCAGGAGGCCTCCGGCATTCGCGCGGCGGGGATTCGAAATACAATCGAGGTGATTCCCCATGGTGTTGATTTGGCCAATTTCAACAATGTGCCCTCGCGACAAGAAGCACGATCGCTCCTGGGGCTTCCTCCTGACAAGCCGATTGTGCTCTTTCTGAGCCGTATTCATCCCGTCAAGGGACTGGAGTTACTCGGAGAGTCGTTCAAGTTGGCGCTTCGGGAAATCCCCACCGCTCGCCTCGTCATTGTCGGCCCGGACCGGCACAGGTATGCTGAACAAGTAAAACAAAGGTATCAGACCTGGGGCATTGATGGTGCTACAACATTTCTGGGCGAGCTCACGGGACACGACAAGATCGCCGCCTACGCAGCTGCCGATGTATTTGTGCTGCCCACACAATCCGAGAATTTCGGGATTGTTGTGGCCGAATCGCTCGCGGCCGGAACGCCGGTCATCGTGAGCCGTCACGCACCGTGGAAGTGTGTCCAAGATGCGAATGCGGGATATTGGGTTGATCGAAATTCGCAAACTTTCGCCCGATGTATAATCGACCTGCTATTGGACACCGACAAACGCCGTTCAATGGGGCAGAATGCCAGACGCCTCATTGCGCGCGAGTTTGCGTGGTCTGTAATCGCTCGACAGCTTGGGGATACATATGTTAGTTGCGTCGACGGACATTCCGTCAAAGCTTCTCCCGTGGGTTGACGGAGTATCCAGTATCGAAGGACTGGTTAGGAATCCTGCAGATTAATGATTGCCGCTGCGTCCCTGTGACTGTACTTCCTATCAGCCAGTTCAGTGCTGTTAGCGATCAATCGCCCGATATGATTGTGGCTGCTAACTTTGCTTGAACACTCCACACGCCGATTGTGACAACGATTAAATTAATGAATTGACAAATTGACAATCACGAAGAGTGCGCCAACAGTGCGAATACTACATTTGCTAAAGGACGTGGACTGGAAGGGAGGGATTGAGACGTATGTGCTAAACCTCATTCCAGAACTCACACGCAAGGGATTTGAGCAAGCTGTGGCGTATCACGGGAAGAATGATTCCGTCAATCTGAACTCCACGATGATCCCCATTCGTGGCCCCGCGCAATCAACATTCTTGCAACAAGTGTCCGCTTTTCGCCCTGATATCATCCATGTCCACAACGTCTATGAGCGTGTCTTGCTCGATCAATTGATGTCGGAATATTCCGTGGTGTTCACGACTCATGGTTACCAACTAATCTGTCCGGCTCAAGACTTCTACCTTGAACGTCCAAGAGAGATATGCGATCTCACGTGTGGTTGGAGATGCTTTCCTTCAACCTTACGCATGAAATGCATGTCTGTCCGGCCACGGCATTTGTGGCGAAGCTATAGTCTTGCTCGATGGGCAATAAAAAACAAGGACCGAGTTGCGCATCTGATATGCCCTTGCGATTATGCCCTAAGAAGACACCTCGACGGCGGCTTCAGTCGTGAAAGCCTTTCCGTTGTGCCCTATTTTTGCGAGTTGTCTCCTTTACCGGATCCCAGGCCCTTGCCAGCCACACCAACGATCACATTTCTCGGAAGAATCACGGCTTATAAAGGGGTGGACTACTTCATACAGATACTGTCCCGGCTCCCTAACGTTGTTCAAGGTCAAATCATCGGAAATGTTGATGCCAGAAATCGTCCATGGCTCGAGCGTATGGCAAAAGAGTGGGGAGTTAAGAGTCGCTTGAGAATCAGGAATTGGGTGGACCGGTCCTCTATCAGGACGATATTCCGAGAAACAAGTGTATTCGTCTTTCCCTCGATCTGGCCAGAGACGTTGGGTATTGTTGGCCTGGAAGCTTTGGCGACCGGTGTACCTGTTGTCGCGTTCGAAGTCGGTGGTGTCGCGGAATGGTTGATTTGTGGGGAGACCGGTATCATGGTCCGCGCCAAGGACGTCGGTGCAGCCACTGCCGCGATAAGTAGCCTGATCAATGACAAGGCTCGTCTGATCAGCATGGGGCGAAATGGCCTTGAACTGATTCGCAAGAAATTCTCTGTAGCTGTCCATCTAGAAGGACTCGAAAATGCCTACAGCAAGGCTCTCCAGTCACGTTCGTCCAGTTGACCCTTCGATGCCGCACAAGAATCCACGAGTCAGCGCTATCGTTTTGAGTTATAATCGTCGCGACGAGACTCTCAAATGTCTGACTTCACTCAAGGAGCAAGACTATGCGACATTGGAAATTGTCGTGGTTGACAATGGGTCAAAGGACGGGTCAGCTGATGCGATCCAAGATGGTTTTCCGAGAGTTCGACTGATTCGATTGCCAAAGAATTACGGTGACTGGGAAGGTCGAGACATTGCGCTGTGCAATTGCACGGGCGAATATGTTCTTTGCATAGACAACGATGCCGTGATGGAGAAGACGGTCGTTAGCAAGATGGTTTGCGCAATGGAAAATGACCCATTGCTTGCCGTCGTCGAACCCAGAGTGGTTGACCCAAAGTCTGGAGAGCCATTTTCCGTTTCCAGGGACTGGGTAGAGCGTGATCACTACCGCGCGAATTTCCTTGGGGGAGCTGCTCTGTATCGAACACAGACTCTTGCGAGAGCTGGCGGTTTTCCGCACTATCTTCTCGGTGGCGCCGAAGCACATCTTTCCCTTCGTTTCCTGGACATGGGCTACCGCATCTTGCACCTTGGAAACTGTACAATTTTTCATGATATGTCACCTCGCGAAAGAGTACCGCATCACCGCTATTTCTTGTCCGCTAAACAACGTCTGCGGGCGTATATGGCCCACTATCCCGGCGTCCTTCGCCCGTCATGCGATTTCGCCTGGAAGGTCGCACATTACGCGTCGGGTGCAATACAAAGGGGGTTCATTTTCCATTTGCCGAAGGATCTTATTGCGTTGGTTTTTGCCGGATTTCAGGCGTGGCGATGTGGTCAGTGGCGAGTTAAGAAGGAAACGATTCACCTGCATGACTATCTTCGAGCACATCCTGTATCGTCATTAGAAGAATATTACCAGGTATCCTGTCAGTATTCGCGTTTCTGGGGGTTCCTCGTTTATAGATTCCGGCGTCACTGATCGCTCGTCGCCAATGGGGATGTCGTGTTCTTCTTGTCGTGTTTCTTGTCGTGTTTTGCGTCGCGTCTGCTCACGCTCGCGTCGTGCTATATGCGTCTTGTCGCTTTGCCAATCAACGGAACGCAGTGTTCCACGGCAGCCGCGTCTCGTTTAGTGCGTCTCAGAACGAGCTAGATGTCTCTGCTCCTGACTTTCTTCCATCACACGCATCCGGAGCCATTCGCACGATCCGCTCCAATTGGCCGCTTCGTCGCTTAGTTCGCTCGCTCCTACCGTCCGATGCGCACAACAAGCTTCAGTGGTGAGAGACTAAGAAGGCCCCGTCCGTCTTAGATCGTGACGCTATGCCCAAGGACGGACGTCACGCATGAACTAACCTCATTCTTCCTGCCAGATCTTCAGTCGTTCGAAGGAGTAACGAGCACGGATTCCTCCGCGCGGCATGTGTGGGAATGAAAGGAGTATTGTGTGTGCGCATAACTTTACTTGAATAACGGAGTCTCCCGTTTGTCCGGCCCAATTCATGAGATCCCTCCTACCATTGAAACAAGTCAATTCTTTCGCAGCAGCCACAGGACAATGAGCACGTTGCCAATAAGCGTCATAATTCCAGTACGAAATGAAGAACGTAACTTACAGGACTGCCTCGATAGCGTAACCTGGACAGATGATGTCTTTGTTGTTGACTCACACAGCTTTGACAAGACCCCTGAAATCGCGACAAGTCGTGGAGCGCAAGTCGTCCAATTCCAATACGATGGTGGATGGCCCAAGAAGAAGAATTGGTCGATCAAGAATCTTCCAATCAGGCACCCCTGGATACTCATTCTCGACGCTGATGAACGGATCACGCCGGAACTACGAGACGAGATAGCCCTTGCTATTCAGCGCGACGATGTAGACGGATTCTACCTGCGCTGGAAATTCATATTCCTTGGACGTTGGATGAGACATTCCTGGAGCCACGGCTGGATGCTCAGGCTCTTCCGCACCGGATGCGGAGAATATGAAGACCTGGGCATGCGAAATGAGGGTGGATGGGACAACGAAGTACACGAGAACATTGTGGTCAGTGGCCGCACGGCGTGCCTGAAATCGTACCTGCTGCATGAATCGAACCAGGACCTCGAGTTCTGGATCCGCAAACAGAACGAGTTTTCCACTTGGAATGCTGTGCGCAGGTTGCGTCAACTGCACGAGTCAGTGCCGCCATTGTTGATCCTGTTCTCTCGGGATCCATTGCAGCGTAGAAGGCTGCTGAAGGCATTGTTCCTGCGTCTGCCAGGCAAGCCGGTGCTGATGTTTCTGTACCTGTACCTATGTAAATTTGGGTTTCTGGATGGCAAAGCGGGATTGTACTTCTGCGCACTGCGAGCTGCTCATGAACTAAACGTCAATGCGAAAGTGTTTGAACGGTCGAGGAACCGTGCGGAGAACATCGTGCGGTCGGAAGAGCCAAAGGACCTTTAAGCGACTGAACCAGGCACGCGAGACTCGTGCTGCCGCTCGACGAGGTAGACGCTTATTGTCCAGTCTACTAGCTAGCTCCAGCTCGGCGATCTTCCGCTGCTGCGCGTCCTGTTGCCGCCGCTGGTTCGCCTGGTTGGGCTTGCGTTCAAAGGCCAAGCTGCCGTTCTCAAACAACTGCTTCTGCCAGGCGTAGTACTGGGTGGCATGAATTCCATACTCGTCGCACAGATCCGAGATCGGAACCTGCTCGAGCAGATGGCGGCGTACAATCGCTACCTTCTCTTCAGGCGTTAAATGCTTCCTTTTCGATATGGACCGTCTCCCTTATGTCTGTGCTAAACTCTAGCACATCCTTAAGGCTCAACGTCCATCTGACGCAAAACACATGAAGACAATCTTAGTAACCGGTGGCGCTGGGTTTATTGGCGGATGTTTTGTGCGTCAGATGATTGCGGCGCAGTCGTCGCCGATCGTTGTTCTTGACAAGTTGACGTATGCAGGCAATCTGGATTCCTTGGCGTCAATTTCGAGTGATCCTAGCTACACTTTCGTGCAGGGAGATGTGGCTGACCGCGGCCAGGTGGACGACATCTTCCGACAGGTTCGTCCATCAGCGGTCGTTCATTTCGCCGCAGAATCGCATGTCGATCGCTCGATTGACAGCCCCGACGAATTCGTGCGTTCTAACGTGATGGGCACATTCAACCTGCTCGATGCTGCCCGGCACTACTGGAGATCAATTGACCAGGAAGCGAGAGAGAACTTTCGCTTTCTTCACATTTCGACCGACGAAGTGTACGGATCCCTCGGCGACATGGGCCGCTTTACGGAAACAAGCCCCTACGCCCCTAATTCGCCCTATTCGGCATCGAAAGCAGCGTCAGATCACTTCGCTCGCGCTTACTATCACACATACGGACTCCCGGTCCTGGTAACCAATTGCTCCAATAACTTCGGGCCTTATCAGTTTCCCGAAAAGCTCGTACCGCTGATGATTCTCAACGCCATGGAAGGCAAGCCCCTGCCCGTCTATGGCGATGGGCTTAATGTACGAGACTGGCTGTATGTCGAGGACCATTGCGAGGCGCTGCGCTGCGTGCTCGAACGGGGGCAACCGGGCGAGGTGTACAACATCGGCGGCGATGCCGAACGCACGAATCTGGAAATCGTGAACATGATCTGTGATGAGGTGGACCGCCTATGTCCCGACCTGCAGCATCGTCCATGCCGCTCGCTGATCACATTCGTTACCGACCGGCCGGGACACGACCGCCGCTATGCGATCGACGCCACCAAGATCCGCACCACGCTCGGCTGGGTTCCCCGACAGGGTATGGAAACCTGGATGCGGAAAACGGTACAGTGGTATCTGGACAATCGGCACTGGGTCGAACGCGTCACCAGTGGCGCATATCGGCGCGAAAGACTGGGACTGGGCCAGGTGTCATGAAGAACGAGGAAATGTCCCGGCGGGCTCGGTCGTAGCTGGAACGCGAGACCACCTTCGGAGACACGAACGGGCGAGCGCGGCTGAGCCGATGCCAAAGCCTGGGAATCACCACAAAGTCATGAAGAGCAGAAGGATCTCACGGAGACACAGAGGCACGGAGAAACAGCGCAAGAATGAACCCTGGAGAAACTTGCCCGCGAGACGACCATCACTCCTATCCGTGCCTCTGTGTCTCTGTGAGAAAAAGTCTTCCCTGGATGGCGCGGTGACGAAGATAATTTTGGGCCGTGGAAAAATTCAGATCGTTAGTAGCACGAAGGAAGAAGTGAATTGCAGCAAATCCTTCAGAACATCCGTAGCGGCGCTTTGAACGTCCATGACGTGCCCGCGCCGATGGTCCGGGACGGTCAGGTCTTGATCGCCAACCAGGCGTCCATTATCTCGGCGGGAACCGAGAAAATGGACCTGGACCTGTCCAAGAAATCTCTGCTGGGCAAGGCCCGCGAGCGGCCCGATCACGTCCGGCGGGTATTGGAAAAGATGCGCAACGAAGGGCTGTGGCAGACCGTCCAACAGGTGCGCGAGAAGCTCGACTCCCCCATGACAATGGGCTACAGCTCCGCCGGCGTCTTGCTGGCTTGCGGCCGTGAACCTACTCCGATTTATCGAGCCTTCACCATCGCGGAGGCGGAGGTATGCGTTCACGGGCATTGTCAGTCTCGCAGCATAGTTCTGCTCAGTTAAGACCACTCTCGTTCCACTTTTCGCTAGCGCAGCACAAAGGCCCAGATGCCGTCTCTGCTGAAAACAACTGGTTTGCCGCTGCGAATCGACACAATGTTAGCGCCCGAGACGGCGACAGTTCTTGTGGCCCTCCGCTCACGGAAAGTCTGGGTGTCAACATCGCACCTTCGCGGCCCAGCCATTTGCCGTGGCAGCCTTTCGATAAACGAAGTTGCTTTGCGGTCTGCCAGTATACAGAAAAAACAGAGCCGAACACAATCTCAATGCGAATTCCGTGAACGGTTACCGTTTGTGGAATGCAACAAGTTGGACGAGCCTGCAACGATTACAGCAATGGCCACGGAGGTATTATCGGACCGGTATCACCCCAGTAGAGCCGCGATACCTGCCGGGAAACCTCTCCAGATTGTCATCAATAGCGAGGCTCACAAAAAATAGAGAGATTGAAACGATTACTTTGTGAAAGTAATCTAACAGACATCCTCCCTTTGTCTGAACAAGGCTTGCAGGCCGTGGACCGCGCGTTGACGAGCGATGAATTTTCCGTGTGAAAGCAATGAATGAAGACGATAAGATGAATGTGTGTATCGTTGTACCAGCCGTGAACTGCCCCACGGAGACATTTATTCGCGCACACATAGAGCACCTGCCTGCAAAGGTCACCGTCGTTCACGGCCGACCTCCGCGTATGGCAGGCGCGACGATTATATCCGACGCGTGGCTCGCACGTGCTCGGCGGAAGGTGGTTCGTCAACTTTTTCGCCGCTGCAAGGAGCATGAGATCACTGCTGGCTACCTGAAAGCGTTCAGAGCAACCCGATCAAATGGCGTCCTCGCTGAGTATGGACCAACAGGCGTTGCTGTCATGGAGGCATGTCGGCGAAGCCGTATTCCCCTGGTGGTTCACTTCCACGGGGCGGACGCGACCTCTGGGGAATTTGTCGAGAAATACTATTGCGACTATCGTGCAATGTTTGCTCAGGCCGCTGCCATCATTGCTGTTTCGCGTGCCATGTGCGATGACTTGCATCGACTTGGCGCTCCAAAGGAGAAGATTCATCTCGTTGGATATGGCGTCAATTGCGAGCACTTTCGTGGAGCTGAGCCGGCTAAACGGCCGCCCGTATTTTTGGCGGTCGGACGTCTCGTAGAGAAGAAGGCTCCGCACTTGACACTACTGGCGTTCGCCCAAGTATTGCGGAAATGCCCTGAGGCAAAACTGCGGATCGTGGGAGATGGTCCATTGCGATGGATTTGCGAGACAGTTGTAGCGGGTTTAGGTATGGAACACGCGGTGACTTTTTTGGGTATGCAGGCGGAAGAAATCGTACGAGAGGAAATGCTGGGAGCCCGCTGCTTCGTACAACATTCTGTCCGTGCGTCCAATGGTGACTGCGAAGGAACTCCTTTAGCGATTCTTGAGTCCTGTGCCAGTGGGGTTCCTGTAGTCGCCACGCGGCATGGGGGGATCCCAGATGTAATACGGCACGGACAGACCGGTTTTCTGATCGACGAACAGGACGTGATGGAAATGGCTAACTATATGCTCTTACTTGCCACAGACCCGTCTCTCGCAGCGACACTAGGAATTGCCGCAAGAGCAACAATTGAAGAGCACTTCTCAATAGACACGAGGATTGAACGCTTGTGGTCGGTCCTCAAATCATCTTTCAAGTAGCGGATAGTTACAATGCGGCGAGGCTTGCCGATCCTTCGGTGGTGACGGCATGCGGTGCTAAGGAATGGCGGGACGAATTGTGCTGAAGGAATCAGTCTCAGGTCGTGTTTCTTAGCCACTCACACAACCCCATCATCAGTAGATGAATACACCGGCGCCGCGAACACTTGACCACTGAAACCTGTGAATGCGCGAGCGGCATGAGATGGCGGCACTCATACGCGTGCCGAATTGTTCGCAAGGCGTGCGGTATCTTCCCCGAAATTGGTTCGCAACAAGGCCTTCCCACGGAGTGTCTAGCGACACGCTGCCTCGTCACGGTATGCTGATAGCACATCGCCAAAAGGGAAGCCGCATCGTCCATGCAAAGGAATCCGCATGAAAACACTGATCAAGAGGGCAATCCCAAGACAGCTTAAGCCGATTGCTCGGAGGGCATTTTTGAGGTTGTTTAATAGCTCTTCATATGTGGATCTATCCAAAGACTATAAGGCTTTAGCGGGGCTTGAGGTTTTGCGATGCAGAGTCGCCTACAACAAGCATGGTGGCTATTGCGTTCCGCTGTCCTCACATCATCGTCCGGCAGCACAAAGAGTATTATCCAACGACGTCTACGAACCAGAGACTATCGAGTTCATTCTGCATAACTGCAATGACGGCGACATTGTTCACGCAGGAACATATTTCGGTGATTTTCTACCAGCGCTGTCAAAAGGAATTGATTCCAAGGCGAAAATATGGGCATTTGAACCAAATCCGGAGAACTTTCGCTGCGCAAGAATTACCCTTGCGATAAACAGCATTGAAAACACAGTGTTGGCCAATGCAGGTCTAGGGGCAAGGCAGGAAACCCTATTCGTCACAACCAAGGATGCTGACGGCCGCGCCCTTGGCGGTGCAAGCCGGATAGTTTCTGGAGAATCAAATGAAAGGGAAGGTACGGAGGCCGTCGAGATTGTCACTATAGATGCGGCAGTGAGTTCAGAACGAACTGTATCAATAATTCAATTGGATGTTGAAGGTTATGAAAAGGAGGCATTGACTGGAGCACTAACGACAATACGACGATGCCTTCCTATCATCATTCTTGAAGTCTTACCGCACAGCACGCTTCTCGACAGCAATTGGTTTTCAAACAACATCTTGAGCCTTGGCTATAGAAGGATCCGTGAGATACATGGGAACTTTGTGTATTCTTGTAAGCCAAGCAATCAAACCGGCAGTTAATAAGCATACGTATCTTCTGACTTGTGACGATGCTTCAATGACTTCGGCAGCGAGGCGAGTGTCGTTTATTAAGTAACAACTGACACTCTCACGACGATCAGCAGGAAGTGACTTTCCCGCCCTGTTTAGCCTTGACTCTAATTGCGTGCCGGCTGCTACCCACCGGTAGTGCCTCGTCGACCAAATGCACTGAGGCGAGCCAGTGAGAAACATCGAGGTTTGACTTGGGTACATTCATATGAAAGGTATCGCCACCGACTTTTGCCGCAGGTTGAGTGGAACCCGATTCCATTGACGCGCGGACCTTGGTGAAAAAGTCGTGAATGCGTTGCTTTGGCAGATTACGGGCGCCCGTATTCAAACGTAGTCGGCAGAATTGACCGTCCGAGTCTATAAGGTATTACTTACGGGCACCGTCGCAGCTTCCTCAGTCTTTCCAGGGAACATAACCGCAGGACACTCAATTGCAGCAGATCCTTCAGAACATCCGTAACGGCGCTTTGAACGTCCACGACGTGCCCGCGCCGATTGTCCGGGACGGCCAGGTCTTGATCGCCAACCAGGCGTCCATTATCTCGGCCGGAACCGAGAAGATGGTCCTGGACCTGTCCAAAAAATCCCTGCTGGGCAAGGCCCGCGAGCGGCCCGATCACGTCCGGCGGGTACTGGAGAAGGTGCGCAACGAAGGGCTCTGGCAGACCGTCCAACAGGTGCGCGAGAAGCTCGATTCTCCCATGACGATGGGCTACAGCTCGGCGGGGGTCGTGCTGGCCTGCGGCCGCGGCGTCCAGGAATATCAGGTGGGGGACCGAGTTGCCTCGAACGGCCCCCATGCCGAAATCGTCAGTGTGCCACGCAATCTGTGTGGCCGCGTGCCCGACAGTGTGCCCTTCGAACAGGCGGCGTTCGCCGTGCTGGGCGCGATTGCCATGCAGGGCGTACGTCTGGCCGAAGTCCAGCTGGGTGAGACCGCCTTTGTGATCGGGCTGGGATTGGTCGGCCAGTTGACCGTCGCGCTGCTGGCCGCCGCCGGCGTACACGTGATCGGTACTGACCTGGACGCCGCGAAATGCGAGCTGGCCGTGAAAATGGGTGCCGATACAGCCCGGCCGGGTATTTCCGCGGGCAACATCGAGTCATCGACGCGCGGCCTGGGCGCCGACGTGGTGCTGATCACCGCCTCGACCAAGTCGAATCAGCCCATTGAACTGGCCGCCGGCGCGGTACGGCAGAAAGGCCGAGTGATCCTGGTGGGCGTGGTCGGTCTTGAACTCGATCGGCGACCGTTCTACTTCAAGGAGGCCGAGTTTGTCGTTTCGTGCTCGTATGGCCCGGGACGGTACGACCCGCAGTATGAAGAACAGGGCCGGGATTATCCCGCGGCCTGGGTTCGGTGGACCGAGCAGCGGAACATCCAGGCCGTGCTGGACCTGATGGGCCGCGGGCGACTGGATGTCTCGCCCTTGATCTCGCATCGTTTCGCGATCGATCAGGCCGAGCAGGCTTATCAGCTGATCGAGGCCGGCGACCAGCCGTATCTGGGGATCGTTCTGGAGTATCCTGGCTGCGTCACGGAGGAACCGCGGTCGCGCAGCATCACGCTACGCAGCGGACCGGTCGCGAGCGGCAAGATCGGTGTGGGAGTTCTGGGTGCGGGCAATTTCGCGCGGATGGTTCTGCTGCCCGCAATCGGCAAGTGCGAGTCGCTCGCACCGCGGGTGATTTGTTCGGCCGGTGGTGTTTCGGCCGCCCACAGTGGCAGAAAGCTCGGTTTTGCCCGTGCCGCCAGCGACGAGGACGAGGTCTTTGCGGACGACCATGTGGGCGTGATCTTTTCCATCACTCAGCACGACCAGCACGCGCGGCACGTACTCAAGGCAATCGCGGCGCGCAAGCCGATCTTTGTCGAGAAACCGTTGTGTCTGACTTTGGAAGAGCTATCCCAGATCGAACAGGCGTTGCTCGACGCCGGTGACACGGCGCCGCTGGTGATGGTCGGATTCAATCGCCGGTTTTCTCCCGCGGCGCGTCTGGTACATGACTTTTTTCAGGACGTGCGCGAGCCGTTGACGGTCTCGTTTCGTTTTAATGCGGGGCCGATACCCGCGGACCACTGGACGCAAGATCCGGAGATTGGCGGCGGGCGGATTATTGGCGAGGCGTGTCACGGGATCGACCTGGCCACATACCTGTGCGGTTCGCCGCCGGTGCGGGTCTATGCCGAATCGATTGGCAGTCCCGATGCGCCAAAGATTATGGACGACCAGTGCCTTATCACGCTCCGCCACACGAATGGATCGGTCTCGAACATTGCTTACTTGGCAGGCGGTGACAAGTCGTTTCCTAAGGAGCGAATCGAAGTGTTCGGGGGCGGTCGCGTCGCCGTGATCGACGATTTCCGCAGCGTCACACTCTGCGCACGAGGCAAGACGCGGAAGCACAAACGGAAAGGTCAGGACAAAGGCCACCAGGCCGAGATCGTCGCGTTCGCCAAGGTCCTGCAGGACGGCGGCGCTGCTCCCATTTCCTGGCCCGACCTTCGCGCCACCACGCTCGCTTCGATCCTCGCCGTCCGCAGCCTGCGCGAAGGCTGGCCCCTGGAAATCGGTTCCAGCGAACCAATGCGTGACGCTTTACGGTAGGGTTAACGCACGACCATCCCTAAACCGCTTCGGCTCTAGGGGTGCCGTTAACTCAGCTTTCGCCAACGGACGCTCAAGAATAGACGGTATAAAGAACCCATTGCAGCGAATCTTAATGCACTTCCAATTCCATCAGAAAACTCTCAGAGATTGAATCTATGCAGTTTATTCTTCATATCGGAATGCCAAAGACTGCCTCCACTTCATTGCAGGCTACCCTTTGTCGGCTTCGATCACGAATGCTCATGGATGCGAGAATACTGTACCCGACTTCAGCCATTCCCGAAGGCCATATCCGCCATACGGCGATTGCCTCGTCATTACGTGAAGACGATTTTGTTACGGTTTCACAACTGGTCCGTGCGATCCACACAGAGGCGCTACGCGTCTCAGCAGCCAAGATTCTCGTGAGTGACGAATCACTCTGTGGAGAAGACATTGAGGCAAAGATTCCTAGATTCTTAGACCTGCTTCACGATTTCGACCTACGAGTCATGGTATACCTCAGAAACCCCTATTCGTTTCTACAATCGTTGTTGTCCCAACACATAAAGAGAGCGTCACCCTACCGGCCAGCATGGACAGGCACCGTGGATGATTTCATTGAAAATTATCTTCCACGGTGCAACTACGCTCGTCTATGTGAGTACTGGGCATCCCTTGTTGGGATTACCCACATGAAAGTAGCGTTGTACGACAAAGCCATCGCGGGCCAAGGGGTAATCTGCGATTTCCTTGAGCGTCTTGAACTAAGATATTGTCCCGAAGACGTGGTGCCAGATAATCGAGCGGCAAATACTAGTCCTCCGAGACAAGCATTGCGGTTGATGTTAGCACTCAACCGCATTGAACATCGACTCCCTAACTGCCTTATGCAGTCCCGAGTTTGGCGGCGACTGAGACGAACGGTGTTGAGAAGTAACCGTTTTTCTGCTTTCGTGAATTCGCTGCCGCGATCGTTAATCGAGGATGTAGCTTTCAGCCACTCGCAGTTGCTGCGAATACAGAGCGGTCTAGTTGACAATGAGCGACTGTTCCCCAAATTTCTTCTGAGCGAGGATAGATATTACCTCACGGCAATGCCCAGTGTTGAACAGTCAATGGCATGACAGACGATTAAACTAGCCTCGGGAATCCAATTGCGAATCTCCAACGGCAAGTGTAGGTTTTCAAAGGCACAATACCTGCACAGTCCCCACAGTTGTGTTCGCACGCGGTGAGTCGCACGGCTCAAAGTCTGTCGTTGGTGCACGCTTCACCGATGAATGACTACGTCACGTCAACAAGAAGATCGACGGCATGCCACTCGGCAAGGCCAAATGGCGTCGCATTCAACGTCGCCCACTTCGCAATGGCGGTCGGCCCGTTGGCATTCGCAATAATCGCGCAAATGGCGATCACAATCACATCTCCCAAACGGTGAGGCCGATCGACGCGTCGAGCTACCATTCATGAGAATACTCTTTCTTAGTCATTACTTTCCGCCGGAGGTGAATGCGCCAGCGACGCGGACGTATGAACACTGCGTGCGGTGGGCACGGGCAGGGCATGACGTTACGGTTGTGACCTGTGTGCCCAACTGCCCGGATGGGGTTGTATACGAAGGGTATCGGAACCGGTTCTGGCCGCAGACGGAGAATATCAATGGCGTGCGCGTAGTACGGGTCTGGACCTATCTGGCCCCTAACGCCGGCACCACTCGACGAATCGCCAACTACGTCTCCTTCATGTTCAGCGCAGCGATTGCCTGCCTGTGGCTCAAACATCCCCACGTGGTCGTCGCCACTTCGCCCCAGTTCTTTTGCGGCTGGGCCGGAGTGATCGTGTCCTGGCTCAAGTGGTGTCCATTTGTGCTCGAAATCCGCGATATCTGGCCTGAGTCGATCACGGCCGTCGGCGCGATCCGCAACCGGCCACTGCTGCGACTATTGGAATGGCTCGAGCTCGTGATGTACCGGTCAGCTCGACATATTGTCACCGTGGGACGAGGGTACCGGAACAATATCCTATCGAAGGTTGACGTAAGGGATCGAATCACCGTGATCTACAACGGCGTGGATCTGAAGCAGTTCCAGCCTGAGGAACCAGATCAGAATCTGCTGCGGCAGTGGAATCTGCAGGGGAAATTCGTCTGCTCGTATATTGGCACGATCGGTATGGCGCACGGGCTTGAAGTGGTATTGGATGCTGCGCAGAAACTGAGAGAACGTGGCCGCCGTGATATCGCATTCTGGCTGGTCGGAGACGGTGCGCAACGCGCGGCGTTACAAGCTCGCTGCGAATCGGAGAAGCTTGGCGAGTACGTCGTGTTTTCAGGCCGTCAGCCGAAGGAATTGATGCCCAAGGTCCTGGCGAGCTCCGACGCGGCGCTCGTACACCTGCGCGGCTGCGAGCTGTTCGAGACTGTGATTCCGTCGAAGATCTTTGAAACAATGGCGTTGGGTGTGCCCATCATCATGGCTGTCCGCGGCCAGGCCGAAGAGATTGTCAGGCAGGCCAGTGCTGGATTGCCGATGCAGCCTGATTCAGCCGATTCGCTCGTCGAAGCCGTCACGCGCTTGGCAAATGATCCGGAACTGAGGATGAAACTGGGACAGTTCGCTCGAGATTATGTGGCTGAGCACTTCGATCGCGATATTCTGGCAGCCAGGTTCCTGAACTTGCTCACGTGCGTCGTCAATAACTTACCCATCGCTGCTACGCACGAGTCGGTCCCAGAACCGACTGATCAACAACCTTCAGTGTCTGGAATTCCTCAATGACAACCCGAAGCGTCAGCGAGGGGAACCCTCATTCCATCCGCCACACGTCCGTTCGAATCGTTATCATCCGAACCAGTTTTTCGCCCCCCCCACGAGATATGCTTATACTGTGGCGTACCATTGCGGATCCTTCGTAACGACCGTAACGACATTGTCGCCGACGTTGGGTAGTACCAGGGTTCCCCTCGCTCACGCTTCGGGTTGCTGTTGGTAGTGAGCGGTATGAGGGGTCCCATCGCTTACGCTTCGGGTTGTTATTGTTGTGCATAAGACGATAGACGATTCTCGGAGTGTGGCTAATTTGGCGTGGGCCCAGCCGGGACGCAGCCCTGCCGGGGAAGGGTGGCGCAGGGCTGTGGATCGAGCGTGGCAGGTACTGCGTTACTATCGCTGGAGCCAGCTCGCACGACGCGTTGCACGAGTGTTAAGGCAACGGATCTGGCCACCACGTCCTGCTCCGACCATGGCCAACGAGCACGAACAACTCGCATGGCGCACATCCACCGCGCTCGAAGCGATCGCGGCACATAGGCTCGAATTCCACCGGCGGTCCGGTGGGTTAGAGCGAGCGCAGGAAGTAATGGAAGGACGCTTCCGGTTCCTGCATATCGAACGTCAGCTCCCGTCCCCCATCAACTGGAACCCCACGTCCTGTTCGGACCTGCCGCACCTCTGGCGATTTCACCTGCAGTACCACGAGTTCCTGCTGGATCTGGCCCTGCTGGCTCGCGAGTGCGACGACGCGACGATCGTTCAACGGGCGTGGCAGATAGCAGTCGACTGGATCAGGTACTACGAACCGATCGGCGCATCGGTCTCCGACGATGCATGGCATCCGTATTGCATCTCCAAACGCCTGCAGGCTTGGATATTACTGATGTCGGTTTTTCCTCCCGATGCGACCGTGAAGCACACGGTGATGCGCAGCTTACATGCTCAGGCGGAGTTGCTCGCCAACAAGCTGGAATGGGACCTGTGCGGGAACCACTTATTGGAAAATCTCCGAGCACTGGCGCTGGCCGCCGCGTTCTTCGACACGCCCGCGGCGCGACGCTGGCTGCATGCCGTCGTTCGACACTTGCCAATCCAACTTGAGGAACAGATCCTCATCTCGGGTGAACATTTTGAGCATTCCACGGGTTACCATGCCTTGATGCTCGACCTGCTGCTCGATATGCGCGACTCATTAGCTTCATCCGATCCGGTGTTGTCGCAGCGGTGCGATCGGGTTGCCAGCCGGGTCGCACGGTTCATGCGAGCATTGCGGCGACCGGACGGTCACCTGCCGCAATTCGGCGATTCGAGCCAGATACCGTCTGGCGCGGTCGAGTTGCTTTTGGATCGGGCACTGCCGTCCGCCCTCGACGCGGACGAAACGCCGACAATCAGCTCTCAGGCAGTCGGCGATTACTGGTTGTTTCGGGACCGCGGTGACATGCTGATATTCGATGCCGGTCCCGTTGCAGCGGATTGGCTGCCGGCTCACGCACATGCCGACCTGCTGAACCTGGAGATCAGCGTCCACGGGCAACCGCTGATTGTCGACAGCGGCGTGTACGACTATGAAGCAAGTGCGATGCGGCAATACTGTCGATCGACGGCCGCGCACAACACGTTGGAAGTGGATGGACTCGACCAGTGTGATATGTGGTCGCGATTTCGTATGGGATATCGCGGCCATCCAAGCCGGCTGGAAACAGGATCCGCGGAAGAATTCCATTGGGCCCGGGCTACGCACAACGCCTATCGCCGCCGGGGCGTGCCGCAGGTGGGACGCTGGATCGCCTGTCGAGCGGGCGGACCGTGGTTCGTGGTCGACTGGCTCGACGGACGTGGCCGGCACGGCCTCACGTCTCGGCTACATCTGCACCCGGATGTCGTGCTGAAATCGATGACGGTTACGCACGTCACTGTCCAGCTGGGCCGCGAGACGCTGATCATCGCCGCATTGAACTCCGGTCAACTCTCGTTGGAAACGGGCTGGTATTGCCCGGAATTGGGCGTTCGTCAGGAATCAACGGTGGTCACCTGGCGGGCGTCTCTATCGCTACCCGCCGCCTGCGGCTGGCAGCTCTGCTGGGGCGAGACGCCGAATCCCGTCGAGCTGCGCATGCAGCCGGATGGCAAGACATGGTTGTGTTGGCGCGATGCCGGGCGGGAGAGGATAATGGAGGTCATTCGGCGGGAATAGGACAATGGCATCTCGCGGGACAAGGCTGCAGAGGCGGCGGTTCGCGGGAAACGAAGTTATCCGGGGCGGACAACGCCGCGGTTGCTTTCCATCTCATTCACCACGTAAGGCACGCTCGCGCGGGGTCCGTTTTGCCGTTCATCCCAACCAGCAAAGCAATGCGGCGGATGCAGGAATTCCAAGGTGATGCTGCCCAATTACAGCCTGACTGTGTAGCTTCCGCGCACCGGGCGCGCATGTTTGCCGAGTAACCAACGGGAGCGGGCCAGTAGATGGCGTTCTCCCTTTTTCACCTGGCGGCCCTGCCGCCTAAGGAATATCCAGTTATGAAACGCATCAACGTACAATTTGTCATGATCCTGGTCACCGTTCTGGTCTCGGTCGGGGGCGTCGCCTGGGGGGTCAATCACGTCCAGACAAGACGTTTCGCGTCGTTCTACCGCGAGCGTTCGGCCGAGGCAGAGGCGGATGGCCGGCTGCGCGAGGCGGTTCGGGAGATGAGTCAATACCTGGCATTGGTCGACGAGGACGCCGAAGCCGAAATCAAAATGGGCATGCTGCTGGCCGATCTTGGCCAGGACTATCAGGCCTACCGAACGTTGGAGAAGGCGCTGCGCAAGCAGGACGACGACGACGCTCGACGTGAGCTGGTCGATATCCTGCTGAGGCTCCGCCGGGATCGCGATGCGCGATCGCATCTGGAAGATTATTTACTCAAGAAATCACCCGGTGACCCGCTGCTGCTCGATCGACTGGGCCAATGCCAGTGGGCGGCCGACGAGCGGGCAGCCGCCGCCAACTCATTTCGCCAAGCCATTGCCGCCGACCCGCATCAGGTCGAAAGCTATCTACGTCTGTCGTCATTACTCAGTCAGGTCCCGGAATTGGCGAGAGAAACACCTGAGGGCACGCCGGAAACCGTGGAGTACTGGGAAGATCTGTTGGTCCAGCGCAATCCGCAG
>JBGSHS010000332.1:0-6442 GCA_041752115.1 Pirellulaceae bacterium | reverse complement strand
GACTCTGACGCGTCTGGAGCACGGGGTTCTAGGTCGGTACGTTCGGCGAGTACTCGATGCCGGCGGTGAGGAATCGTATAGCTCACCATCTGGGTCACCGCACGAGCGGAGCTCGCGGGGGTCCGGAACGGAAGGGGCGAGGCGGAGACGTAGCTCACCATCTGGGTCACCGCACGAGCGGAGCTCGCGGGGGGCCGGAACGGAAGGGGCGAGCGCAGACGTAGCTCACCATCTGGTTCACCCACGAGCAGAGCTCGTACGGAGAGACGAAGTACGGATTCCTAGGCCAAGTTTACGAACTCGAAGATTTTGAAAGCCTGAACCCCGAAACCCTGCGCCGCCTGCAGGCGATCATCGACAAGGAATTTGGCCACGCGCCTGTGACAGGATCTTGAGGGGGATAAAACGTGACCACACAAGAGCACAAACAAACGGGCTGGAAGCAGAAGGTCCTCCATGAAATGAAGGAGTACTGGTTAACTGCCCTCTACATGTTTTTTTTCTTCGGGGTGTTTTCGACCTACCGACGATTGATACTGGCCCACCACAATTTCAGCTACGAGGAATACGGGGTTAGCGTGATCAAGGCGCTCGTATTGGCCAAAGTCGTACTGGTGGCAGAGACGCTACGCCTTGGGCGAGGATTTGCCGACAAGCCCTTAGTTATTCCAACTCTATATAAGTCGTTCATCTTCACTGTATGTGTGGCATTCTTTGATGTTCTTGAGTCCGTGATTGGTAGTCTCTTCCGCGGTATCAGTCCAGCGGAAGCCGTAGTCGAGCTTATGAATCGATTCAATTACGTCAAGCTTGCCGGGTTTCTGGTCGTGTTTTTTACATTTATACCTTTCTTCGCACTTAGAGAATTAAGGCGGGTCCTGGGAGAGGGAACCTTGCGTGGACTTTTCTTCCAAAGAAGATCGGTTATCAACATCAGCCCCGACGCAGCACCTAGCCCGTCAGGAGAGAAATGACTAGGCTAATCCCTATTGATACCCAGGAAAGTTCTGCCCCACTTCATGGCTGTCGGTCCGGGGAATCCGGGCCTCCGTCGGAGGCCCTCGGTTCACTCCTTACCTGAAACTCAATAGTTTCCGCTGCCTGGCCTCATTTCCAGCCTCGTTCGCGCTTCCCGTCGAGCCCATCCTTCCATCCCTCGATCCGGTCGCCCATCGACTCGCTCGATTGCCGATTCATGAAAGGTGGGATGCTCACCGTGGGTGCGTGGCCGACACCGTGGCCGTCTTTCATTTCCTGAATCTGCTCCACAGCTTCCTGTTTGACTTCAGCTGTACGTTGCTGGTTGATGGATATGCGTGGGCGTCCATTTTCCCATTTGACCGAGACGATGCCTGTGGCATACAGGACAGGTACGCAGAGCACGATCAACAAAGCGATAATGCGTCCGCCCAACACTTTCTTGACCGGTTGTGGCATGCCGGTCGTGGCAACATTCACAACGTGTTGCGAGAGGGTCTTCTTCTTAGAACGAGCCATCCATAACTCCTAATCGTTGCTGAGAGCCTGACAGTCCGCTTGTGTTCTCGCCAACCTGCCCAATGCGCCGATGCACATAGGGCCAATCTTGTACCGGAAGGTCAAAGACCTAACAAGATCATCCGATCATCCGATTCGCGGTTTTGGTGGACATGTGCGGTGAAGCGGTTATCTGCCTGATGATCACCCATCCGTTGACTGTGAGCCATCACACAGAGGGAGTGATTGAGATTGTTGGGTTCAGGCTGCGTCTCGCTCAGGTGGCTGGTCGTGCGCCGTCAGCTTCGAGTGTCGGCGCGGTCGAATGCGAGGTCCCGCCGCGTGATGCCGCTCAAGAGGCTTGGGGTGCTCCCCGCCAGCGCGCAGGTTGGCTTCATAGAATGTGTGCAGCCAGTCAATGAGGTCGGGATGCCGGGTTCTCCGATAATCCCGCCACTGCGTGTCTCCCCGCGAGCGGCCCATGTGCATGGCCAGCAGGTCCAATACTTCCGGGTGATCAAAGTAGGAAGTGTGTATGAGTTCGTGACCGGAGAAAGAACCGTCAAGTGCCTCTAGTGCGTTGGAGAAGGACGGAGCGGCGATGAGTCGGCGCAGTTTCGGTGCGATGTCGCGCGCGTAGGAATTGGCTGTGTCCTCGATCCGAGTGTCCAGCCACTGCGGAAGCGGATGCCACGCCGCCGACGGTTCGGGAGTGATGGGCGTCGATGAAATCTCAATGACTTCTGCGGCCGGCCGATTATTCCCCTGAGCGGTTTTCACGACGCACGCGCGCACGATGTGGTCGAGTACAGGACGAATCAATAGGTTGAAGACGGGACCCAATACCCAGAAATACGGGCGCGATAAGAGCGACAAGTTGTCTGACAGCAGAACACGCTCGCGCGGAACCAGTTTGGAGACAAAGGAAACCGACAGACTCAAGGTGGCGCGCAGTCCGTTAATTGCCTCATCGCCGCGCGACCAGATGCCCAGCCAACGCTGCGCGTAGCGATGCATCGTCGCCGTCCGCAGGTTCCGCTCGCCACGATGCTGCAGTGTTTCCAGGACCGGGCCCAGGAGCAGTCCTGCCAAATGCAGACTGACATACACGACAAACAACGCGAGTGCCAGCAGCATCCAGCCCTGGGGCGTCGTCAGGAGAAAACGGCCAAGCGTTTGGCCACTTGCAGAATCGAAACTGCCGATTTCTACGCCACCTTCCGATGTACTAACGTGCACTCCTAACATCTCGGCGATTCTTAAGACGGGTGTGCTCCAGAACGAAGTGGACGTGGGCTCTGTGGTGACATCTGTTACCAGACTACTTTCTCTTCCCGCCAAGGCGGCACAGAGTATCTGAACTACCCCTCGCAAGGCGGTCAATGCCGGCTTAATCAAGACAAGCGCCAACAGCAAGCTGAAGACGTTCACTGCGTTCAGAAAACGTCGAGTGCGATGATACAAGAACGGTGTCCCAACGGTTGCCCAGCTGCGCAAGTGCTCCAGCGGTTTTCGATGTGACGTCGCCAGCTGCAACGCGTGCCAGATCACCGATCCACCGTGACTGTGCCCCACCAAGTGATAGCCTTGTCCCTTTTCTTCCATGGATTCCAAGTGGGCCAGCAACTGGCGACCTGCCTTAATGCGGGCACGCTCACTGTTTTCTCCCGACCAACGAAACACCTCATGGGATTCAGGTGAGCGCACGTCGCAGGGCAACCGGCTCTTCAACTCAGTGCTAATATGGCTGCCGTTTTGCCACCAGCTGTCGCCGTCGCCAGACTCGCGGGCAGCGTACGTCCCGTGTACCAGGATCAGCACATCCTCTGGGGAGGTCTTCGACGGTTTGGCACGAGGTGTGGGCATGCCCCGGCTGAGCGAGAGAACGCGGCTTGGCCAACTTAGCGAAGGGTGCATCGCCCGTCCATTTCAGGCCTGAGAAAAGAAGAGGGATCTCTGCGAAGGGGACGTATACGGGAGACGCGGCTGCGCGTCAAGTTCAGCTGGGCGCATTGACGAATTCGGGAGGCAGACTCCGTTCTTCAGTTCTTTCCGTGGCGGTTGATGCTTTACTCCCCTCTACTGATACCCAGGCAAGTTCTGACCCACTTCATGGCTGTCGCTGCGGGGAATCCGGGCCTCCGTTGGAGGCCCTCGGTTCACTCCTTACCTCAAACTCACTAGCCAGGGCTTCAAGCGACTTGCAAGGCAGGTACAAACGCATCGGGTAGCCTGGCAGTTCCTGGAAGTCGAACTGCCGGTAGAAGCGTTTGGCTTGTGCGTCAACGCAGTCGAGATTGTCTGCAATGAAGGTGAGAGTGTGGTTCGCTTCGAAGCCGTCGAGCAGCGAAGTCGCGAGCAAACGCTGGCCGAGGACGACGAGTGTTGATCGGTCGGCAGAATCGGCACGTTCCGCGCTCGCCTCGTATGATCGAATTCTCCAGGATATCGTCGAATACCTCGTCGAGATACGTACGAAGCTCCAGGCGTGTTCGGCGTGGATGGGGCCTTTTCCCTCGTCTGCCGAGCAATGAGACGCTCCGTTGTCCAACGCCGGTCCCGCATGGCGATTGGTTCGCCCGCGTCCCCCGAAAGTCCAGTAGCCTACACGTCGCCGAGGTCGACGACGCCTGGCGGCCCTTCGATGATCTCACCGATTACCGCCGCCGATGCGACGCGTTGTGTCAGTTGCCTCACATCCTCTGGGTCGACGGCGATCAGCAGTCCGCCCGAGGTTTGGGAATCGGCCAGTACCGCCTGACGCGCAGTGGAGGTCTCTGATGGCCAACGCACGGCCGATCCAAAATGGTCAAGATTGCGGTACGTGCCACCCGGCACACAACCTGGCTCGGCCAGCGCCATCGCCTCAGGCTGGACCGGAATGGCGGGCCAGTGCAGGCGTGCGCCGACTCCGGAGCCGGCAACCATCTCGACCAGATGTCCCAACAGGCCGAATCCAGTCACATCGGTGAGGGCATGAACACGCAGGCCCTCCAGCGCCTCGGCCGCCGCTTTGTTGAGCTGTGACATCACTTCGACGACGCGAGTGAGGGACTGGGCGTCCAGCTGTCCTCGCTTGAGCGCGGTGGTGAAAATACCGGTGCCGATGGGCTTGGTCAACACGAGCATGTCGCCGGGGCGCGCGCCAACATTGGTCAGTACCCGCTCAGGAGACACAGCCATCGTAATGAGGGCAGCTAGAGAGTAGCGAAGATAGGTGATCGGTGTATGGCGTGCGCGAAAGGCACGCGTTTTCAGTTCCGTCACCCCACCGCCGCGCGGACGGGCACGAGGTTGACACGACGAATCTGCCGTGACAGGTCCCCCGGGCAGCGATATCATTCCTGATAGGGAAATGCGTCACCTCCACACATTCTTGCTGGCCACCGAACTGGGGAGCTTCACGCGTGCCGCCGCCGCTTTGGGCGTCACGCAGGCTGCGGTGAGCCAACAGGTGGCGGCGCTCGAGAAGGAACTCAGCACTTTGCTCTTCCAGCGTACGGGGCGTGCGGTGACGCCGACGGAGGCAGGTCGCCAGCTCTATGACTATGCGCGTCGCATCGTCGATCTGGCGACCGAAGCTCGCAATGCCATTACCGGCACCCAGACGGTCGTCGATGGCGTGTCGAAGGTGGCTGCGAGCACCGTGCCTTCCGAGTGGCTGCTACCCGACCTGCTGGTGCCGTTTCAGCGGTTGTACCCCCAGGTACAGACACTTGTGCGCGTGTCGGAAAGCGCGTCCGCCATTCGCGCAGTGGAGTTGAGTGAAGCGGACGTGGGTGTGGTCGGTGAGTTGCCTCGAGCCACTTCGTTGCAGGTGCAGGCGATTGCGCGGGATGAACTGTCGTTGGTCATCGCACCGCACCACGCGCTGGTTGCGGCAAGAACGATGACGTTGGAAGAGCTGTGCCGTGAGCCGCTGATTGTGCGCGAAGCGAATTCCGGGAGTCGACGCTGCGTGGAGGAGGCGCTGTCACGCGCAGACGTGTCGCCAGACCAACTGAATACTTGCCTGGAAGTGAATTCGAATAAAGCGATTCGTGCCCTGGTGGAGCGGGGCGTGGCGGTGGCCTTCCTTTCTACCCGAGCCATCAGCAGGGATATTGAAGACCGACGCCTGGTGCCGATCAAAATGGAAGGAGTCGTGGCTCAGCGCTGTCTCTATGCGATTGCCGATCCCCAACGTCTTCCCACCCTCGCCGCCCGGGCGTTCCTCGAATTCCTCGGCGCATGGCAGACGCGCGAAGGGGGAACAAATATCGGCTCAGGCAACTGAATAGCCGATCGCAATTCGGCAAAACGAACATGCAATGACACCTGACGAGCAACAGCGGACGATCCGACGGCTGCTGTTGTGATCGGACCGGCCAGTCTCCGGAGATGGTCCGCTCCGCCGCTCCGTGAGTTCCATCCGAGCTCCGCTCGTGCGGTGAACCAGATGGTCAGCTACCGACGCTGCCCTCACAACCCTCCCCGACCCCCTCGAGCTCCGCTCGTGCGGTGAACCAGATGGTCAGCTACCGACGCTGCCTCCGCAACCTCCACGCCCCCCACGAGCTCCGCTCGTGCGGTGAAGCAGATGGTCGGCTACCGACGCGGCCTCCGCAACACTCCCCGACCCCCACGAGCTCCGCTCGTGCGGTGAAGCAGATGGTCAGCTACCACGCGTTTGCGCGATGCCTTCCTGCTCGGCTGTCGGTCATGCTAAGTCATATCCACGCGGCGTTGCGTGCCGAGGCCGACAACGCACCGCTGGAGATCGCGTTTTGCTATCGGAGCAACCTCGCGCATCTGCTGCGACTCTGACGCGTCTGGAGCACGGGGTTCTACGGCCAGCATTGTCGGTGCAAACGGC
This sequence comes from Pirellulaceae bacterium, assembly GCA_041752115.1. Taxonomy (GTDB): domain Bacteria; phylum Planctomycetota; class Planctomycetia; order Pirellulales; family Pirellulaceae; genus JAJRVM01. The sequence goes on along the minus strand of JBGSHS010000332.1, from coordinate 111 downwards.
AATTTTTTGAGTGGCACACCCGGTTTTACAATTAATCCGAACTCAGGAACCTGGAATATCAACTCTGGGGTGGCTTTCACAAGAGATGCCCATGGAGCTGTTTACGGTCCC
>JBGSHS010000331.1:0-8442 GCA_041752115.1 Pirellulaceae bacterium | reverse complement strand
CGCGCAGACCGCGGGGAAACCGGAAACCCGTTCCCCGCTGCCCCCATGCTCTGCGCGCGCATGGCTACGTCTCGGCATTCCAGTGGCCGCGGTCGCGCAGACCGCGGGGAAACCGGAAAACCGTTCCCCGCTGCCCCCATGCTCTGCGCGCGCATGGCTACGGTTCTGCGCGCGCATGGCTACGGAACAAGGAATCGGCTCATCGAGTATTGTCGCGGCGATCATGGTGTGCCCGACCGTCAATCGAGCGACCAGGGCTGGCGATACTCGTAATGGAGCATCTGATTCGCTTCGGCATTGTTCTTGACCTGCTCGCTGACCGGATCCCAATGGATGGTCGACTGAGTGGCCAGCGAGATGTTGGCCAGCAACGCCATGGAGGTCGAGCGATGTCCGATCTCCACATCAGCGCGCGGTTTCTCGCGCGACTTGATGCAATCGAGGAAGTTCCGCGAGTGATCGCGCACGTGCTGTGCGTATCCTTCGCCAAAAGCCTTGCTGAACGGCTCCATGCGAGCTTCGCGATCGTCCTGATAACGGCCGCCCCGTTCGGCCAGCACTTCGAAACTCTCGTCGCTGGCATAGAGCGCTCCTTCCGTCCCGCGGAACTCGGCAAACGCTTGCCTTGGCAGCGCTCGATTCCCGCTCGTTTCATACTGTGCGAAGACGATCATGCGCCCGGAATCGAACTGGAACATCCCCTCCATCACGTCGGGAACCGAGCGGTCGTCGTCGATCACGAATTTGCCTCCGAGCGCAGAGATCAGCGTGGGGCCGAGTTCCTCGCCAGTCAGCCAGCGCATGATGTCGATGAAATGCACTCCGTTGTCCGAGAACCGGGAGGCATACAAGTCCCACCAGCGGAATTTGAAGGGAGCGATCGTTGCCTGGAAGGGACGCGAAGGACGGGGACCGAGCCACATCTCCCAGTCCAGATCAGCCGGCGGATCGCTCGGCGCCGCTTTGCCGATCCCCAACGGGAACATGTTCGTCGTGTCGTACGCTCGCGCTACCGTCACCTTGCCGAGCTGGCCCGAGGCGATCAGCTGCGCTGCGGCGGCATACGACAGTCCGCTCCGCCGATGCGTACCTACCTGCACTACACGCTGCGTCTCCCGCGCAACGTCCACCATCCGGCGACCTTCGTGGATGGTCTTGGAAAGTGGCTTCTCGCAGTAGACGTCCTTGCCCGCCCGGCAGGCCATGATGGTTTGCAGTGCGTGCCAATGGTCGGGAGTGGCAATCAGTACCGCATCAATATCCTGTCGGTCCAATATCTGTCGGAAGTCCCCGTAGGCAGTGGCCTTGCCATCGAGCAGCTTGGCGTTCGCTTCGTCCATCGTGGACTTAGAAACGTCACAGACGGCGGTGATCTCACAGTCGTTGTGTTGCAGGAAGAACTCCATTACCTGCTTGCCCCGATTGCCCGTGCCGATCATGCCCAGGCGAATCCGCTCGTTCGCGCCCCAGACGCGACTTGTCTGCAGAGCGGTCAGCCCCAATGCCGCCGCCATGCCAGCCTTATGGAAACTCCGGCGAGAGAATCGTTGACTCATCAGAAATACTCCTTGCGGAAGTTGAGCAGAGACGGTGGGCCAGACAGGCCGTATCCGTTCGCCCCATTATACGGCATCGCCACGCCCGTGCCGAGTCGTAGCCATGCGCGCGCCGAGACGTGGCCATGCTCGCGCAGACGTGGCCATGCTCGCGCAGACGTGGCCATGCTCGCGCAGACGTGGCCATGCTCGCGCAGAGCATGGGAGAATCGCCAAACGGTTGGCAACTGCCCCCGCGGTCTACGCGACCGCGGCCACATTCCCGCGGTCTACGCGACCGCGGCCACCAACTACGCGACCGCGGCGGGTCTCCCCGATACTTGCGTTTGTGACGAACGGGTTCTGTTCAAGGAAAGAATTTGCATGAAGTTCCGAGTTTTTTGAGGGGTTCCGTCGCTATTTGGTGATTCTATAGATAGATAGACTTCGGTTCTCGCGACGACCGTTCGGCATCCTAGCCATGCGCGCGCAGAGCTGTAGCCATGCTCGCGCAGAGCATGGGAGAATCGCCAGACGGTTGGCAACTGCCCCCGCGGTCTGAAAGACAGGAATACGGAGGAACCTCATGGCTGGTCCATTCGCGGGACGAGATAGTCATCTTCCGAGATTGGATCGGGGTTATTACCGTGGCCAAGCGTACGTGCACTGGCAGTTGACGGTGCAGGATCGACGTATTGGATGGCTGACCGATGTGTTCTATCAGCAATTCCGCGAACTGCTCACTCACACAGCGTTCCGCTATGCGATCAGCTGTCCGAGATTCTGCCTTATGCCAGACCACGTCCATATGCTATGGATCGGGACTGATGACCAAACAGACCAACTTAACGCGATGAAGTACTTCCGGTCCAACCTGGCGATTCCCTTGAACGCACTCAGCTTCGATCTGCAAGATCAATCCTATGATCACGTGATCCGCAACAGCGAACGACGGGACGATGAGTTAATGAAAACCGCGGACTATATTGCTCGAAATCCCGAACGCAAAGGGCTGGTCCCCCTGGATGGATACGCGCAGTATCCGTATACGAGCTGTCTTGTGCCTGGATATCCGAGCCTCTTACCTTGGCAGTCGGACTTCTGGGCGAGATTCTGGAGGATCTACTCATTTCTGCGCAAGAACGGCCTATTGCGTCCGTATGATGAGAACCACGGACAGCGATTGTAGCCCGGCTCGCGCAGAGCCGTAGCCATGCGCGCGCAGAGCATGGGAGAATCGTCAGACGGTTTGCTACTGCCCCCGCGGTCTACGCGACCGCGGCCACTGGCGCAGAGACGTAGCCATGCGCGCGCAGAGCATGGGAGAATCGCCAGACGGTTTGCTACTGCCCCCGCGGTCTACGCGACCGCGGCCACATTCCCGCGGTCTACGCGACCGCGGCCACTAGCTGCGCGACCGCGGCCACTTCCAGAGCCGGGTATGGGGAATCGCGTGGCGAAGTGGACATTACGGCGATAGGGCCGTAGTGAGGCGACCCTGTTGCGCCACGGCGAAATCGACCAACGTGGCGGCGAAGTCCCCGTAGGTCTTGATCGGATCTCGCTCGAGCGGTTCCGTCAGGTAGACCAGTCGGAGCAGATCGCCACGACGCGAGAAATGCGGTGCAATGCCTGCAAACGAGAACCCGTGCTCCTGCAGTTGGATCGCGATCGGGGGCATGCCGGGATCGTAGAGCGGAAGTTCCACGAATACCGCCTGGGCGTGAGAGTGCTCTGTCAGCTCGCGTTTCGCCCGGCGGACTTCATGCACGCTGTCCTCTCCCAGCTCATCGGCTCGCAGAAACGCTGTTCTACCCCGGGCATCGATCTTGACGGTCAACCGGCCGTGCCCTTGCGGCACGACAGCGTCACCGAACGTTACCGGACAAGCGAGTCCTTGGTAGATCTGCTCGATCACTTCCTGATATTCGGCGGGAACATACAGCGTTCGTGGCTCTGGTTCCTGCAACCAGGAGAAGTACTGCAGACAAGTCACCCGCTGGGGCTGTCGCTGGGCAATACCTCGAAACTGCTCGCCGCGCGGCGAGATCCCCAGGTTCACACAAGTGAGATGCGCTCCATGATCCACATTGGACTTCTGCGTCAGCGTATGTACAGCGACGGCGTCGAAGTAGAGCCCCACCAGCTTCATTTGCCGAGCCGCGTTGACCGCCGCATCTTTCATCCGGATCAACAGACCTCGGCCGCGGTGTGCCGGATCCACCACCGCCTGCCCCCCTTCGGCGACCGGCCCGTCCTGGCTACGTTCCAAAGCGTAATGCCCCACCAGTCGTCCATCTTCTCCTGCCGCGACAAACGACAGCACGCTGCCTCGCTCGTGCTGCGCTGCAACGCGCTCCGGATAGTAGATATCGCGATTGAAGTAAGTCCCGCCGTACGCACGATACATCAGCTGTGATACCTGCACAGCTTCGCCAACAGCCATCGGCCGAATAGTATACTGCTGGTCGCGCGCCAGAGGTACATCCTCGTGAAAGCTCTTCAAGTCCGCTTCCGCCAGGTGACCTGTGATGTGCGTGTTATGGAGCCATTTCGTGATCTGAAGCGCCTTTCCGCCAGGACCGTATCCGATCCAGTGAATATCGTCCGCCAGGTCGGCACAGGGAATGCCAAACAACCTCAGGCTCACCTGGCCTTCATCATGAAGCTGCCGCTGCAGCTCCCCGATATCTTGAGGCATCCCGTGATCCCGCACCGTCATCGTCAGCTTGCCATGCGATTCGGCAATTCGCACCTTGATCGGGCCTTCTTCTCCCACGGGATAGGCGCGGTCGATCGCAGCCTGCGTGCTGCGAGAGATCAGTTGAACCAGTCCATCAATCTGCTTTGGTTCGAGCGTCGATTGACGCAGCGCCTCGCAGGCAAAGGCCTCAACAGCCGGGAGCACGCGTTGATCGTTGTTGACCAGAAGTTCCATTTGCAGCGACATGGACAGCTGACCTCTCACCATCGTTACCATCTGTACTGTCATCCATCCCTGCTGATTTGTACATCCCGATGGCCATCAGGCAAACGGACAGTCCCGCCGGCTCCCCACTTCCCATCGACGAAGTTCCATCAGTAGCGATTGCGGCAGTCATGCCGTCGGTCGACGTCCGCTCCGAGCATTCCCCTCCCCGCCCCTCCCTTCCCCGCTCGCGTGGGCCGCATCTGGCGCAACTGGTCGTGCCACTGAACGTCGATCTCCAGTAGGACGAGGCACCTTCCCCTTGTGAGGGAACCAACATCGAGCCCAACTGGTCAGCCCTCCTATCGCTGCGGAAATTGGCGTTGAGCAGGCAGACGGCAGTCCTTCCACATGACGCATCAGCGTCTTATTCCATTGCCAGACAACGACTTGGCAAATTCTCGGCCGTTGTTCGTCCATCAAAGGATGGGCTGACCGTTCAGTTTTTCTGTCGACTTTGTTAGATTCCACCGTCGGACAACGTTCTCTATCTCAGGGAGACGGATAATCATGAACCAGTCCGGGCCAACGCACTACAGCCTCATCGCCAGAATTCGGGACACCCGAGATGATCAGGCATGGTCCGACTTCCTGTGCGTCTATTCGCCGCTCATATACGACTTCCTACGGCGGCGCGGCCTGCAACCGGCCGATGCGGCCGATGTCGCTCAGGACGTGATGCGGACGGTACTCCGCTCGGTCGATCGATTTGAACCCACTCAGCGACTGGGAGCGTTTCGCAAATGGCTGCTGAGCATCATTCGGAGCCGGTACTGCGACTATCTGCGGAGGCACGATCCGCTCGCGGCTGGAACTGGCGATACGCACACAATCGGTCAACTCAGCCAGCAGCCGATGCCGGACGAGGAACGCGAGCACGAAGAGCTCGAGTACCGCCGGCATGTGCTTTGCTGGGCAACCGATCGCGTCCGCAGCGAAGTACAGCCGAAGAGCTGGCAAGCGTTCCAAATGACCTATGTTGATGGGATCAGCTGCAGCGAAACGGCTAAGCATCTCGAGATATCCATCGAAGCAGTCTACATGTCTCGCAGCCGCATCTTGTCGAGGCTCCGCGAGAAGATCCGCGAGTTTGAACTCTAAGCAATATCAACTGCCAGGAGAAGACGTATGGACTCCGATCGCCAGTGCGAGTTCGAAGCGGTGGTACTCAAGTTGATGGCTGGCGATTTGCCAGAGCAACAACAGGAGGCCCTGTTCTCACACCTGGCACAATGTCCCCAATGTCGGCAGCGGTTTGACGAGGAAATCGGAAAGGACACGTTTTCTCACCGCGATATTCGGGCAGCGATTGCGGAGCAGCCAGTGCCAGAGAAGGAACTGATGGGGCTGGTCTCCCGACTCCGGGCCGAGCGGCGCGGCGATTCTGATCCACTGACCGGGGCGGCCACCGCCGAGGGTGACGCGATCGAGCCGATCTCTGAGCTCTCGCTCGACTTTCTCTCGCCACCGGAAGTACCCCAGGCGCTCGGCATGTTCGCCGGCTACGATGTGCTCAGCGTAATCGGTTGCGGAGCGATGGGAATCGTCTTCAAAGCCCACGATCGGGAACTGGATCGGATCGTGGCTCTGAAAGTGCTTCGCCCCGAACTGGCTGCTAATGGGCTGGCCCAGCGGCGGTTCGTTTCCGAGGCGCGGAAGGCAGCCGCCGTCATGCACGACCACGTGGTCACCATTCACGGTGTGGGGGAGTCCAACGGCCTTCCATACATCGTGATGGGATATGTGGTAGGAAGCACTTTGCAGGAACGCATCAGGCGAACCGGTCCCTTGAAGACTGACGATATCTTGCGAATTGGTGCGCAAGCAGCTCGAGGACTTGCTGCCGCACACGACCAGGGACTGATCCATCGGGATATCAAGCCCGCGAACATTCTGCTGGAAAACGGCGTGGAACGCGTCAAAATAGCCGATTTTGGTCTGGCGCGCGCCATGGACGACATGCGCATGACACAGACCGGAGTGATTACCGGCACTCCCGAATATATGGCACCAGAACAGACTTCGGGCCGAGCGGACGAGCGCAGTGACCTGTTCAGTCTGGGTGCCGTGATGTATGCCATGTGCACGGGTCGTTCGCCCTTTCGAGCCGACTCGATCGTACAGGCCATCCGCCGTGTCAACGAAGACACCCCTCGTCCCATATGCGAGGTCAACCGCGAATGTCCCGACTGGCTCTGTGAGATTATCGAACGATTGTTGGAGAAAACCCCGGATGACCGGTTCCAGTCCGCGCGCGAAGTGGCCGACCTGCTGCAGAACGCACTGGCCGGCCGACAACGTCCTTCAGGCCTGAAGCCTCGTCCACGCAAGAGGCAAGGCTCACCTTCGCCGATCGGTCGATTCCGTCTGCGACACGTGGCGTTCTGGACCGCCGCAGTCTTGCTCCTAACCGCAGTCGCACTGATGGTGAACAACTATTTGAAGCGGCCGGGCGCCCTCGGATCTGGCCCGATCGGCCCCCCTTCAACACCGCGAGTGTACGTTCAGAGAATCGCCAACTGCGAGGATCCCGAAGCACGGCAGGCACTCATTGACGAAGCTGTCGACGTCTACGGACGACGCATTGACTTCTGGCAGGATCTGCTGGAAAGCACAATCGCCAATGAGACTTGCCATGAACCGATGGCAATCGCAGCCTACGACGTCTGCAAGTACGCAGGATCATTCGTTCCGCTGGATCAAGAAGAAGGGGAGACGTGCCGCGCCCGTGGTTTCTACTCGCTGACGAAGAGCGTATTCGACGATCTCCACGAACGCTATTTGTTGGAAAACAAGCACGAGCAGGCAGGATGGGTGCAGTTTCGACTGATGCGACTCTACAGCGAATTGCACGACTATGAAAGGGCTGAACACAGTGCCCGAAACGCGGTCCAATGCGGCCGCCAAGTGGAATCACTCAGCGATTTTGCACGGAACTGCTTCGATGCGGGACTCGTACTCAGCTTGTACCAGGTCGGAGGAAAGGAGAGTGAGTATCAACCCCTAGCTCTGAAACCCGCGATGAACGTTCAGAAGGGGTGGGAACAGAACACAATTACTCGCGCAGATCCGGAGGAATCTTTCCACGGTGAACTCGTCTTCCTGTCTGGAACAGATGTCGACGCACACGCGATGGTCGAGCTCTTTTCCGACGCCATGCAGCAGGATGGCCCTAATCGCGCGTATGTGGCCGGCCTGGCGTACGAACGGCTGGGCAACCTGGACGAGGCGATCAAGCATTATGAATATGCGGCCCGTCATCGTGATTTCAATACGTACGGTGGCGAAGGGTTCGGCCAACGTTTTGAGGAACGAATGCTACGCCTGTTGCTCGAACGAGGCGAGGCCGCTCGAGCCGAAGCGATCTTCGCCGATCTTGTCGCGCAACGCGACCGTGAACTGCAGGCTCCGCGGGCCACCAAGGCCTTCGCGCGCATCCGCTTGGCCGAAGTGATCCTCCAGCAGCGCAAGGACCCGCAGCGAGTCAACCTGCTGTTGGATGAGGCTGAACAGATCCTGCGCATGCACGAGCTTACTCCGCCACATGTCTTCGAATCGATCGCCGCCCTGCGAGCGGCTGCTAACTGACAATGCCTGAGGCGGAACACCGCAAGGGGTGGAGGAAAGTAGATCAACGTGATCCAACCGGGAAGGCGGGCGATGCTCCCATGCTCGGCGCCAGTGGCCGCGGTCACGTAGACCGCGGGGGAAGTGGAAAATCGCAGGGCGATGTCCCCATGCTCTACGCGAGCATGGCCACTGCTCGGCGCACTGGCCGCGGTCGCGTAGACCGCGGGGGAAGTGGAAGATCGCAGGGCGATGTCCCCATGCTCTACGCGAGCATGGCCACGGCTCGGCGCCAGTGGCCGCGGTCACGTAGACCGCGGGGGAAGTGGAAGATCGCAGGGCGATGTCCCCATGCTCTACGCGAGCATGGCC
>JBGSHS010000330.1:0-68501 GCA_041752115.1 Pirellulaceae bacterium | reverse complement strand
GGGTGGAACCCTGTTCTGCTGACCAGGGAAGCGACGGCGGTGCTGGCCGACTGGCTGTGGCAGCACCCAGCTGAAGCGTTGCGGAATGTGCTTCTCGTGTCGCTCGGCGCCGGGGCCGCGACGGCTTCGCTGATGACTCGGTCGGAGGCGGGAGGGTGGCAATTCAGTGGCACGACGACCGACGACTCGATTTCCGGTGCGGCTCTGCGCGCCGGCCTCAGGGCGGATATTGTTCGCGAGATCGTACAACGCACTCGCAGAGATCCCAGCGAATCGGCGCTGGACGATCAGAATCTGCACGACGCGTCGGAGCAATTGCTGCAGGCGCTGCAGGTGGATGAGGAAGCCTGCTTTCGGGCCACGATTCATGGGGAGATCGTCACGATTCCGGTTTCCCGTTCGCGTCTGACGTCACTATGCCGGCCCCTGGTGGATCGGATCATGGTGACCATGGTCGACTGGCGCGGACGTTTTTCCAGCCAGAGGCCGATCGATGCGGTGCTCTATTGGGGCGACCTTGTCGGGCGGTTGAATCTCGCCAGCGGTCTGCAGCAGGTATTTCGCACTGCGGAGGTTCATCCGCTTGGGCCGTTCTGCGTTGCCGGTGGTGTGGCCCGTATGGTCAGCCTCGTTCAGCAAGACCAGCTTTCCACTCACGACGCAGAGCGCTACGAATCCATGGTGCTCTTCGAAAACCTCCCCGCCTGCAATGCACTGAACGACTGTAGCCGACACGCACGGCCCAGACTCGTTCGGCTGGACGCGGCGCGGCCGGAGACTTATCTGGTACAAGACGCTCTGCGTCTCGGGCGGGACCCATTGGCAGATGTCGTTATCGCTCCAGCGTATTCCCAAGTGTCGAACGCTCACGCAGTCCTGCTGCGAAAGGGAACGATGTACGTGCTTTCCGACTTGCAGAGCAAGAACGGGACATATGTCAATGGGAAGCTCTTGAGCGGTCCCACACCGCTGGCAGATGGCGACATGATCCACCTGGGCGTCGACGGGCCTCGCTTTCGCTTTGAGAGTAACTGATCGTGCTCATTGGCTTGATATGTTTAGAGTCTCTCACGCTTTCTGAGTAGCACGAGGCGAAACGCGTCTCCGGAATGTCGAAGCTGGCGAATCTGCGAAGTCTCACCATGTCGACTTTCGACGAACTGACTGACCTGGCAGAGCTTTCCCACCTGACGAATCTGGCATCGCTTCAAATGGCGAATTGTGGCAAACTGAAGGATGTTTCGGTCTTGGGGCATCTGAAGAACCTCAAACGATGACGTCGAACCGGGCATGTGTGGAGCATTCGATGACGGCAAAGTCCCCACCGTAGTCGCAGTCAAATGGACCGTGGATACGCGTCCCGGCCACGGTCGCCACTCAAATGGACAATTTGCGCGCTCTCCGGATCACTTTCACGTGCAGAATCGATCCGCGAAGGATGCGAAATATGCCGTATAGAACCGGGCCGTACGCCACGATATAGCGGCCGCTTCCCAGGCCTGCAGCCAGTTGGAAAGTTGCGAGCGTGGCGATTAATCCAATACTCAACCAGAGTGCCCCGACTAGTATCGAATTATTGGCCAGTTCGCGAAGCCCGTTAATCATTTGCTCTTGGTACAAACGCCGGCCATCGGTTTCAGCGAGCGATACGGGCCGCCTCCTCGAACACAACCCTCGATGATTCTCTGATTTCGCTACTCGCGATTCCAATGCCGGTGGATCCGAATCAAGTAGGGACCTGTCAATTGTCCGACCACATTGCGGGCAATAATTTGCTGGCCACTCATTGTGACAGTTGGTGCAGTGAAAACTCATGAACAAACTCCAGATAGTGAATGCGAAGGGAGGTTTCTACGTGTTGCGACGCCCACCTCGCAAACCACGGAGTTGTAGCAATCTGACAATTCGCAAGTCGCGGACATTTCGAACTGCCTTGCACAGAGCTCCAGGCTGCCGCGGCGCGCGATCCCGTTAGAGAAATCGCAGACTAACGAAAGGGGTAGTTATTCTGGGCCCGTGTGCGTTCGAATGGTTCGTCGATGTTGACGCCCAGGTTTCACGTCACACGCTGACACTTCAGCCACGCCAGGTCCCACCAAGACGGTTGTCGATCCATGTTCACACACATAATCGTTGAGGCGTCCGTGGTCCAAACAAGTGAACCCCTCAGAGTCAAGCGGAATTTCCGTGGCTCCTGGTGCAAGTATCGAAGTCACTTCGGCAAATCACCGGCCAGGAAGAGGTTGTTGGGGCAAAGAGGGGACTTTGCAGCGAGCCGGTTGAGAGGGACTACGGCAATTTCAGACGCAAAGGGCAAGGCAGGCCATTTTCGTAACCGGCTCGGTTGGTCAACTTGTCGCGCTTCGTGATAAATGACTTCTTTCCTGCACCAGAAGGCGCCTGGAATCGTCTTTGGGAGGTAGACAGCTAAGGAGACTACCATGCTCGGCCTGATTCTCGGAATCGCTGCAATTGCGTTGGGGGCCAAGGCCTTCACACCTGCTGGAATTCCTCTCACCCGAGAGAAGAACTTGACCGGCACCACGGCCAAGGTGGTCGGTACTGTGTGTGTGCTTTTCGGGGGAACAGTGGTTCTCAGCGGCCTGTTCTCCATGTTGAGAATCGCCAGCGTGTGATGGTGGTGGCTATTGAAATGGTAGTGCCTGGTGCGCGCGTGGCCGTCGCTGCATGTGAACCGTTCAGCATGCGGTACATAGCGCGGCTTGCAGCACTTGTGGTCGGCACCGTAGCTCTATGTGTGGCAGCCTTCTCCCTATCCGCATCGTACGTGTTTACGTCGGAAGCGCGAAAGATTTCGAAAGTGGATGGTATACGAACCGACAATTCAGCGGATGCCTTTGTGCTGGTAACTCTCATCGCGTTCCCCTTGGGGTTGGGGCTGATCGGACTTGCCATGCGGAAGATCAGTTGCTGCGAGCATCTGGCCATCGATGCATCAGGTGTATTGCTTCTTCTAGTGGCCGCATGCTCTTCCGTCCACGCGTACGCTTTCCTGTCCGAGAATGTTCCCAGTGAAGATGGTTCGCACGTCGTTCCTGTTGCGATCTTACTGTGCGTCGTGGCGTTCGTGTCGCCCGTCGTCGGTGTGCGACTCCTCTGGGCAGGTCTGCCGAAGACGCGTTGGCGCGACAATATTGTGCTCGATGTGCTGGGTGTCGTGCTGCTGTTTGTGGGCCTGCTCCCGTTGCGTCGATTCAGTTGGCTCATCCGCGTCGTGTCATTGCTCCTCAGTCTGATCTTGTTCTGGAAGGGCATGCGGAAGGCCGCTCGCTCTGTGAACTCGGTCGAGACCGCCGATCTGGCGGTCGAGAGGGGTGAACCGTCGGCACAAGAGCCGCTGGTGAAGCTGGCCGACGGTGTCAGCGGTGAGCAGGCCGAGCGAACGTCGTGGGCGCTCCCAGCCTTGGCAGGAACCGTGCTCTAGGAATGATCACATGTCGGCGAATCTGAACAGCGCGCTCGTGGGTGAGACGATCGATCAGCGGTACGAGGTGCAGCAGAAGATTGGTGAAGGGGGCATGGGGGAAGTCTTTCTGGCGGTGGATCGGCGGACAGGCCGTCAGGTGGCGCTCAAGTTGCCCTGGCCCGGCCTGCTGGGCCAGACGCCGGAAAAGGACCGGTTTGTGCAGGAGATCCGCGCGCTGAGCCGCCTGGACCATCCGCATATTGTGAAGGTGCTCGACGTGGTGGAGTGTGCCGGCCGCCCGGCCCAGGTGCTGCAGTACTTCAGCGGCGGGACGCTGGAACAGCGGCGTGATCTGGCACTGGAGAGCTGGCTGCCCGGCATCGCCGCGGCGCTGGATTACCTGCACGGAGAGGGCCTCGTGCACCGGGATGTGAAGCCGGCCAACCTGCTGGTGGATTCGCAGTCGACGGTCTATCTGGCCGATTTTGGGATCGTCAAGTTGCTGCAGGGAGCGCCGAAGGTCACGCAGACGGGGTACGTTCTGGGAACTCCGATCTACATGGCGCCCGAGGCGATCCAGGGTCAGGAACTGGATGGCCGGTCCGATCAGTACGCCTTGGCCATGGTGGTCTATGAACGACTGGCAGGTTGCCTGCCGTTTGCCACGTCCACACCGTGGGGCATTGCGGCAGCGCATGTGTCCTCGCCCCCCCGTCCACTGGTGGAGGTGGACGGCCGGTACCGCCAGGAGACCAGTGCGGTGTTGGCCCGGGCGCTGTCTAAATCGCCGGCCGAGCGGTTTGGCAGTTGTCGGGAGTTTGCGGGAGCGCTGCTCAGCTCGCTGGAGACTCCACCTGCTCCGTTAAGGGACGGCCCGAAGAGTCCGTCACCGGTGATCCTCGAGCAACGGCCGGCCGTTGACACGCAAGGTGCGGGTAGTGCGACGACTCCCGCGGCAGGCGTTTGCTGCGATGCGAGCGGAGGTGCACGAGATGAGACTGAAGTGCGCGATTGGTGGTGGCGCTTCGGTCCACCGGCAGTCTTGTTGGGTAGCGCGGCGTGTATCTTCGCGTTGATCGTATACAGTGCCATCAGTCCGATGTCGAACCATGGCAACTCACATGTAACAAGCGATCTGACCGATGGGCGCGACGCACCGGCTCTGGCACGAAGATCTGAGCAAGGAAAGCCCGGCCCGAGGCCCCCTGGCGAATTTGTCAGAAACTCGATCGGCATGCAGCTGAAGTTGATCCCGGCGGGCGAGTTTCTGATGGGTTCGCCAGACGACGAGGCACTCCGGGATCAGGACGAATGTCCACTTCACCGCGTGCGGATTACGAAGCCGTTTTATCTCGGGGTGCATGAGGTGACGCAGGCTCAGTACGAATCGGTGATGGGCCGTAATCCGTCTCAGTTCAAAGGGCCAGACCATCCTGTTGAAAATGTCAGCTGGGAGGAGGCACGAACGTTCTGCGAGAAGCTGTCCCAGTTGCCGGCCGAGAAGGCCGCCAGACGCGGATATCGATTGCCGACCGAAGCAGAGTGGGAATACGCCTGCCGGGCGGGCACGAACAGCGTCTTTAGCTTTGGCGACGACGTATCACAGGCGGGATCCTATGCGTGGTACAGTTCGAATGCAGGGGATCGGACGCATCCTGGAGGTCAGAAACGACCAAACGCTTGGGGCCTGCACGACATGCACGGAAATGTGTGGGAATGGTGTCAGGATGGGTATGCGTCGGATTACTATAAACGGTCTCCGCTGACGGATCCGCAGGGACCATCGACATTATCACACGTAGTTCGGGGCGGCAGTTGGGGTGGCCCAGCTCGGTCGTGCCGCTCGGCCTACCGCTGCTTCACCCATAGTCGCGGTGACAAATACCTTGGTTTCCGTGTGGTCTCTGTTCAGTCGACAGAGCAGGTATTCAAATAGAGCAGGTGAATCCGCTGGAAAGTAGGTGTAGTGATCGGCAGAATGTGCCACCTAACGCGATGTCGCGTGCGGCGAGCGTCCGATAGCAGCTCGGCTTCCAATCTGGAGGATCTGTGGTGTGCGCTCTGCATGTTGTGATACGTGCATCTGGTCCAATGCTGCATAGATCGATTCTTCGTGCGCAAGGGTAGCCACCTCGCTACGGCCTCTGCGAAGGTGGCCCAGCGACGTATCAGCCGCGACGTCTGACGATTCTTCAGGGGAGATGGAATTGATTGGTGAAGGGAGAGCAGGAATGTCAAGCGTGAAGTGTCACCGCTGTCATACGAATCTGAGCGGGGATATTCCGGCCGATTCTCGCTGTCCACACTGCGGAGCCTACCTGATGATTCCCCGATCGCCGGTGACTAGAATTCCCAAGACCTCTGGCGATCATGCGAGCAGGCAGGCGGAGCGCTGGCTCAGGCGATCGATTGCCTGCATCCTCGCGACCATCAGTGCGGGTGCCATCGTCGGTTTGACGGCGGGATATTACCAGGTCCGCAGTCATCTGGCGGCGAAAGAGCATGCCGAATCGTTGCGGCCTCAGATCCTGCAGCACCTGTCGTCCGTGGCGGAACTGATTGACGTTCCACGCAGACAACTTGCCTCGAATACCTTTGACATTCCCCCTCTGACCGAAGACTCGCTTGTAGTACTTGACCTCAAAGGCATTCATTATGCCACTGCCGTTCTGCGGGATTCACCGGTGCGGCCTCGAAGTCGTTTGGCAGTTGACCGATCGCCGGCGCTGTTCTCCGACTGGGATCGGGCTATTGAACTCATGCGACAGCACGACCTCGACCAGATCGAGACGAACGAACTGAAGCAGTACATCGAACTGCTCCAAGTGGGCGACGATCCGGCCGTGGGACTTGCCGATGTACGTCAATGGACGAATATACTGCGACGACCGTATGCGATTGTCATCCGGGAAAGTCAGGTGCGACCAACGGTCGAGGGGAAACTCAAGCCGGCCGTTGACGACACCATCTGCCATGACGGACTACTTGTTGATACCAGACGCGGGAAGGTTCTGGCAGCCGCACGCATGGTGTCCGACAATCCATTCGAAGATTTCCGGCAGACGTTTCTGCATCCAGACGCTTACGAGAAAAGACTCGTGTCCATCTGCCCGACCCTCGCAGATCTGAAGCGAACCTTTTCCATGCTCTCGGCAGTCAAGCATACGATCCAGGATGCATCGATAGCGCCGGTTACGTTGTGTTCGCGACAGAACACCATCGTGTTGACCGACACTGATGTGGAGGAGTGCCTGCGCTGTTTTGTGCAGATCGATGGCGGCGCGCAGAGTGATCTGGACCGAATCGACGTGCCGGTCCGTTTCGAGGATGGACACCTGCGACCTCTCTGCAATTTCGATCGACAAGGCATGGTCGATACTTTGTTGGGAACGCGATCTGGCCGTCGTGACGATGTGATGGAAGGAACTCGGGCGTTCCTCGCCGCGCGCTGGTACTTGCTGCTGAAACAAAGCAGCTATCGGGCCGCGGGAGTGACGAAGATGGACGGCGAAGTGAGTAGTTTTGACCAGGGGGGCGTCAGCTATGATGTGTGGCTCGTCGACGCCGTGACAGAACGCGTCTGCGAGTGTTACACGTTGAGTGTGGGAAACTCCGATCCGTTCCGCGTTGCCTGGAACCGGTTTCCATCGGCGACGGCGAAAAATTTCCATGATGCGTTCGCGGCGGACCTGCGAGACTGCGTGTTCGGCAATGTGGCAACGACCTTAGAATCCGTGTTCGCCCGGTCGCTTGACACGGGGGCAAAGTTGGCCTCCGCGAAGCGACACTGCGAAAAAGCTGTGGACCGTCTGCGACAAGCCGCCTGGGATGCTGCCATCGAAGAAGCTAGTTGGGCGTTGATGACGGTGCCCGACGACACCTGTGCGTGGGAAATTCGAGGGCTGGCGTTTCTCCAACAGGAGGATGAAGAGAAAGCGATCGCGGACGCCGAGCGAGTTCTGGCAGTGACAGATCAATCGGCGCTGGCACACGCCATTCGCTCGGCGGTCCTGTTTCGAAAGGGTGAATTCCAGCAGGCGCGGGAAGAAAGCCGGCGGGCGATTGAACTGGATTCTCAATGTGCGTTGGGACATGCCCAGATGGCACTGATAGACTTTCAGACCGGACAGACATCGACAACAGCCCTGGCGGCTGCTCGCCGAGCTTGCGAATTGAACCCGGACTTGCCGGATGGGAATGAGGCGTTGGCGGCGATTCTGTGTTTATCCGGCGAGCTGGAGGAGGCGAGTCAGGCTCTTGTCGCCCTGCAGCGTCGAAAACCGATCTCGACGCGTAACGCCTGGCTGGCTGAAACAGTGGCTGAAGCACACGCTCTCTCGCCACAGGTGCCACCCGCGTTGCGGGCTCGGTTCACACGCTGTCTCGCATTGCTGCATCATGGTGATCTGGCTGCCGCGAGAGAGGTCGCCAGCGAACTGCTGAGTGCCTCGCCTCAGTGCCGGGAGCTAGTCCGGACACTTGCGCTCGTGTGTGAACGATCAGGTGACGAAACCAACGCCTTCGACCTGTTTGAGGAGGCGAATCGTTTGCCGCTGGCACCTGTGGACGAGTCATCGCATCAGCCCGAATCAAGTGACCCGACTCGAGATACTATCGGGGTGCAGTCGATAAGCAAGTCGATCGAGCAGACGGTATCCAGGATCCTGAAGGAGCGTCTGGTCGACGCTCTCGAGTCTTTGGGAGTTAACGGGGGCTATGTATCGACCTGTCGCAAGCCAGATGCTGCTCCTTCGGAGAACGAACCTCGTCGTGCCATCTACTTTCCTGATGATGTGCTGGAGACTCGTGTGTGGGGCGACTTCCTTCGGGTGGCCTACTGTGTACGCGACCGGCAGAGTGAGCTTCGGCCATTGACCGATTGGGACCTGCAAATAGCGTCAAATCTTCGAGATGCCGTGCCAGAAGATCTCGCCGATCAACTGGGCGTCAGCCAATGGGACCTGCGAGTTGGCTCACCTGTTGCCGCTGTCCGTATCGATCGGAACCATGTCCGCGTTCATGTACGGCTCGCCGTCCTGGTGCGGCGACGCCAGACCGCGAATGAAGCGAATCGGCCGTATTTGTTCGCTCAAGAAGATCAGTGGCAGGCAGTGGTCGACAGCACGGAAGTTGACCTGCCAGCCCCGTACGGTGAAATGCATGAAATCGTTGATGCGATGACTCGGCAAGTTACGCAGTATCGTCGGATGGACCTGCGCCGACTGGAACCGCCGAAGTATACGGTGGCCAAAGTGGGCGAAAATCAAAAAGGCCCGATTTATCAGATCATCGTCAAGTCCGACGAATCTTCCTCGGAGAGGTGTTGCCGCGTTCAAATCAGTGAGACGAAAGACGGTTGTCTCTATACGCTGCTTGAAAGAGATGAGACCAAGGAGACTGACGATCTGGTTCTGCTCCACTTTGCCGAGAAATACCCTCCCCTCACGAAGACGCGCGTGCGCGAGGGGTGGCCGCAGTGTGTGCCTGCTGAAGAGTTCGACGAAGAACAGCTTCAGTCGCAGAACCTCTACCCGCTAGTGACCCTCACCAGTGGGCACGAGTCGGCTATTGAAGCGTACACCGCTGACCCTTACGAACGACTATTCCTCCTGGCACTGTGTTGGCAACGAACCAGTGTGGATCCCATCTCATTGCCGCTGGATGAAACGCTGGTCAGCTTCGGAGGCCCTCCGTTTCCAGATTCACACTTCGGCCTCAACTGCCTGGATTTCATCCACGCGACGACGTTGTGCGAACAACTGCTGGGAATCAACACGGAGGCACTGGAAATTAATGAGTCTGATTCGTTGACTGTGCGGGAAATGGCCAGACGTCTGGCCGGTGCGGACGAGCGCGCGGGGCTGAAATGAGAACCGACGAGTGCTCTGTCAACGCTCAAGACAAGTGTGCCTCGGGATTCGCCCGTGGCGCATTGGCGAGGTCTAACCATCTGCGGCACCGGCGAAGCCCAACGGCCCCCATCTTGAATTTGCAGCGTTGACAGAACACAAGTGGAACGTCACGGTAGAAACAAATGGCATGGCGTCGTAACGAGCAGATGCCTACCCGCCGATACCAACCGCCGAGAGAAGCCAACTAGTGGCAGAAAGGACGAGCAAGAATGGGACAGAACCAACCGTCCGGCAGCGCACGGTCCCTGGCATCGTGGACCATGTTGGTGCTGGCATCGATCGTGACAGGCATATTATGGGGAACATATGCGCTCAAGTCCGCGGGTACACACGCGGCGATGCCTCCCGCGCTCGCGATTGGCGTTGGCAATCTGGTGGTTGCCTGCTTCACCGCCAGCCTGATGGGTCTGTTCGCCGAGCGTAAGGGGCGTAATCCGTTTACCTGGGCACTTGGGTTCGCCGTCCCCGCGATGATCGCTGGGATCATACCCCTGATTGCTGGCGCCATTCTCATCTCTTTCGTCCCGAAAGAGAAGCCCGACGGATCCGAAAGCACGACGTGAAGCTGTCGGGCGTGTAATAAGGACGTCAGTCCGCCGCCGATAAAGTTGTGGGGGGGGGCGGCACGTCGGGCAACAGGGCAGCTAAGGCGACCTGTTCGATCGGCAGAGGACGCGGAGCAGCACTTTTATTCGATCTGTTTTCTGCACCAGCAGTTCATCCGATTCGACTATTACACTTCAGACGACGCGGAGCCGGACCTTGGTGAGTGTTCACGAACTTGCCTGTGCTCGTCAACCGCGGTCCGCCGCTATTGCCTAAGTATCGCTTACGGACTTCCTGAAGGAGCCAATCTATGGTGACGGCACAAGACGGCACTACTGCGTCAAGACTCGGTCGATACGTGGGAAGCTATCGTCCCGGAATGGTCAATCTGGTCGCTGGAGTCATATTAGGCTGCATTCCCATGGCGTTCGGGCTGATGATCGTGACGAAGGCCCCCGGCATGAGCAAAGACTGGATCGCGGCGGCTATCGGCGTGGCCATAGGTATCGGGGTCTGTGCTGTGGGGGTCGGCAGTTGGTGGTTCGTCTATTACTTGTGGTCATGTCGCACCGTCGTCTATGAAAAGGGATTTGTCCTATTGACCGGTGCCAAAGGCCAAACGGTCACTTGGGAGGACATTGTGGAGTTTCGTGCGTGTGAGATCCATGAACGGATACCCATACTGCGTTCGCCTTTCAACCTGCTGTTGCCTCGACGCATCAGCCGGAGTTACGTGGTCGTCACTCGTGCCGGCAGCACGCATACTTTCACCGGTAATTCGACCCGCAGGCTCGCTGAACTGGCTGAGCAGTTCAGACAGCACTCAGTCGCCCGATCGATTCCCTGGAATGTCCACGTGGAATACCCGTGAACCAAGGCGGCAAGGACTTTCTCGCTTCGTTAACCGGTGGTTTGTCAGTCCGTCGACTAAACGAAGCCGTTTGCCAGTGTCTCCTGGAGGCTGCGACAGTCGTTCGGCAAAGCGAGTTTGCGGATGAAGGCAGATGTCGTTGTATCGCGGAGTTCAATTCCGTCTGATTAGCAGAGTGCAAAGGAGAAAATCATGCTCGGCCTGATTCTCGGAGTTGCTGCAATTGCGTTGGGGGCCAAGGCCTTCACGCCTACTGGGATTCCTCTCACCAGAGAGAAGAACTTGACCGGCACGACGGCCAAGGTGATCGGTACTGCGTGTGTGCTTTTCGGGGGAACATTGGTTCTCAGCGGCCGGTTCTCCATGTTGAGAATCGCCACTATGTGATGGTGGCGGCCATTGAAACTGTAGTGCCCGGTGCGCGCGTGACCGTCGCTGCATGTGAACCGTTCACCGTTTCAGGAGGAACCCGAATGGTGGGCGCGGTTCCTGGCACGTGAGGCCATGGGCGCCGCGGAAATGGTCTGGTCGAGGAAGCACGATGCGCGGCGGAACGTGAGTGCCCGTAGTCACAGTCATTGCAGCAGATGCGGGCCGACGAGACACAGCTGGGAGACGAGCAAGCGGATTGCGATCACCTCGCGCCACCGACCTGGAACGGCGGCCGACTGACGCTGGCTCGATACCGGGGTGTGGTGACCGTCGACACGGCTAACGCGATGATCAGCTACCGACGCGACGAGCATGTGGCAGAGATGTGGCAGCAGATCCAGACGCGGCATGTGAGTCCAGTGGAAATGGCCGGTGGCGCCCTCTTGTATGTGCGCGGAGTGGACATCAAAGGTCGCCCCCGCGACTCCCTGGAATTGCAGATCCGTAACAACCGGAATGGCCGCGGCAATACGATCAGTATCCGTACGGTGGACGAAGTGCAGAGCGTCGTGTTGCCGGCCAGCCGTCAGGCCGCGATCATACACTATCAAGTCGGTGGTAACCATCGTCGTCTCGTCGTCGATGCGACAGGACAAGTCATGGCTGATCTGGAATAGCCGGCAATGAAGCCAGGACCGTAGCGATTCCTCAACGCCCCCTATTGCACTCGACGCAGTGGGAAGATGCTGGCATCTCGCGATGGTGGCCGGTTGAAGTGAATGACCAATCACTTCATTCGATTTGCTTTTCGGAAGGATATCAGTATGCAGTACATAGCACGGCTTGCAGCGCTGGTAGTCGGCACAATAGCTCTAAGTGTAGCGGCGTTCGCGTTAGCCGCATCGTACGTGTTGATATCGGAAGCGCTGAACATCTCGAAAACGTATGGTATACGAATCGACAATTCAGCGGATGCCTTTGTGCTGGTAACTCTCATCGCGTTCCCCTTGGGGTTGGGGCTGATCGGACTTGCCATGCGGAAGATCAGGTGCTGCGAGCATCTTGCCATCGATGCACCAGGTGTATTGCTTCTTCTAGTGGCCGCGTGCTCGTCCGTCCACGCGTACGCTATCCTGTCCGAGAATGTTCCCAGTGAAGATGGTTCACACGTCGTTCCTGTTGCGGTCGTACTGTGCATCGTGGCGTTCGTTTCGCTCGTCGTCGGTTTGCGGCTCCTCTGGGCAGGTCTGCAGAAGACGCGTTGGCGCGACAATATCGTGCTCGACGTGCTGGGTGTCGTGCTGCTGTTTGCGGGCCTGCTCCCGTTGCGTCAAATCAGTTGGCCCATCCGCGTCGTGTCATTGCTCCTCAGTCTGATTTTGCTCTGGAAGGGCATGCGGAAGGCCGCTCGCTCTGTGAACTCGGTCGAGACCGCCGATCTGGCGGTCGAGAGGGGCGAATCGTCGGCCCAAGAACCGCTGGTGAAGCTGGCTGAAGGTGTCAACTGTGAGCAGGCCGAGCGAACGTAGTTGGCGCGCCATGCCCTTGGCCGCCTGCTCTCCGTTTGCCTCCTCTTTGCGGATGGATTCGGCCGTGCGGCATGGTATATTCGTGTTCTGCGTTGACACGGCAGAGATCAGGGTGGCTCTCCATCTTGTTGCTCGCATTGGCCATTCGACATCGGGGCAGCGGAGCGGAACGATGGCTCGTGATGACCAGCCAGACGATTCGTTGGGTGAGGAATCCGCGGCAAATTCCGGATTTCCCTCGGGCGCAGTGCTTCCCTCGGTCACCGGGGATGTGACGCGGATCCTGAGGCAGATCGAACAGGGGGAGGGGCATGCGGCGGAAGAATTGCTCCCGCTCGTGTACCAGGAACTCCGCAAGTTGGCCGCCGTTCGGATGGCCCAGGAGAAGCCGGGACAGACTCTGCAGGCGACCGCGCTGGTGCACGAGGCCTATCTCCGATTGGTGGACGTTGAGAAGGCACAGCATTGGGATTCGCGTGGGCATTTCTTCTCGGCGGCGGCTGAGGCCATGCGGCGGATCCTGGTGGACCGGGCCAAGCGGAAGGGCAGGCCAAAACATGGCGGTGATCGGATACGGGTTGATCTGGATGCCGATTGTGCTGTCGAATCGTCGCGGTCCGAACGGCTTCTGGCGCTGGATGACGCTCTGAGCAAGCTCGCCGGCGAGGATCCTCAGAAAGCAATGTTGGTGAAGCTGCGATACTTCGCCGGCATGTCGGTGGCGGAGGCAGTTGTGGTGTTGGGTATTTCTCGAGCGACGGCCGACCGCTATTGGACCTATGTTAAGACTTGGCTGTATTGCGAGATGGAGGATGCGGAAGAAAAGTAGATTCCGCTCTGCTTGGGGACTCGCGGGTGCCGGTATCCCAGAGACAGCGGATTGCCCGATTGCTGGTTGATCTGTGTGAAGCCACCGGCCGCGGTGACGAAGCGACCCGCTGGCGTGAGCGAGCTGCGCAAATCACATCGGCCCAATAGCCCAGGAAAGGCAACCTGCGCCCCGTGGTAACGAAGGCACACGTTGACAGGGCGAAGCGGTGATAATCCACAGCCCAGGGGGCGCCGCACTGCGCAGCGTTCCCTGGGTTACCGCTTCCTGTCATTCTCGTTCTCCTTTCGTGTGAACGTGACGACCACGTCTTCACGGAATCCCTTCTTCCCTTCGTCCTCGCTGATCAGAAACACATGCGTAGCTGCCACAGTTCTTGGTGTGCGTATGCCGGCGGCAACAATTTCGTTTCCTTCGGACCTGCTCTTGGGTAGGATGGAGGAGTGACATCCTGCGGCCGGTCAAACCCATGCGCATGGTGACCGCGGAATACTCACCGGGCACGGCGACTGCCCGCTCAGACGTTCCTGCAGGAAATCCACGCACTTCTCAGGAATGACATCATGGCCATGGTCAAGCGACTTGGCGGCAGTTGGGTAATCATCCAGGAAGACGAACCACTCGCGGACGATCCGGGCGGCAACGCCTCAGCGGCGGCGAGGTGCGAGTCGGAAACGCGGCGCCTGTTCTGGACCGG
This sequence comes from Pirellulaceae bacterium, assembly GCA_041752115.1. Taxonomy (GTDB): domain Bacteria; phylum Planctomycetota; class Planctomycetia; order Pirellulales; family Pirellulaceae; genus JAJRVM01. The sequence goes on along the minus strand of JBGSHS010000330.1, from coordinate 54,318 downwards.
GAGCGATTGGGGGGCGCAATACGGGTTGGCCCTGCAGTTTACCTCGCCCGAGGAGGCCGACGCTTATCTGGCGCGGTACTGGCCACACGGCAAGTGAGAATCTATCCGGGCCGGGGCCGTGCCTGAATCGTGCATCAACACGACGTAATCACCGGACTCGGGACCGCAGCGTACCTCGGCCCGGGCTCCGCTTCACTTGTCCTCAGCTGCCGCCGGAATGATTCCAGACGGGGCTAGCTAGCGATCGGCGGATATGTCATTGTGTGTGCACGTCGAACCAGCGTGTCAAGTAAGCGAAGAGCGAAGAGCCGGAGATCACCGGGCTCGCGCAGCAGACCGTCGGGCCAGCCGCTCGAGCATCAGCGTACGTCGCCGACCCCCACGAGCTCCGCTCGTGCGGTGAATCAGATGGTCAGCTACCACACTCACCGCCTCACACCGCTCAGACCCCCACGAGCTCCGCTCGTGCGGTGAATCAGATGGTCAGCTACTGCGAGTGTGCGCGATGCCTTCCTGTGGATCGTTGACCTCAAAGGGCACGCAGTGGCTCGGCTGTCGGTCCTGCTAAGGCATCTCCACGCGGCGTTGCGAGCCGACCCGGACACGGCGCCGCTGGAGATCGCGTTTTGCCATCAGAACAACCTCGCGCATCTGCTGCGACTCTGACGCATCGGGAGCACGGGGTTCTACGTCGGTACGTTCGGCGAGTACTCGATGCAGGCGGTAACGAATCGCGTGGCGGCGCCGTAGCTCACCATCTGCTTCACCGCACGAGCGGAGCTCGTGGGGGTCGGAGAGAAAGGGGCGTGCAGAGACGTAGCTCACCATCTGATGCACCCACGAGCAGAGCTCGCGGGGGTCGGGGAAGGTGAAGAAAGGAGTCGGCCTCACTCCCGTTCACCATTCAGGGATCAACGGTGAATCGGCATCCGACGAAGCAGGGAAGCAGTGAGCGGCGTCGGGGGGGGGGCACTCGAGGCGACGGGCACTCTTCTCTATAGGGTATTGAACCCAAAGAGCCGCTAGTGGTGCCCGTGTGTCCGAGGAGTACCGAGGCCGCTGTGACAGGTCGATGTCGGTCGAGGAGACGCGATGCGCGGCGCAGGTGAGCATGCTTCTGGCCTCCTTGCCCGCCGAAAAAGGTGACACACGCGCGTCACCCACCGCAGTGGCGCACAGTGGTAGCGATCGCGGGGCTGACGCCCGCAAGTTCGCCACGCGCTATTGTGCCTGAGCATGCCTTGGTCTCCGTCGTCACCAGAAGGGCAAGGTCACCTGCCGCAGCTCGCCGAGCGTCATCTGCAGGAGGCGGGCCACGGTCGGCCGGGGCCAGCTGTACTGGACCAACACGCCGCTCCCGCATGCGGGACAGGGTGGAAACAGGACGCGCAGGCAGGCCTGCAGCAGGGGGTCGTCCTCTTCCTGTGGCAGTTCATTGTCACGGGCGTCACGTTTCGGTTCTGGTTCGGGCACGCTCAGCAGGCGGCGAATCAGCGGCAGCTTCTCCTGACGCTGATTCGGCGCCCAGAAGCCATAGTGACGGATGTGCCGCATCCCACGCGGCAGCACGTGCAGCAGAAAGCGATCGATCAGCTCCAGGGCGGGAATACGCTGGGTCTTGACGTGGCCGTGCTCATAATAGTCCTTGTACGAGAAGAGCAACTGGTCGTCGTCGAGCCCCAACAGGCGATCGTTACGCAGGGCCACGCCATTGGCATAGGCGGGCAGATAGCCGAGCGTCCGTCGGGCGGCTTCCTCCGGCGTCTGATCGGCGTGCCCCAACTCCACCGGCTCGGCATGCAAATTCCAGTAACAGGTGCGCAGGTCGTGCATCCACTGCGTGAATCGCTCCGGCACCAGCAGATATCCCTGCCGCTCGCGGAGCACCAGCTCGCCGTGATCGTAGGCCTGCTGCACGCCATCGAGCAAGCGGGTCCGGATTTCCTCCTGCAGCCAAGCCTTGGGCAGCGTGCAGCCTGGCGGCAAGCTGCTGCGGTCGTATCACAATCTGACGCTGTATTCGATCCCCGAGACGGGAAGAACGCGACGCGGTGCCAGTTGGTGGAGGCAGAAGCGGACGGGAGTTCGGCCGCCGCAAATCTCCCGGGAGCGGGTCTTACTCACTCGCCGCTCCGTGGGTCGCGCGACCAAACCATGCCGCACTGAAATCGCGTGGAGTATGCTATGCCGCCGAAAGCGAAACTGCCCACACCCATCGTCACAACACTGCAGACGCTTTCCGAACGCGTGCTGCGGGCCTGGATCGGCCATGTGGATCGGGAGATTCTGGATTGGTATTTCCATCTGGCGGATGAGCAATCCCAGGCTGCCATGCGGCGGCTGTCTCGGTCGGCCAGGTGCCATCGGAACGACTCGCCGGCGGATGGCCAGTCAGCACAATCTCAGCACAGCACTCAGGAGTAGTGGCATGATATTAGCGCAATATGAAAGCCGCCAACGACTTACGTTGACGGCTTCCGATTACAGCGGAGGGCACGGGGCTCGAACCCGCAACCCCTTACGGGGCACCTCATTTCCAATGAGGCCGCTAGCCATTCGCTTACCCTCCGTAATGGCTTGGCGGATAACAACTTGCGTTCAGGGCGCGTCAGGACATCGCGTCTGCCGAATCAGAGCGGCTACGGTATTCGACACCTGTTCGCACCCAAACGTTCACCGATTATATTATGGCACGCGCCAAGACACTAGGTGGAATTCCCTCTCCGACAATCCCCCTAACGCCGCGACCGAAAGCGATACGCCGCAGGGACGTGGTGAAGCAATGGCGAATGCGACGATGTGTCGTGGCGACAATGACGAAATGCGCCCAGACGATGTTGTCGCCCCGTATGACGAAATCACCGCCGCCAAGGCCGCTCGCCACGCGGCCATTCTGCCCGAGCCGAGGTGGACTACCCCCGACCGCCCGCTTCGCTGGCCGATGCGTTGCAGCCGGACCACGAAACTCCAATACCGCCTGTCTGTGCGAGCGGAGCAGCAGCACCCTTTCGATCCTCTCCGTCACATCGTCTGGGACACTCCCCGAGTTTGAACGCAGTTCCTCAGCGTTTCTCTCGGGCCTGGCACGTGGTATGCGACACACGCCTCGCATGACAGGTGTCTGCGTGACGATGCGTACGGACCGCCGCTAGCGCATGGGAGGAAGTCACTGCGCGGCTCATGGCCCTCACCCTGGCGGTGCGGCCACCAGGTGGGGCCGGAGACTGCGCAGGCTTGGTTGGACGGAGCATGCGTCGTAAGTCGACGGAGAGGGACGCCCTGCGCGCAGGGCGGAATCGAGCATTTCAACGGGAGGACCTGCGATGAGCATGAAGGACACTGACATGCGAGATGCAGTGATCGTTCAGTCGGCAGCCTGTATTCTGGGACATGTCGTTGCGCAGCATCCAGGACGCGATGCGGGAAGTCTGCAGATTCCACCGGCCGACCTGAAGCAGATCGCCAAACTGGCCGTCGATCTGGCGACCGAGACCGTGGCGGAGAAGCAGATTCGCTTTGGCGAGAACAAATGAGTCAGTAAAGTTGCGCTTCGCGCGCAAATCAGCGAGCTCCTCCTGTTCAATCTCTCCACCACTGCGCTGGCGGACAGCTCGTCAGCAGCGCGATCGTAGTCGTCGCGCGCCGCGGCCTTGGGCAACTTGGTGCAGTTGACCCGCGCGTCAGTCCAATACTTTGACGCCGCTGATCAACTTGATGAACTCGGCGTTCGTCTTGAACCGGCCCAGTTGTTTGGTCAGTTGTTCCATGGCATCCACATGGTGCATGGACGTCAAAGTGCGCCGCAGCATAGTGACGGCATGCAGCGTCTCGTGATCGAGCAGCAGTTCCTCACGACGGGTGCCCGACTGGGTGATATCGATGGCGGGCCAGACGCGTCGATCGGCCAGCTTGCGGTCCAGGACCAGTTCCATGTTGCCGGTCCCTTTGAACTCCTGAAAGATCAGCTCATCCATCCGGCTGCCCGTATCGATCAGCGCCGTGCCGACGACCGTCAGTGATCCGCCCTCTTCGAAGGCGCGGGCCGTGGCAAACAACTTCTTGGGGATGTCCATCGCTTTGATGTCCACACCGCCGCTCATCGTCCGGCCCGTATTACCGACCCATTTGTTGAAGGCCCGTGCCAGGCGGGTGATCGAGTCGAGCAGCAGAAAGACATCCTGACCCATTTCCGCCAGACGCCGACACCGTTCGACGATCAGCTGGCTCAGCCGCACATGGCTTTCGACATCCTGGTCGAGGCTGCTGGCGACCACTTCGCCGTCCACATTGCGGCGCAGGTCGGTCACTTCTTCCGGTCGCTCATCGATCAGCAGCACGATCAGCTTGAGATTCGGGTGATTGGTCGCCACACCCTGGCTGATGTGCTGCAGCATGATGGTCTTGCCAGTGCGAGGGGGTGCGACGATGAGCGCTCGCTGTCCCTTGCCCAGCGGCGTGAGCAGGTCCATCACGCGGGTGGTCAGCGGCTGGGGGCCTGTTTCCAGGCGCAGCCACTCCTCGGGGTTAATCGGAGTCAGTTCGTCGAACGTCTTGACGTTGACGTAGTCCTCCGGTTTGATCCCGTCCACTTCGGTGATTTCGCGCAGTCGAGGGCCGGTTTGTTTGCGTGCTTGCTGCACCATCCCGTGAATCATCAGGCCAGGCCGCAACCGATATTTCTCGATCATCGTTCCCGGCACGAACGGGTCGGTCCGCTCGCGTGAGTAGTTGTTGGACGGGCTGCGCAGGAAGCCGTAGCCATTGGGGTGCAATTCAAGCAACCCGCAACCCGGTTCCAGCGGAGCATCCAGATTCTCAGCCGGTTCGACGTCGGGGCTGCGGCGCACCACATCCGAGGGGCGACGCCGCCGACGTGCTCGGCCATTGTTGTTGGGTCCTCTTCCTGAGGGGTGTCCCGATGGTGACTTTCCTCGTTGCTTCTTTTTCCCCATGACTCACCTAGAAGGTACCTACCTGGACTTGGACGATGTCCGCCAGGGGGTGTCGGTATCTCTCCAAGAACGTGTCAGAAACTTCGCCGGGCAGGCATGCCCAACGAATAACAGCGGGCAGGAGGATCCGCCTGATCCTCAACCCGCAAACGCCAAACAAACGCAGTGAATGTCAGGACTCAGAATGACCACACTCCCAACGCTTTGGCAGAAGCGGGTAGCCTGTGGCCGACCAGAGTAATGCTTCTATCGCGAGATCACGATCTGCCGCTTTCACGGCAAGACCCCATTCGACGCTGCACGCTGATGGCTTCTCGATTACGTGCCGGCTGCCTCACTGAGCATGCAGCCGCGAATCATCATTAAAGGGTCCAGCAAACCAGCACAACCGTCAGAGGTTCTCCGCACCGATCAGCTGAGAAAGCACCCGAGAAGCGCCACCCCTCCGTTAAGCTTCACTTGGTCGCAGACAAAGTCGCTTTTCCGAAGAGTGCCCGAATACAATGCCTGGGGCAAGCAGCGCCTACAATGCATGACAGAAGTCTGCTAACTAACGGCATCATACTCATCTCTTCGTCTGTGTCAAGCGATTGCTCGAGCCAATCCAGACAAAATGGGAGTTTTTTTTGGGTCATTGCGGCTGCGATCGACACGGCTGGGCCCGACTGCTCGCCTGGGACAAATCTACGCATTCCGCATTTTTTCTGCAACCGCTACGACCGGAAGTCCGATAAGGGACCATAGTGTTCCGTGGTTTCTACCCGTAGGTGAAGTGACAGGAAGGTCGGCCAATGCGAGGGGCGCAACGGACAGCACTGACGGCAATCGTTCTTCTTCTGGCAACCAGCTCGGCTCTGCAGGCTCAAAGCCGCATTCCGTGGGTCACGACCTGGGCCGAAGCCAGTGCGTTGGCGGCCCGTCACCAGCAACTGGTCCTGATTCACTTCGTGAGCAACAACTGCCCGCCATGTATCAAGCTGGAGCGATCGGTCTACAATCAGCCCGAAGTGATCCGCTCGCTGACCGCCAGCTACGTTCCCTTGAAGGTGAATGTTGACGAGAGCCGGGAACTAGCTCAGAAATACCAGGTGGACACATGTCCGACCGATGTGATTGTTACTCCTCAGGGAGCCGTTGTCTATCGCGGCGGCAGCCCCCTTGAGCCCAATCGCTATATCGCCACGCTGGACCAGGTGGCCTCGCATGCCCGGATTGGCATGCCGTTTGACGGAAGCCCCAACACGGATGTCGCGATGCCGTCTCCGATCGGGGCCGGCAATCAAGGGTTGCCCAATCGAGCTTCGGCATTCCCGGCAGAGGCGTCCTATACGGCGGGAGCAGGATCTGGACAGTCATCCAGTTCCAGCGGGGCCTTTCCCGTTGGAGGTCAGGCCACCAGCGTGCCCCAGGGCGTGGCCGGCTTGCCCCAGCAGCAGGGTTGGCCAAGCCAGCCGGTCGCGGATCCACGACGTGACGTGCGCGGAGCTGCACCGCAGACCAATCTGGTGGTGAATCCGTATGCGACCGTGCCTGGCCAGAGGGGTGATCTGATGCCGCGGCCCGCGGAGCAACACGCGTCGTTCAATTCACCGGCCGGTGGCGAGTTCCAGCCGCAGATCACACCGCCATCGCCACCGCAGCCGCAACGGTCTGAGTTTCAGCCGTCTTTGGCCAACAATCCCCCAGCAGCTGGCACGTCGGTGCCGCTGGTTCCCTCGCAACCACATCCCACCCTGGCTGCTGAGCCGACTCAAGCTGGCTCGACGTTCACGTTCCCCGCGAATCCTCCAGCATCGGGACCGCAACTCCCCATTCTGCCGCAGGGTTCATTGAGCGGAGCAGCGGAGACGCCGGCCGGGCAGCCCGATGTGGCCCTGGAAGGCTACTGCAGCGTCACCCTGGTCGAGCAGGAAAAGTGGGTCAAGGGTGATCCTCGTTGGGGCGCGTTCCATTTGGGACGCATCTATCTCTTTACCGGGCCCGACGAACAACGACGGTTCATGTCGAATTTCGACAAGTATGCTCCGGCTCTCTCCGGTTTCGACTGCGTCAAATTCGCGCAGCAGGGGACTTTGGTGGAAGGCAAACGGGCACACGGTGTCTTCTACCGCGGCCAGGTCTATCTCTTTGCCGACGAGTCAGCTCTGCAGACGTTCTGGGGCGGCCCGGAGCGGTACGTGGCTCAGGTCCGAGCACACGAACAGCGGCAGGCCGCGCGGCCGGGCAATCCGGCCCGCTAATCTCGGATCGATTGCGGAGTAGGGGGGGGGAAATGCGGGACGGCGCTGGTCAGGGAGTCGCGTGACCGTGCCCCTGGCCGACCGCTCACAGCGGTGCGAGAAATCTGCTCATCGACCGAAGAGTGGCAGTCGGAAACCGAAACCGATCGCGATCCCCAGTGCCACCAAGCCTATTCCCAGCAGGGCGTGAAACACGCGTGCTCTGGGCCGTCCCAGGCCACGTTCCAGCAGTTGCGCGGTGCGGAGGGAATAGTACCACGACCAGTTGGTGATGGCACAGACGAACAGGAACACGCCGACGGCCACTGCTACGGCGGCGACGAACCAATCTTCATGGCCGCGAATCATGAAAGAGGCGCCTCCCAGTCGCGGGCTCGCTGCACCGCTCGATGCCAGCGGCGAGCGAGGGATTCTCGTTGCAGCGGTTCCATCTGGGCAGTGAACTCGCGATCCAGCGCCCAGTTTTCCACCACGTCATGGAGGCTGTCCCAATACCCAACAGCCAAGCCTGCCAGGTAAGCTGCTCCCAAGGCTGTCGTTTCCGCGACGGTGGGTCGGCGGACGGTGACATCAAGGATATTCGCCTGGAACTGCATCAGGTCGTTGTTGACCGATGCACCGCCATCGACGTTGAGCACGGTCAAAGGAACGTGAGCGTCGTGACGCATCGCCTCCAGCAGATCACTGGTCTGCATCGCCATCGATTCGATGGCTGCGCGGGCCAGGTGTCCCGCGGTCGTGCCGCGCGTGATGCCGAACACAGCGCCGCGCGCGTAGGGATCCCAATAGGGAGCGCCGAGTCCGACAAACGCCGGGACAAACACCACGCCACCGCTGTCGGGAACTGATGCGGCCAACTGTTCGATCTCGGAAGACTTCTGGATCAATCCCAGCCCATCGCGCAGCCACTGCACGACCGCCCCGGCAATGAACACGGAACCTTCCAGGCAGTACGTCACTTGGCCGTTGACGCACCAGCCGACGGTGGTCAGCAGGTTGTGCTGGGACATGACCGGTTGATGGCCGGTGTTGAGCAGCAGGAAGCAGCCGGTACCGTAGGTGTTCTTCGCCGTGCCCGGCTGGAAACATGCCTGCCCGAAAGTGGCTGCCTGCTGATCGCCCGCCGCTCCGCCGATCGGCAAGCTGCGTCCCAGCCACTCTGTCGCCGTCTCGCCGTAGACCTGGCTGGACGGCAGCACTTCGGGCAGCATGGCGCGCGGAACGTCGAGGATTCTCAGCAGTTCCTCATCCCAATCGAGCGTAAGCAGGTTCAGCAGGAGCGTGCGGGAGGCATTACTCACGTCGGTAACATGCCGCTTTCCCCGAGTGAGTCGCCAGATCAGGAACGAATCGATGGTGCCCAGCAGCACCTCACCACGCGTGGCTCGAGCGCGCAGACCGGGTATTTTGTCGAGCAGGTACTTCACCTTGGTTCCGGAGAAGTAGGGATCGATCAGCAGGCCGGTCTTGGCGCGAATCACGTCGCCCACACCGTCGGCGGCCAGCTGCTGGCAAACGCCGTTACTGACGCGGCTCTGCCAGACAATGGCGTTATGGACCGGTCTGCCCGAATCTCGTTCCCACAACACGACGGTCTCGCGTTGGTTGGTCACGCCGACCGCAGCGATCTGGTCGGCGTTCACGTGGCCGGCGCTGAGAGCCTGTCGAGCGACGGTCAGCTGGCTATCCCAGATCGCCTCCGGGTCGTGTTCGACTTCGCCGGGAGCTGGCAGCAGCTGTGGGAACTCCTGCTGCGCGGAGGCGACGATATTTCCCTGATGATTGAACACGATGGCACGACTCGACGTGGTGCCCTGATCGAGGGCCAGGACGTATGAGGCCATGTGCGGCTTCTTCCTCCATCAGTTAGGTGCGGCAAAGGCGCTGCGCAGCATGTGCAGGCTCTTGGGGATGGCGGTTTGATAATCCTCCTTACCTTCGAATTCCAGTGAGACATAGCCGCGGTAATGGTGACGCTCAAGTAGAGCGGCGATACGGGGATAGTCCAGATCGAGTGTGTACCAGGTGCCGCCGCCAAAGTAGGTTTTGGCCTGCACATAGATGGTGTAGGGGGCGAGTGCTTCGAGATCGTCGTACGGATCTTCCAGGAAGTTCCCCGTATCCATCAGAGCGCCCAGCCAAGGCGAGTCGATGGCTTTGATAATGCGCAGCAGCGCTTCGACCGTGCGGCTCAAGCCCCAGTGGTTTTCCAGCGCCAGGAGGACACCACGCTTTTCGGCCAGCGGCAGGCAGGCCTCCAAGCATTGGATCACCCACTGAAAAGCCTCTTCATCGCTGCGCCCTTCCGGTGTCGGTTCGACCCCCCGGTTCTTCATGAGTTCATCGAAGCTCTTGACCGTTCCCCATCGGCCGGTATTGACGCGGATGGTAGGAATCCCCAACGCATAGGCGATTTCAATGCACTGGAGTGTATGGTCGATGTTCTCCTGCCGCTTCGCCTGGTCGGCGTGGACGAAACCCTGGTGAGTCGACATACCGCAGAGTGCGACACCATTAACCAAGGCGCGTCGCTTCAACTGCTGCAGGTAGGCGTTGTCAGTCTGAGTCATCTGCCGATGGAGAATTTCGACCGCATCGAAGCCCATTTCCGCAGCCAGGTCGATGCACGTTTCGATGGGCAACTGCAAACCCTCTTGAAAACGCCAGAAGGAATAGGTGGAGACGGCGATGCTCTGGCGACGCGACGACTGAGCGTCCTCGGCCGGCGACGACCCTGCCGCAGCGCAAAGGGCACCGCCGCTGCCGGCCACGAGCGTACCGGCAGAGACGGCAGCCTGTCGTAGAAAACGGCGGCGATCTGGTGAAGTCATATTACCTCTCACTCTCAGCGATCACGTCTGCTGAAGGACCCAGCGCAACACCCGCTGGAATCACGAATGACGAAATACCCAATGACGAGTTTCCAGTGCCGCACCCATCTGACAGAATAACTCGACGCGGCTCGCTTGTGGAGCGACGATTTGCTGCTCAGTCTTTTCTTTCGCCTCGTCCTCTGGCATGGGCAGCGGCGTACCGCAGAATCGTCTACGCCCGTTTCAATGCATCTCGACGTCACAGGTGCCCAGTCCGGGTCGGAAGAAATTGAACTGCACATTGGGATGGTCTCCCAACAGACTCATCGGGACCGCCGAATCGGGGATCCGTTGGGAGATCATCAGTGTCGTCAGCCGCATGCCAAAGGGATTGTCGTGACAACCGGCCTGCCAGATCGACACCTTCTCGGCCTTCCACGTTTCCAGGGGGCCCACGGTGGCGGCCTGCGTGGGTACCAGCGCGATATTGCCTCCCCCTGACGTGCGGGCGTTCTGCATCACCGTCATCGGATGCAGATCGACGATGCGTGTTCCCAGTTGCCGATACTCTTGCGGCGTGGGAGGTGCATTCTGGTATTTTCCTTCGCGGCGTACGGGGTCGTTGAAGGCCCAGTGTTTCACGTCTCCCTGTCCGCCCTGCATCACGACACAACGCACCTGATCATACAGGGCGCTATAGGCCGACAGATCGCCGGTCGGGAAATGCAGATTCTGTGCGGGAACGCGACACGGCTCTGCGATGCGGTGGAAGCACAGTTCCAGGTCGGCCTTGGCAAAGGACAAGGGATGATCGATTCCCACGGCCTGTCCGTCGAGTACCCATTCATCCATGCCCCAGAAATGCGCGTCGCGCGCTTTCAAATCCAGCTCCAGCGAATTGACGAGCCGGGCCACCAGCGGCAGTTGTTCCGTGGGGCCGATCGGGCCGCAGATACCGGCTGGATTGTCGGGCGTCGACTGTTTCCAGGCGTCAATGTACTCGAGCGCTTCCGCCAGGTAGAACTCCTCGATCGTGTCATACATCACCACGCGGAAACCTTCACGCGAAAGCTGTTGCAGATCAGTGGCGGTCAATCGTGAGGCGTCCTGGACCAGTTGCGAGTCAATGGTCGTGTAGTCCCACCATCCGGGCGCTACACAGCTCAGCTTTCTCATCAGGAATCTCCTTTCTGCAGAAACGGGGCGCGGCGCCTGCCGGCCGCTGCCAATCGGAAACGCTGTCGAATCCGTCGTGCATCCTACCAGAAGCCCGCACGACAATGAATCAGGTACCGGCCGCGGAATGGACGTCGCTGGCAACCGCTCGCTGCACCGCCAGGACCCGATACCCTGCCGCGCTTCTTTGTCGGTAGCGGAGCCGGACGCCGACTGCCGCAGCGTTCAAGCCGCGTTACGCTTCGGGCCTGGACAGGCCGGTGGGATGTGGAAGGTGAATGGGGAATGCGACAATGCAGCAATTCTCCACTGCGACAATCAAGAGGCTGGGCCTGCGACAAGTCGACCGAAACCGGTCGCGCTGCGTTACAAGCGGGCTGAACCGCAGAATAGCCAACAAGGAATGTCCCATGTCCAAGGGGAAGAAGCAAGCCAGGCCGGGACCCGGTACCCTGCCGCGCTTCGTTGTCGGTAGCGGAGCCGGACGCCGACTGCCGCAGCGATCAGCTCCCTTCGAGCGTTCGCTGCAAGTAGCCCACTTGCGCCCGCACATTTTCCATGTCGGGATTGACCTCAAGTGCCCAGCGGAACCACTCCAGAGCGCCGACGGCGTCAAACAGTTCCAGATAACAGTGTCCCATTCCCACCGCCGCGGCGAAGTGAAACGGATTGCGCTCAATCGTCTGGCGGCAGTCGTGGACGGAATCGCTGTAACGCTCCAGCTGATAGAACGCGATGGCTCGCTGATTCCACGCTTCCGCAAACCCGTCTGCCGCGCGGATTAACTCAGTGGCCTCGCGTGCTGCTTCCGGAAACCGGCCGCAGTTGTTCAGTCGCATGATGAACTGCAGCTGATGCTGTTGTTGAGTCGAGCCGTCACGACACCACAATTCCCGAATACTGTTCTCGGCCAGCAGACGCACGACGCGATCGCTGTCGTGCAGGGCACGCCCCAGCAGCCGATTGCATTCATATCCGCCGAGAAAGCCAATCGCCAACACCGCCGCTCGACGTGACGCACACGAACCGAAGGTAGCCAGCCGCTCGAGCGTACCGAGCGTATAGTGCCTGGCGACCTGCGACACGAAATGCGCCGACGTCTCGTCGGTCAAATACGATCTATAGAAGGCATCAAGCAAGGGAGCCTTGGGTTCTGCTTCGCTCACGCGAATTGTCTCCCGCAAATTCTGCCGGTTTGTCGCCGAGGCTGTCTCTCCGTAGGGGCTGGCAGTTATGCTATTGGCAGCCATGCACAGTGCGCAACGCTCAGCGGTTCGTTGCACGTCCCATGAATTCGAGTGTAATTGGCTCTGGAACATTACACAACGGTTGGGGCGCGGCCGCCGGAAAACTCGCTTTTCCGCCGGGACGTAGAATGTCAAAATAGATGGTCGGGGGGAAGTTGTGTTGTCGGTAGGATTTAAGATATGAAGAGTCTAGGTAAACTGCTGTTCCCGCTTGCCCTCGGCCTGCTCTCGCTCTCCGTTTCGCCTGGAATGGCTGTCGAGCCGGCTTCCCGCTGGCATACGGGAGCTGATTTTCACCGTGCTCTGGCCACAGGATTTCCGGTCATTGACTTGCCCTCGGGCAGTTCGCTGCGGGAGCTTCTCGAGCGATTCTCTCAGTTGCAGCGTGTGGCGATTTTTCTGGACCGACGTATCGATCCGTCCACGCCAGTTCAGTTGTCAGAGCGCAATATCACGTTGGCCCAGGTTCTCGCACGACTGGCAGATCAATGTGGCGGGGTGGTGTCGTACGTCGGACCGGTCGTCTATATCGGACCGCGTGCCGCTGGTACGGCCAGTCTCGCTCGAGTGGCTCAGCAGCGTGTGCTCGAAGCGCGTCAGTTACCGCGTGTGCGTGCGGCGCGTTTTCTGGCCGAAGAGACGTGGCGATGGGATGAACTGACCGAGCCACGCACGCTGCTCGACCAGCTCGCTCAGGAGGCCGGGGTCGGAATCGTCCCACTGGAACTGATACCGCATGATCTCTGGCCGGGTGTCGACCTGCCGACGTTGAGTTGGATCGAGCGGATGACGCTGGTACTGGCCGGGTTCGGTCTGACGTTCGAGTGGTCGGATGAGGGCCGGCAGATTCAACTCGTACCGCTTCCCACGGAGTCGATTGTGGCTCGTTCGTATGACGTAACTCTGACGCAGGCGAGGTGGGATCAGGTAAGTTCCCAGTTTTCTCCGTCGCAACTGGAGCGAACATCGCTCGGCATTCGTTTCCGTGGTACGCAGGAGGAACACCAGCGATTGCAGGAATTGCTGCAGCAAGGTGTTTCCTCCCCGGCATCACCTCCTCGTGGTGGCAAGACGGTGCATTCGTTGCGGGTCAATGAGCAGCCAGTGGGCGCCATTCTCAATACGCTGGCGCAGCAGCTTTCCCTGCGGCTGGAGTATGCCGAGGGGGTGAACGAGCGGTTGCAGTCACGAGTCACATTCGAGCTGCGTGAAGTGCCGTTGGAAAAGCTGTTAGAGGCCACTTTGAGTCCGGCTGGACTGACGTACCGGCGGGAGCAAGATGTGATCCGCATCTCGCCCCAGGCGACGGGGACGCCCGATCAATCGGCAGACCGCTGAGGCAGGCTCGGATGGTTCGTTCCTGAGTGGTCCCCGGCCGTCAGCAACATCGGTGCAATCGTTGGGAGAGGTCGCGGCGGATCCCGGTTAGGGTGGCGGAGTCGTCGGATCGGCAGCGGGCGTTTTGACGCGCGGCCGGCCGCGAGCTAGGTAACAATGGTGGGAAGGTCCGCGCGGTTCCCGGTGTTCTGGGGACCATCATCCGTCACGACTGGCACAGTCCGCGCAAGCGGCCGTGATCAGCGTGCTGGGTCACGCAGGGGCAGGCAAGTGCATTCCTGTCGACGGTCGGTGATGGTCGCTGTTGCCGTTTGCTGCGAGCCACCGTTTCGCCGTTGTGTGAGCTGCGAACGTAACGGCTCGGTCACGTGCTCGCCTTCAGGCACTGTTCGTCCAGGGAGATCAGACATGACAGCCAGTTCCAGTGATCCCTCATCGGCAGATCGTCCGTCGCCGGCATCTGCCGTCCGGCAGGGAGTGAGTCGGGGAGGTGAGACGATGCAGATGAATCCGGCCATGCTCGGGCAGGCCGCCAATGCTAACCCCGATGCAGCGGCCATTCGATTGCTGGATGCGGCTTCCGCAATGCTGGGCGAAGCCGTCACGTTAGAGGTGAACGGCGCTGCGGCCGGGGAATCGACCGCTCAGGCGGAGCCGACGATTGAAGAGTACATGGCGGCGCTGCTGGCTCGGACGCGCAACGTTCGCGGGAGTGAATCGGTCGAGTCGATAGCGGATTCGGTGGAAAAGGCCCGAGTTACGGCGGCCCGTTCGGCTGTGCAGCGCCGGGAAGCCGTGTCGGGTGGAGCGGCCCGGTCGGACGTGTCCGCGTCGTCGTCGGAGCCGTCGATGGAGTCCGCAGATTCGCCATGGAAACAGTCGCCTCCGCCGGAATGTCGCAATGCGATTTCCGAATTGCGGGAGCTGGCCAACATCAATGCCCGCTCGTCCTTCAACGTCCATCGCGGACAGCAGCTGGTGTACGAGATGCACAACAAGTTGACCGTGTCCCTGGTGGCGCTGGTGGTTTCCTTTGCTCTGACGACCTTGGCCGGCAGCATGTGCTCGCCGACCTATTTTGCTGCCGTAATATCGCTGATCGTCGCCATGGCCTGGAGTGTCCAGTACTTTCAGTTGGGGCGTCAGCTGGCCGGACTCTGTCTTCGCTCCGAACTCGACCCGGAGTAGCGAGTCGACTCGACCATCGACTTTCCGAGCCGGCAGGGGTGGGCGTGAGGGACCGGTTTGAATCGCCGTTTTCGCCGGGCTGCTATCCTGCGATCGGTTCTGCGGCGGATCACATGAGGTCGACTATCCGTCACAATTGCACCAGACGGACACAATCGTTCCAGGCGGATTGCCAGGCACATCGGGGACAGATATCCGATTCGTGGTGAGTGAGTCTGCATTCCCGGCGATCCGCCGGGGGATTGCCGTCCACCTGTGCCACAGGGGGTGGGATTGCCGAATGTGACATATGGCGCTCATGACTGGATCGTAGGAACTGGCGCTGTTTTCGCTGCGGTGACGCTTGCACGGAGGGGGGATTGCAATGCTGAATTCGCCCAGGCGAGGCTGCCGACACCATCAAGGACGCTCGTGCTCGTCGACCATCGCGGTCAGGATGACCGGTCAGAGCTTATCGCGGGGCACACAGAGCTCATGGAACGGAGTCGATGTTCGCAGCATGGAATGTTGCCAATGAAAATCTGCTTGTTACTCAGTGCGTCCTTGCTCGGCGGTCTGACGACGTATGCTCTGGCGCAAAATCCAGGCGACCGCTACGTCGTTGTCAATTCCACGTCGGTCGCATCAGGCTGTCCCTCGGACACCAGTCTCCCCGGTGCTCCCTGTGCGTGCGAGAACGACTGTCAGATCCATTGGGGGACCTTTCCCAAAGGATGTCTGTGGGACACCTATTGCGTAGAGAAACGTCAGTGCCTGCCACCACGAAGGTTGGGAGTCTCGAGCGAGGCGCTGGTGGTGCTGCCGCCTGCTGCTGAGTACCGCACGGCCTGTCGGCCGCGACCGCGACGTGCTTCGCTGGCGAGGCGTGGGGGAGTCGAGCGTGAGCGGATCCTGTCTTTCGATCTGTTCTTCGAATTGCTTGGCTGGCAGGAATGCACTTGCTGTGCGAATCGGTGTGCTCCTCGTGGATCCTGTTGCCAGACCGGACCGGTAGAGGCCACGCCGCAATGGGAAGATCCGCCGGTGCCAGTGGCCGACCCTGAACCGGCGATCGCGGCGCCGGAACCGATGGTCGAACCAGCCGTCGAACGGGCGATCGAACCCGAGCAGGTGTTCGGACCCGAAGGGGCTCTGCCCGCAGTCCCCGAGCCGGCCACGGAACCGGGCGCACCGACGAGTCCGGAGCACGAACCCGACGACCCTCCACCGCCACTTCCCACCGATCCAGGGATGCCTGAGGTGCCACGCAACACCATTCCAGAAGTCGCACCGGTCCCCGTGGCACCGGCGGCAGTAGAGCCTGCCAGTGACGGCCCGTCGCTGTCACACCGCAGCAGCGGCCCCTCCCGCGTGCTCGTGGCGGGACGCTTGAGCGACTTCATCCAGACTCGCTGAAAGAGATCGTCATCATTCGCGAGATGATCTGAAGAGGTCTGCGCGGCTGGTTTCGACTGCGAAGCCGGTCTGGGGGAACCGCGTGGGGCTGAATCAGCGAACGCGATTCTGCGGCGCGCCGCTGCCCATGACGAAAGAAAACCGGATGATCCATGATTGAGCCTGAAGCGAGCCGAGTCTCGCTGGCCGGAGAGTTGGGCACGCGAGAATCGTCATTGGGTGCTTCGTTCTTCGGCAGTCCAGGAGGTTGTTGCCGAATCGCGCATGGTCATTTCGTTGGCGGGCGCCAGATCCCAGCCCCGATTCGTCACGCGGAACTGGTAGGTGCCTGGCAGGAGCGTGCGCTGCACGTTCTCGAAGTCGGCTCCGCGGTGAAATTGGATCAGCCACTGATCGGCCGCGGGGAACCGATGTGACTCGCCTGGCCGCAATTCCAGATCGCGGTGATTGAGCAGGAAGCGAATCGCACCCCGATTCGAATCCGGGTTCTGCAGTTCCAGGTCCAAGGGTACGGTGCGTGCGGGCCGGTCCGGGTCCGTTCGAACCACGGCAGAGGGCAAGGTCACCTCGACCGTCGAGTCTTGGCCATTGGGAACTGGCAGTCTGGCTGCATGCTGAGACGAATCGGATGACATCCTGATGTCAGTCACTTCCGCGGCCGGCGACGGTATCCCCGTCTCGTCCAGAACGGGAGCAGGACTGGTGGGAGGATGGTCTGGCTGTCCGGTGATCGGACGCGGCCAAAGGTGGGTGTACCGAAACTCCTGCCACGGCTGCCAGATCGGTTCGACTGTCGGGGAGTACACGATGGCATCGTTAGCCGACTGCGAAGTTGATGGCGTGCTGTTGCCCTCCGCCGGCCATGCCATGGCGGTACGTCCGCGCTGAGTCAGTGATGTGAGCCACCGCCGCGCGTCGGCGTAAGCTTCGACGATCGCCGCAGACGCTTCGGGCGAACTCCACACCACGCCGGGGCTGTCCTCGCGTGGCGGTTGCGATGGAGTGATGGTGAGGGGTCGTTCGGTACCAGCTGCAACGGCATTCGTCGCCGACGCTGTCGCCGAAGATTCAGCGTGTGCCAGAGCGCGGTTCGGGGATGCCACGGGAACCCGCAACACCATGACCGTGTTGGCGACGATAAGCAGCAGCAACATCGCTCGGTAGCGAAGCAGACGCTTCGCCTGAGCTTTCAATTCGCCGCACTGAATGAACTCAAGCATCTCACTGCCGACCACAACGTGGACCTGAAGGTAGGGGAACCTCGGTGTATTCCGGGACCGCGCATCAAGGGGACGAAAGACAGGGTATCAGCCTCGACAGGAGTCCTGCTTGCTGACGCGCCGGGCGACCCTCGGTCGCTAAGAAATGTATACCTTGTGCGGGGCTCGATGGGGTCCGCGTTGCAGAGCGAGAAACTCGAGAAGCGCCGGGGCGGTCGGAACAGAGCGCACAACCGCTACTATCGACGCCGTCCGCCGCCTGCTCGTGCGGCCAGCGGGGGTGTCAGGCCAGCTCGCGCCGCAATTCACCGGTGATCGACTGTTCGATCTTCCCACGGAAGGCCAGGGCGGCAAATGGCAGATTCCCTTGCAAGCGAGCCAGTCGGTCTTCGACCGTCAGTGTCCCGTCGATCTTGAACCCATACGTCTTGAGCGAGAATGTCAGGACGTTATCGTCCCAGTCTCCCTGCAATTCCGTCACAAAACCACTGTACTGCTGGCGCACCTGATCGAGCAGTTTTCGGAGGCGGGCGGTCGCCTCTTCCTGACCGAGCTGGTGCTCCACCTCCGTGTTGAAACTTGGCATAATCTCGTCCTTATCCTCTGATCGCCGGAATGTGAGACGTCACAAAGCACGCGTACGGCTCGGCCACGCGGTGCGCAATCCGCTGAAATCGCTCGATCCGCCGCGCCACGGTCTTGACCAGGCAAGTGTCTTGACCAGGCAAGTGTTTTGACCAGGCAAGTGTCTTGACCAGGCAAGTGTCCTGGGGCTCTGCTGCTCGTGTGGGCCGGCAGTGGGCCGGCAGCCACCTGACCGATATTGTGGATGCCAAGCTGCGAACGGACAAGACGGCTCTTTGGAGGAGGCGAGCGGATCGGACCGCTCCCAGGACGATCGTTTTCCTTGTGCGGTGACGATCCGTGAGGGGTTCCGGAGCGTGGACGACAGGCGATGGTGGCGACCGCTCGTTACGCGCCGGAATCGCCCTCGTCGTACGAACGGCGATCGTTGGGATGCCAGAGGGGCAGACCCTGGCTCACTCGCGCAGACAGCACTTCCAGCTTTTCCAAAGTCCCCGGCAGTGCTCGAGTGGCATCATACTCAGCGCTCTTGTGTTCTTCCGGTTCGTAATCCCAAATGCCCAGCTTGATCGCATCGAGAACCGATTGAGGCATCGTAGGACTCCCTTGTGAGCGATGAAGGTGAGATCCGAACGCATAGTGCGGCAAAAAAGCGAGTCACGCCGAGTGAGCTTCCATGAGAGCGACGGCTCAGGCGAACGAGGTGCTTGACCGGTGGATCCGTTCCGACGCACCTGGTACGTTCGATGGGGCAACCGACTCCCTGATCATTGTGAGAATCTACGTTGCGCCAGGTTGCCGACGATGCTCGTCGTGAATGCAGAAACCAAGTATCTGACTCCTGGCGGGCCAAGTCAAGCGAAGGATGGAAATTCGCCGTGTGGCGGTTGGCAGCGATTCGGCCGTGCTCCGGCGGATGTGGCCGTGGCCAGTGCGTTGACCAATTCCGCCACTCGGGATCGTTGCACGGCTGCAATGCGTTCCCCCCCACACACAGCACCTCGAACGGCAAGGATGTCCGGAGCCAATGCGGCGACTGACGCGAGGTGTGTCAACGACAGGGATCCTGCCAGTGCCGTCCACAATCCGGCCGTTCGCGCTTGGTTCAGCTGGCGTGCGAGTTCATCTGTGGTCAGGTGATCGAACAAGCTACCGTTCGTCTTGTCATGCGTATCCCAGAGCGCGACCCGGGCGTGGAGTTGGATGGCATGGCGCAAGACAGCGGGGGGGGAGGGAGCTGCAGCGTGCTGCCAGTCGGCGTAAATCACGGCCACAGGCGTCACGCCGCGAGGGAACTGCTGCCAGACGTTGCGCAAACGCGACGGCCAGTCGTGTAGTCTGCCGCAACCAGCCAGACCGACTTTGGCGAAATCAACCGGCGGCAGCTCGCTCAGTCGCAGCGGCAGGTTGTCGTCGAGCAGTTCCCCCAAAGCGACGCTCAGAGGGACCTGATCACGCACCACTCCGATGATCTCCAGCCAGCGGCTCACGGAAGCAGCGCCCAAAGAACCATGCGCTGGTTCCTTCACGTCGATGATGGTTGCTCCGCCGACGAGTGCGGACTCTGCCTCCTGCGCGTCGCGGACGCTGACTAACAGCCCTGGGGACATCAGTGAATCACCTCGCTCTGGGAGAGAAACGCCGTGGCAACAGAATCCGGGGAGTCGCCTGGAGTCAATGTATCAGACCGGGCAGGGTGTTCCCAAGGAGTCGACGGCTGGTCTGTCCAACTGGGACTGGGTTCTGGCCAAACTGGTGGCGGTGAACTATGATGGCCGCGGTTGTGCTGATGTCGTCGGGCGGGCGCTGGAGCGGACAGAGGCACGATGGACTCTTGGGATTTGCAGCTCGGGAGCTCTCACAGAACGTGGATGTCGACTAGGCCAGGGGGGGTGAACTCGGTCGGCAGCGTGTTTGCACAATCGGCTGTGTTAGAGCTCCTCAGGGAATGGTCGCATCGGGGGAAGTGGAACGTGTGTTCCGCGAGTGCCCTGGCGGGACGACGGGGACCTTGCTGTCGGGTCCACCGGAGTCGGCGCAGGTGAGCAGCCCAATGGCTGGGCGAGGTTGCCACGGCAGACCGGCGGCAGGACCTGTCGCTGCTCATCCGCCGAACACCACAGACGATCTGCGAGGGGCAAGGTCGAGCGTTGGGACTCCGTTGTGCCGGGGCCGTGATTGGGGTATTCACCTTGCGGCGACTCGACATGAATTGCGTCAATGGAAGCACACAAGGACACGCGTGAAGTACGAATATCTTTCGACCAACCAGGAAGTGGAGCACTTCTGTCGCGACATCAGCGACGCGCCTCGGATCGCGTTCGACACGGAGTTCGTCTCGGAGGATCGCTATTATCCGGAACTATGCCTGGTCCAGGTAGCGGCTGGCGGGCAGCTGGCGATCATTGATCCCTTGACGGTTTCGGATCTGGGCCCTTTCTGGCGGCTCCTGACGACCCCGGAGCATCTCAGTGTGGTGCATGCGGGGCGGGAAGAGTTCCGGTTTTGCCGCCGCGCTATCGGCGCTCGCCCGACGGGTTGGTTCGACACCCAGATCGCGTCGGGACTGGTGGGGCTCGACTTCCCGGCCGCGTACGGAACGTTGATTAACAAGCTGTTGGGCAAGTCGTTGGGAAAGGGAGAAACGCGGACCAACTGGCGCCGGCGACCGCTCAACAAGCGACAGCTGGAATATGCCGTCCAGGATGTGAGTTACCTGGAGCCGCTGTATGAGCGTCTCACCGCACGGCTCGCCTCGCTGCAGCGTACCAGCTGGCTGGACGAAGAGCTGGCACGGTGGCAGGACGATCTGGAACGGGAAGAGATCACGGAGCGCTGGCGGCGCGTCTCGGGGATTGCCGGTCTGTCGCGCCGGCAGCTGGCGATCGTCTATGAATTGTGGAAGTGGCGCGATCAACAGGCGCGCGACCGTGACCTCCCGCCGCGACGTGTCCTGCGCGACGATCTGCTGGTGGAACTGGCTCGGCGCGGATCGGCCGATGTGCAGCAGATTCGATCGCTGCGCGGGATGGACTGGCGCCGGCAACAACGCTCCGTTCCGGAGATTGCGGCCAGTATTGCCCGCGGTCTGGAGACTCCGGACGAGGCGTGCCCCGCCACGGGAACCAAACCGGCTCGACCTCAGTTCACGTTGCTCGGCCAGTTCTTGGCAACGGCAGTCAGCAGTATGGCACGCGCAGCCGAAGTGGCGCCGGGGTTGATTGGATCGGTCCAGGATGTGCGAGATCTGATCGCCCATCACCTGGGCTATGAGGGTTCTGAAACGCCGATGCTCGCGCAGGGCTGGCGCGCCATCGTGGTGGGCCAAGTGATCAACCGCCTGCTCGACGGTCAGCTGGCTATTCGCATAACCAATCCGAATTCCCCCGAGCCGTTATCGTTCGAGCCGCTGTCGCTCGAGCCGCTGTCGCTCGAGCCAACCGAGTAGTTCGGTCGGCTCTTCACAAGCGACTCCGTCCGGCGACTGGCTGACGCGGGGTGTCAGCGTCGGGCAGGTGTCGGTTCGCTCGTCGGACGTTGTGCCGACGGCGTGGCATTTCCGGACCCGTAGAACCGAGTGCTCTCTTCGGCCACCAGTTTCGTTTCGGGATCACCGCAGGTGAGTTCGGCGCGGAAGAGGAGATTGCCGCTCTGGCCCGCGCGAGCGGTGACCTTGAGGCTCATCTGACCGCCGGCCGGGATCGACGGAATCGGCTCGAAAATGACCTGACCTGGTACGATTTCCGACCGCTGTCCGGTCGCTGCCGACGGTTCAATTCCTTCGGAAAACTGCGCGACGACGTTGATGTTGCTCGCTTCCTTGGAGCCACGGTTGATCACCTGGATCTCATACACGACATCCGTTCCAAGGGGCACCGGACCCTGAGGATCGTTGACCACCAGTTTCAGATCGGCAATGGCTTCCACCGTCGTGACAGCTGTATCGGTGACGACCAGTCCGTCGCCGGCGGCCGACTGGGTTGTCTGACTCTGGCTCGTCTGAATCCGCGCGACCAGCTGATTGGGACCGCCGGTGGTCAGGTCACATTGCATGCTGTAAGCCTTCTCGGCCCCCGGGCTCAAGTCCCCAATCCGCCAACGTGGCTGCTCGATCGTGATCGGTTTCTTGTCCACACCAATGCTGTTGGTTGCTCCAGTCGGGAGCTCAATCTGCATGATGACTCCCTCGGCCACGGCGTCTCCTTCGTTGGCGACGCGGATCTGATACGTCGCTGTGCTGCCGGCATAGAGCATCGAAGGAGCTGTGACATGGACAGCCAGGGCGGCTCGACGGACATGCACTTCGTGCGCCGCTTCCGCCTGCAGGTCGCCGTCGCCGCGAGCCAGCGCGCGAATCTGCATGGCGCCCGCCTGCTGGGCGGTCAATTCCAGCTCCAGAGTTCGACTTTCCCCCGCGGCCAACGAGCCGATGTTGTTCGGCTGACCATTGGCACCGGTTGCTTCGATGTTCACCGTCACGTTCTCCGCCGGACCGTTGCCCGGATTGCTGAGCTTGACCGAGAAGACTCGCGTATCACCAAACTGCATTTCTACAGGGCCGTCCACGTTCACCGCCAGTTGCGGCTGCTGGACCTCAATCTGAGTCGAGAGAGTCGCCGGACGGATCGCCCAGTCGACGTGAAACTCGAACGGCCGGTTCTCCGTCGCCTTTACTCGCACGCTTAGCTCCTGCTGCGAGCTGGCGGTCACCTGTTCCAGGCTCCACACGATGCGCCGGCCGCCGGCCGGATCGGTTTGTTCGTCGACCCTGCCCAGACGCGACTCGGCAGCTCCCACCGACACGCCGTTGGACAGGGATAGCGTAACCGTCACTCGGTCTGCCGCCGTTGGCCCGTCGTTGACCAGGCGGATGTGGTACGTTCCGTCTTTTCCCAGAGCAAGTGCCTGCGGCCCGTCAACTTCCACACGCAAGGCTGGACCTTGCTGGGTGAGGGATACTCGATGACCGCTGCCGGCCGCGGTCGATCGCCCGGTTTCTGTCGATTCCAAGGCGGATGAACCGGAGGAGGACGATGCTGGGGCTCGCCAGCGTCTGGCGGTGCGGCGCGACGAATCGGTATCCTGGTCCGCGGTGCCAAACGCGTCGCTCAATCCCTGTTGCTGCGGCTTGATGTCTACCGGTTCCGTCGGCGACGGCGCAGACGTCCCGGAAAGGGGCGCTGCGGATTCTGTACTGCCGCGTCGCACCAGGACCGATGGAAGGTCGGGTGCCGATGTCGGTTCTGCCGAGTCCGCCCCCACTTCACGGTCCGTGACGGGGGCGGGAGCCGCCGGGCTCACGCTGCCACGCGCCGTGCGGCGCGACGACGTGCTGTATTCATTGGTCACATTGCCGCGGATCGCTTTCAGGCGGTCGGCCAAGTTCGTCGATTTGCCAGGCGACGAGTCGTTCTGCGCCACTTCGAACAAGGCGGGAGCGGCTAGGCCGGGCTGGTCCTCCGAAGCGAGTGCGCGGACGCTGCCGCCAGCCGAGGGAACCGTCCCTTGTGCACGAGCCAAGCCAGGCAGGCCCGAAGCCACAGTGATTAGCCAAGCGAGGAGGGATAGGTTGCGCAGCATGGTCCAGGTCCTGATAGAAAGCAAAAACAATGTCTGTGGGGCCGGCCAACTTCTGTCCTGCGAGTTCGCGCGACCGCGCACGCCGATAACTTGGGCGCGCTGACTGTATCGGACAAAACGACCCTGCGGATCCACAAAACTTTTTCGAAAGAATAGAATGGGGTGTCTGGGTGGTCTGGCGTCTTACGCAAGACACGGCCATGGCCCGCTCAGTCTTCGCCGGGACGATCGGGGAGTACCATTGCCTTGTCGTTGCCGTCAAGGCCGGTTGGCACTACTTGGCGACTCCCGACTTGGCGACTCCTGGCTCGCTGCGTAGCGTAGGCGTTGGGAAACCGACTTGGCACGTGCCGATCGAATCCTCGTCGCAAGCGAGGGAAGGAAATGGAACATGGGTGAAATGACAAGAAGGGCGAAGATCGAAGCCATGCTGGCCGAGGAGCCTCACGATACGTTTTTGCGCTACGGCCTGGCTATGGAGCTCCAAAAGGAGGGGTTGGCGGAGGAAAGCCTGCAGCAGTTCGCGATCCTCAGGCAACGGGATCCACCGCACGTGCCCTCGTTCTTCATGGCTGGCAAACTGCTGCTGCAGCAGCGTCAGGTGGACGAGGCGCGTGCCGTGTTGCGAGACGGCATTGAGCAGGCTCGTCGGCAAGGAGATCATCATGCAGCGGCGGAGATGGCGGAGTTCCTGATGGCCATGGGAGAGCTTGGTTAAAACCGCTCGACCACTGGACAGAAATCGGGCCGTTCGTACGCTATGGATGCCGTGGACGTGTGTTGCCGCTCGACTTTGACGGACAGGACGGCGGATCTGCTGAGCCGCTGGTCCGACAGGAGATGGACGAAGGAGTGTCGGCACGGCGACCACCTGTGGCACTTCCAATGCCAGTGCGATGAGCGAGCTTCTCTCGATGACCACCCAGCCTCCTGCGTTCTTCTACTTCGACTTGGGTAATGTGCTGCTGACGTTTGATCATCAGACGGCGTGCGAACAGGTCGGTCACCTCGTATCCCTGCCCGCCGGGCGTGTGAAAGATCTGCTGTTTGACAGTGGCTTGCAGACGCGGTATGAGCAGGGAGCATTGACGAGTCGGCAATTCTATGAGGAGTTCTGTCGCACTTCGGGAACGTCACCTCAGTACGAAGCGTTTCATTTGGCCAACAGCGACATCTTTCAGCTCAACGTTCCTATTGTGGCGATCGTCGGTCACTTGAGGTCGGCCGGTTCTCGGTTGGGCATCCTCTCCAACACGTGCGAGGGCCACTGGCAGCACGTTGCCAATGGCCGTTTCAGGATCATCTCGCATTACTTTTCAGTGACCGTTCTGAGTTACGAGTTGCGGCAGTTCAAGCCGGACGCGACCATCTATCGCACGGCCGTGGCGCGGGCCGGTGTGGAGCCGGCTCAGGTCTTCTTCGTAGACGACCGGGAAGAGAATGTGGAGGGGGCCTGCCGAGCCGGTTTGGACGCCGTGATCTATCGCGGCCCGCACCAGCTGGCGGCGGACTTGCGGAGCAGGGGAGTGCGTTTCAATTATTAGCGTCAGGTATTCGTGTCAGTACGCCCTTTGGTGCGCCGGGTTCCAGTTCAGCGCCCCGACAGAAAACGGCGACGTATCGAACAAGGAATTTTGAATTTCGCAGGAAGATCCCAGTTCCCCGGCAATTGACGTAATCTCGGGAGCCTGTGCCGGCGCCGAACAGTTGCTCACGAAACGTGTCCTTGCCCTGCCCTCATCGGTGGCGGGTGGCACGATCTTCGGCGGATTTCTGCTGGAATTTACACAGCGCCGTTCTTCAGTTGGCCCACGATGATCGACGCGTTGTGGCCACCGAAGCCAAAGCTGTTGCTCATGGCACGCGTCACTTGGCGTTCTCGCGGCTGGTTGGGCGTGTAGTCCAGATCGCAATCGGGATCGGGCGATTGGAGGTTGATCGTGGGGGGGACAACCGGATGGAGCAGTGACTGGATCGTGACCACCAATTCGATCCCGCCACTGGCGCCGAGGGTGTGTCCCAGCTGGCTCTTGGTACTCGAGATGCTGAGCGACTTCGCATGGTCCTGAAACACCTGTTTGATCGCCAGCGTCTCCGCCTTGTCACCCAGCTGGGTGCTGGTACCGTGCGCGTTGACATACTGAATATCGCCTGGCTGCAGGCCGGCGTCGAGGAGCGCATTGGACATGGCTCGCGCAGCTCCGGTACCGTTTTCGTCGGGCTGCGTGATATGTCCGGCGTCGGAGCTGACTCCGGCTCCGTAGAGTTCACAATAGATTCGAGCTCCGCGTGCCTTGGCGTGTTGGAGTTCTTCAAAGATGAGCAGACCGGCCCCTTCGCTGAAGACGAAGCCATCCCGATCGTTGTCAAATGGACGGCTGGCCCCTTGCGGATCATCGTTGCGCATGGAGAGCGCTTTGATGTTCTGGAAGGCCGCGAGTCCCATGCGGGTCATGGCCGCTTCCGTGCCCCCGGTGATGACCACGTCCGCTCCACCGTCTCGGATCATCTTCAGCGCGTCGGTCATTGCATTCGTGGCGCTGGCGCAGGCCGTGGCGACGGCATAGTTGGGGCCGCGGAAACCGAACTCGATCGACAGCACGCTGCCGGCGGCATTGAGCATCATTTTGGGGACGGTGAACGCCGAGACGCGATCGGGACCCTTGGTCATCAAGCGGCTCATCTGCACTTCGATTTCGCCGAGCCCGCCGATTCCCGATCCGAGAATCACGCCGCAGCGGTTCTTGTCCAACTGCGTCAAGTCCAGGCCGGAGTCCCGCACAGCATCCGTACCGGCGACGAGTGCGAATTGCGTGAACCGATCCACACGCTTGGCATCCTTCGAGTCGATGTACTCGCTAGGATCCCAATCGTAGATATCTCCACCGATCTTCACCTTGAGGTCGGAGACATCAAACAGTCGCACTGGGTGCACACCGCTTTCGCCCTCGAGGATCCGTTGCCACAGATCCTCGACTTTGCAGCTGATGGCGGTAACAACCCCCAGCCCGGTGACGACAACTCGTCGTTTCATGCTCTGAAATTCACTCGCTACGAGGAGGACTGGGCCTTGTCAATGAAGTCGATTGCCTCACCGACCTTCTGGATCTTTTCGGCGGCGTCGTCGGGAATGTTGATGTCGAACTCTTCTTCCAGTTCCATCACCAGTTCCACGGTATCGAGCGAGTCCGCTCCCAGATCATTGACGAAGTGGGTGTCTCGAGTGATTTTCTCTTTGTCGACGCCGAGTTGTTCTGCCACGATTTCGATAACGCGTTCTTCAACAGATGCCACGTGCATCAACCTCCTATGATTTGGACCCGACGGCCCCGGCGGGGCCAAGCGAATTCTCGAATGAAATTGGGTTTTCGGCCCAGGCACTCACGCAATTAGAACCAAAAAGATAGAGGATTTCCATAAGACAGGTCAAGATACAATCGATCGTTGTCTCGACTTTCGCCCCGTCCCAGGGGCCTCCCGCCCTTTTGTCCGCTAACAATCTACTCCCCGACCTGAGGGTCGCTCAACCCGTCATCCCACCATCCACTGTCAGTACACTGCCGGTGACGTAGGCAGCCGCCGGGCTGGCCAGGTATAGGACCGCTGCTGCCACTTCCTCCGGCTTGCCGAGCCGGCGGGCGGGGATGTGCTTCTTGGCTTCGTCCAGCACGGCGTCTCCCAGCGTTCTGGTCATGTCACTCTCGATAAATCCAGGCGCTACCGCATTGACGGTGACATTCCGTTTGGCCAACTCCCGGGCCAGGCTTCGCGTCATCCCAATCAGCCCCGCCTTGGAAGCCGAGTAGTTGGTCTGACCGGCGTTGCCCATCAGTCCCGAAACGCTGCTGATATTGATGATCCGCCCATAACGGGCTCGCATCATCACCCGCGATGCTGCTCGGGAAAACAGGAACGCACCACGCAAGTTGGTCGCAATCACATCGTCCCATTCCGCATCGCTCATCCGCGGCAACAGTGTGTCGCGGGTGATCCCGGCATTGTTGACCAGAATGTCCAGACGACCATGTTCCTCGACCACCTTGTCGATCAACGCGTCGACGCTGACGCCGTCCTTCACGTCGCAGCTGATCGCGGCAGCTTGTCCGCCCCGCTCCTGGATCGCGGCCACCGTCTGAGCCAGCTTTTCCGCATTGCGTGCCACGCAGACGACCGTGGCCCCGTTGGCTCCCAATTCGACGGCCATGGTGGCGCCGAGCCCCTGGCTGGCACCCGTTACGATCGCCACTTGTCCGCTCAGATCGGCCCGCAGGCCCGAAGTCGCTGCTTCACTCATGATTTCTGTTGGTCACTGTCAAAGTGGAAATGGGGGCCCCGCAACGTGTCTGGTGTTCGGGCGTCAACCAGCGAACCGAGTCGTGCTCAACGGCTCGCGGCATGGTTCTCCGCAAGGGCTTGTTCGATGTCAGGGTCTGGATGTCAGGGTCTGGGGCCTCGGCCGGTCAGGCAGAAACGCTGTCGCAAGTCACTTTGCGATCAATCCGCTTCAAGAGACCTCGCAGGACGCGCCCGGGTCCGATTTCGTAGAAATGCTGCACGTTCTGCTCCATCAGCGCTCGCATGGAGTCTTCCCATCGTACCTGCGAAACGACCTGTTGGATCAGAAGCTGACGGATCTCCTCCGGGTCTTCATGCGCTTGCGCGTCGACGTTGGAAATCACCGGAATGCGCGGGCGCCGCAACGGCACTTCGGCCAACGCGTCCGCCAATTCCGTCACTGCGGGCCTCATCAAATCGGTGTGGAACGCCCCGGCGACGGCCAGGGGTACGGCTTTCATGGCCCCGAACGATTCCGCCATCTCCGCCGCGCGCAAGCACGCCGCTGCGTGGCCCGAGACCACGATGTTGCCTGGGCACAGTCGATTGGCGACTTGCAGAATCTCGCCTTCCTGCCGTGCCTCTGTGCACAGCTGCTCCACCTTGTCGAGATCGAGGCCCAAAATGCTCACCATGCCACTGGCGACGGCATCCGAGGCAGCCTGCATCGCCTCGCCACGTTGCTGGACCACCTTCAGGGCTGTCTCGAAATCCATGACGCCGGCAAACACCATCGCCGTGTATTCCCCCAGACTCAGACCAGCCGTGGCGGCACACGCTTCCACGATGGCGGGTGATTCGAGTCTCAAGGACTCCAGCGCGGCCAGAGCGGTCACAAACAGCGCCGGCTGGCTGATCACCGTTGAATCCAGTTCCTGTTCCGGGCCTTCAAAGCAGAGTTGTGCCAGATCGTAGCCCAGCACTTCGGCTGCCTGATCGTAGAGCCGCCGTACAGCCGGCAGCGACTCCGCCAGCTGGCGTCCCATCCCAACTGCCTGGGCGCCCTGGCCCGGAAACAGAAAGGCGATTTTGCTCATGCCGGGAACCTTCGTGTTCAGGGAGATTCGCGTAGGGGAACCGGACGATCACGGATCAATGCGTTGCAGTCATCAGGGACGGCCTTGAGCTGTTGCACTGAGTTACTGTCGCTGCGGTATTCGGAGGCGGACCGAGGTTGCCAGGAAGCCGTTGACTGTCATGGAGAGGTGCTGGGGCCGTCGGAGCAAAGCCAACGCGGTGCTAAGGGTCAACCGAACCGTCGGCCTTGGCCGAGTTCGCCCTTGTTCCCACCGAACCGGGTGAAGATCAGTACACGCACTGTTCCGCCTGCTGAGCTGGTAAGCAATGCAGTCGCCGTGCACTTCTTCCGCGGGCCAGATCGACATGCACACGGCAACCTGACGCTCGGCTGCCACGCCATTACGATCCAGTGACTTCGATTACCTGACGACCCATATAGTGGCCGCAGTTGGGGCAGACCACATGCGTGGGCACAGCTGTGCTGCACTTGGTGCAGTAGGTCAACTGACGTGGTTTCTTCCCATCGTGCGAACGACGCTTGCCAGTTCGGGAGTTGGACTGTTTACGCTTGGGTACGGCCATTGCACTACCTCAAAACAGGCTTCGGCCACTGGACACAACCTGTTTCACGACAACTTATTTGGACAGGTGACGAGCCGATCATCGTAGGAATCACCGTCAAACCTGTCAAGCGGACTCGATTTCCAGCCGGACCTGCGGGTTGCGGCGAAGGCCCAAGTCGGTTGGGGGGCGATCCCGAAGTCTGCCTCAAGGCGGGGACTCCGGCAGGTGCCGTGATCGAGAGTGGTTAGAACAGCCGCCCTTGCGGAGGTGGCATTTCGAGGTGCTGGTAGGCCAAAGGAGTGGCCACCCGGCCGCGCGGAGTGCGGACCAAGTACTCACTGCGAAGCAGAAATGGCTCCACTTCGTCCTCCAGCGTGTCGGGAGACGTGTTCATCGTATGGGCAATCGCCTCCACACCGGCCGGACCGCCTCCGAAGACGCGAATCAACGTGTCCAAATACCGCCGGTCCTGGCTATCGAGTCCCGCCGTGTCGATACCGGCCATTTCCAAAGCGTCGCACGCCACCTGTTGGGAAACGCGGCCATCACTGCGACTGGTAGCATAATCGCGCACCCAGCGCAAGCGGTTATTGGCGACCCGCGGCGTGGAGCGGCCGCGTCGAGCGATTTCTTCGGCTGCCGCTCGTTCCACGGGAATCCTCAACTTCTCGGCATTTCGCAGGACGAGGGTCGTCAATTCCTCGTTCGTATAGAACCCCAGATGCTCACGCAGGTGGAAACGATCGCGTAAGGGTCCGGACAACATGCCAGCGCGGGTTGTGGCGCCAATCAGCGTGAAGGGTTTGAGCCACAGATTATGGGTGCGGGCGTTGACGCCTTCCCCCAGCACGATATCGATCCGGAAATCCTCCATGGCCGTGTATAAATACTCCTCCACGGCGCGCGGCAGACGATGGATTTCGTCAATAAACAGTACCGATCGCTCCTCCGCGTTGGTCAGGTACGGGATCAGGTCTTTGGGCGCCTTCAGTACCGGGCCGCTCGTCAACTGCATCGCCACTCCCAGTTCATGGGGGATACAGATGGCGAACGTGGTTTTTCCCAAGCCCGGGGGGCCATCGAACAGCACATGCCCGAGAGCTTCTCCCCGCTTGAGCGTTGCATCGATGGCAATCCGCAAACGCTCGCACACATCCGCCTGACCGATCATGTCCTTCATTCGCTGAGGACGCAGATCGCGATCGGGGTCGTCGTCGCCTGCTCCACCAGACCTGCTCACGATCCGTTCGCGTACCATAGAAGGGAAGCTCGAGATAAGTCGGGCTCAAGGCCTGATTTGACTACTGTACACTTGTTACCCAGGGATCCCGCCGAGTGTAGCACATCCCGGCAGAGCGCAACAGGTTGTATTCCCGCCAGATACCGCGATCCAGGGCCACTCCGGTGCCTTCTCTGCTGCTCTTACTCCTGCTCCTGCTCGTGCTCCTGCTCGTACTCGTGCTCGTGCTCCCCAATCCGGTCACCCAGAGCCCCAGCGGTTACCGTGAGTGGATCGCCGCCATCGAGCACGAGCACCGCTGACGCTGAGCACGAGCACCGCTGACGCTGAGCACAAGCACGAGTGCCAGAGGGGGGTGACCCCCTGCCGTTAGGAACCGGGTCGCACATTGGCTTCGTACACGGCGTGCAGCAAGGCATCGACAT
Organism: Pirellulaceae bacterium; assembly: GCA_041752115.1. Lineage (GTDB taxonomy): Bacteria > Planctomycetota > Planctomycetia > Pirellulales > Pirellulaceae > JAJRVM01. The sequence continues at coordinate 23,000 of JBGSHS010000330.1, read as the reverse complement.
CCTTGAACTTCTGTTTGGTGGCAATGGTCTCGTCGAGCAATCGCCGCGCTTCGGCTTCGGAATGCCCCAGCTGCGTCAACAGCAGGTACGTCTCTTCCACCACGTTATGTTCCACCTGCTCGTCCATGGATTCGTCGCGGGCAGCGATCAACGCGAATTTGCACATCTTGCGCCGCAGCTTCGCAATGACCCGTTCGGCCGTGGCGGGGCCGATACCGGGTAGCGCAGAGAGGCCCTTGGCGTCCTGGTCAGCGATCATGGCGGCAACGTCTCGCACGGGGCGCACCATCGCACGGAGTGCTTTGCGAGCGCCGACACCGTCGACGGAGCAGAACATCTCGAAGAATTCGCGTTCCACTTCGGTCAGAAAACCGACCAGTCGAGGGGTGAGTTTGCCGTGTGCCGGGTTCCCCTCCAGGTAATGTATCGTATGGAGACTGACTTCCTGGCCCAGTTGACTCTGCAGCTGTCGACGCACGAAATCAGGAATCAGCACCTGGTAGTCGAACGCTCCGGCAGCCAAGGTGGCAATGTCGTCTTGCACGCCCGAGAGCGTGCCCTTGATGCGCGTGATCACGTGAGATCTACCTTTTTTTCATGGAACATGTGACACAAGGCGATCGCTATGGCATCGGCCACGTCGGGCGGATCAGGAGGTTGCAGCAGGGCAAATTCCCGACAAACTGCCAGCTGAATCTGCAGCTTGGAAGCCCGGCCACTTCCGGTGAGTAACTTCTTGACTTGAGTGGCAGCATAATGCCGCACTGGGATTTCAGCCAGCGCAGCGGCCAGGCAAATCGCGCCTCGCGCATGCCCCATCAGGATCGCAGTGCGAGGGCGGTCGTAATGGCTGTAAAGCTCTTCCACCGCCATGATGCCGGGCCCGAATGTCGCAAGCACCTCCTGAACTCCAGCAAAAATCTCGGCCAGACGCGACTCAATCGGGCCCCGGGCGCGGCTCCGCACCACCCCCGCCTCGCACAACTGGGGTTTGCTGCCCGACCACTCGAGGATCGCATATCCCGTCGTATTGAGCCCCGGGTCGATGCCAATCACCCGAGAACCATCGGCCCGTTTTCCCATCGGCTCCTTCCACTCCTGCTCGTACTCGTGCTCCGATCCGCCCACTAACTCCCCGATCAAGTTCCGGATCTTTCCCGCCACCGGCGGCTGCTTCTCGAGAGATCACGTTCCCGCGGCAAGCGAGCAGGCTCGCGAGTATCGCTCCGCCGAACAGGCTCGAAAACCGCGCGATATCGAACAAGCAGCCGCAGATTGAAGAAGGAAGAGCAAGCACAGCTTGAGCGACGTATCGAGCGATCGGGGGGCTGCACGACGCAGTTCTTTTATTGGGTAATCGGCCGTTCCTTGATCGATATTCTGCGTTTGATGTTCCGCGTTTCAGACGCCTCGATGATCGCCGCCACCAACGGGCTGACTCTCGTCAGCCGCCGGACGAGGGAGGTTGCATGTCTTGTGGTAAGTACGAGTCGGGGGGGAGCATGATGGCGGTATCCGGTTTCTATTCTACGCGCCAGCTTGTTCCGCCCTTGCGATCTTCGAGCACGATCCCCATGGCGGTAAGCGCTTCACGGATCCGATCGGCTGTGGCAAAGTCCTTGTTTTTGCGTGCCGCGGCTCGTAGTTCGATTACCAACTCCATCAGTTGGGCCACCAGGCCCAGATTTTCCTCGTGAGCAGCAGAGGTGTTGGGACGGATGAAGAGCCCCAGCAGAGCCGCCAGTTCGCGCAGTGTACGAGCTCCTTGCAGCAGGGGTGGAATTTTTTCCGGATCGGGGGTGGGGCCATCCTCCAGTTTGTGCTGGTCGACGTATTTGTTGAGCAGGCGAGCCAATTCGAACAGGTCGCTGATGGCCGCGCCGGTGTTGAAATCGTCATCCATCTTGTCGAGGAAAGCGGTGCGGCAGCGGAGCACGTCCTGCAGGAATGGGTTTTTGTCGGGGTCGAACTCGCCTTCCGTGCGGGTCCGGGCAATGGGGAGCGTGAAGAACTGCTGGCTGGTAATCCGAGCGAGCCGTTCGAAGAACCGATAGTACGTCTCCAAAGCAGTAGTGGATTCCTGCAGGGCTTCGTCACTCAGCAGAACCGTGCTGCGATAGTGAGTGCGGAGCAGAAAGAAGCGGATCTGTTCACCGCCGAACTGCTGGATCATCGCGGCCAGGCCACCGGCGCCAGCCGAGCGGCTTTCTTTCTGGGCGGTCGCCTGCTGGATTTGCTCCAAGGTCAATTGGTCCGGGGAACTCGCGCTGGTGGCAGTCGCTTGTTCCCGTTCGGCGCGTCCGCCGATCTTGCCGGCTGCGGCCCGCTTGAGCAGTCCGTTGTGGAGCCAGTACTTGGCCATAGGCTGATGGTGGCAGCATTCGCTCTGGGCGATCTCGTTCTCGTGATGCGGGAAGATCAGGTCCAGGCCGCCGCCGTGGATGTCGAACGTCTTGCCCAGCAGGCTGCGACTCATGGCCGAGCATTCGATATGCCAGCCGGGGCGTCCCTGGCCCCAGGGGCTATCCCACGCCGGTTCGCCGGGCTTGGCCGATTTCCAGAGTGCGAAGTCCGCGGCGGAACGTTTCTTGGCGGCTGCTTCGCCTCCTTCCCCCTGCAAGGCGTCGACAGTGCGGTTGGTCAGCTTGCCGTACTGGGTGTCACGCGCCACATCAAAGAAGACATCGCCGTTCGCTTCGTAGGCGTAGCCCTCGTCGATCAGCGCTTGTGTGAAGGCGATGATCTCTCCCATCGATTCGGTGGCCTTCGGCATCCGATCGATCTGGTCGACCCCTAATCCGGCCAGGTTATTCAGGTAGTCCTCAGTGTTCTCGCGTGCCACTTCCGCCATCGAGATGCCCCGCTCGCGAGACTTCTTAATCAGCTTGTCGTCCACGTCCGTAATGTTGACTACCCAGGTGACGTCATAACCGGAGTGGACGAGATAGCGTTTGATGGTGTCGAAAATCACCGGTCCGACCATGTGCCCGATGTGCGCTCGGTCGTAGACCGTGGGGCCGCAGAGGTAGATGCCCACCTTGCCCGGCTGTACCGGTTCGAACGTCTCCTTGGTTCGCGACAGCGTGTTGTAAACGCGAAGAGCCATGATGCTATCACCGTCATCGAGGTCAGGTTGAGGGGTTGTCACGACGTTGCAGGCCTGTTCCCTCCGGGGCTCAGTCCCGCTCAACGCACCGCCGTGGGCGCAACACACGTGGGGCCGAACCTGCCGAACAGGCGTCTGTGGTTCAGGGCGCAGGGGGGCACGTCGGGGGGTTGTCGGATCCTGCGCTGGACGCCAGCAGCACGACGCATTCGGCGGAAATCGCTTCGCCCCGGCCGACTGGTCCCACCTCTTCGCCCGTCTTGGCTTTGAGTCCGACGTGGCCAGCCGGAATCTCCAGAATCTCGGCGATCCGCTCGGCGATGTGCCGCTTGTACTGACTCAGTCTGGGGCGTTGGGCAAAGACGATGCAGTCGAGGTTTTGCACATCATAACCGGCTTGTCGAACAAGCTGGTATGCCAGTCTGAGCATTTCCGCTGAATCCCGCCCCCGATTCTCGGTTGCCGAGTCAGGAAAGAGCTCGCCGATATCGCCCGCTGCGATCGCCCCCAGCAGCGCATCGGTCACTGCGTGGAGCAGAACGTCGGCGTCGCTATGGCCGAGCAGGTGTGCATCGTGCGGAAGGTCCATGCCGCCCAATCGCAGCGGACCGCCCGACGCCAGCCGATGCGTGTCGTGTCCAATGCCAATGCGGTGGAGAATCGTGACAGATCCTTCGTCATACTCAGAGGATAGAACCAACGGGCGTGCGAGGCGGCGCCAAGCGGTCACTCCGTTTTCACGTGATGCGTCCAGCGCAAGGGTTCGTCAGGCCGTCCGGCAGCCTGACGGTCTTGTCCTAACCCCGGCCGTTCCATTATGCGCAACTAGAGGGGGGATTATAGCGAAGGAACGGCCGGGCGACAACGCACGCAGTAGGGCGGGCCCGAGGATCTTCGTATCGTACTCCTGCTCCTGCTCGTACTCGTGCTCCTGCTCCTGCTCCTGCTCCTGCTCCTGCTCGACTGCGGCAGACGCCGATCCGAGACTTTGCCCCCCTGCCGCCGATGGCGGTCGCAATGGCGGCGACGCCTTTTCGAGCACGAGTACGAGCACGAGTACGAGTACGAGGTGGGAGAGGCTATCTGGTCCGCGATCGGACCTTTATAATCCTCCGGCATGGCCACGATCGAGATTCGCGGATTATCCAAGTCGTATGTTGTCTACCAGAAGCGGGAGGGGCTGAGAGCTTCGCTGCGCGGTCTGTTTCGTCGTGAGTACCGCGAAATCAAGGCGGTGCGTGACATTGACTTGACGGTAGAGCAGGGGGAGTTTGTGGCCTTTCTCGGCCCCAATGGGGCGGGGAAGACCACCACGTTGAAGCTCCTGTCGGGCGTCGTCACTCCGACCGGAGGGGAAGCGCGTGTGATGGGGTTTGTCCCCTGGAAACGCGAGAATGCCTATCGCCGCCGTTTCGCGCTGGTGATGGGGCAGAAGAACCAGCTCTGGTGGGACCTTCCCGCGCAGGAGTCGTTTCGACTCCATCAGCAGATCTATCGGATCGATACGACTCAGTACCAGACGACGCTGGACGAGCTCACCGCGTTGCTTGACGTGCGTCATCTGCTGCAGCAGCCGGTGCGTGAACTATCGCTGGGTGAGCGGATGAAGATGGAGTTGATCGCGGCCCTGCTCCACTCACCGGAAGTGTTGTTTCTGGACGAACCAACGATCGGTCTGGACGTGGTGGCTCAACACAACATCCAGCGGTTCCTGAAGTTCTACCAGCAGAAACGGCGCATCACGATCCTGCTGACCAGCCATTACATGAAGGACGTCTCGGCACTTTGCAAGCGGGTCGTGATCATTGCCCAGGGGCGCATTCAGTACGACGGTTCGCTCAGCGGGATCGTCGATCGCTTTAGTGGGCACAAGGTGGTAACGCTGCAGATGGCTGAGGAGCAGGAGATCGGCGACTTGAGTCGCTATGGGACGGTGTTGGAAATTGGACCTCCCAAAGCGCGGCTGCTCATCGAACGGCGGCTGGTGCCGGGCGTGATGGCCGCCATCCTCGACGCCTATCTGGTCGAAGATATTGCGGTGGAGGACCCGCCGCTGGAGGATGTGATTGCCGACGTGTTCGCGCAGGTGAAAGAGGAATTGCCGCGTTGACGCTCAGTTGGCTGCGGTGGCGGCGGCGACGTGTGGGGAGTTCAGGGGCGGGGCCGGCGGAGTGACGTAACGAAGAGAGAAGTATTGCGTGGCAGTCATGTGGGCGCAGGTAACCTGTTGGTGGACGATTCTGCGGATCGCCCTGGAAGAGCGTCTGGTGTATCGCGGCGATTTCGCGTTGGGAACGCTGATGCGGTTCCTGCCGATCGTGACGCAGATCTTCCTGTGGTGGGCCGTCTTCGACACAATTGGCGGCGGATCGCGCGATCAGGCTCACATCGCCGGTTATACGTTCTCCAACATGGTGGCTTATTACCTGTTGACCATGGTGGCGCGGGCCTTTTCCAGCATGCCGGGCCTGGCGTCGGGACTCGCGCTGCAGATCCGCAACGGCGAAATCAAGAAGTTCCTCATCCAGCCGATCGATCTGCTCAGCTTCCTGTTCTTGACGCGGGTGGCCCACAAGCTGGCCTACTATAGCGTGGCGACGCTTCCCTTCGCGTTCGTGTTCTTCCTCTGTCGCGACTACTTCGACGGCTGGCCGGCTTGGCCGGCGCTGGTGGGTTTCCTCGTCACGCTGCTGTTGGGATTCCTGTTAGGGTTTTTTCTGGAGATGACGATTGGGCTGATCGGCTTCTGGTTTCTGGAAGTCAGTTCGCTGCTGTTCGTCTACATGCTATTCAGTTTCTTTCTGTCCGGGCATATGTTTCCACTCGACTTGCTGCCTCAGCCTTGGCGTGGCATCGTCGACATGCTCCCCTTGAAGTACCTGGCCTACTTTCCGGCCGCGGTGTTTCTGGGGAAAGTGCCGCGCGACGAGCTGGTTCAGGGACTATGGATCGAGCTGGCGTGGATTGGTTTCTTTGCCGTGCTGGCGTTTGTCATGTACCGTCGTGGCGTGCGTCGCTACAGCGGATTTGGAGGATAGCCCGCGATGACGCATCATCCTTCCTATCTGCGTGTCTTCCTGACGTTTGCCCGCAACAGCCTGGTGCGGGACATCATGTTCCGCACCAACTTCCTGCTGCAGACCATCTCGTCGGTGTCATGGACACTGATGAACGTCGGATTCTACGTGATCGTCTTCCACCACACACCGCTGTTGGGGCCGGAGAGCGGATGGGGGAAGTTCGAGTTCTTCGTTTTCCTGGCCACGACCTGGATCATCAATAGTTTCGTGCAGGCTTTTTTCATGCCCAACGCGGAGGAGTTCAGCGAGCTGATTCGGACCGGCAATCTGGATTTCGCGTTGCTCAAGCCGATCGATGCCCAGTTCTTGATCTCGTTTCAGAGGGTCGATTGGTCATCGCTGTCGAACTTCGCCGCCGGCATCATACTGCTGGCCGTCGCGTTGTGGCAGCTGACGACACAGCCAGAGAACCCGCTGGTGGTGACGTACTGGATGCCACTGCTCTATGTGGTGTACATTTTCTGCGGAGTGGCGATTCTCTACAGTCTGATGATCACGCTCGCCTCGACCAGCATCTGGCTGGGACGCAACCAGACGCTCTACAACTTCTGGTTCTATATCACCAATTTCGCCCGCTATCCGATGGAGATCTACAATCGGGGCTGGGGTGTGCCGCTGTGGGGCTTCTTCACGTTTGTGATTCCCGTGCTGGTCGTTGTCAATGTGCCGGCACGCATCCTGGCGCAACCCCTTCGTCCGCAGAGCAGCCTGAGTTGGCCCCTGGCGTTGTTCACGCTGGCTGCTACCGTAGTGAGTCTGATGATGTCGCGATGGGTTTTTCAGCGGGCTCTGCGGAGCTATCGGAGTGCCAGCAGCTGAATGGCATGGATCGATCGGCGACGTCGGTCCGACATGACGAAGGTCGAAGTACCCAATCGCCAGTGGAACGGGTGCGGCAGCATGCGAGGCCCAAGGATTCACACCATGGCGACCAACACGACAAGTACGCTGCGGGACTACCTGCAACTGGTCCGATTGCCCAACGTCTTCACTGCGATGGCTGACGTGGCGATGGGATTCCTGGTTGTGCACCACCGACTCGCTCCGCCCCTGCTGTTTGTCGGCCTGCTGGGGACGTCCGTATTGTTGTACATGGCCGGCATGGTCCTCAATGACGTGTGGGACGTGGAGCAGGATCGGCGGGAGCGGCCCCGGCGACCGGTCGCTGCCGGACGCATCGTATGGACCCGAGCCCGCAATGTGGGATTCGGATTGCTGGCGGCAGGGGTGTTGTTGGGGTGGGGCTCCTCACTGCTGGGAGTCGGGCTGGCCCCTGGTGCCGGGATCTGGGGATGGCGGAGCGGTATGGTGGCCACGCTGCTGGCCGTGACGATCGTGTCGTACGACGCCGTGCTCAAGCGCACGTGGATGGGGCCCGTGGCGATGGGCACCTGCCGGCTGCTCAATGTCCTGTTGGGAATGTCGTGGGTGGGGGCCGCGGGGGTGGCCGACGGTTGGGCGGGCTACAGCCGCGCCCAATGGTTGGCAGCTGGCGGGATCGGAGTCTACATTACGGGGGTGACCTGGCTGGCTCGTCACGAAGCGACCCGCAGCAATCGACTGTCGCTGGCCGCCGCGACGGTCACGATGGCGGGCGGCATTGCGGTGCTGAGCATGATCTATCGGGCATTGCCGGCGGGGGTCACTCCCACGTTGCGGCAGGAGACGACGTGGTTCTTGTTGCTGGGACTGCTCGCTTTCACCATTGTCCGTCGTTGTTCCATGGCGGTTGCGCAGCCCACGCCACACCGTGTCCAGCTGGCAGTGATCAACGGCATCTGGTCTCTGATTCTCCTGGATGCGGCCGTCGCTTTGCTGGTCAGTCCTCCCGGTTGGGCATTGGCCATTGTGGTGCTGTTGGTGCCGACGATGTTTCTGGGGCGCTGGATCGAAGCGACGTGACTCCCAGCCCATCGTAGCTCCCCGCCTCTCGTCCGCTGCTCGGCTGTTCGATGCAGTGGCAGGAACGGGCGTGGGAGTTGGACGACGAAACGCATCTTGAGAAGGAGGTATGGCATGTCACCCAAGGTCATCCTGTTGTCAGTACCGGCATTGCGTGAACAGGACGTGAGGCGAATGGGGCGACTCTCGGCCATGATGGCCGAGAGTGCGGTCCTCGTGCCCAGCTTTCCCTGCGTCACATGGCCGGTCCAAGCCAACCTGTTGACAGGCTGTCTGCCTGCCGAGCATGGCGTGGTAGGCAATGGTTTCTACTGGCGCGAGTCGCAACAGGTCGAAATGTGGACCGCCGGAAACGACTGTATCGAGCAGCCACAGATCTGGGATCTGTTGCGGGAGCGAGGAGAGGGCCGCACGTCAGCTGTCTGGTTTCCCATGCTGAGCAAGCGATCGTCGGCCGACTACGTCTGCATGCCGGCTCCCGTGCACAATCCCGACGGTTCCGAATCGCTGTGGTGCTATACACACCCGGTGGAGTATTACGGGCGTCTGCGGGATGCTTTGGGGCACTTTCCGTTACAGCATTTCTGGGGTCCGCTGGCCAACATCCGCTCGACCGAGTGGATTGCCCAGTCGGCGATCGTGGCGGCGGAGCAGTTCCGTCCCGACTTCTTCTACATCTACTTGCCACACCTGGACTATGCTGCGCAAAAGCACGGTCCGGACAGCCCCGAGGCGACGCGATCGGTCGATGCGTTGGATCAGGTCGTGGGACAACTGATGGAGGGCATGGCCGCAGCCTATCACGGGGAGGATGTGGTGTGGCTGGCAGCCAGTGAGTATGTCATCACGCCGGTCGACCACGTCTGCTATCCCAATCGTGAGCTGCGTCAGGCGGAACTCCTCAAGGTGCGAAGGAGTGAGGCGGGTGAGCAACTCGATCTGGCGGCGAGCAGCGCATGGGCACTGGTCGACCATCAATTCTCACACGTTTACATTCGCAACCAGGATCCTGCTGTGACACGACGTGTGGCCTCCCTGTTCGCGTTGCAGCCGGGCATTGCCGAGGTACTGGTCGGCGATGAGCGAGCGAAGTATGCCCTGGACCATCCGCGTTCGGGTGAGGTGATCCTGGTGTCGGAGCCGCATAGTTGGCAGGCCTATTACTACTGGCTCGAGGACGACGCGGCTCCCTCCTACGCGCGCAACGTCGATATTCATCGCAAGCCGGGGTACGATCCCGTGGAGTTGTTTTGGGATCCGGTAAGTCAAGGTGTGCCATTGGACGCGACGTGCGTGCGCGGCTCGCACGGGGCGCCCGCTACCGACGCGACACAACATGGAGTGTTGTTGGGGTCACGGCCAGGACTCTGGCCAACGGCATCGCTGCGCGATGTGGATGTGGCGGAACTCGTGTGGCGGTGTCTATCTGCGGACTAGCTTCGGGATTCGGTGTCCTCTCGATTGGGTGTCAGCTGGATTGGGCGGCGCAGTGGCGCGGCGGTTGTCTGGGCAGCGATTGTACCGATTGGCGGGTCTGACGGGCCGGGGTCCCCCACGATGGGTCAGGGGAGGGGAGTTTTCGCGAGTTTTCCCGGTTATTCGGGAGGAATCAGGGCGGACCACGAAGTAGATTTTGGCAGAGGAGGTGGGATCGCGTGGTGAGCCCAGGCCTGCAAGAGACAATGCGTGTGCTGAGCGAGACGGCCAATGATGCGGCGGTCCCGGTGCTGCTTGCTGCGCTCGATTCACCGGACCCGACGATCCAGGAAGGCGCGCTGGCGGCGGTGCTGGCACGGCGTCGTGGAGCGGGAGCGAAGGCATTGGTGCAGCGATGGAGTCGGCTCAGCGACCGATGGAAACAGCAGATTGCCGCGCATCCGCGCCGCATTGCTGCGGCTGTGCGGGACGCGCTGCTCAGTCCCGATGGTGAACTCTGCGCCAACGGCTGCGAGGCATTGCTGGCGATCCGAGAGTACGAGCTGATTCCAGCCCTGGTGACCGCGGTGGAAGAGCCAGGCAATCCCCACGCCACGCTGGTAGGAGAGACTCTCCTCTCACTCAGTGAGCTGTTGCAGGAGGAGATGTCGCGCCCGCGCGACCAGCAGCGTGTGCGGGATCCGGTACGTGTCAGTCAACAGGTGTTGCCCAGTCTGGAACGGTCGGTCGATCGCTTCGAACAACATCACCGCCGGGAGCCGGTCGAGACGTTCTTGATGCTCACCAACGCCGACAACGCCATGCTCAAGCGGATTCTCTGCGAACCACGGCATCCGGCTTATCTCGTGATCACCGATATCCTCGGCAACAGCCTGCGGCTGCCCGTCATGCGATTGGTCCTGAATCTGCTCGAAACGCGTTTTGCCCCATCCATTGCCTTGCAGGTCATGTCGCATCGCCGCGATCTGCCGTTTGTGCGGCAGTTGTTGCAGCGTTTGGCGAACGCGGCTTCGGATGGGCTGGTCAACAGTCTGCGCCGAGTGGAGTCGATTGGCTGGCTGCAGGGAGATCTGGAGATTCTCGATGCGCTGAATGATCAGGAGCAGGAGACCGTTGTCCAACTGGTGATGGCTTCCAACATCAACCGCCTCGAAACGTTCCACGTCATCAAGTACCTGATGGAGAGCGGGCGGACTGCCGGACGTCGAGCTGCGGCGGCGGCGCTGGCGGAGTTTGGTGGTGCCGAAGCCAACCGGCTGGCGCTCGACGGGCTGCACGATCCCGATCCTCATGTGCAAGCCAACGTGGTCGTGCAGCTGCGTGAACGCGGCATTCCTGGTGCCATTTCACGTCTGATTCAGCTGTTGGACAGTCGTCACGAGGTGGTTGCCCGAGCGGCGCAGTCGTGTCTGACCGAGTTCAACTTCAACCGTTACATTTCGGTCTTCGACATGATGGAAGACGACATTCGCCGCAGCACCGGCCTGCTCGTCATACGCATCGATCCCACGGCGGTGGATCAGCTGGCCGAAGAGCTCAAAGCCCGCACCCGGACCCGTCGGCTTCGCGGGCTCGAGGTTGCCATGGCCATGGATGCGGTCACCCATCTGGAGCCGTTGATCGTCGGCCTGCTCAAAGACGATGACCACTTCGTGCGCGCGGAGGCGGCACGAACGCTGGCCTATTGTGCTTCGGAGGTCGCTCAGCAGGCGTTGCGGAGCGCATTGATGGACCGGAGCGTCGTGGTGCGCGAGGCCGCCGAACAGTCGCTCCGCAAGCTCGCTGAAAGTGGTCGCACGACGACAGCGGGGACGTTCGCCGCGGCGGTGCGGCACGCGGAACTGAATCCGCTCATGCGCGACGCGGAGGAGGCCTGAATACCGCGACGTCTTTGCTAGTGCGCCGAATGACTCCACTTGAAAGAGATGAAACTCCCATGAACTGCCTGAGCTTGATTCCCTCCGTCGCCGTGCTGGCCGCTGCCGAACAGGACGGGATGCAGGCAGTGTCCCGCTGGTTCGCGTTGGAGGGAAAACCCTCGTTCGCCCAATGCGCCGCTCTGGTCTTCGTGGTGCTCGTGCTGCTGGTCGTTTGCTGGAAAGTGGCGCGCGTGATGGCGATGCGCGAGGGACGAGGTTATTACAGCCCGCACCGCCTGTTCGACGACCTGTGCCGAGCTCATGGACTGGATTTCCCCAGTCGCAAGCTGCTGTGGCGTCTGGCCAAGTGCCGCGAATTGCCCCATCCGGCACAACTGTTTCTGGAACCATCGTGGTTCGATCCAGCCAATGTGCCTGCCAGCCTGCAGCCGTTTCGTCCGCAGCTGACCCAGCTCAAGCAACGGCTGTTTGGCTCCGCCGCAACCGCGAGTCAATCAACGAACTCGCAGCTCGCCACGCCGCGACTGGGCCCCTGACGCGCCGCGACTGGGCCCCTGACGCAACGATAACAGGTTGGGATCTTCTTCCCAACCTGTTGCGCGTCTCGTCCGATGATCAAAGCTCAGTACAAGCTCGCGGGCCAGCGATATCAGGGTGGGGAGTTCAGCTCGCGTTTCCCGCAGAGTCCGGCAGAACCCTGTCAAGTCGTCCCCTCGGCGAGCAAATCAGAAGGCGCCGTCGGAGCCGCGCGGAGGCGACCGCTTGCGGAACGCCGGATCACCTTCCCCCTCCTTCTCCGCCGCTTCTTTCCCCTTGATCTCGACCGGTTCGCCACTGCCGACCGTGATGGCCTTCACGTCAGCACGCCAACCCATCAGGCTCAACAGCTTGTCGACACTCAGCCGATCCACGCCGATTTCACCGGCCGCCTTGAGCTTATTCTGGAAGTCGTCCTTCTGGGGCTGATCAACCTCACCGGTGGGCGCTTCGCTTCGGTCTTCGCCCTGGATCAGGTACCGGGTCTGCACCGATACCTCGTCATCCAATACGCCTCCGTTGAGCTCAATCAGCTTCCTCAGCAGGCTGGATTCATCGCGACCGCTCCCGGTGATGTCAACGTAGCCGGCAATGGCGAAGTGGATCTTGTCACCCGACGACCAGGCGGGCGTGAAGATCAAGTCTCCTGGCATAATCACGTTCGAGAGCTGATCCTCCAGGACCTTGCACATGGCCACATGTTCTCCCAGGACCTGAATCACTTCGACGCGGCCCTTCGGCTTTGCGTTCGTCACACCCGCAGTGCCCTTGTCGTACACGCTGAACGTCTGCTGCACGTTCAGGTTATCAGCCGAACCAAGGTCGATGTAGAGCACTCCTTCCTGCTGATTAATCGAAGTGACGACCCCGTCAGGAACTTCGAAGGAAGTCCGTTTCTCGTTCTCTTCCTTGAGCTTGATGTCGGCAAGATACTTCGAAAGTTCCTCAATTCGCTTGCCAGATTCCTTGCGTTCCGAGTCCAGCTGTTCGTTCAGCTGAACAATGCTGTTGTCCTTCTCGGTAATCTGTGTGGCAAAGCCCTCGACTTGCTGTCGCAGGTCCCCCAGGTCCTTGGTGAACTTGTCTCGCTCCGCGGCCAGGTCAGTGCGTGCCTGCTGTTCGCCGTCCTGATACTTCTTGACCAGGTCGGCCGTCGACTTCTCCAGCTCTGCCTTCTGTTGCGTCAACTGGTTCTCGCTCCGCCGCAGATCGGCCAGCTGCTGATTCAGGTCGCGAACGCGCGTCATCAGGAACGCCGGTAACGACTCATAGTTGCGAGCCATGTCGGTTTCCTGGTCCTTCGGTCCGAACAAGAGCATGTTGTCGTCAAATGCGCGACGAATGGCCGTCATCGTGGCATCATCCGCATCGTTGCCTGGGATATTCGCCAGGGCATCGGCGACCTGAGTCATCGTTTTGCCCCCGCCCCGGATCATCAGCTCGTACTTCTGAGCCTTGTTCAGCGCCTTGTCGCGATCGGCGGTCACCGTGGCCAGTTTTTTCGTGGCGTCCTCAGCCTGGCCACGCTGCGTCTCTCCCCTGCTATAAAGGAAGTAGGATGCGACGCACAATAGGACAGTGACCATGACCAGCAGAATAAGTGCAATGTGAAGGCCCTGGTTCTCTCGCGACGCCATGCTCAAGACTCCTGAAGTGGCGGTATTCCGCAAAACTTGCTCGGCAACACCGTTGCTCGTTTCGATTTCGATAAGATGCCCCGAAGGCGTTCTGGTTCTCCAACGATCGCCGATCGTTTTCCCGCCAGTCGTCGGGCAAAGGGGATCGGGTTCGAACTAACCCTGCTAAACTGTTACGGGCTAAACTGCTGCGGGACAAGAACCTAGGTCGAGTGTAAACACGACGCTGGGGGCTGTCAATAAATTCCAGAGTCGGGGAAGGCTGGAAAAGCTGGGAAAACAGGAGCTCAGGTGCGGTCGTATCGGGCCAGGACAGTTCAGGGCGGTGCCTTCGGGGGGATCGTCAGCACAACGAGCAGCCAGGCGACCGCTGTCGCCGGGCGAGTGGTTGAGGGAGGACGATGGAATGGGTGACCAGCGACGTCAGCGGCGGTTGGCCGGCTTCGACGAAGCCCCCTCGGGGCAGGAGGAGGGCTCGGGCCCGACCAGGGAGTCGGATCAACGGACCGAGGTGCCCGCATCGCACTCCTGGTCGAGTCCGGTCGGGCTGGATGACCAGAGCGTGTACGTGCTGGACGCCCATTCGCTGATCTATCAGGTCTTTCACGCGCTCCCGGAAATGACCGGTCCGGCGGGACAGCCGGTGGGGGCGATCCACGGCTTTCTGCGAGATGTTGTGGACCTATTGGAGCGGCGCAAGCCGGATTATCTGCTCTGTGCGTTCGACCCGCCGGGCGAGACGTTTCGACACGAGATTTACGCGCAGTACAAGGCGAATCGGGCGCCGATGCCCGACGACCTGCGTCCCCAGATACCGAACATCCAGCGTTTTCTCCAGGCGCTCTCGATTCCCGTATTGTCCGTGCCAGGCTACGAGGCCGACGATGTGCTGGCAACGGTGGCGAGGCAAGTGGAGCAACTTGGCGGACAGTGCTACCTGGTGACCAGCGACAAGGACTGCCGTCAGCTGATCAGTGACCGCATCAAGGTCTACAACATTCGCAAGCACGAAGTGGTCGATGCGCTGGCGGTGCAGGAGCAGTGGGGAATCGTGCCTGAGCAGGTTGTTGATTTCCAGGCGATGTGGGGTGACTCGACCGACAACATACCGGGCATCCCCGGCATCGGGAAGAAGACAGCCGCTCAGCTGCTGAGCCAGTTCGGGACGTTGGAAGGGGTCATGGCGCACGTGGATGAGATCGTCGGGGCCAAGAAGCGGGAGAGTATCCGGGCGAGTCGGGAAGCCGTCTTGATCAGTCGGCAACTGGTGAGGCTTTCCACAGACGTTCCGGTGCAGATCGACTGGCACGGCTCGCATGTGGGGGGCATCGACAAGGAGGCGGTTCTGGCGTTGTGCGCGGAATTTGGATTTCAGAACCTGCGCGATCGGTTGGTGGGGTTGTCGGTGGCCGATGCGCCAGCGACCTGGCAGGGGAAATACGAGACGGTCTCAGACGAGACAGCACTGGCCGAACTGGTCGAGCAGTTGAGGAGTCAGGCCCGGTTGTCGGTGGATACCGAGACGACCTCGACGCACCCTCGCTGGGCGGAACTGGTGGGTTACTCGTTCGCCTGGAAGCCGGGGCAGGGGGTGTACGTGCCAGTGCGCGCACCTTCCTCCGACCCGCAGGTGGACCCCACGGCCGCTCGAGACCTGCTCCGCAATGTGCTCGAGGACGAACGGATCCAGAAGATCGGGCAGAACCTGAAGTACGACATGATCGTGCTGCGGGGCGCGGGGGTGCAGCTGCGAGGAGTGGCATTCGACACGATGGTGGCCGACTACTTGCTCGCACCTGGTGAGCGTAATCACGGGATGGACGATCTGGCGAAGCGTTACCTGAACCACGATACGATCAAGATTGGGGAGCTGATCGGGACGGGCAAGCAGCAGCGGCGGATGGATGACGTGCCGGTGGCGCTCGTGACGCCCTACGCGGCGGAAGACGCCGACGTTCCCCTGCGGCTGGCGGAGATCCTGTCGGCGCGGTTGGTCGAAGAAGGGCTGGACGAGCTGTTCCACTCGCTGGAGATGCCGCTGATCGAAGTACTCGCCGAGATGGAGTTCAACGGGATCAAAGTCGATGTACCGCTGTTGCAGCGACTGAGTGGCCAGTTTGGGCAACGGATGGCTGAGCTGGAGAGCGAGATCTATGCTCTGGCCGGTTCCCGGTTCAACATTGAATCGCCTCGCCAGCTGGCGAAGATTCTGTTCGACGAATTGGGGCTGCCGGTCGTCAAGCGGACCAAGACGGGGCCGAGCACCGATGCGACGGTCCTGGCAGAACTGGCACAGGACCATCCGCTTCCGGCACGGATCATCGAGTATCGCCAGCAGGCGAAGCTCAAGAGTACGTACGTCGACGCGCTGCCACTGCTGGTCCACCCGGTCACGCAACGAGTTCACACGTCGTTCAAGCAAGACGTGGCGGCCACCGGACGACTCAGTTCCACCGACCCGAATCTGCAGAACATACCGGTTCGGACCAGGGATGGTCGGGAGATTCGAGCGGCCTTTATTCCGGGCGAGCCGGGGTGGCAGCTGTTGTGCGCAGACTACTCGCAGATCGAGTTGCGCGTGTTGGCCCATTTCTCGCAGGATGAGGCGCTGCTGCAGGCATTCGTTGCGGGCCGAGATATTCACGCTCAGGTGGCCAGCGAAGTCTATGGCGTGCCGCTGTCCGACGTGACCTCAGACATGCGCCGCGCCGCGAAGGCAATCAACTTCGGAGTGATCTACGGCCAGAGTCCGTTTGGATTGGCGAAATCCCTCGGGATCGACAAGGGAGAGGCCGCGTCGTTCATCGACGCCTACTTCGCTCGTTATCCGGGCGTGGACCGCTTCATGGAGCAGGTGCTGGCCGATTGCGGCCAGGCCGGATATGTCACCACCGCTCTGGGGCGGAAACGGGCGATTCAGGGAGCGCGATCGGCCGCATTGCGGGCCGGTTCCCGCCAACGCAACCTGCCGGAACGCGTCGCGATCAATACCGTGATTCAGGGATCCGCTGCCGATTTGATCAAACAGGCGATGATCGCCGTTTATCGTCGACTGCAGCGCGAGCGACTGGAGGCTCGTTTGCTGCTGCAGATTCATGACGAACTGGTGTTTGAAGCACCACCTGAAGAGCTGGATCGACTCACGGTGCTGGTGGTGGAGGAGATGACGGCAGTGGGCGATCTGAACGTGCCGCTCCAGGTGGACGTGAAAGGGGGCGTCAACTGGGCTCAATGTGAACCTCGTACTTGACCACTCGGCACGGCCGTAGCATGGCCACAGCAGGAGTCGCTTCCTGCTCGTGTTCGGCATCGCTCGAGGTCGACTCGGCCACCGGTGGCACGGAGCTGGCGAGCGAAGTAGGCTCTGCGATGGTCGCGGAGTTTCACGCCAGCGGCGGAATGCTGAATGGGTAATCGGGGGCAGGGCGGTCGCGAGCTGAAGCTCGCGCTACGCAGCAGCACGCACTTCAGTGCGTGACCTGCGCTGTCCCCAACGGTTCCTGCCGCCAGGGATGCCGTCGCGGGCTGACGTCCGCGCTACGAGGTGGGTGAGCAGTTAGTCACACAGGGCGCGCGAATGATAGTCATCGGCATCACGGGCGGTATTGCGGCCGGCAAATCGTTTGTCACCAGTGAACTGCGTCGACTGGGGGCGGGCGTGCTGGATGCCGATCGCATCGGCCACGCCATTTTGCGGCTTCCGCCGGTCAAAATGGCGATCTATCAGCGTTGGGGGCCGCTGGTGCTGCGGCCAGCAGGATCAAGGCGCAGCGGACGGGATCCCGGACCAGAGTGGTCTCATGGGGGTGGAGAGAGCCATCCGGGACTGGGGGAAGCGGGGGTGACGCTGGACTCGGTGGGCCGCTGGTTATGTCAGGTTCAGGTGGATCGTGCGGCGGTCGCCCGGCGCGTGTTCGCCCCTCCTCCGGATGGCCCTCGCGAATTGGCGTTTTTAGAAAGCCTGACCCACCCGCGAATTAGCGCCCATGTGGCTCGCCGGTTGCAGCGTTGGCGTGAGTGTAGGCGGTTTTTCGCTGCCGTGCTGGATGCGCCGGTGTTATATAAGGTGGGATGGGACCATTACTGCGATCGGATCCTCTTTGTCGACGCTCCCTGGGAGACGCGGTGGAAACGGGTCGCCTTGCGCGGTTGGTCGCTGTCGCAGCTTCAACGGCGGCAGGCGATGCAACCGGATTTGGACGAGCAGCGAGCACGAGCGGATGTGGTGATCGACAGCAGCGGGGATCCTGCGCAGACGACTGAGCAAATTGAGCGGTTCTGGCAAGGTTTGCGCCAGCAGGGCAGCACGTGATCGGTGACGTTGGCATGGCGGCGGGGGCGAATTTTTCCAAACCGCCCTTCACCTGGAGACGGGAAACTCGATAATGAGGGGGATGGATGTCTCTGGTCCAGCCCCTCTACGACGTTGTCCTTCTCGGTGCGGTGTCGTTTGTCGGTTTCTTGCGGTCGTGTGTGCTGTCGAGAGCCGGCCGGCATGACCGTCCGAAAAACGGTCCCGTCCCTGCGATCCAGTCCTGTGCAGTAATCCCGCCGCCGCGCACCATCTGTGTGCTCGGCCCCAGCGCCCATCAGGAGCTTTCACTAGCTATGAGCGATGCGAATTCCAAGAACTCGGAATCCCGAAGTGACCGCCGCAAGGGTACAGGTCGTCGGCGTCCGGAGCCGAAAGTCCAGGTCCCTGAAGCGAGTCACGATGGGGACGACACGTATTTGTACGACGACGAGGCCAATGGGCCGCTGTCGCTCGCCGAAGAGCTGGCGGACGAGGCGGATCGTGGTGTGAAGGATGAGACAAACGATCGGTACGAGAAGATCAAGCAGGGCGAGATTCACATTGCTGAGCTGCAGAAGCTGAGCATGTCGGAGCTGATTGAGGAGGCGCGCAAAGAGAACGTCACCGACGTGGCGGGGATGAAGAAGCAGGACCTGATCTTCCGCATCCTGAAGGAGCGGGTGAAGATGAATGGCCTGATGTACGGCGAGGGGACATTGGAGATCCTGCCGGACGGTTTCGGCTTCCTGCGCAGTCCCGATTATCACTATCTTTCCTGCCCCGACGACATCTACGTGTCACCCAGCCAGATTCGGCGATTTGGCCTTCAGACCGGCTCGACCGTCTCCGGCCAGATCCGTCCTCCGAAAGAGAACGAGCGGTATTTTGCTCTCCTGCGTGTCGAGGCCATCAACTACCAAGATCCCAACTTGATGGCCGACAAGGTGCAGTTTGACGACCTGACGCCGTTGCACCCCGACTCGCGGATCGTGATGGAAACGGATGCGCATGAAGTCGCGACTCGGGTAGTAGATCTGGTTTCGCCGATCGGGTTCGGGCAGCGCGGCTTGATTGTCAGTCCACCGCGAGCAGGCAAGACAATTCTGCTGCAGAAGATGGCACGCTCGGTGTTGAAGAACTATGCGGATGCGTACGTGATCATGCTGTTGATCGACGAGCGTCCCGAAGAAGTGACCGACATGGAGCGGGAGGTGAAGGGGACCAACTGCGAGGTGATCAGCTCCACGTTTGATGAGCCCTCGTCGCGCCACGTGCAGGTGTCCGAAATGGTGATCGAAAAAGCCAAGCGGATGGTAGAATACGGCACCGACGTGGTGATTTTTCTCGATTCCATCACACGCTTGGCGCGGGCCTGGAACGCGGAATGTCCGCAGTCGGGGAAGATTCTTTCGGGTGGGTTGGACGCCAACGCGCTGCAGAATCCCAAACGGTTCTTCGGCTCGGCACGCAAGGTAGAAGAAGGTGGCTCGCTGACCATCCTGGCCACGGCGTTGATTGACACCGGGAGCAAGATGGACGAGGTGATTTTCGAGGAATTCAAGGGAACGGGCAATCTGGAGATCGTGCTGGATCGCAAGCTGGTCGATCGGCGCATCTGGCCGGCGATCGACATCAACCGCAGCGGCACGCGGCGTGAGGAGATGCTGATGGATCCGGAAGAGCACCGGCGGGTATGCGTCTTGCGACGTGTGTTGAGCGAGATGAATTCGCCCGATGCCATGGAATTGCTGGTCACGCGCCTGCAGAAGACGAAGACCAATGCCGAGTTCCTGATGAGTATGAACATGCATTCGTGAGGGGCTATCCGGTCGCGCGGATGTCTGTGAGTTTCTTCGTGTCCAGGGTTGTTCCTTATGTCACATGAGATTGAGACGGTGCCGACCCTTCCCACCGGCGTTCGGTTTGCCATTGTCGTGGCTCGTTACAATGCCATGATCACCGAAAAGCTGCTCCGCGGCGCCGTGGAGACGCTGACGGCGGCCGGGATTCCGGAAGTGAAGATTAAGGTGGCGCACGTGCCGGGCGCCTGGGAGATTCCCCTGGTGGCCAAGCGTCTGGCACGCAGCAGCAAGTACGCCGCCGTGATTTGTCTGGGAGCGGTGATTCGTGGCGAGACCACGCACGATCAGCACATCAATCGCCAGGTCAGCATTTCGCTCGGCCAGATCGCCTTGGAATACGACGTGCCGGTCCTGTTCGGCGTGTTGACCTGCAATACGATGGAGCAGGCGATCCACCGTAGCGGCGGAAACGTCGGCAACAAGGGGAGCGAGTGTGCTCAAGCGGCACTGGAGATGGTCCAGTTGCTGCAGAACTTACCCTAAGGAGCGCTAACAAGACCGCTTGTTCAACACGCGGCCAGCTGAGTTCACCTCTCTGGCTCAGTCGACACTTGCGTTTTGTGAAAGCTCCGAAGCCATGCTTGGTCGTGTGTCTGTCGTACCTGCATTCCCGACAGTTTGAAGCGATTGATTCGCCCAGATGTCTTTCCGTTATCCCAGCCTGAACGATTAACTCCATGTCGCGACGTAGCCGAGCTCGAGAAGTAGTCCTGCAGGTGCTGTTTGAAGACGACACGAATCCGGGGCACAGCCTGACGGCTTCGGAGGAGTTTCTCCGCCGCCGCTTGAACCATGTGCGCGAGCTGGTGGAGTTTGCCAGTGGCCTGGTGGCGGGAGTGCGGCGCAATCGTCGCGAGTTGGACGCGCTGCTGGCGGAGCGGGCGAAGAACTGGAGTCTGAAACGGATGGCCGTCACCGATCGCAATGTCCTGCGCCTGGGCGCCTACGAGATCCTGCATACGGATACGCCGGCGCGAGTGGCGATCAACGAAGCAGTTGATCTGGCCAAACGATTTGGCACGCAGCAGTCGGCGCAATTCGTCAACGGGATCCTCGATCGATTTCTCAAAGACGCCCTGGGGGACAATGACGCTGACGGGGACACCCTACCTGACGGGGACGCAGATGTTGGTGGGGACGCAGATGTTGGTGGGGACGCAGAGGAGGTGGGTGGTTGAGCCAAGCCGAACCAGCTGGGAGTGCTGGCGGGCTCGCCGGGAACGGGTCGTGATTTTTCCAGAATCCAATCAAGCACTGAATTGCCATGGCTTTCTTTAACCGATTCAAGAAGTCGACAACACCACCTGCCGCTGAAGCGGCGTCCGATGCAGATGCGGCGCTCGAAGGGGCTCCCGGAGCGGAGACGCGGGAGGGTGGCGACGAGGCGGAGGCGGGAGGAATCCTGGCCCGCTTGCGACGCGGGCTGCGCAAGACGCACGATCTGCTGAACACCGACATTCGCGATCTGTTCAAGCGCGAGGGGGAGTTGGTGGATGATGCGTTCTTGGAGAAGCTGTTCGCCATTCTCGTCAAGACCGACATGGGGGCCGGGCCTGCCAGCGAGATTCGCGATCGAGTGCAGCGTGAATACCGGGGACGCGTGTTGCAGTTGCAGGACGCCCTGGCGACGGTCAAGAGTTCACTTCGCGAATTGATGGCACAGGAACAACAGCCGACCGTGTTAGCCGAGAGCGGGCCGACCGTCATTATGGTGGTCGGGGTCAATGGATCGGGTAAGACGACGTCGATCGCCAAACTGGCCTGCATGTTCACCTCCCAGGGGCACCGTGTGGTGCTCGGGGCCGGCGACACGTTTCGTGCTGCGGCGGTCGAGCAGTTGACCATTTGGGCGCAGCGCATTGGGGCGGAGATCGTCGCCGGCAAAGCAGGGAGTGATCCGGCCAGCGTGGCACATCAAGCGGTGGAGAAAGCGCTGCAGACGGGAGCCGGCATCTGTATCATCGATACCGCGGGACGGTTGCAGACCCAGGTCAATTTGATGCAGCAGCTGGAGAAGATTCGGCGAGTGATCGGGCGGCTGATTCCCGAAGCGCCCCACGAGGTCCTGCTCGTACTTGACGCGACTTCGGGGCAGAATGGTATCAGCCAGGCGAAGGGTTTTTCGGAAGCCGCCGGGTGCACCGGCATCGTCTTGGCCAAGCTGGACGGGACCGCGAAAGGTGGCGTGGTCATACCGATCCTCCGCCAGTTTTCGCTGCCCGTCAAGTACGTCGGACTGGGAGAGTCTGCGGAGGACCTAACCTTGTTTGACGTCGATCGATTCGTGGACGCCCTCTTTGCCGATGACCGGCGCGCGTAACTCGCCATCAACGATCGCGCGACGGCTGGTGGCTCAATCGGTAGTTGACAGAATTGTCCCGTTTTCGACCACGCTCACGTCCCCCCGGTCCGGTCGAGCCGCAGGAGCAATCGCCGTCAGTCGCTGGAGGAAGCAGGGGGACTGTCTCAGCCATGAAGGAAAACTGATTTCGGTGGATTTCTTGTAGCCACGCTCGCGCAGAGCGTAGGAAAACGCCTGCCATCTGGCGATGGCATCGACAAACACCGACGCTTTTCTTCCCGCGATCTTCAGGGGCTCGAACAAAACGTGGATGTCGACTGGGCCAGGGGGGGAACTCCGCTGGCAGCGTGTTGAACCAGCGGTTGTGTTGGAACTCCCTAGCGTCAGCGTCGGGACCCCCAGTCGGTCCCTCTCCGGAGTGCTCGAACCAGGCCCCGGCTCAGAACCCTCTGGGGACGTTCGATGGACCGCGGGGGACGGTAGCCTTTTGCTAACCGTTACGCTTTACCAGACGGGGCGGCTTGCCCGGTCTTCACTCGCCCCAGCCCCGGCTTTTGCACTAAATCCGCGGCGCGGTCGCAGTCGAATAGAAGCATTGGTATTCGAATCCACCGAAGGAAAGTCAGGCGCTGCCGCCTGATTGATGTTGGTGTTGCTGGAGACTAACCCACCCACACACGTTGTGCAACCGTGTGTGCGCTGCACACATTCCTGCCGTTGCCCCACACATGCATTCATTCGCGGAGTACAGAAGATGAAAGCCAGTCAGTGTGCGTTTGCGGCCATGTTGGGTTGTGCGCTTGTCGCCAACTCAGCATTCGGTCAGACGCTGAAACACCCGACGTCGGTGCGCCCGGCGTCTCTATCGAGCGACAGTTACTACGGCTATTACTACGGTGACGACGAAGCGGCTTCACCGAGCGACACGCCGGCCGAACCGCAGGCGGCCGAACCGCAGGCGGC
>JBGSHS010000329.1:0-23662 GCA_041752115.1 Pirellulaceae bacterium | reverse complement strand
ACGAGTGACTGCGGCATGAGACAGCTCTGTCACTGCGGCTTCGCCGGCAGCGTCCCAACCCCGTCGCTGCCACCATCGTAATTTGACATTCTCTTCGGCAGGCCGATCGCTCTGCGCGCACACCGCGCGTGGCAACGGCTGCTCGTCGTGCGCAGCGCCTCAGCGCACCTCCCTTCAGCCCGGACGGGCCACTCAGTCTGCTACTGCCCAGCGGCCTATGCCACCTCAAATTGCCCAAAGCCGCACCGTGACGCCGCCGCACACCGATCAGGGGCAGTCAGGCGCAGGGTGTCTGCTTCCGGCTCTGCTTCCGGCTGTCAACGATCAGGGGCAGTCAGGCGCAGGGTGTCTGCTTCCGGCTGTCTCGTCAGGCGCAGGGTGTCTGCTTCCGGCTGTCTGCTTCCGGCTGTCATCAGGGGCAGTCAGGCGCAGGGTGTCTGCTTCCGGCGTCCAGGGTGTCTGCTTCCGGCGTCTGCTTCCGGCGGCTTTCTGCTTCCGGCTGCACTTCCGTTCCACGTGATGCGCGCGAACTTGGCGTAGCAGACGCCGTTGCACAGCAGCATGGTACCTTCGTCCGCCCCGTCCCATTTCATGACCGTCCTGGCTGGGTCCTCGCCAAGGAGGCTCAGGCACTGCCGATTGGTCATCGTCAAGGTGCGGGTGATGCGGTAGATGCCGGCCGGCAAGAACAACACGTTGGACGTCCGCTGCAGAGTGTCGAGGGCTTTCTGAAAGGCTTCGGTGTCGTCCGCCGAACCGTCGCCGATCGCGCCGAAATCAGTTTTCACATTCGCCCCACTGGGAAACGGGCCCACGAACTCCTCGTGGTCCACAGCCACTTGCCCGTAGGCCAGCGCGCTCCAGGGCAATACCATTAACGCCGCAACGACCAACTTGTCTATGGCGAGTTCCTCGTGCATCTGAGCGTCACCAGTGCGCAAAAGCCGATAAGGAACAGCACCGCTGTTCCTGGCTCAGGAACCTCTTTGGCCAGAAAGGCACGCACATTGCCATCAGGGTTCGTGCCGATCCCCACGATCCAGCCGCTGTCGTTGATCCCCCGGGCCTCCTGCAACTCCCAACCGGTGGAGTCCGCGGCCAACCAGTCGTTGAGATCGTACATCGTCCCCGAGTTGACAACGAACGCGTGGCGGGTGGTGTCATCGCTGAGATAGGAGCAGCCAACGATCTCACCGGAATTGTTGAGTGCCAGGGCTTCGGTGTAGAAACCGCCGAGGGTTCCGAGATCGACCATCACGTTGTCCGAATACAGGAAAGCGTGGGTCTGCATGTCACCGAGCAAATCCGCCCCGCCCACGATCTGCCCCGACACGTTGATCGCCCTGCCGAAGCTGCTGGTGCCGCCGAGCGTCCCAATGTCCTTCATGGTGCCGTCCGAGTGAAGGAACGCATGCCACTGGCCGGTTGCCAGGTCGGACTGGCCAACAATCTGGCCCGCATCATTGATGCCGTTGGCCATGCTGTATTGTCCGCCCAGTGTCCCGAGGTCGAACATGCGGCCCCCACGGTGCAAGAATGCATGCTCTTCGGCGTCGTCAGCGGTATAGGACGAACCGACCACATCAGCGGATCCGTTGATGGCTCTGCCGAAGCTGTGGCTACCGCCCAACGTGCCTAAGTCGGACATGGTTCCACCGGAAGAGAGGAACGCACGGTTGACAACACTGTCCTTGAGGTAGCTGTCACCTGTCACGTCGCCGCGCACGTTGACCGCCCAGCCGATGCTGTAAATTCCGCCCAGGGTCCCGAGGTCAGTCAAATGGCCTGCGGAATAGCGGAATGCGTGCGGCGTGCTGCCGGAGAGATCAGAGCCTCCGGTCACCTCGCCTGCGTTGTTAATGCCGGTGCCTTGACTCTCCGGACCGCCGAGTGTGCCGAGATCGATGATGCTGTACCGATCGATGGCCGATGCAGTCGCGGCGTTGAGGCTCACCAGTGTCACGACTATTCTCAAGAGAGTTAACCGACCTGTCATGGTGCGTCGTCTCGCTTTCCTTCACCGCGGATTGGCAACTTCGAGCCCGTGCTGGGCCCGCACGGGAAACCCCTACGCGAATACCCCATGCAGACCGTGATTGCCCGTATCCAACGGATGTGGTTCCTCCATCAGGGGCTGGACAGCCCCCGCCGCCCGTGCGACTGATTGGCATTGTGATGCCTTACCGACTGGGATGCAACCATCGGCGGATTTCCTGTGAGGCTTTTTCACGCTCCGCTCACTGTCTGTGCGGCCACAGGCTCATTGCAGTGAGATTTCAAACGTGGTGTCGCCCAACGGCAACGGAATCTGCACGCAGCCATCGGTGAAGGTCAAGGACTTCGTCTTGTCCGAGGCGATCGTTACCGACTTGGCCCGCCGGGCGACGGGGCCGGTGAGCGTCAGGACGGGCATGGCATCGAGCGCGTTGCACCTGCCCTTGATGGTGTTACCGCTGACGATCAAGTCGACGGGGAAGTTGCACGCCACTCCCAGGCCCTCGGCCGAAAGTCGCGTGCGGTGCTCAATCATATAGTGCCTCACTGCCCCGCGCTGGGAAAAGCTGCCGGCGATGCCGCTCAGCTCGATGCCATCGGCAGTCAGCGAGGCGCGCTCTTCGGGCAGGAAGATCCAATCGGTCCTTCCCGGCACAACGACTTTCACGCCCGCACCGTCGGGCAGCACGGTGACCTGGGGCGCGGGCTCGTCCGGCAGTGTGGGGAAGAGCACGGCCAGGACCCCACGGCCCGCGGGGCGGCGGAGGTGGATGAGCGTCTGCTTGCGCCGGTCCGCGGGCAACTCCACCGTGCCCGTGTTGACGTGCCCCTTGTCCTGGTCGAGTAGATAGACCAGCAGATCGACACCGAACTTGCCTGTGGCCACAATGGGCGTGGTCTCGAAACTGGCGATGTCGCCGTAGACCCAGAGCGTCCATTCGCTGGGGAGCTCGCCACGTATCATGTCGCGGATGACGAAGTAATTGGGCCCGTCCGGATCGTGGTCGTTGAGAAAGACTACACGCCGAGTCCAGGGCGTGGTCATTGCTCGTCCCTGGATGGGTTCCGGACTCATCGGCCACGCCTTGATGCCCGAGTGCTCCCTGAGTTTGAGTGTGTCGATGATGTCGTCACCCTGAACGATGCCACCTCCGATGCCGGCGAAGTAGCTGGTAATGTCCCCCAGTGAGTCATCCCACATGTGGTTCACGCTGATCTTATTGTGAAACCAGGGGTGATACTCGCCGTAGCCGTGGTCCATGCACAGCGGCGCACCCTTGCCCCAGAGTACGAAGCTGCCTTGATCCATGTCCCAGTGTGAGTAGGTCTGCCCCTCGCGGAAGAAGAGCTTCGTTTCCTTCTTGCCCGGCACGTGTGCTTGGAGCACCGCGCCAAAACCGGAATATCTGTCACCCGTCGAAGGTGCGAGCGGCACGGGTTGAAGCGTATGGTCCTTGAGCGCAACTTCATAATAGGGTGGCAGGCCCAGGTTCTGCCCCCACCAAATCGCGTGAGAGGCGCCGTACCCAAGAAACTTCTTGCCCTGCATCTCGGCTTCGTTGCCATAGCCGTGCTCCTTCCACATCCACACGAGATTGCCCGCCAGCACCGGGTCCACATCGGCCATCCCGCGCGCCCACATCGCCAGGTCGTCCACGGTCTCGAACACGTAGGAGTTGCCGATCTGCACGAGTCCACGCTGATGGTTGAACTCAGGGTCCGGTGGTGTCTGCATCGCCAGGTAGTACTTCAGGAACCTGCGCGTCTTGGGGTGGCGGTAATAGTCCTTGATGCCCAGGTGCTTCAAAGCGCCGATGGACATGGCGTGCTCGTTCCAGGCCGCCAGCGTGTAATGGATCGACTCGATCCAGGCGCCATCGGCCGACGCCCAGTTCTCTAGTTCGCGATCGAGTTGCGTGGTGCAGGCATTGATCCACGTCGGCGACTCGGGATGGTCGAGCAGCAACATGCCCAGGAGACCCACACCGTCGTAGGTAAACGAGCTCATATTGGGGTTGGCCGCGTAGCCTTTTTCAGGTGCCCAGTAACCCCGCCAATTCAGCACGTATGCCATAAACGCCAATTGGGCGCGCAGGGAGGCCTCTTGCTCGGAGGTGAGGACGTCGGTGCCCAGCACCAGGTCGGCCAAGTTGGCTACGAGGTAGATACCCTGGGTGATATGGTGCGGCGGCTCCGGGTTGATCAACATACGTTGGACCGTGTCGTCGGCCGTCTTCAGCAGCACATCTCGGATCCGCGCGAGAGTGGTCTTGTCGTTGAGCGAGGGAAGCAGTTCCTTACCGTACCAGGTGTTGAACGGCCCGCGGCGCGCTTCGTACGCGGCCTTGGTGGCGTACAGGTGTGGGTACACCACCGTGGCGTCCTGCGGCCACTCCAGCACGTAATCCTTCAGTCGATTCAGGTCGTTGAGGCAGTAATCTCGCGTCTTCTGCTTGAAGAAGTCGCGAGGTACGGCGTGGTTGGTTATCGTGACGGCTTGGTCGCCGGCGCCCTCGATCATCTCGGTTGTGCGAGGAAACGCATCGCTAACGAAGAATGCCCACTCGCGGTGCCCCGCGTGGAGCTTGAAGTGTACGACCAGACTCTTGTCCGTCCCCATGGTCACCGGCACGTTCTTCGCTCGGCGAAACGTGAAGAACGCGTGCGGGTTCTGCACCAACTTCCAGCTTTCGCCTGGCAACATGCTGTAGGCGATGTGGTCCCATTTGTCGGGGGCCGTGTTGATAATGCCCAGCATGTCACCGCCGGCCGGGGAGCTATAGCAGGCGAAGTGGACCCATTGATTGGCGCCAACCGCCCACGGCGTCAATTCGCCGAAGATCGCGTCTTCATCGTAGCGGATGGGGAACATCTCGCCTATGTACGGCTGCAGGTCCCAGAAGCTGCCCACACCCGCAGCCGTCGGCCCCGGTTGGAATGACTGAGCGCAGACCGACTTGTCGGGGTGGAGGCCGGCAGCCAAATCGAAATTGAACTCGCACCGGGAGGGATCGGCGAACGGAAGACTGAAATCCTCCTTGACCCGCACCAGTTCCTCGCCGCGATTGAGCGTGATCTCCACCACGTATTTCTCACCGTTGGCGAAGGTGTACTCAACGGCGGCCTTCTTGAAGATCGGCCCGTCTTCGACGACCTTCATCGCTCGCTCTTTGACGTCCATGTCGGCGTCGAGCCAGCCACGGCCGTACCAGGTGTTCTTCCCTCGGACCTGACGGATCGGGGCCGGCACGCTATGGGCGCGCATGCCGTCGGGATAAACCATGGTCTGAGAGGGGATCTTCACCGCCACCAACGGCGAGGAGAACACGATGTCGTCGCCGTCGGTGACAACCTGGAGCAGGCCGTCATCCTGCGCGGCCTGCCCCGAATCATCGAGCGTGTAGGCTTTGCGTTCGTGGGGATTGAGGCCACTCACAAAGCTCACCTCGAGATGGTGGATCGAGCCGTCCTCCCAGGTATCCATCGACATGAACTGAGCGAGTATCGGCTGGTTGTCTGTGTCGCGGAGGCCACAGCGAGTGGTGTCCTTGATCCTGCCCCGGGGGATCTCCAGCCGGTAGTGCAGCGTCTGGGGCACAAAAGTTGCGCCAAGATACTCATTGAGGTGAATCTTGCCGAGCTCCGCCGCCGATGCGGCGATGGTCACCGAGAAGGCACACGTGGCGCACAGCAGCTCAGCAATTCGCATCGGCATGTTCTGTTTCCTTCAAAGTCGGCCAACTCCCTCGTTCTCGCGAGGCAATTCACTTCGGCCACCACGCCCGTTTTGTGGTTCCTGGGAGGAACACAACAGTCTCAGACCCCGGACTAATCAGACGCCGCTTTGACGTAGTCTACCGAATCCCGCGGTGGAATGTGCCGCCTGAGCCCTGGACACCCTTCTGCGTTTGTTCGCACCGGGGATCTTCAGGAGCTTGGTTAGTGCGCAGGGGTTGCGACCGATTCGGCGGTCGCAACTCCTCGATAATCCGGGCGGCGCGAGACGGTGAGAGTGGCGCGAGTTTGGGGCGGCAATGGCGCGGAGTGACGGCCGTGACTGCGTGGATGTGAGAGGATCATCAGATCCACGTCGCTGTGCGCCTGCTCAGCACAACTTGCGAGCGATCCGAACACAAACGCTACTCCGATGTCCGTGTCGTGCAGGGCCTGACGCAGGATCTCCACCAGACCGCTGGTCTTGAGCACCAGATTGCGGATGTCCGGATAGATCGGATGTCGCCTGTTGGCTTGGTAATACGTTCGATTGTCGTCTTTGCGGGCCACGATCAATCCCAATCCGGCAAGCTGACGGAGTTCCTGCCGCACGGTCTACACGGACAGGCCCGACTGCCGCTCCAGTTCGCGGACGTGCAGTTCGCGGGCGGTCAATCCGAACAGAAGTCGCAACACTTCAGCCATGACGCGTGACGACAATAGATCCATGAGCGTGTTCATGTTGTACGGCTATGGCGCGCCATTGCGCGCCATAACAGATCATTCTCCCGGGCGAATGCGGACAACTGATCGTGTCCAGTTGTTCGAACCGGGAGATGCCGGCCGCATGCCCAAGGCTTGGTTGTGCGGCGAACGCCGTCGGTCCCCTGAGGTGATCACGGAACCCCGTAAGCTTGGGCGCGGGTCGGGCCGGAAGATCAACGACCGCCACAGCCGGTTCGAGCATGTGAGGCGATTCGGTGCATGAGGGTGCTTATGACGAGCGCCAACCTGCCGAACGGGGACCATTCAATGCATTGATATAGTGCATTGCGTTGCTATAATGGGCCTCAGCGGGAGGGATCGCCAATGACGTTCTTGTGGATCATCTGGGATGACGAAAGTGACCCACTAGGGAACATACAACATATTGCCCAACACGGTCTGACGACCGACGAGGTAGAAGCGGTCCTGAACGCCCCGGATTCGACTGGCCGCAGCGAATCGAGCCAGCGTCCCTGCGCGTTCGGTTACACCCCGGCAGGCGAGTACATCATTGTGATCTTTGAGCCGATTGACGAGGACTCGATCTATCCGATAACGGCCTACCACGTTCCCGAGCCATGAGGATCAGTGCGATGGCAAAGAAGGCAGCGAAGGGAGTTACCCGCAAGGGGCGCGTTACAGCAGCGGAAGCGGAACGATTAAACAAGATCCGCGATCGCGCGAAACAGGACTTCCCGCCTGATCCGAGCCGCCCCCGGCCGGTGACACGAGGCATTGGGGCGAAGATTCGCGCCGCCCGTGAGCGGCAGGGGCTGACCTGGTATGCCGTGGCAAACGCGGCGGGAATTCCGAATCCGGCGACCGTGCGCGATATCGAGTACGGCCGTGACACGAAGCTGAGCAGCATCGAAGCCATCGCCGCGGCGCTCGGGTTGAAACTCGATCTTGTGGACGCGGAAACGTAATCGAGCGCTCAAGTTTCCCGCGTCCACAGAAGCTCAGACACTCTGATTCGGACTCCGCCTTCAGCTTGTCCCGAACAGACACCGGCCGCTTCGCCTGAGTGCAGTCCGCAGAGCTGGCGATCATCCGTGGCCCGGAGTCAGCCGCGTTCTTCAGTTGGGCACCCCAATCCGTGGTAATGAGCCTGCAACCAGGTCGGGCGAGTCCGCGAAAAAGAGCCCAGCCGTTGGTTGTCAAGCTCGAACAGGCCGGGGACGGCCTCGCCAAAGCGATGCGACCTCCATAGATGTGAGGCATCTATCCAAGACCCGTTGATAGCTAACTCCTTGGCCTGTAGTAGGTGGCGTCTGGCCGGCAGGACCGAAATCGTGTCCGCTCAAGGCGAGAATTCTGTATCACAAGCGAAGTCATGGCAAATCATAAGTTGTTTTTTCACAGTCACTTGAGGATGTAGCTCCGTCGGTAGAGCAACGGACTTTCAATTCAGCAGGAAGTCTCTTCCTTCCGTCGGCCTAATTTCTTTTCCGGCAATCACTTGCGACGAATTCTATCTTTGCCGGCCACTTTCCAAATTTTCCATAGGTTCTTTGGCGTTGGTTACGTACCCAAACATTCCAGATCAAGTTCTGTATCACGCTTTTCGTGCTGGAAGGGCCACGGACAGTCGGTCCGTGGCCCTTCGACAGGTCGACCTCTCACTTGCGTGCTACGGGCGCGAGTTGACTGCCGACATGCCATGCCGCTCTGCTGCCACAATGCGGGCAGGTGGTGGGGGCCCTGCTCACCAGCGAGGTTGGGACCGCGTGTTTGAGCAGGTCCGGCGCCAGGCCGTAACGAACCACATCGCTGTGCGGTACCCTTGCCCGCTATCCGATTGCGGATTCTCCGTTGATTTAGCCGATGTGTCGCGTGATTCGGGTCGGGTACGACTAATACGGGACACGTCCTCCTGTGCAGTTCGGCGCGGAGGCGTTGGCGACTCGGGAGTGCGCCACCTGAACACCTTGCGACTCGATATAGGCCCTCGTTATGGCCGGTCCGGCCGGTGCCCGAGAATGGCCCCCTGCGCCATCACTTCGATGGCACCGATCGGCCGCTCTCCCCAAGCGGAATCTGCACCAGGTGGATGTGACCTGGTGGAGTTGGCGGCTCGCCTATTGTTGCTCGCGTGGGGGCGACCTGGATGCCTTGGCGACATCCCGTTGCGCGCTTGGATCGTTTTGACCTGTGCGGGCAACGGTACCACTCCCACTGGGGACGGGTTTGCCGCGATCCAACCAAAGGCGCTATCGCGCAACTGGCCAACGACGCCCTGAGCGAATCGGGTGTATCGGGCTGTTCCCGTCCCGTCGGTGTTTTGTGACCCACACGAGACCGGAGGCCATGACCTCGCGGTCAGAATTCGAATCCCGTCCCCACAACTTCAAACCCCCGTTTCGAAATCGCGAGACCGCGGGGTTATATAGAAGGCTGACGCCGAGAGTCGTCGGCCTTTTCGCGTTCTAGGGCCTGTCGTGGCAACGAGTTAGGACGAGGGTGTTCACACGTGGCTCTCAGTCCGCCATGAGGGCGCGACTCACACCCACGCAGTCACGGCCACCACTCCACCCCATTTCCGCCCCAGACTCTCGCCACTCTCGCAGTCTCGCGCCGCCCGGGTTATCGAGGAGTTGCGAGCGCTCAATCGGTCGCAACCCTTTCGCAACTAGCCCCCATGCGGCTGGTATTTCGCGACGGCCACAGCACGACGCGTTCGGTCAGCCGTCACCTGTCCAATCAACTTCTTCGCCGACGGACAGTTGGCACGTTGATTCTGAGATGGCAAAATGGACTCCAATGGTGGTACCGATGCTGGTCGGTTACAACGCGCACTGGAAACCGAACGAATGCTGGGAGGGCGAGTTCTCTTGGAAATTGTGTTCGCAGGGGGCGGGGAATATAAACGAGCTACCGGTGGTCCGCCATGCTGCGGCCATGTCTTGTCGACTTTCTCCGAATGGAAGATGAATGCCAACGGTGGTGCCGATCCCGGTCGGATGCCACGTGTGCTGGAAATCGAAGGATTCGTGGACTCGGCGAGCCGGTAAACAGGTCAGACAGCTTCGATCTCACCGGGACGGTAGCGATTCACTCTCCGTATTCTGCGATTATGTGAGCTGCCTGTTGCGGACAACGTGGTAGAATCTGCCACGGGGCAGCACGTTCCTCTTGTTGGATCTCCGAATGCATGACGAGCACGCATCATCGTCGGTTCACGATCCCCCGTCACGACCAGCGGGTGAAGCATCGTCCCAGCCACCATCCGACCATTCGCTCAGCGACTATGAAATCATCAGAGAAATCGGCCGAGGCGGCACGGCCATTGTCTACGAGGCATATCACAAATCGCTTCGCCGCAGAGTGGCACTCAAACAACTGCCAGCCGCCGCCGCATTAGATTCACGCTGGCAGGAGCGGTTCCTGAATGAAGTTCGTGCCACATCGCAGTTGAGTCACTCAAGTATCGTGCCGTTCTACGAACTCGGTAACGGAGGCGATTCACAATTCTACACGATGCAGTTGATCGACGGCGTCAGTCTGGCCGAGGTGATCCGTTGTTTGCGGCAGTGCCGTGAAGGTAACCGACCGTGCCTGAACCTGGAAGCGGAGTGTGTTCATCCCGCATTCTTGAAACTATGTGGACGCTGCAAATGTCGCTTTGCACACGATGGCGTGACAGTCGAGTCTGGTGGTAATGTTAAGGCGACTGAGCTGACTGCAAGTCCTGAATATCATCGAGCCGTAGTGGAACTGGTGCGCGATGCGGCACTGGCAGTACAGTACGCTCACGACCATGGCATTCTTCATCTCGATATCAAGCCGTCGAACATTCTGATCGACGGAGAGGGCAAGTTGTGGATTACCGACTTCGGTGCCGCGCGATCCAGTGACGGTTCAGGCTCGCAGGGACACTCAGGAACACTCTGTTATATGAGTCCCGAACAATTGGCGCGTGACGATCAATTAGATGAACGCAGTGATGTGTATTCGCTCGGCGCCACGCTCTACGAACTTCTCACTTTGGAACGACCGTTCCTTCAAACTTCTCCTCATGCACTCCTGACTCAAGTATCTGTTGGAAATTTACCTGCTTCCCGCAAAACTAACAAAGCTATGTCGCCAGAACTTGGTGCGATTATCAGCAAGGCGATGATACGGGAGCCGAACGAGCGTTACGCAACGGCAAGTGAACTAGCCAACGAGCTGCAAGAACTCCTCGGCTCGTCAGACCATCGGTCTCTGAATTCAGTTACAGCATCAAAGTGCGTTTCGCGACGACTGTTGCTGCTGATAGCAGCGTTGGGCACGTGTGCTGCTATAGCCACTCTGGTTCTGCTGGGACGCAATGCCGAACCGAAAACCAATGTGGTTCAAGAGGGCCTGGTCGGCTATTGGGCGGCGGAAGGTGATGCCAAGGATTCCTCTGGCAGCGGCCACCATGGTAATCTCAACAACGGAATTGGGTTTGCGCCAGGTGTTCGGGGCAAGGCATTTCATTTTGACGGCGTCGATGACTGGATTTCAACAGACCTCACATTCGCGCACGACCAGTCACATTCGATTTCCGTGTGGGTCAAATGGCAAGGACGACGGAGTAGTTACTCTCACGAGGTCGTTAGCTGGTGGAACAGAGATGATGCGATCCCGAACCGCATCTTTCTCGGAACGGCAGACTCAACTAAGACTGACGCGCGCATTCAATATGGGGATGACTGGATAAATGTGCCTGGGCGCGTACCCCTAGGGAAATGGGTTCACATTTCTGCCACCTATGACTCCCAAACAAATGATCGCAAGGTTTACCTCGACGGCGCACTTCTTGGAACGAAAAACCAAACCCAAGAAGCTCATTTTTCCACGGTGATGGCAATTGGCAGACAAGGCGACAATGACGAGAAACACTGGCACGGACTGATCGACGAATTGGCAGTCTACGATCGGGTGTTAAGTCCTGCGGAAGTTGCATTCAATGCGCGTGTCGTACTTGCCGACCGGCCAGATTGATGGCCTACCAACTTGGCAAGAATCGACAGTCGCACCCCCTCTTCAGCGGATAAGTGCGGCGATTTCAGTCTCGAATAGCCGTGCGTTCGGAAAGTTTGGCTTTTCTTGTCACAGTCGTGCTTGGAAATACAGGTAATACATTAGGGCGCAGCGCCGTTTCACGACTGAACGCACATGACCAAGTCTATTTCCGACTCCGCCGAAACTCAACGCCTCTTGCAGGGTGTTCGAGAAGGTGACGATCACGCTTTTGACGAGCTATTTGCCCGCCATCGCCAGTACCTACAACAAGCAATCAAATGGCGAATAGACCCGATTCTACAGCCTCGGTTGGATTCCTCGGACATTGTCCAGGAAACACAGTTGCATGCCGCAAGAGGATTAGGGAGTTATCTGAAAGAAACCCCTCTTCCGTTTCGGCTTTGGCTGCGGCAAATCGCCCAGGATCGTTTGCTCATGGCGCGACGCGAGCACGTGGACGCGGCGCAGCGTTCCGTGCATCGTGAGCTACCGCTTCCTGAAGGGTCATCGGAATGGTTGGGAAAGCAGCTCTTATCAGCTGGAGCCACGCCAAGTCAGCAGTTGGCCCGAAAGGAAATGGTCCGTTCCGTACGCCAAGCCATTGCGCGACTTCCAGAAGCTGACGGCGAAATTGTGATTCTGATTTGTTTTGAGGGCCTTACAAGCCAGGAGACGGCGCTCGTGCTCGGCATGAAGGCAGCGACCGTTCGGCGACGGTATGGTAGAGCATTGGTGAAGCTGAGGACAATTCTTGGTGAAGACGGTATCCAGGAGTCATCATCGTGATTCCCGATTCGGAATCAGGGGAAGTTTCCAAGGACTCGCTGTTCGGTGAGATTGCCGAAGAGTTTACCGTGCGCCTGAGACGCGGCGAGCAACCGGATATCGACGAGTATACTCGTCGCTATCCACAACTCGAATCGTTAATGCGAGCGACTCTCCCGGTACTCCAGGCTCTTGGAGATGCGAGGAGCGATTACGAGCAACATTCGTCCCAGACGTTGGATGCCAAGGAGCGTGGTGATGAGAGAGTCGGGGATTTCCGCATCCTGCGCGAAATTGGCCGCGGCGGGATGGGGGTAGTCTTTGAAGCCGAGCAAGTCTCAGTCGGTCGCCGCGTGGCCCTCAAGATCCTCCCCTTCGCTGCTCTCTTAAATGAAACGCAGCTCGAACGATTTAACACCGAAGCAACGGCAGCGGCGCGTTTGCAGCACGACAGCATTGTACAGGTCTATTCGGTTGGCTGTGAGCGGGGCATCCATTTCAACGCGATGCAACTGATTGAGGGGCCGAGTCTGGCCGAAGTGATTGCCGAGATGCGTGACGAGCGGCATCTTGGTGACAAAGAAGAAGCGGTTGACACAGTTGTTGCAAGACGGGCCGACGTACTTACACGCGATGAGGACGGTGGCCACTATCGCGCCGTGGCACGTATCGGCAAGGAAGCGGCAGAAGCACTGCAATACGCTCACGAACACAGGGTGCTGCATCGTGATATCAAGCCTAGCAACCTGCTACTCGACAAGTCGGGGCACGTGTGGATCGCTGATTTTGGATTGGCACGTGTCGAAGATGAAAGTCAGTTAACACGCACTGGAGATATACTTGGCACCCTTCGCTATATGTCCCCTGAACAGGCGACGGGTGACCGTGTTGATGCTCGCTCTGATGTGTACAGTCTCGGCGCGACACTCTACGAACTAGTCACACTGAAGCCCGTCTTTGATAACGAGGATCGCCGCGAGATTATCAAGCAAGTCATCGCGGGAAATCCTGTTGCTCCGCACGAAGTCGATGACCGTGTTCCAAAGCCACTGAGTCATGTAATCGGTAAGTCAATGGCTCGGTTGGATGAACGCTACCAGTCCGCTCAGGAACTATCTGACGATTTGCGGCGGTTTCTCTTTAGCGAAGCGGTAACGGCAAAGCCTCCCACTCGCCCACGCCGAGCGAGAGCGTGGGCACGCCGCCACCGCTTGGCATCCGCCGCGATTGTCAGCCTACTAATCCTCATTTTCCTATCACCGTTTACGTACCACTTCTTCCAGAGAGGCCCCGACGCTTCTCAAACGAAAGGACAAGACATGAAGGTTTCGAAAACGGCGAAAGTTGCGGCAGCAGCTGCGGCGATGGCGATGGTTACGGTAGGAGTGAATGCGAAGAAACCCGTTCCGCCACCGCCAGTGCTGACGGTGAATTATGAGTTATGGGGAGCGTTTCTAGATCCCGATGCGGGTTCCCTCGTCAAGGAAGGCGGACTTGTACAGCAACCAGATGGAAAGTTTCTCAATGTCGGGATGTTTCTAGCACACGATCCCTGGCTGGCTCTGGCGATAAGGTGGAACATCGATGGAACCGAAGATACCGAATTCGGGAATGATGAAGGGAGGTTGGTATTTGACGTTGGAGACAGCGAGGGAGTTGACTGGACATATGATGTAACCGTGCAGCCGGACGGAAAAATCATTATGGCGGGTGTTTGTAATGATTACTCATCGCCCTGGATTGCCAGACTGAATCCAGATGGATCGTTCGACACCGATTTTGGAAATGCTGGCATCGTGACCAATCTCTTTCCGGACGACTACGCACAATTCCACCAGGTGGCGATTCTGTCCGATGGTAGTCTCGTCGCGATAGGTGGAATCTGGCGCGAAGACGACGTGTGGGGGCCGCTGCTTGTGAAATTCACGTCTGATGGAGTTCTTGATACGTCGTTTGGAGAAGGTGGTATCTCAATTATCACTGTGTCGGAATGGGCAACTCTGTGTGCAGGCAAGGGCTTCACGGAACTCCCTGATGGCCGTCTTGTGGCACCTGGATCGGGACTTGGCGGGAGAACGTCAGCCGTATGGATGTTCAATTCCGATGGTTCGCTTGACACTTCATTTGGCAACCACGGTATTGCAGAGATTGACTTGCAGGTGGGCGGTGCCGAATTCTTTCATGCCCTCTCCGTACAGCCTGACGGAAAGATCGTTGCTGTCGGTGCTACATCTACTGACCCCAGCACGAGTGTAATACCTCACCACATCGGCTTCGTGCGCGAGAAGTTCAGCATTGCGCGATTCAACGCAGACGGAAGCTTGGACAAGCGGAAATTTGCCAAGCCCTATGGCGGTATTCAGCTGGATTTGGCAGCAGGTGGTGAAGGCGAGTTTTCCAGCGTGGAGTTACTGTCTGATGGCCGAATCCTAGCGGTTGGGGAAGGCGATCCGGGTGATGGTGTGTTTGACATCTTCTTGGCGAGATTCCAAACGAACGGAACACTAGATACATCGTTTGATGATGACGGCTGGATTAACTTAGACGTTCTGGGGCATGACTGTATTCCGGGTCTGGTAATTATGGATGACCATAATTACATGATTGGCGGCACAAGTAAGATTTCTGGAGGTCGCTGGACGCCCTTCCTTGCGCGCGTCTGGGAGGAATAACCGAGTCCAAATTGATGCCGAGTAACGGTTGGGTCCACCGGGATATCATGGGGCACGAAACTGCCAGCGGTCTAGTTGTTGTCGACAATCACAACTGCATCAATGGCGGCAAGGTCGGGGATAATCCGCCGCAGCGATTGTTGAACTAATTGTGAAAGTTGTGGTTAAGGGAGCATTTCTGTGATAAGACAACCAATTGTGATTGTGATGGTGGCGCTGGGGTTGGCTGTAACGGCCAATACATCGCGCGCGGATATTAATCTCGATTTCGTCACGGTGGGTAACGTCGGTAACGCGGCCGACGACACGGGCTATGGCGCGGTGGACTACGCATACCAGATCGGCCAATACGAAGTGACGGCCGGCCAGTACACCACGTTTCTGAATGCCGTGGCGGCGACCGACCCGTACGGGCTCTACAACCCGGAGATGTCGTCGCACGACTACGGCTGCAAGATCCAGCAGAATGGAACGTCGGGCAACTACACTTACAGCGTGGCGCCAGACCGCGCGAACCGACCTGTCAACTTTGTCTCCTGGGGTGACGCGGCACGGTTCATAAACTGGATGCACAATGGCCAGGGTAACGGCAGCACGGAGAACGGAGCCTACGATCTGAATGGCGCGACGAGCACCGCGTCGTTGATGATTGTGATGCGAAATGCCAATGCCACGTATTGGCTTCCCTCAGAAGACGAATGGTACAAGGCGGCCTATCACAAGAACGACGGCGTGACGGGCAACTACTTTGACTATCCGAACGGCAGCGACATCCTGCCGAGCAACGACTTGGTGAGCCCGGACCCGGGAAACAACGCGAACTTCCTCCTCGGCACCGACGACTATACGATCGGCGGTCCGTACTACATGACCGAAGTGGGTGAATTCGAGAACTCCGTCAGCCCCTACGGAACCTTCGACCAGGGCGGGAATGTTTGGGAGTGGACTGAGGCTGCGCCAACGGATTCGGCGCGTGGCTTGCGAGGCAGTTCTTGGATCAAGGGACCCGAATGGTTAGCGGCCTCGGCACGTGGCTACAATGACCCGGCGGGTGAATACAGGGGCGCCGGTTTCCGTGTGGCGAGAGTCCCCGAACCCGGCAGTTTCACGTTGATGTTGTGCGGTGTGCTAGCCGGTTGTTTGTGGAGGTATCGCAAACGAAAGAACTAGTGGCAAGATCCTGAATCGCACCCATCGGTCGTCGCAGCCGGATTGACCGACGCCATGCCGCATCTGCAGTCCAAAAGGTTCTAGCTTAAGATTGGCCGGTGAGGCTCAAGAGACCAATCAAGCTCCTCACCGGCCCAGCATTTCCCACGGCGCTCGTTGTGCGCGCCGGGGAAAATGACCGCTCTAATTCTAGCACAGAGGGCGATACTCAGGCAAACACGGGAGATCCAGGAATGGTCCGCAACGCACCCAGCAATCGTTCAGCACACACTCTGCCGGATTGTAAGAACCGTTCCATCCGCGAACGAGTTCACGATCGTACACGCTTGCGCCGCCTGTGTCACGAACAGTTGGAGGATCGGAGGCTTTTGACCGGATTCGAGATCGCGATCGATGACGTGACGGCGCTTGAGGGTGATGACGCGATGGCTTTTGCTGACGTTTTCGCTCCTCAGCCAGGCCTAACTGGCGTGCTGAGCGCCGCCGGTGATTTCACGCGTGGCCCGGATGGTTACCTGTACATATCAAGCCGCGGGTGTAATGAAGTCTTGCGCTACAATGAGACCACCGGTGAATTGACCGGTGTGTTTGTCACGGCCGGTGACGGTGGATTGGATGGGCCGTGGGGCCTGGACTTTGGCCTGGATGGGAATCTTTATGTCGCGAGTCGTAACACTCATGAAGTGCTTCGCTACGACGGACAGACGGGACAGTTTATCGATGTCTTCATTGCAGCTGGCAGTGGTGGACTCAGTTCACCTGCGGGACTGGGTTTCGATCCTGGTTCACAGTATTTATACGTGTCCAGCCTCGAATCTGATGAAGTGTTGCGTTACGCGCTGTCCGACGTCCACATGGTTGACGTGGTAGTCACGAATACCAACAGCGGGCTGGACAGGCCTGTCGGACTCACATTTGATGGTGTCGGCCGACTATATGTCACCAGCAGTAACACTGATGAAGTGATCCGGTACGACCCGTCACTAGACGCTGCCAGTGTCTTTGTCTCTGCCGGTGATCACGGTTTAGATTATCCCACCGGATTGACCTGGGACGACAGTGGGACCCTGTATGTAGTAGGCCGTGATTCGGGGCAGGTGTTACGCTACGACATGACAGGCACATTCGTCGATGTGTTTGGCGAGTCGGGCCAGGTGCAAGTGAGAACTCCGCTGGATGTCTTATTCGACACTAACGGGGACTTGCTGGTTGCGACGTTGTGGGATAATGCGATCTATCGTTTCGATGGTTCAAGCGGTGTGTTTATTGACACTCTTGTGACAAGTCCATTGGTGAATGCCACTCATGGGCTGGCTTTCGGGCCTGATGGCAATCTCTATGTCGGCAGCTATTTTGGTGGTGTTGCCCGTTTTGAAGCCGAAAGCGGCGCATACGTTGACATGTTCGTGCCAGCGGGAACTAACGGCCTGGCCGGCGCACTGGGATTGACATTTGGCCCTGATCTTGGCGGGGATGGCGAACAAGATCTGTATGTATGCAATGATCGGACGGAAGAAGTTCTGCGCTTCAGCAGTGACGGATCGAGCGAAGTCTTCATTTCAGCGTTCAGTGGTGGACTTCTGAATCCGCACGAAATCATCTTCGACGCTGAGGGAATGGCGTATGTTACGAGCCATGGGACTGATGAAGTCCTGCGTTACCACCCCGATGGCTCCTTCGACCGGGTGTTCGTTTCCTCTGGCAGTGGTGGATTGGACCTGCCGAGCGGTCTTCGGTTTCATAATGACATGCTCTATGTCGCCAGTACCGCAACCGACCAGATCCTTCGTTATGATGCTTCCGATGGATCGTTCGTGGATGCTTTCTTGACCGGTATACTCCCAGACAAACCGGAGTACTTGATTTTCGGTACCCACGACAATTTGTACGTCATTGATCAGGGAATCGACGGAGTCCGGCGCTACAATGGGACCACAGGGCAATACATCGACGTCTTCCTGCCCCCTCCCAGCCAGTCCGTCGTTAAACCCTGGGGCATGGTATTTGACTCGGATGACAATCTATATCTGTCAAGCGCTGGAGATGACCGTGGTGTAATACGATTCAGTCCAACTTCCTCGGCGGCATTCACGGTAACACTCTCCAATCCCAGTGATACACTGGTCACCGTGGATTATGCTACTTTGGCCGGCACGGCAGAATCCGGCGTCGACTTTGAGTCGCAAACGGGGACGTTGATCTTTGAGCCCGGAGTGACCAGTCGTTCGATCATTGTGCCCACGATCGACGACGAGATCCAAGAGAATGATGAGACCTTTACTGTGATCCTGTCCAATCCGACCGGCGGAGCCGCGATTCCCAGCGGACAGGAACAAGGTACGGCCACGATCATCGATCCGGAGACTCCCCTGTTCGCTGACAGCTTCGAGCACGGCCAGTGGGATGGACTGTGGGTGGAAGACAGTCAGAACGACTGGTTCACGTCCACGCAGCGGAAGACCGATGGTAGCTACTCGGCCGAGGTGGATGGTTCTGCATCGAATGCGACGCTGACCGTCGCCAGTCCCATCGATCTCACACCCTACGCTAGCGCCGAGTTGACCTTTGATTGGTACATCGAGAGCGGACTCGACTCGGGAGAATATCTGGCGCTCGACCTGTTCAACGGAGTATCCTGGGTTCAAGACGTTGCCAGGCTCAGGGGCAATGTGGATGCCGAAAATACCTGGCAGCAGGAAAGGATTGTCGTCGACGGCGGCTATCTCGTCAGTGACTTCCAGTTCCGCTTCCGTGCCAAAATGAGCGGTTCCACGGAAGACGCCAACGTCGACAACGTCCAACTGATCGCCACGAGCCTCGCCATGCCCCCAAACGCGGATCCCACGGCCGATGACGACGCTGCAACCACCGACGAAGATGTGGCCGCCACGATCGCCGTGCTGTTAAATGACACAGACTCGGACGGCGATTCGCTGATCGTTGATTCGGTAACCCAGGGCACTTTGGGTTCAGTGGTAATCAACGGTGACAATACTGTCACCTATACGCCAGGCGCGAACGCCAACGGTCTGGACTCGTTCACGTACACCGTCAGTGACGGCAACGGCGCAACCGATACGGCAACTGTGACGGTGACCGTCAATCCGGTCGACGACCTGCCCGTGGCGGCCGATGATGCGGCCACGACCAACGAGGATGTGGCGATCATCATTCCCGTGCTCGACAACGATCTCGATGTAGATGGGGACGCCCTATTTGTGGACTTCGTCACAGACGGCACGCATGGCGCCGTGAGCATCAATCCGGACAACACGGTCACCTATACGCCCAGTGGCGACTACTATGGCGCCGATAGCTTCTCCTATTCGGTGAGCGATGGGACGACCGTCGTTTCGGCCATCGTCAGCGTGACGGTCAATGAAGTGAATGATGCGCCGGTGGCGTCAGGCGATGCGGCGAACACCGACGAAGATACCGCGGTCACGATCGATGTACTGGCCAACGACTCGGATGTGGATGACGCGACACTCTCGGTCGCTGCTGTCACTCAAGGGTCGCACGGAGTGGTCGCGATCGTCGGGAACCAGGTCACGTACACGCCCGTCTCGAACTTCCACGGCAGTGACAGCTTCACTTACACTGCCAGCGACGGTCGTGGCGGCGCGGCAGTCGCGACGGTCGACGTCACGGTCGGCCCTGTCAATGATGCGCCGGTGGCCAACGCGGACTCGTATAGTATCGATCAGGATACGACACTCACAGTTTTGGCACCTGGCGTCCTGGTGAACGATACCGATGTGGACGGTGACCTGCTCACTGCAGCGGTGGATGCCGGTCCGACACACGGCTTGCTCACGCTCAACGCAGATGGCTCGCTGGAGTATGTGCCCACGTCCTTGTTCTATGGTATGGACAGCTTCAGCTACATCGCCTCGGACGGCATTCTGGACTCTACGCCAGTAATCGTGACGATTAACGTCCAACGCGTCAATGTGCCGCCGGTGGCCCATGATGATGCGTACGGTACGGATGAGGATGTGAGTCTGGTGATCGATGCCGGCGGTGTCTTGACGAACGACACCGACGCGGAAAGCGACCCGCTGAGTGCCATTCTCGTCGACAATGTGTCGAACGGCACATTGGCGCTCGGAGCCGACGGCCTGTTCACCTACACACCGAACGCGGACTTCGCGGGCATCGACACATTCACCTACAAAGCGAACGACACGTGGGATGACTCGAACATCTCCACGGTCACCATTACGGTCAACGCCGTGAACGACGTGCCGGTAGCAGTCGACGATGCGTACAACGTCGATGAGGACCAGATCCTCTCGATCAGCGCACCGGGTGTGATCGCGAATGACTCGGATGTGGACGACGATCCGCTCTCGGTCAGTCTGGTTGTCGGCATCGAACCGGCACACGGCGCGCTCACGCTCCACGCGGACGGTTCGTTCACCTATACACCCACGGCCAACTACTACGGTTCGGACGGTTTTGTGTACGAGTTGAGTGACGGCCAGGACGGCACGGCCCAGGCCAGCGTCACCTTGACCGTCAACTCGGTGAACGACGCGCCCTTGGCGGACGACGATAGTGCGATCACCGATGAGGACATCGCAGTCGTGATCGATGTACTCGACGGCGACACGGACGTGGATCTGGATGGGCTGGTCGTCGATGCGGTAACCCAAGGCGCCCACGGCACGGTGGTCCATGACGGCAGCAGCGTAACGTACACACCGGACGCCAATTTCCACGGCCCGGACAGCTTCACGTACACGGTCAGCGACGGCCAGGGCGGCACGGACGTGGCGACGGTCAACGTGGACGTCGCGTCAGTGAATGATGGTCCGGTAGCCGTCGATGACTCGACCACAACGGACGAAGATGTCGCCGCAACAATCGATGTGCTGGTCAATGACACCGATGTGGAGGGCGATTCCCTTTCGGTCACCGCCGTTGGCGCGCCGAGCCACGGCACGGCCGTCATCAACCCGGATGACACGATCACGTATACGCCGGATACCGGATTCTCTGGTGAAGACAGCTTCAGTTACACCGTGGACGACGGAAACGGCGGGACCGCCCAGGGCACGGTTTCCATCCAAGTGACGGCGGCCACCAGCAATGCGATCTACGTGTACGACATCCGGTTCGAGTCGCGTTACTGGGGCTGGCAGCGTCGAGCCGTGTTCGAGATCCGCAGCGACTCTGACGGTGACGGACAGGGAACCAGCGCCGACCAGGTTGCGGCCGGTGTGACGATCACGGTGGAGTTCGCCGGACAGACTTTCACGGGAACCACGGACGCCAGCGGTGTCTTTCGCACCAGTTGGCTCTCGAGGCCGGCCAGCGGCAGCTACGCCGAAGTGCACGACCTCGTGCTGGCAAACTACGACTG
Organism: Pirellulaceae bacterium; assembly: GCA_041752115.1. Taxonomy (GTDB): domain Bacteria; phylum Planctomycetota; class Planctomycetia; order Pirellulales; family Pirellulaceae; genus JAJRVM01. Next base: position 2,224 of record JBGSHS010000329.1, on the reverse strand, counting down.
GGACCCGCTGGCCATGGACCTGGAGGACGATTCGGACGGCGACGGTCGGCCAGACGCCGTGCTGTAGAGACGTGCGTTAACCCATTCAGGTGCGGCGGCACTAGAGTAGTCTGCGACGCATATGTGAGCCGTCGGGCGGATCACCTTCCGGCGGCTCTGGCCCTTCGTGATGCCACGAGTCGCATCGAAGCTGATCGTGTCGCATGCTCAAACGCTTCGTGATTCCGACTATCAGATGATCCCGCCACGGCACCGACTGCGTGTGGTTCCCTAGAGCTCCATCCTTCACACGAAACGGTTGACCAACACGGAGCCCATTTCGGTCAAGACTCTCGCCACTCTCCGAGTCTCTCTTCGTCCGGGTTATGGAGGGGTTGTTCTCAATCGGTCGCAACCCCTGCACGAATGCGAATGGTTCCCACTCGCCGCCGCCTTAGGGAGCTTCACTCATCCAGCGATTCTCTCATCGTGCGGATAGCGACGCGGCCCATCGGCGTGGTAGAATCGCCGCGGGGCGTCCTATCCTTCGTAAGCACTTGTCATGTCAGACGTTACCCGTATTTTGAACCGCATTGGATCGGACGATCCCCATGCCACGAACGAGTTGCTGCCGCTCGTCTACGAGGAACTCCGCAAACTGGCTGCCGCCAAGTTAGCCCACGAGCAGCCCGGCCAGACTCTGCAAGCGACCGCGCTGGTGAACGAGGCGTATCTGCGCCTGGTCAGCAAAGACGCACTGCAATCCTGGGAGAGCCGGAGCCATTTCTTTGCCGCCGCCGCGGAGGCGATGCGGCGGATCCTCGTGAACCGAGCTCGCGACAAGCGGCGGCTCAAACGCGGAGGCGGTCGGCAGAAAGTAGACCTGACCGACCTTGAGAATGCACTTGAAACGCAGGACGACGACTTACTTGCACTCAATGACGCCATTGATCAACTGGCGGCCGACGACCCGATCGGTGCTGACTTGGTCAAATTGCGGTTCTTTGCCGGACTGAGCCTGCGGCAGGCGACCGAGTTGCTCGGCCTGGCCCCCCGCACGGCGGACCGCCACTGGGCGTATGCGCGAGCTTGGCTCTATCAGCATTTGGCTGGCGACGAGTAAGTCCACGGAGGTCGATATTCGGAAAAAAATCTGAATCTGCGCGGCGCACTTCCGCTTCAGACGGGGCATTGAATAGTAGGGAGCTGAGCGATGAGCCACGGGACGTCCGAAGCGAAAACCATCTTCTTTGAGGCCTTGGACCGGGAATCGCCCGCAGAGTTGGAGCAGTTTCTTGACGAGGCGTGCGGCGGCGACAGGGAATTACGGTCGCGCGTTGAGGGCTTGTTGCGAGCGCACCACCAAGCCGGAAATTTTCTTGGCGGTGTCTCATCCGTGGATGCCACAGCCGATCAGCCGATTTTTTCAGAACAACCGGGTACGCAAATTGGCCCCTACCGCTTGCTGGAAAACCTTGGCGAAGGCGGCATGGGGGTCGTATACCGGGCTGAGCAGAAAGAGCCTGTCGAACGGCAGGTGGCGCTCAAGATCATTCGTCCGGGAATGGACACCCAACAAGTCGCCGACCGTTTCGAGGCCGAACGGCAAGCCCTAGCCGTAATGGACCACCCGAATGTGGCCAAAGTCCTTGATGCCGGCACGACGCAAACGGGACGTCCCTATTTCGTGATGGAGTTGGTCCAGGGCATATCAATTACGAAATATTGCGATCAACACAAGCTGCCGATTCGAGACCGCCTCGAACTATTCATTCCTGTCTGCCAGGCAGTGCAGCACGCTCACCAGAAGGGGATCATCCACCGGGACATCAAACCGTCGAACATCCTAGTGGCTGAATTCGACGGCCGACCCGTCCCCAAAGTGATCGACTTCGGTGTGGCAAAGGCCATCGACCAGAGTGCAGCCAGGAGACAGCTCTCTACACAACATGGGCAGATCGTCGGCACGTTGGAGTATATGAGTCCCGAACAAGCACGGCTCAGCCAGAAACACGTGGACACGCGGAGTGACGTCTATTCGCTCGGCGCGGTGTTGTACGAGCTATTGACCGGTATCACGCCATTTGACAAAGAACGCTTGTACTGTGTGCTTTCGGTGAGCGTGTATGACGGATTTTTCGGCGGCAGGTACATTGGGCTGTCATCACACCAACCCGTGGAGGACAGCACATGGGTACCAGCAAGAGACAATCACTTCCCGTTCGATTGCAGGCGGCGCGGCGAC
>JBGSHS010000328.1:0-28895 GCA_041752115.1 Pirellulaceae bacterium | reverse complement strand
GTCGCCGCGCCGCCTGCAATCGAACGGGAAGTGATTGTCTCTTGCTGGTACCCATGTGCTGTCCTCCACGGGTTGGTGTGATGACAGCCCAATGTACCTGCCGCCGAAAAATCCGTCATACACGCTCACCGAAAGCACACGGAAGTTCGAAGAAGAACGAGACACCCCTGGTCTCCATCCAGCTCTCAGCATGCAACCCAGTCCTTGGTTATTTCAAGCACCATTGAAAGTCAATAACCTTGCCACAAAGGCCGAACCGTATTTGCTTGGGATCGACGACTGGTTCACAGTCTAATTAGCTTCTGTCGAACATTGCCGCGATGGGATAAATCTCACCAGAGCGAATTACCTCCCGAATTAACGCATTGGCTGACGTGGCCCGCTCCATGCGTTCTCTAAACTCCATGTGCTGCTCTTCTACCGTCAGGAACCTACTAACCAAAGGATATAGTTCAACCGGAAGCGGTCTGTCATCAGAAGTTAGAGAAGACCGCAGTGATTCGGGTAACAGCAACTCAGTATTTGGCAACGCGAATCTTAGTGACTTATTCCAATCTGGCACGTCTGGGTAATGAGGTGAATGTGGATTTGCGAATCGCGGCAAACGAAACGCGATAGTAATGGCCGTGCTCTCGTCTGTCTCATTCATGACCGCTTCCTGGTAGATGAGATACGAATCCAGCTCCACTATGCCTATATAGCTCTCTTTTAGAAAAGGATGCAAGTTCCACCATTCTCGAAAGTCTTCGTCACGTACATTATCACTCCGTAATTCAGCAAGGAAGACTCGCACTTTCTCATCTATTTGCTCGCGTCCGAGCAACCATTCTCCCAAATTGGGGCCGTGAATTGAATTGCCGACCTTTCCTGCAAAATGCATGAGTGCCTGCTTGGCGTGATCCTCATCCAAACCACGCCCCCTGAGCGTATCCATCACATCGTCGGCCCACTGGTTAAAATACGCCTGCTGATTCTCTGGTGCAAAACTTGCCAGATATTCTGCAGACGTTTCTGTTTGCTCATACTTGTCGACTTGTTGGTCAGACTTGTCGATCTGTTGATCGATTGCTTTCTCATTCTCCGGTAGAAGATCGGGCTCAGGAATGACTTTCTCCAAGTAGGCACCGCAAGACATGCCGAAAATCAGCTCGAACAAAACACCAAATGGATAGGGCGTCGTGATTGTGGTTCCATCGACACTCTGTGAAGTCAATCGCCAAATCTCTTCCTGACCTATGGCCGGTTCAATGCATGGCAAACCCAACTTCTTTGCACCCTTTGGATAATTCGCTGCACATACACCTTGCAGCAAGATTGCCTCCTGCGTATTGCTGATTTGATCCCCCTGCAACATCCGATAACGCGTCGCAAGCCTACTGTACAAACCTTTGAATTTTGTTGCTTCAAACATTAGCCTGTCCTACCAGGGCTCAAATTGAGAACACACACCACCTTGCCGTTGTCACACAAGCATTCCGCGAATACGATGATCCATATGGCCAACAGTTTCGTCGATGTCTTCGCCAGCCAGTGGACCTTCGACGACAGCCTATTAAGTCGTCCACACTAACGCACTGCATGGGTGGAATCAAGCACCGATGACTACCAACAGATTCCCCGCCACAATCGTCTCTGAATCGGCCGGTAAATCGTACTCCAATCCACCACACACCTCGGGCGGCGTTACCGTTGGAGTCCCAAGAGAAACAACGAGACATCCTTGGTCTCCTATCCGAAAGGTCCGGTAATGGATCCTCAAGGTGCCTCGCACGGATCGAGGCGGGTGCATCGTGGTGGCTATTGGTACTACAAACCAGAGAACTGCCGGTCGGCGTACCGCGATTCATTTTGCCCGACGTATCGTTCGGGCGACTTCGGCTTCCGCGTGGCCGCATTCCTGTCGCCAATTAAATGAGTAATTGCCGTGCGAGAAAATGGTTGGCCGCCGAGCGAATTGAAGCTTTCGTGCTTTCTGCACTCGACTCGTCCGACCTTATAGAACCGAAGGTCAGGTTCGCGTCAAAGCGACTTCGAAACCCTTAGTTCCTCAACTCATCCCCCTCCACACTGGCTCGAACTCGTTCACCCTTTCGCCCCACGACCCACCAATCACTTGGTCTTTCCCTGCTCGGCTCTTATCTTGGAGCCGAACCCCCAGAACCAGACCGAATCCCCTCGATTATGCCGCACACGAACCCGTGTACGAACACGAGGACAATGGGTCCAACCATCAATCCGACTATCAAGCTGACGTACACTGTCACACCCCCCTGTGCATCTCCATCCGCCCCGGCATGCACCTTGAGCATTTATATGATTGCCCGTGCGGACCTTCGTGCTCGCCCAGACAAGCGGGACACACCCGGAATCCGCAGCACTTACACACCCACCAGTCCCAGTTGCGAGGCAAGTCTTTCCCACAGTGTTGACACGCAATCCAGCAGTTGTCCGCCATCGTTGTTCCCCTATACATACATGTCGTTTCGTATCAAAACCAAGTAGACGAGTTTCCGCCCGAGAGTTACAGCCGAACCACGAAGCTCCCTTCGCAATGTCATCCATTCCTGACCAGCACCAAGTGGCTTCACTCGCTTCCAATTGAGGCGACGGAGATTGCTGAGCAGGTCATCGATCTCCTCCGAGGCAAGCGGCTCGCCACGACCAACGCCCGTCACTCGCAAGCTCTTCCACGCCCGACCACACAAGCCCTCGCTGCCAAATAGGTGCAAGTATTGAATGAAGGCGGTCACTACGATTGCCCCTACGGCTCCCTTGATCGCACGCCCCGATAGATTCGAGCCGCCGACAAAGTCGCTGCGACACATGACCGGCACTTCCAATGTGCGGCTGGGGGGAACCAATACCGGCGTTCTCAGCACTTGTCCCTTCGGAATCCGCCTAAAGGGCAGTGCAAGGAGCGGCTTTGCTGTGTTGTTGGACACGAATGGCACACGAGGTCGGGGCGTTCTTGATCCTGTGGCGAACACCGACGTTCTTCTGGACAAGACACCGATGTCCCCAAGTGCGTCGTCGTCAAACAACCGCATCTGGGATTCAAATAGCGGATACACGATCCACGGTCCCCGCTGAAGCGGTTTGCCGACACCAAGTTCTGGTACGGTGAAGGGCATCAGTACTCATCCGTCCTGAGAATCGTCGTTAGAGTCCTGTTGCCGTCGTGGTCGGTTGCCTCGGAGATCACATATAGCCGCACTCCCTGCAAGGTCGTGTAGACCGATAGCAGGCGAGAGCCATCGAACAGTGCGGAATCGTTGACGGCTCTGTCTTCGTCGCAAATGTTGCCCCAATCGCCTTGGATGTGTCTATTCAGAAACAAACCAGGGCTTTCCCCGCTCTCCTCAAGTGCGGCGAGGGCTCCGGGGGTAGCAACGACTCGACCGAGGGTGAACTTGGGTGTCATGAGACGACTCTATGGATGATTGTTGTCGATCAGGTCTCATAGAGAATGACCGTCGTGAGGTGAGCGAGGCTAACATCACGGGGGATATTCTGTGCCGAGAGCGGATCGCGTGTGAAGGGCATTGGCTTCGCACATTGCCCTGGTTCATTCATTGCTCCCCGCATGCTGCCACACGTCGATTGGCACGTAGTAGGACACTGCTCGAAGCGGTGTGGTTTTGATTTTATCTGAAATCAAATCACACTGGGGCGGCAGAAGAGTTGTGTTCATTTTGTTTTATGTTGAGATCATTCACGCAACTTGCCTTTCTTGACTTCTTCAAGTTTACGATCCAAGAATCTGATCTATAATCCTCCTGACAAACGACGGTTTGCCGCATGTTTATTTACTATGAGGTGCATCAATGCGACAGTGTGTTAGCAGCAAGGAATGGGTAGCGAAGGTCAAGAAGGCCATTGACGAAAAGACGCAAGCCGGGTGGTTGAAGACGCTGACCGAGCGGTGGCGAGGTCTGCTTGCTGGTGACGATCCCTGTGTGTCATCAGAGCAAGCTGAACTGGAATACCGCCGCACGCTGAAGCTGAAACCGACACCGAGAGAGTACGCTGAAAAGGACCGAGACGAACTGCTCACACGGTTTGCAGAGAAGCTCGACAATGCGTCACAATTCGGACGCCCACGTCCCCTTCCCCGGCGTGTGACCGTTGACGAGATCACGTTGGACATTCGTCCGACCTCTCTTTGCTATGTAGACTACATGGGCAAGGAGAAGGAGATCGTCGTGGAGGGGGCGAAAGGAATCGTCGGCACGGTCACGCTCCACTTCGGTCGCGGTCAGTCCAAGTCGGTGAGCGTCTACCACCGCTATATCGGTAAGACCTTTCACCAATACGTCGGATTGGCGAGTGACTCGGAGTGAGATGGGAGGTGGGGACGGAAGCCCCTTAGCCCTTCTCATCTCGCATCTTGGACCGTCAGTCCAATCGTCACCCATCAGCCGCATGTTGATCGCATGCGGCTTGTGGAGGTGGTGCGGCAAGATCCAGAAATAGTGCGGTCTCAGCCCCTACGCAACATCGCTCGCTTCCGTGAAATCGCTGAAGAGTCTCGCCTGTCTGCCACGCAGTCTTGTCTGAAGTGCCCTCACTCGATCTCAAGACATCGCACGGCCAACCGAGGCAAGTCGAACTGAAGCGAGGTGCCTGTTGATTGGATCGAGCGGTCCTCGCCAATCAATCGAACGCTCTTGGGGATCGACGGCAGGTGGAACGAGATTTCCCCTTCGCCATCTCCATTGTTGACCACCATGAGGTATGCCTTGCCCGCAGATTGACGGGCAAGCCAGTGCAGCCAGCGAGGTTGCTCCCCCTGGAAACGGATCAGCGGCACCGGCTCGTTCGAAAGGAGGATCGGTGCCATATTATCAATCTCCTCTGCCAGCCGCTTGAGCCCCGACCACTGCACGTCCAAAGGCACGTCGGGATTCCGTTTCACGTCGTACCAAGAGTAAAACACCAGCCCAGTGGCTCCTTCGCAAATGCACTGCCAAGCCATGCTACGGACTTCTTCGTAGGTCGGCGTTCGGCCACCCTTCTTCTCCGCGTCAGTCTTGGCGTAGTTCGCCCAGTTGTGAAGCTGCGGGACTTGCCACATGGGACGAGCGTGTTCAACTTGCCGGAAAGTCTCTGCCGTCCATTGTCCCGCCATCGAGGCAGGGCTGCGGCCAATCGGATACGGATCAGTTCCGATCACGTCGAACGTCTTGAGGTATGCCGCAACCTCCTTGAACTGGTAGAGCACGACCCACGTCGGATGATTCGGGTCTTCCTCCGATACCCACCGCTGATGGGCTTCGAGTTGCGGGAGGAATTGCTGCGAAAGCTCGTCGTTGAGATACCAAGCCAACAGGGCTGGATGATTGCGGAACTCCCGAACTCGGGCACGAATCAGCGGCTCCTCATCCGCCACCGTGCGAATCGTTGGTGGGCACCACTCCGACCCCGCGTACCAGTCTTTGACCGAATAGATCACCTTAAGCCCATGCTTGTGAGCCAAGTCCATCTGCTGCCGAGTTGGCGAGTCATAGGGCATGAGGCAGTTGAACTTACTCGTGGCGTATTCTTCGATGTCCTTCGGATCGATGCCCGCAAAATACATCCCGAGTGGGAAGAAGGGCTTTCCGTCAACGAGCAGACGGCGGTTCTCATCAATGCGGCAAGTGAACTTGGCATCTTCTCTCAGGCAATCGATGGCGTGGTGATCGGTCTGGAGTTCCGTCCCGCTCGGTCCTCTCAAGGTTACCGCAAGATCGTACCGTCCCGGCTCCAGACCCGTGAGAGGAATGGCGAGGTCGACGTAAAGGGGCTGGTCTTCCTGCGGTTGGGCCACCGTGTCTCGCAGCTTCCGGTCCTGCTGGAAAAGAGCGGCATGGACACAAAGGTCATTTGGCTTGAGGTCGTGATCGAGCAGGTTCCACCGCACTCGCACCCGAGCGTCTTCAGGTGTGGCGGACACAACCCGCCCACGATAGACCGGCGTGAGAAGTACGCTCTGCATCGGCGGGTCGGCAATACGGACCACCTCCACGTCGTCGAACCAAGCCGTGCCTGTCATTCCCTGGCGGACATAGCAGGCGACCATACAGGATGCTGCGTCCTCCGGTAGACGAGTGATCGTCTCAACGCGGGTCCAGTCGTTTGTGCCACGGACACCGGCTGGGTATGCACCACCCAGCCACTTGCCGTCCCTATCCTGCCACTCCAGGCAGATCGTCGCACCTGACTCTTCGCCCTGGATGTCCTGGGACTTAATCCACACTCCAAAGCGGACTTTCCAGCCGGGCTGCACCGGCACTTTCTGTGTACACAACACGTACCGCTTCGGATCGACATTGACATACTTGAGTGCTGCCCTGCCGGTCTTGGCGATGTCCTTGTCGAGTGAGTAGACCTCGGTAGTTCCAGACCAGCCTGCCGGAACCGGCGAGTCTGGCACTGCCTCCTCAAACGACGAGTTGACGACCAAGTTCGTCTCCGCTTCGGCTTGTGCGTGTGACGCCATCACGACGAATGTGACAGCTAACGTGCTCACCAATCTGGTCATTTTCAGTTCCCCATTGCGAAAGCGTGCCTCGTTGCCGATTCGCAGCCGTACAGTACTCGATCCTTCCACGCCGGAGCATTGAGGTCAATCACGGCATCACCGAAAACCGGGACTTTCATTCTAGCGGATAAGCGAATAGTCATAACCGGGACCGGAGTGAAGGAGGAATGCAAGCCGTTTGCGACGGAGAATACACGCCGGAGCGACAACCGGAAAACCAACGTCGCCCGAGACAGCAAGCCCCCGAGCATGATTAACCATCAGGTTACCTGCGGGCTTTGGATCATGTCGCTTGCCCGGTCAATCACACTGGGTATCAAGGAAATGTCGAAACCCAGAATGCTGCGCGGGAAGTGCGTCGGTCAAATATGCCCTGCCCATCTGGTGGAGAAAACCGCAACCCCTGCGTGACGTTGATGGTGCTTGGTGGCAGCCACATGGGATCGAAGTAAGGCGTGGGCAACGTGATGGGTTCCACAGTCCAACCCTTCTCTTGGCACCATCGCAACAAGTCGCCTTCTGGAATCGCAAACTCCGCTTCACAGGCACCAAAATCGACGTAGTACGTCACGTCACCAGCAGCTTCCGGGAGCTGAAGATGAGCCCACAACATTTTATTGGCTGAGCGCGACGACACACCGGACGCTGTTGCTCCGGCATGGCGGAGGTAAGAGCCGTAGGCGACCAACCCAATAACGACGCTGATGGCACAGAAGGCGACGAGCCACAGGAGTGATCGAGAAGTGCATTTCACGACAGAAGTGCCACCCCGCCCCAGGGAGGATCTGGCGGGCGAGTCCATCCGCCGAACAGAGTATTACAGCAGAGGTTCATCGGAGTACTTATTCAGCCACTGCCCGGCCTTTCGCTCCGCGCGAAGGCACACCTCCATGACGTGATTATGGACATTCACGTCATACCCAGCCTTCCTGGTCAATCGAGCCAGGAGGTACGATGTGTCGATGATGTGCTTGAGCGCAAGCAATACAGCGACGTCGTCATTGTCGATACTGATGGAATCGAGCTGGTTACGTAGCCCAGCCACGACATCTTTCAACATGTCAAGCAAATCGACATCTTCATTGGAGGTGACCATAGCACGAAGATAACCGGACGCCGCTGACGAAACAAGCCTCCAGTTGGCCCGGTGCAGGTTTTGGGGACGCGTGCCCGAAACGGGATGACCAGATTCGTCCATGGTGCCGGGATTCGGGCGCCAATGCAGGTTAAGCACGGGTGGACAACCGGAGATTCGCCAATCGACATCTTCCCCGGCCAACAGCCTGCCGACACCCCCTGCTCGACGAAGCTGACTGGCAAAGTCACGCCGCATGGTCGCCGGTCAAAGGAAACTGAGGCAGTGCCGTGTACCTGAAGGCGGAAGCCGCCAGGTCTTTTGTCCCGGCACACAGCTCATCACACAAAAGATTCCCGGTGGACGGTCTTTACAGGTCTGCAGGGATATCGAGCGCGGGGACATCACCGCCTGGACGCTGGTACGCACCAGACCAGGTGCCTGGCGTGTATTCGGGGTTGCCGGATGCCCGTCGAGATGATCATCGATCAATGGAATCCGTCACAGAAGGATTATCGCTTCGAGACGTTCCGTTACGGCCCAAAGAGTTGTTCGGTCTACCGGGCGGGGCCGACAAGAAAAGTCCCCGGCAGGATCCAAGGGCTGCCAGCTGCGCAATTCGTCATACCTTGTGCTGCAGCGGCCGGCAGGGTTCACGGACCTCCGGCTGGCGGTGAGTATGCACGAAATAACCTGGGCGCAGTACGATCCGGCGGATGAAGGGGGGAGACATCAGGCCTTGGAACAGCAGTCCAGCCGGAAGCTAACCTCAGCCGAACCAGCCTTCGGAGTGAACTGGTTTGAGGCGGTGGACTATTGTCGATGGCTGACCGAGCGAGCAGGCATGTCGGCAGGTGACCAGTGTGATGAGGATCCGCAGTCGCTACCTAAAGACGCGGACAGGAATCCCCGGCACACGGCGTACTATCCCGAGCGGCGTGGGTTTCGGCTGACGACAGAAGCGGAGTGGGAGTACGTGTGTCGCTCCGGCATGGTGACGGCCTATGGCTTTGGCAACGACCCCGGTCTGCTGGCGGACTCCGCCGCAGCCCCAAAGAATTGCCCACGACTTTTCAAGTCTGTTTCCTCTCACCATTTACCAACCGCAGATATGCCTCATGGTCGTAGCCCCGACTCGTTGTGGGCAGGATTTCGACATATCAGCATGCGGCAAAGAATCCGTGCAGCAATGGACCTGGTGGACACTGTCATTCAGCCTGATCGATTGCCGGCTGTTCAGTTGTCTGTCGGCGGTCGTGATGCCGCTTGGCTTCTGCTGGGTCGCGGGTAGTTCAAGTTGGGGCAAGCCTGGCGATTGCATTGAGCTCCCTGGCTGCTGATGATCTCGAGGCAGTCATTGATCTGTACGCGGGCGTGATCTCGACCCAGATCACCGACTTACCTCACAGAATCGCCGCTACCGTTTGTTACGTCTTGTCCGTTTGACTGCGACAGCGCGTTCGATGGTAGATCGTACCCGGATGGCTCCCCATGAATTGCGTACCCCTTCACCGAATGCGCGCGGCTCGAGCCGCGCCGCCTCGTCAGCTCGCGTTTTCCATTGACGAGCCTGTAAGGTTGCGGAACGAATCATCGGTTAACTCTAGGGAGTGTGTGCACCGCTGTGCTACGCACGGAGATCGTCTTGCGGGGAGCCAACGGATCTTATGAGCGGCGGCGAGGAACTGAGCGTGTCGGATTTGGCCGGCGTAAGCAACCTGATCGAGCAGCATCGAGGCCGGTTGCTGCAGATGATCCGGCGGCGGATCGATCCTGCATTGGCCGTACGCATTGAACCAGAAGAAATCCTCCAGGACGCGTTTGTCAGCGCGTGCCGCAGATGGGTCGGCTACTGCGCATGCCCGAGTGTGAGCCCTTACGCATGGCTCGACCGAATCGTATTGGACACCCTGATCGAGGTTTGGCGGCGAGAATTGTGGGCGATTCGCGACCTTCGACGCGACCTACCCTGGCCCGCGGGATCTTCCGTTCAGCTGGCGGTCAACAGCACGGATTTACCTCGGCCAAATACTTGGGACGCCTTGACCCCAGACCCTCGGGCCTTTCGCCCCAAGCCGCGCTGTGTGTCAACATCGGCACCACAGACGATCCACGCTGCGGCCTGTGGCTCTTCCGCCGGGTCGAAGCACAGGATCGTCTGATACTCGGTCTTGATTTGGACAACCAGGTGATACGCGCGACGTTTGGCAGTAACGGCACTACGGTAGCTTGGGGAACGGCCAACGGCACAGTCTCCGTCTGCAGGATCCCCGAAGTTCAACCGAGACTGGCACAGATGGGGCTGGGTTGGGAGTGAAGTGATACCGCGATTGGGATTCAGTCCAGAGCACGCCATTTCCACCGCCGTGGAAGACTTGCTCCTTTTGAGAAACAGGGAACATCCATGCAACCAAGACGATGCAGACTCAGCAAGAACCGTGTAAGCCGTGAACGCAGGCTGTTCTTCGAAGCGTTGGAGCATCGCCGGTTGTTGAGCCTCGTGATTCCCGTTCGAAACACCGCGGATTCCGGGCAGGGCTCTTTGCGTCAGGCCATACTGGACGCCAACGCTGCCGCCGAGCCCGTGACGATTGAGTTCAGTATTCCAACTTCGGATAGCGGATTCGTGGATGTCGACACGTCCCTGACAGGCGGTGATCCATTCCCGGATGTGTTCGTCATCCGGCCGTTGTCGCAGTTGCCGTCGATCAGCAACCCAGCCGTCAGCATCATCGTGGACGGCCGATCCCAGACGACTTTCGGTGGTGACACCAATCCGTTTGGGCCGGAGATTGTTCTGGATGGCTTCGCGGCCAGCGCGGCGCATGGCCTGCAAATTGACTCGAGCGGAAACCAAGTGTTGGGTTTGAACGTTCAGCGGTTCAATGGTTGTGGCGTGTTTGTTCTGGGCTCGAACAACGTGATTGCCGGGAACTTCGTTGGTACGGATGCCACGGGAATGTATCGAGCTGGGAACGCCGGATCGGGTGTTTCCATTCAGCAGGGAGCCTCGGGCAACATCGTCGGTGGCACCGATCCAGGTGCACGTAACGTTGTGTCGTCCAATGGCTGGCACGGAGTGGATGTGTTGCACACGGGATCCCGCAACAACGTGGTCCTCGGCAACTACATTGGCACTGATGCCACCGGCACACTGAGTCTCGGGAATACGTACCACGGCGTGGTCATCTGGTTCGGTGCATCCGACAACACAATCGGGGGTACTACTCCTGCGGCCCGCAATCTGATCTCGGGAAACGCAAGCGCTGGGGTCGTCATTCCGAGCGTTGGCACGAACAACAACCGGATCTTGGGCAACTTCATCGGAACGGACGTAACCGGCAGCGTGGCTCTGGGGAACGTGTTCGCCGGCATCCAGGTACGAGAGGGTGCGTCGGGCAATATCATCGGGGGCAGCGACCCCGGTGCGGGCAACTTGATTTCTGGCAACCAGGGGTGTGGCATTCAGTTCGTCAACGCAGGCACCGCCAGCAACTCGGTCCTGGGCAACTACATCGGAACAGATGTCAATGGGACATCGAGCATTCCGAACACGAGCACAGGCGTGTCGATCGGTGATGGCGCTTCAGGCAACTTCGTCGGTGACACTGCCCCGGGCGCGGGGAACGTGATCTCTGGCAACGGAGTGATTGGTGTGGAATTGGCTGGGACCGGAACAACTGAAAATCGGGTTCTGGGGAACATCATCGGGGCCGACCGAAATGGACTGGTGCCTCTGGGCAACGGCCACGGTGTCGCGATGCACCTCGGGGCGTCGAACAACATGCTGGGTGGCATCGAACCTGGGGCACGAAACATCATTTCAGGTAACCGCTGGGACGGTGTGCACATTCGAAGCGCCGGAACGACGAACAACTATGTTGTTGGGAACTTCATCGGGACCGACCCCACAGGCACGGTGCGAGTCGGGAATGGAGGAAACGGGGTCATCCTATGGGATGCAGCCTCGGAGAACTTCGTCGGCGGTGCCTTTGCCGGCGCTGGCAACGTGATATCCGCGAGCGCTGGGCAAGGCATAGCGATCGCAGGTGTGGGCACGGCGAGCAATGTCATTGCAGGGAACTTCATCGGCACGGATGTGACCGGCTCTGTCAACCTGGAGAATACGTGGCACGGCGTATCGATAAGTAGCGGAGCTTCCGAAAACACGGTAGGGGGAACAACCGTCGAGGCTCGGAACGTGATCTCCGGAAATGGGATTGGCGTCGAGATCCGTGATGCGGGCACGAATGGCAACCAAGTTCTTGGCAACTACATCGGCACCGATTTGAGGGGCGGGGTCGGGCTCGGTAATCGCTGGGGCGGCATTGGAATCTGGGGAGGCGCGAGCGATAACATGATCGGCGGAGCCGTCCCTGGCGCGGGCAATCTAATCTCTGCCAATACAGGCCAAGGCGTGGAACTCAAGGACGTGGGAACGTCTGACAACGTCGTTACGGGGAACTACATCGGCACAGACGCCACTGGCACGGTTGCCTTGGCCAATACGGGTAGCGGAGTCTGGATCTGGAGCGGCGCATCAGAGAACATCGTCGGCGGGACTACGCCCGGTGCGCGTAACATCATTTCGGGAAACGGCTACATTGGGGTCGCCATTCTTGACGCGGGGACAAACTCCAATGTCGTCGCCGGCAACTACATCGGTACAGATGTGACCGGTGCTGTGGCGTTGGGCAACCACTGGGATGGAATCGGAATCTGGCAAGGCGCAGCGAACAACACGATTGGGGGCACAACCCCTGGCGCCGGGAATGTCATTTCCGCCAATGAATGGCAAGGCATTGAAATGCATGGAGCCGGGACCACCGGCAATCTGATCGCTGGCAACTTGATTGGGACCGACGCCACGGGCGGAGCGCCCCTCGGCAATTTCGGTTCGGGTATCGCGCTTTGGGGAGGTGCCTCTGCAAACGCCTTGGGCGGCGTGACTCCCGGGGCAGGGAACGTGATCTCCGGGAACGGCTTAAATGGCGTGTCTTTCTTCTATCCCGAGACGCGCGGCAATTCGATCCGCGGGAACTCGATCTACGATAACGTGGGCCTCGGTATCGATCTGGGCGGTGACGGCGTTACCGCCAATGACTCAGGTGATACTGACACGGGTCCGAACGACTTACAGAATTTTCCGGTACTCTCCACGGTGTGGGCAGGCAATGTCACCGTGATCAAGGGCACGCTAGATAGTGCCGCAGACACGACCTACGCTCTCGATTTCTATGCCAGCACAACGACTGACGCCGCCGGATTTGGGGAAGGAAAGCGTTTTCTGGGCAGTGGTACGCTCCGGACCGATACTACTGGGCATGGATCCTTCCTGGTTCAACTATCCGCAGAAGTGGTCGCTGGGGAGTTTGTTACGGGCACGGCCACAGATCCTGGCGGCAATACCTCCGAGTTTTCTCTCGCCGCCGAGGCAGTACGGGGGGGCGTTTATGTCACGGACGTGAGCCCCCAGACGCCCCTCAACGCCTCGAGCGACCATTTGGAGATCACGTTCAACAAGCCGGTGGACTTGGCCAGCTTCACTCCCGCAGATGTCCTTCTGACTGGGCCCACGGGGCAGGTACCGATCACGGACATCCATCTCCTGTCGGGCACCACTTACGGTATCTACTTCGCGAGACTGTCGGCCAACGGCGGATACACGGTCGTCATCGGACCTCATATCTTCGACGAGGCGGGGAAAGCGATGGACCAGAATCTGAACGGATTCCTCGGCGAACCGGATGACGATTGCATCACCAGTCTCAGCGCTGACGTGACATTCCCACGCGTTGTCATGATCATCCCACAAGGAGATGTTTCCGGGACAACTAGTCAGATCGACGTAGTATTCAGCGAAGCAATCTGGCCCGACTCTGTCACACTGGCGACTGTCACACTGACCCGCCCGGACGCGTCGCGTGTGCTTCCGTCCGAGATCGCCTCCATTCACGCTGTCACGGACAGTCGCTTTCGGATTAGTCTCGTCACCGCGCAATCTCTGCAAGGAGAATACACTCTCGAGATCACTTCCGACGTCTCGGATCTGGTAGGGAATCACCTGGACCAGAACGGCAATAACACGGGTGGTGAGGAAGACGACCGATACATCGGCACTTTGAACCTAGTTGACCTTGATCTACTGATATCCGGCGCCGCCATTGGACCGTCACAACTCTGGATCGGAGAGTCTTGTGAGGTCTCCTGGGACGGCAGGAACGCATTCGGCATGCAACTCCAAGGCGATTGGACCGACGGTGTTTATCTCTCTCAGGACGATCAATGGGATATCAGTGATCTCCAGATGACGACAGCTTCTCACCGAGGTGGACTAGCCGATGGAGAGCAATACTCTCAGTTGGTGACCACAACGTTGCCTGGAGTTCTTCCCGGCGAGTATTACCTGATCGTGCGAGCCGATATCTACGGAGGGCAGAAGGAATCAGACGAGGGCAATAATGCCTTTGTGCTCGGACCGGTTAATGTGGGCGTGCGTGAACTGCCGGCCGATGGATCCTTGACCACCGGGGAACTCAATGACTTGGAACGTAGTGACTATTTCGCCGTCAATCTCGACCCCGGACAAAGCCTGCGTCTGAGTTTAACGAGTGAGACCATCTCATCGCGATTGGCAATGTACGTCAGTCTCGGAGCCATTCCAACCCGGGCAAGTTCCGATTATCAGGCCGCCAGCTTCAGCCAGGAGCAGGAGATCGTTCTGACTGGCACCAATGAGGGTGGCACCTGCTTCGTACTAGTCTACGGAGCGGAACTGGCGGACAACATTTCAGCATATACCCTCAGGGCCGAGGCGTCGCCACTGTTGGTTTCGCACATTTCGCCCGATCGCTATGCAGGTACCGACCCGGTAACACTCAGTATTCGGGGTGCGGGCTTTGATGACGAGACATCCGTCCGACTAATTGGGCCGGATGACAGTGAATACCTACCGTCAGGTGTACGCTCGATTTCTTCGTCGACCCTGGCTGTCACCCTGCCGGCGGGAAACTGGCCAGAGGGATACTATGACGTTCACGTGTCGAAACTCGCCTTGGATGATCAGATAATCACGACACGAGTGACCGAGGCTTTTGAGTTCATCCACGGCGAGATGATCAGTGCTAATGTGGGCACTTTCCGCGCGACTCTGATCATTCCCAGCGCCGTCCGTGCAGTCGGAAGAAATACTCTGTGGATCGATTATGAGAACACCGGTGACATCCCTATGGCCGCTCCCTTGCTTACCGTTGAGGCGAGCGACGGAGCGCTGATCACGCTCGATTCCGACGAGCGGGCTGTGCCCACGGACCCGCGCGGGTGGCCCCCTCCTGGCGTTGACCCCAAAGTCGATGTCCTGGCAATTGGCTCTGAATTGCAGCCTTCGGTGCTCATGCCTGGTGAATCGAACCGCATTCCTATCTACTATCTTGGCCTGACCGCTCCTGTCGAAGTGGAAGATGTGACGTTTGCTCTGAGCACCTTGACTGTCGACAACACAGTGCCCTTCGTCACTTGGGACGGTGATAAGGAGTTTTATCGACCACCTGAGATGGATGACGAGGCTTGGTTCGATCACCAGGACTCGGCTTTGGTTTGGTTCGGCCCGACTCTCGGTGACTACGTCACGCGATTGGGCGAGGCGGCCGATTACTGGGCGTCGATATCTGACGGGCCAACTGGCGATGTTGACTCCTTGTTCACTTTGAGCACCTTCACAATGGCTCTGGAGGAGTCTGCAGAATCTCAGCCGACTCCGCTTTCTCCGGACGACGGCGACCTTTCCGAATACGACTTGGATACGTCTCATGAACCGTTGGCGACTATTGCATCCATGGCATCAGCCTCCTCGCGAATGACATCGCCCTTCGGATGGAGACGTGACCCTGAGGAGAAAATGCACGATGGCATTGACATAGGGTACGTGGACGGGACGCGGCTCTACCCAGTGATAAGCGGCGAAGGGTGGGAGGCTCATTACCTCCCCGACAATGGTCGTGGCTATGGAAACCAGGTGGTCCTTAGAAACAAAGACAGGGCGATCGCCTTTACTTACTCACACTTAAACGCGGAAACAGCATTACTGTATCTGGACTATCCTAGTCGCACGATGCCGGTTGGCCAGCCCGATTGCATCATCGCGTTCAGCGGAAACAGCGGGCGAGGTGGAAAATACCATCTTCATTTGCGATGTACGGACTTCGGAGGGTGGAGCCTCGCGAACACGGTAAGCCCGCTCAAGAAACTGACTGAATACTATGGCTCGCCAGATCCATCCGAGCGACCCTATGACTCTCAGGCTCCATTTGTGAAGGCTGGGCCAAAGGGGCCGGGCGTTCTCGTTAAGCCCGGTACAGTTCTTATGACGCTTCGTATTTTCGCCCCAACCTGGGACTTGGAGAGAGTGACAGTGGAATTGGCGGAAGTGAATGGCCTGAAATACACGGCCGACACGAAGAGCTGGCCGTTTTCTGTTGATGCAGAGAAGGGAATCGGCAACAGACTGATCCATGCGAACATAGAAAACCGCAACCCACCACAATGGGACTGTATTCACACGTTTCGTGACCTGCCGCAACTCGCTTCTGACGGAATCGCGGCTTCCGTTTGGACATTCAAGGTCACGGCATACACGGTCCAGGGCGACTCGTCGGAACCGCAGTTCTTCTCCTATGGTCGTGGACCCAAGCTCGTCGTGACCCCGCGCGCCGGCCTGGAGACGGATGACTTCGGCTGGCAAATGGGCGTGAACACCGAGACGGGAGAATATGAAAGAGTGATTGTCGGTACACCGACCCATTTCCGTGTTCGACTGGATGCTCGGCCGCCTGGTAACGTATGGGTAGAGGTTTCCCCGGATGACGAGTCGCAAGGGCAATTGTACTCAATAGAACCGCCGTCTCCTCGGTCTGGATCCGGAGCCTGGCGGCCGGATCTTCCATACCCATTGATTCGCTTCACCCCGGAGGACTGGAACGACGAACGAATCGTTACCATTGTCGGTGGTTGGGACGACACTGCGGACGGGAACACACAATATCACGTCAAACTGACGTCGATCGACTCGCCATTCGACTGGGAACCTACAGTCCGCGTTCCGACCGAATGCGTGACCATCACGAGCGTTGACAGCGATGCTCCCAGCGTTCAGGTCGAAGTGGGAAACGCAGACTCGTATTTTCCTGGCGTTACGAGCTACATGGAACAGTTCGAGGGGGACTATTCCTTCGCACGAGTTCTTATGTCAACGCACCCTGCGGCTCCCGTGACCTTCGAGGCTGTCTTGACCGGTTCCGGTGCGCGGCGGGTGTATCTTGA
The DNA here is from genome assembly GCA_041752115.1 of Pirellulaceae bacterium. GTDB lineage: Bacteria > Planctomycetota > Planctomycetia > Pirellulales > Pirellulaceae > JAJRVM01. Next base: position 11,979 of record JBGSHS010000328.1, on the reverse strand, counting down.
CGCGAACCGCGTGACGGTCTACCCAGACGATACTCATCCACAAGCGTGGTTTTGGGTACACGCCATCAATAACGCGGTCGCGGATGGAAATGCGTGGTACGACTTGACAATCACGTTACGGACGTCGGATCCCGCGTACTCTAAACTCGGGCCGCTTCACATTCGGGGAAAGGTCATTGATAACGACTCTGGAGGCTGTTCGCTACTTTACTCCTACGATCCGAATGACAAACTCGGTCCATTAGGATTTGGCGAGGACCGCTACGCCTCTGCTGACAGGATCTTGCCGTACACTGTATTCTTCGAAAACGACCCCAAGGTTGCCAACGCTCCCGCACAAGAGGTGCGCATCGTGGACCGCCTGGACGAAGATCTGGATCTGGCGACGTTCGAACTGACCGAACTAGCCTTCGCCAATCACACCATCCCCGTTTCGCCGGGAAGGTCGTATTACACAACCACAGTCGATCTTCGTCCGGAAGGCGTTGCGGCGATTGTGGAGATTGAGGCGGGACTCAATTTCGACACCCGTGAGTTCGTCACATCATTTCGTGCGATTGACCCAGAAACCGGTTGGCTGCCTGAAGACGCCTTGGTCGGCCTGCTATATCCCAACGATGAGACCCATCGCGGCGAAGGGCACGTGAGCTACATCATTCGCCCCGAGGATAATGTTCCCACGAGAACGCAGATCACGAATCAAGCCAAGATCTATTTCGACTACAACGACCCGATCGACACCCCTCAGACACTCAACACGGTCGATGCCGGAAAACCGAACAGTAGTGTCTACTCGCTTCCATTGACCAGTAACACGAGCGACCTCACCGTCACGTGGTCAGGCCGTGACGACCTGGGCGGATCCAGCATCGCCGGCTACAGCCTCTTTGTCTCAGACGACGGCGGTGACTACGTTCTCTGGCTTGAAGATAGTCCTTTCACTCAGGCTATATATCACGGCGAAGTCGGACACACCTACGCGTTCTACAGCGTCGCTATCGACAACGTTGGTCATCGCGAAAGCGCTCCGCTGACGGCTGATGCGACGACGTACATCGACATACCACCCGTGATAGCTTCGTTGTCAGCAAGCCGGAATCCTGTAACGAGGGGGAGCGGGTTAACGCTGACTGCCGAGCAGATTACTGATCTGGACGGGGAGGTCGTATTGGTCGAATTCTACCACGGTGAAGTGGTGGTAGGTGTCGACACGAATTTCGTCGATGGTTGGAACTGGAATGGCACCACCAGCGACTGGGGACTGGGCGAGCATACGCTTTCTGCTCGCGCCCAGGATAATGACGGGGCGTGGAGCGAATACATCAGCATAACGGCACCAATCTTGGTGATCGAGAATACGCCCCCGGTTGCCGATGCAGGTGGCCCCTACGTGGGTAGTGAGGGTGTACCGATCACCCTCGACGCCTCCAGTTCGTTCGATCCCGAGAACGATCCGCTCCAATACCGGTGGGACTTCAACGACGACGGCATCTGGGACACCGAGTGGTCGACCGAGCCCGCGATTTCGATCACGTGGGATGACAACTGGACAGGAGTCGTTGGACTTGAGGTGAGCGACTACACATTCACCGCCGCAGCCACCGCTGAGGTGTCAATCGACAATGTCGCGCCGACGGCGGAACTCTCCAATGACGGGCGAGTTTCCTACGGTCATGCCGTTACCATCAACTTCACCGACCAGTCTGATAACTCATCTACCGACCGAGAAGCCGGCTTCCGTTACGCCTTCGCACTGGATGAGGGATCACTTCCGGCCAGTTACGATGCGGCTGCCCTGAACAGCTCGTTGTGCCAAGTGTTTGATGCGGGAGAGAATACTGTCTACGGCCGTATCTTCGACAAGGATAATGGGTACAGTCAGTACGAGACCACCGTTGTAGTGACGCCGGCGCCGTTGACGGTACTTGCCAATGACGAATCCAGAATCTACGGCGCGGTCAATCCCGAGTTGACCGGCGTGATCGAAGGCATCATGAATCACGACCCGATCATGGTCACGTACAGTACGGTGGCAACGACTGCGAGTCCTGCGGGTGACTACCTGATTACCGCGGAACTGCAAGACTCGAATGGCCGCCTCGGCAACTATCTGGTCACGTTTGTGCCGGGTACTTTGACCGTGACCAAGGCAGATCAGCTGCTCACCTGGAACGCGCCGTCGCCGATACTCTACGGTGTGCCGCTGGGCGAGGATCAACTCAACGCGACCGTCACGGTGGCGGGGCCAGCGGAACCTGGGGAACTGAGCTACGATCCCTTGGCGGGCACCATTCTCGATCTCGGTACGCACCTCCTTACTGTGACGGTGGCAGAGACGGAGAACTACCATGCGGCCACCGCGTCCGTTGAACTCACAGTCTCGCCGCCGGACGGCGCACCTGCCGCCAGTATTGCCGGCGCCAAGTTCGGCGTTCGAGGGCAGCCTCGGACGTTCATCCTCGGGGCATTCGACCCCTCACCGGAAGATCAAGCAGCAGGGTTCGAGTTTAACGTGAGTTGGGGTGACGGGTCTGGCGTTGAAACGTTCACCGGCCAGAGCGGACTGCACGTTGAACACATCTACGCCGACCGTGGCGAGTACATCCTGGAGGTTACCGCAGAAGATCGGAACGGCTTTGTGAGCGATGTAGCGACTCGCTCGATCACCGTCTCCGCGGCAGCGATGCAGGACGACCCGCTGTATCCGGGCCACATGATGCTCGTGGCCGGCGGCACTGTAGGCGATGACACGATCACTGTCTACACACTCGGCGGCATTCAATTGTGCATCAACGATGAAGTCGCGGAGGCCTTCGAGCCCACGAGCCGTATCATCCTTTACGGGCAAGACGGCAACGATTCGATTAACCTTGCAGCGCTCTGGAACTTCGCTGGGCAAACCATGGTGTGGGGCGGCGGCGGAGATGACTCAATCATCGGCAGCACCGGAAGCGACATACTGCTCGGCGAATCCGGCATGGACGCAATCATCGGTGGCCTGGGTGATGACTTGATTATTGGTGGTGTGGGTAGCGACATCTTGTTGGGGAACCTTGGTTCTGACCTCCTCATCTCGGGAACCACAACATATGACCGGAATGATGAAGCTTTGCTGGCTATCGAGGCCGAATGGACTAGCGGACGCGACTATGCGCTACGCATCGGTAACATCACTGGCACGAACGCCTTGGACGATAGACTGAATACGAACTACTTCCTCACCAAGAGCAAGAATGGTGCAGGCACGGTCTTCGACGACAATTCGATGGATCTGCTGTTCGGGGGACTCGGCCAAGACTGGTTCTTCTGCGATTCAGTGCGTGATTGGGCGCTGGACAATTGGAGCAATGAGCGCAAGAACTGACAACCGACCCCTCCAAGATGGATCGGCCACAACTCCCCGTCTTCCTGTTGGGCCAACCACTGGGCGGAACTTGTTGTTGGCCAGTTCTGGCTGCGATTGAGGATTGGGGCACCCGCGAGCACGAAGCGGTAGGCATGGCCGAGTGATCGCGAGCGGTTGCCGTTTCTCGGTGAGCGGCCCCGTTTCGGCGCGACAAGAAGGCACGCACTCGAATTGCCGTGATCAGATCATCCGTAACCGATGATTCAGCGCAGGCCCGGCGAGTTCGGCAAGCGGATCCGCGAGCGGAGGCCGGCAAGTTGCTTAGCCCACGTGGGTCGGTAGCGATGGCGTCGATGATCGTCCACCAATGAGAACATCCTGCCAATTCGAAATAGGTCCCCCCACGGTCAGCCTGGGACAAAGAAAATGGTCCGGTTGGTTGGGTATGTACTGTTCCGCCTTGGCTGATTGATCGGGTCGGTCAAGTACCGGCTGAGGATCATCGTTCACATCCCCGAGAAGTATCAAGGGCAGTGAATTGATGCTTGTGCGCCCCACGCAATAGCGGCAGAATGATTTGTGTCGTCACCCATGAATCAGAGCACCGTGGGGAAAACAAGATGGCGGAGAAGATGTCTTGGCATGGCACGATTCGGGCAATCCAACCCCGAATCAAGCTGATGCGCTCATTGGATCAACGGCACCACAGCTACTTGGGCTACGTACTTCTGATCCACGGACGGATTGGTGAGCGCGACGGCGAATTTCTGGTCGCCATCGGCAAGGCGGCGCAGGAAAAGCACAAGTTTCAGGCGGGGGATGTGGTGAGCGGAGTCTCTCAACCGGTCGCCGACAGCGAAACCGAAGCCGCCGAGTTATACAAGACGAGTGGCCTCAAACTGGTCCAACGATCTCCCGAGGAACCGACACCCGCACCGCCTTGGCGAGGCGTCCCTCCTGATCTGCCGGTATATCGAGCGCGGGGACATCGCCGCCTGGACACCGGTACGTACCAGACCAGGTGCCTGACGTGCATGTGGGGTTGCCGGATGCCCGTCGAGATGATCATCGATCAATGGAATCCGTCACAGAAGGAATATCGCTTCGAGACGTTCTGTTATGGCCCAAAGAGTTGCGCGGTCTACCGGGCGGGGCCGACAAGAAAAGTCCCCGGCAGGAAGGGCATGTCCTGGGAAGAAGAGGACTGGGTAGACGAGGACGCGACATCGCACCGTGGGCCGGACGACTGATCAACCCGTAGGAGGACCTTGAACAGTTCCCAGCGGGACGTTGCCTGACGAGGAGAGTCCGTTCCCGGCTGACGACACAGAAATGGCATTTGCATGACGGAAACATTTCGTGATTGCGAGTCTGTTGATCAGGACTTTCTCGCTCAGCGATTCGTCGAACGCGATCAGTCAGGACCATATTGTGTCGTGCTAAGGATCGCAGGAGTAGTAACTCCCGTGGTTGGCCGGTTCCCCACGCTCTGCGCGAGCGTGGCTACAGGAGTAGCGCCGAAGTAATTTTTCCCTCATGCCTTACTGTGTAACATGCGCGCGCCGTGCGCGCAGATTTGCCGAGCGATCAGCGGGAGCGGACCAATGGATGGCGTTCTCCCTTTTTGGTTTGCGGCCCCGCCGCCTAAGGAGATCAGCGACGGATGAATGAGGACGGCAGGAACATGAACGGCGACTACCACTCGATGCGCTCATACAGGCGGCGAAGTCGCTGACCCCTAGCCGGATTGACCGACTCGACGAACGAAACGCGACCGTGGAGATGATGTCGAAAATCGTCCAGGTCGTGTCGATTCTGGCTCTGCGGCCCGAACCGGATACAGTTCGTCAGCGTGGCCTTCAAACGATCAAAATCTTCTCGTGGCACGTTTAATCGTTCATTCACGACCACGCCGGTCAACCGCTGGCGGACCCCCTGCTGCATGATCCGTGTCTTTCGATGATGCACGGTGAATCCTTCCTCCATGACGGTGGCACACACATGATCCTGAAAGCGCCGTGCTGCTCGCAAAAACGGGCCATCGCCTGAGAACGCCAGATCGTCGGCGTACCGGGTGTAAACCGCACCGACAGAGCAGGCGAGACCTGACAGACGGCAGTCCATTCGATACGCGCACAGGTTCGCCAATGCCGGTGATGTTGGTGCGCCTTGCGGCAAATGTGGACGCGAATATCGCCAACGGGCTTCCTGGACCAGGCGTCCTGAATTGAACTGCTCACCCTGCCAGACATCCTCCGGCGTGGCGTTGACGCACAGACCTGCAAGCAAGTCCGCAACATCTTCGGGGTAACCAACTGCTCGAAACACCGCCTGAATCCACGCAGCGGAAATGGACGGAAAGAAGTCCTGCAAGTCGATCTTGAGCACAACCGTCTTGCCCACGTGAGGCGTCGCGAAGGTCTTAATGGACCGACCGGCACGGAAGCCATGAGCAGCATCGTGAGGCGGAATCTGCTCCAGGATCTCTTTCAATATGCGACGCTGGATTTCCTTGAGGCGACGCTTCGGCGCTTCAATCAGGCGCACCTGACCAAATCGTTTCGCCAGCGGTCGATAGTGATAATGCCGCAGTCGCCCTTGGCTACGCCTGGATTCGAACCCCCGCAGACCCGCAAACCAGTCCAGCTCCGTATTGCTTACCCCCAACCAATCGGCCAGTTCACCAGCGGTGAGGATCGGCGGCAGACCCCAAGCCTGTGCGACGCTGATCGGGCACATCATTGATGTAACAGCGAGCCGATCGGCAATTCGAAGTCGGTATCTCTTACACGCTCTGGAAAAACCTTGGTCCGACAGAATGAACTGAGCGACGGTCGTGTGCCGGGGTCGGGGCCGACCACCGAACCTCTCCACGACCCGGCAGGCCAGCGGTCGCAGCCAGCGCCACGGTCGGCCGAGTACACGACTGCCACTGTCCACAAGCCGGTCAGCGTCGAGTTCTCCCGCGACGAAGGCTTGGGAAAGTGCGCGAGCGATGGTAGCGTGCGATGGCATAAGAAACGAGCGACAGAGCGTCCCAACGAGTCTGATCCGGCGCGAGCCAACATGCGTGGATCGCATCCACGCTCACGTGACGAAATCTTACCCCTTCACGATCCCCTCGGGTAGTGCCCGACTGTTGAACGGGTACTCCCCCTTGTGTTGAACGGGTACTCCCCCTTGCAGACGCTGACATTTCCCCTGGCACCGTCGACAGGAGAATCGCCAATCGAAGTCTTCCCCGGCCAACAGCCTGCCGACGCCCCCTGCTCGACGAAGCTGACTGGCAGAGTCACGGCCCCAGGTCGCCGTCAACAGGAATTGGGGCAGTGCCGTGTACCTGAAGGCGGAAGCCGCCAAGTCCTGTGTCCAGGCACACAGCTCATCACACTGAGGATTCCCGGTGGACGGTCTTCACGGGTCTGCAGGAATTCCACTCTCCGAGCAATGTGAACACGGCACCACTTGTGGCTGGCATGTCCGGCAATACACTCGCTTGCAGACGTCACAGTAGTGACCGTCGTCGTGGAAGATGATTCTCTTTCCGCAGTCGGCACACGTTGCACCTGCCACCTGCGGTGAGAACATCTCTTTTGACTTACGTCGTTGTTCGGCCAATTCCCTTCGCGCCTTTGAATTGACCAGTGTGGCACAGGCGACATACCCCACGAAGAAAGCAAGGCACTCGGCCATGGCCTGCAACGGCCAAGGCAAATGGGGGCAAAACAGCTGCAACAAACCAAACACCAGAAATGAACAGTTCCCAGCGACAATCAAGAGTACCAAGAGGTCCATCGGTCAGGCCTCGCCATCATCGGCGTTCATGTTCGGGACGGCATTCGCAATAGCACGCACACGTCGGCGAAAGTTGGATCACCCGTGCAGGGGATTCTCATGATTGTACCTTGCTTCCGGCAGTACATGGACGGACGGATGTGACACGCAGCTTGAGGAACAGCATGGCCAGCCTGATTCTACGAGCCGAAATCAACGAGTTCCGGGTGCAGGAATTGTCGGAAGATTCCCCGGATCGTGCCCGCGTTGAGTTCCAACCGTCGTGAAAGTTGCCTCCGAAGTGTCTTGGCCCTCGTGGGAAAGTGAGATGTTTGTCAATTTCCTTTTCGCCGGGTTGCCGCCGCTGCGTAGGGTCGCCGTTCTCGATGGAAGCAGGTCGTCCTTTAACGATTACTCGATGCGTGCTGCCCAAAGCTAGGGTTTCCTGCACATTTTCCTGGCTTTCACGAAATCCCAAATAGACAAACATCACTAATGCAAACACGCTCGGAACAGGGGGGGGCGTCGTCACGAGTTGAGTATTCTCTCTTCCAGCGAGAACGTCGATGGCATCTCAGTGGTACTACACCAAGAATGGTGACCAAGTTGGTCCCGTCTCATCTACCCAGCTTCGGCAACTCGTCGCTTCGGGCGAAATCGGACGCACGGACCTGGATCCGCGCGCATAAGACGGTTGTGAACGAATCGTGGCGCAGAGCGAGTATTTTGTCACTCGCGGGAATACCTGAGCTCAGGTGCGGGGTTCCATTCAACAGTGTGGCACCCGACGATGCGATCCACTAGTCTCAGGAAATGCACCCTGACTGCTGGAAATTGCATTCGACGGCAAGGTAGCCAAGCGGAGACCATCTTTGCGGATCAACAGGTTCCGTGGGGCGCAAGTCACCGGTAGCGGAGGAGGTTTACGGTCTTTCAGGTGGCACGTTGCAGTAGAATCAGGATCACATCGCTGGCGTAGTTGCTTCCCGGGAATGGACCGGTTTCTTTGGCTACCAGAAGGTGGGAGCAAAGCTAGATGCCCTTGCGCAGGCTCACCGTCGGAATTGCGATACTCGGCCTATTGGGCGCCGCGTGGGCGGGCTACAGGATCTACGCCACATGGAACAGCATCCCGGATGCGTATGCCGCATGGGATGCTGGTACCCTCGTGATCGAATACCTTGAAACTCATGACAATCAATGGCCGCGATCCTGGGATGAACTGCTTCGCGCAAGGACGACCCTTCACGAGCACGGCGAAGTCCTGCGGGGCAGCCGAGGTGACGGTGGGTTTGTTTACGGCGACTTGCGTGACGCCGTGGCAGTCGACTGGGATGCGAACGTAGAGGCGATTGCAGCCTTCGACTGGAACTCAGGTAAACTCCGTGTCGTAACGCGCGCTGATGGAACGGATTTCCCGGTTGTCTGGGCGGGGGCAGAGCCGAACGCGATGATTTGGGGCTACCTGAATGGCCGTCGCGTGGATTGATGTCTTGCTGCGGAGGTCAAATGATCATGAAAGATACCCTTTGCAGGCTATCGTGCCAGTTGCAGCGTGCGGCACTCACTGCCATCATTGCCGGGTCTTTCCTGACACCCGGCTTGTGTGCTGCGATTGACGAAACCATGCCAGCCCATATTCCCCGCGAGATCCTCGCTGACTGGCAGGACCAGGGTGGAACAGCGGAAGAGATCAAAGCATCCCTTCCGGAGGAATACGCCGCGCGATGCGGTGGCTCATTTGAAAGTGCCTGTCACTGGCGGCGCGTGTACCGCATGAGCCAGTTTCCGCAGATGGAAACCATCATGTTCGCCAGACACCACAACATCGGCAGCATTGCTGTGGGATTCTGGGTCAATGTCGGCTCTCCCGATATCACGGATGCTCACTTTGAGGCCAAAGGGGCCCTGTGTCTCCTCAAGTTCGACAACTTCTATTCGCAGTATGAAGAGATCCTGGCGAGGCGTGATGCGCACGTGAAGGACCCCTGTATCTCGCTCGATGGCAAGAAAGTCGTCTTTGCTATGTCCGGCAACAGAAAGGGAACAGGGTACCGACTGTTCGAAATGGAGATTGCCGACCCGGGTTCCTTGAGGCAACTCACCCACAATCCCCCCGGCCTGACCGTGGCGGATTTTGAACCATGCTATCTGCCCAATGGGGATATCATGTTCAGCTCAACACGTTGCTTCGGCACGATTGACTGCGGTTGGCAGGCTACTTCGAACATGTTTGTCATGGACGGCGAAGGCAACTACATCCGCCGGGTCGGATTCGATCAGGTGCATACGTTCTATCCGGTCTTGCGTGGCGACGGGACCGTTCTCTACACACGCTGGGAATACAATGACCGCGACATATCGAACATCATGGGACTGTTCAGCATGTACCCTGACGGTTGTCACCAGACGGAGGTCTTCGGAAACCAGACTACTTGGCCGCAGACGTTGATTCATGCCCGCCCCGTTCCCGGGAGTCCATCCAAGTTCTTTGCAGTGGCCAGCGGTCACCATGGTGCTTACTCCGGTGAGGTGTGCATCGTCAACAATGCTCTGGACACCAATGGACCACGCCACGTCACCATGATCAGCCCACCGCGCAAAACGGAAACCCTCGACAAGCGTGATTTTCTGGCGATGGGGGGAGTGTACAGGAATTCCGAGTATCCATATCCGCTCAGCGATGAGTGGTATCTTGTTTCGTATCGTGACGTGGGACAGGAACGATTTGGCAATGTCAGCCCTAAAGCGTACAAGATCTACTTGAAGCACGTGGATGGCACGAGCCGGGAGCTTCTCGCCTGGGGAGGTGGGTCCCTACATCACCCGGTGGTCGTTGCGCCCTGGAAAGACATCTGGGGAGGTGACGCTCCGAGAGCCGTGGAAATGGCCGATTTCAACGACAACATGGGCACCTTTACCATCCAGGATGTCTATGTCGGCCACGGCATGAAAGGCATCGACAAAGCCAGCGGCGTGGCCAAGACGCTTCGCGTCGTGGCACTCCAGTACCGCGTGTCGGGCGCGTGTGATCAAGGCTTCGCTGGCATGGTGATGGGGCCCAGACCACTGGACGTCATCTTTTCGGCACCCAATATTAACCCACCCGCTCTCTGGGGCGGCTCGTGGGACGTCAAGGAGGTCCTGGGCGAGGCCAAGATCCATGAGGATGGTTCCGCTTCCTTCAGAGTGCCGGCAAGAACACCGGTCTATTTTCAGGTGCTTGATTCGAATGGATTCAGTATTGCTGGCATGCGCAGTTGGGCTACGCTGATGCCGGGCGAAACGTTCTCCTGCATCGGATGTCACGAAAGCAAGAACGAAGCTTGGAGTCCGACACAGATTGCCCTTGCCGGTGAAGCTCAGCCCCTTGACACACCGCTGGGTATCGAGAACCAAGGGTTTGATTATCCGAAGTTCGTTCAGCCGATCCTGGATAAGCACTGTGTGGCCTGCCATCAGACGGATCATTCATCCGGTTTCGATCTGACTGGAGACCTGGTGTACAACCGTCGCGCCAGGAAGTCGTTTGCCAGATCGTACACCTCTCTGATGCAAGGAATTGGCAGTTCACCCAGCAACAGAGCGATCAGCATCGCCTCCATATTCTCCCAGCCACCACAGTTGCCTCCCTACTCATACGGCTCCACACAAAGCGGGATGATCCGAGTCTTGACAGGTGACAAGGATGCCGATCATCAAGATGTCAATCTCACCGACAGGGAGCTCAGGATTCTGGCCTGCTGGATCGATCTTGAGGTGCCGCACAGCGGCCGCTACGACAGTTATATGCCATACTCCGATGCACAAAGGTACCGGCGGCTGGAGGCACATGCTCAACGCTGGTATGACATCGAAGCGCAGAATGTCAAGGAACTGGCTGCACGGCAGCAGCCCATTGCTGTCACGTCCGATCGACGTCCCCGTGAACAAGATCACAGTGAACAGGCAACGGCCGTGGCGAACACCACAGCAAAATGAATCAGCCTCATCATGGGCGGGCTGAGAAAAGGCGCAGATTGAATGTTATTACAATAATAGGGCACACTCATCCTTTCCCCTGAACAATGAAGAACGGAGTCTGCCTCATTCAATCTCCAACATCCCGGCGGAATCCATGACATCTCACAACCACAGGCCCAAGCGATGGAAACGTCGACTGCTCGACGCGGTCGCTATCGGGATCATCTTTGGGATTCTCATTGAAGTGCTGTGGATCGTCACAGAATTCCGCATGCTTAACCCGCTCTAATGTGAAGAACGGAGTCTGCCTCAATCCTGTTCGGCCCGAGATGTGCTCGCCCCATCTCCCACGGCTTTGGCACGACCCTTGCGCATGACCCCTAATCGATGGATGGTTCTCTCATAGTGGCAGATGCAGACGATGTCGAGTTGCAAAGCACGAAAACGAAAGAAACCCATCGAATCGCGGGATGTCACGGGGCTGAAGTACTTCGATCAACTGGCTCCATTGTTTGAGCGGTGGCACGAGGTAGATACGCAACGGGATAAGGCCGGCAACCGGCAGCTGTTGATGGACCAATACGGCATGCTGGTCCTGCTGTTCCTGTTCCATCCCATGGTCGACTCGTTGCGAGGCATGCAGCAGGCGAGCGAACTGGCCAGAGTCCAGAAGAAATGGGGCTGACCCCCGCGAGCTCCGCTCGTGCGGTGCATCAGATGGTGAGCTACCGCGCCGCCTCGCCCCCTCCCGCTCTGACCCCCACGAGCTCCGCTCAATGGTACTAAGCTTGTTTTTTTGTTTTGGCCTTTGTTCGTTTTGTATTGCGAGCTCGCTTGCTGGATTTGGCGGACGTGGTGTGAGGATGCTTGGAGTGTCGCTTGTGGTTGGTGGACTT
>JBGSHS010000327.1:0-4175 GCA_041752115.1 Pirellulaceae bacterium | reverse complement strand
CCGTTTTTTGGTGTCACACCGTGGAAGCATAACACACCCATAAGCAATCGTCCTAGACCGATTTCTTGGAAATCGGCTGTTTTACCGCACGCCGCTTGGCACTTCCTTAGGGGAATTCAGCTCTGTGGGAATCCAGGCTAGTAGGGGATGGAATAGCTTTCATTGGGGATCTTGACTTCCGACTCTTATATATACTGACACACAACAACGGGACATGTTCTGGAGTGTGTGCGACGTGTCAAGACCGCGCCGTGGCGAGCGACTTACGCGCTGCGCAGTTCCTGAGAGGACCATCTGTTCGCCGGTGGCGGAAAGCACCTTATGTATTGGGCTTGTCGATTGGGTGCAGCAGGTTTAACACGTTGGCTTGGATGGTCATGGAGATATCGTCGAGTGGCAAGTGGCTGAGGTTGGTTACGGAGAAGGGATTCTGCAGTTCGATTCCCAGCTCGTCGAGCGACAACAAGGGATAGGCGACCAACATGGTGACGACCGGGATGAGTAAGACGCTGTCGAAACGATGAAGTAAGGTTAAGGGGAGGGTCAGCAGGAACAGCATCAGAAAGTGACGGATCTTGATCGAATAGGCTTGTGGCATTGGAGTGTTAAGAATCCGTTCGCAGCCGCCATAGTTGTCGATCAACAGCGCACGTTCCCGGTCAATCTGCAGAAAGGCGAACCGATCCATCCCCCATTTTTCACTTGCTTCGCGCAGCAGTTCCGCCAGCTTCAAGGCAACGAAGCTGGGCCGGTGTTCGGCCGCCGCAATCTGCTGGGCCATCTCCGGTCCCACCAGGTCGACCACTTCCGGGCCCAACGGCTCGCGACGCAGGGTATGGCGAACTACGTGGGGATAGCTGGCGACGAGTCGCGCTGTCTTGTCCCGCCACGCCGGGTCCGCGGGGCCATAGGCCAGCATGCTGACGGTGAAATTGCGTGATCGGTCGACGAAGCCACCCCAGAGCTTGCGTGCTTCCCACCATCGTTCATAGCCCGCGTTGGTGCGAAACACCAGGAGTATTCCCAACGCCGCACCCGCAAACTCGAAAGGCGTCATGTCGATCACACAGCGAATACGCAGGAGCGACTCGAGTTGTATCGCCACGGCGCAGACGACAAGCGATAGCAGGCCAAAGAGGAGTACCTGAGGGAAGACCCGAGGTGTAATCGACCCATCAAAGGCCACTGCTTCGCGCCAGAACCCTGGCTGCTTCTGCACACTCATGATGCTCGTTCCTGACCAATCGGACTGGGAAGATGGACAAGCCGGTAGCTCGCCGAGATCGGTTCGTGCTGGCTCCGATCAGGGTCCATTGTATCGAGCGAGTTGACTTCGAGCGCCGGTGGCTCCCGTGCGAGCTGGTACCAGGTCCATGACAGGGTGGGGCCGGTAAGAAAGCCGAGAGAGTCCGCCGCAGTTTCCGCTGTGGTACCGATTCTCCACAACAGCAGTCGACGACCAACGGTGGCCAGGGGACGCTCTCCACACGGTTCTGCCGCCGCACGTGGACCGCTGTTGTGGGGACAATGTAGTGTCTGCGCGCTCCACGTGGCGTGATTCCGTGGGATCTCAGGCACACGCTGCGACAGGCACTGTGTCGTGGACAGGCACTGTACCGTGGAAACGGCCGAGTCAGAAATAGAGCTGGCAACGCATCCAGAGCATTTCGACGTGCTTCTGGAACTGGCCGGGACGGTATTGGACGGGTTCGCCGAAGCCGGCGTCGAGCCACGTCAGGTAGAACTTCAGATAGTCGTTCCAATACCAGTTGACGCCCAACTCGGTGGTGATGGCCGAGTTGGACCAGAGGGCTGGATCGGAAAAGCCTGCCGCGAAGACCTCGTCCCCCAGTCGCAGCTGGCTCACACGCATCACCGGTTCGATGGCTCCCCAGCCCCGTGGCTGATCGTCGTTGAGCGGAATCAGTGGACGCAGTGGCCTGACACGGGTGCGACGTTCCACCTGCTCGCCGGTCAAGAAATAGCCTGACATCACATAGAAGCCGGAGAACGGCACCTGTTCGGAAGTCGGATGTGCATGGGACGCGTAATTGCCGTATCCGTATTGCCACTCGCCAATGACCGACAACCCGCCATGGAAATAGGCCGCATGCACCGACCCCAACAGTCGTTCGCCTCGCTCCACGACGTCGGGATTGAGTACCAGGAACGGAACAGTGGCAATTCCCGGAATGTTGGCATCGGGAGAGCCGGCACCAATACGGAACGTCATTGGCACGGGAGCCTGGTCCTGGCTGCCGTAGGCCGTGGACGCGCCCAGGTTGAGGTTCTCGGCCCAGGTCCAGTAGGCGGCGTTCTGGAACGGCCGGACGTTGAGGTATCCCACGAAATCGACGCCGTGATTGCGGCTCTCAAACGAATTGCGTGAGCCATTGAAGATGCCCGCCGCGTAATCGACCTGTTTGTCCAGCAAGTACCCCCACGCCATGGCGCCGATCTGACGATTCAGACTCAGGTTGGTCGTGAAGAGCGATCGTTCGGGGGCCAGGAGCCAGTAATTCGAAATCGCAAACTGATCGTACAGTAGCGGTGTGAAGAAACGACCGATCCGCAGTTGCAGTCGGTCGTCCAAATGAAAATTGAGGAAAGCGTTGAGCAAGTTGATGTTGTTAACGCCACGATTGATGGCCAATTCGTACTCGACGAGCTTCGTGATCTGTCCATTGAAGAAGAACCGCTGACGAGGAAGGAAGAAGCCGCTGTTGGCAGGCAGTTGATCCGCTTGAGACCACATGCGCGCTTCAATCTGCGATTCGTAGTGGATTTGCAGGCGGTATTCCGCGTCTCTGGACTGGATCTGGAAACCGGGCCCGAAAATCGTCTCTTGTTCGATAGCCGTGGGGCTGGTGACATCCAAGTCGAAATAATCGGGAACCGATTCGTCAACTTCCTCGGTCAGAGACGCGTCATTGTCCGATAGCGTGTCCGCCCCGACGGGCGAGTTGTCACCTTGGGGCATTGATTCGAGTTGCTCCGCCATTCGCTGCTCTAACTGCCGGGCGAGCTCGTCGATGCGGATTCGCAGCTGAGCTGTCTCCGCTTCGTATTCCTGACGCAGCTGCGCCAACTCATCGGCCACTGTCGGAGCGACCGGAGTGAGTGCTGATTGCGGCCGCCGAGCCAGCTGAGCGGGCGATGTCTTCTGTGCGACCGCTGGATGCTGGTCCGAAAGGTGGCTTGCAGCGGGCGAGAATTCAGTCGGCGCGAGCGGATGCTGCGCACACAGGACCGCGTTGGGCCACACCGTGGCGGCTAGCATCAGTGCCGCCGTGAGTAAGGTGGAACGGCTGTCTCGTTCCAGCAACATCGTTTGCATGTCGGTCTTCCCTACTCTGTGCAACGCGTGACGTTCTGCTGCGCGACGAGCAACCGCGTCGGGGACGGACCCCTCGTACCGTGGACGGTCAAGGCACTCCCTTTCTAAGCCTCAGCCATTGTTGTCAGTTTGGATCATCGCGTAGTCGGCGATGGGGCGTACACGCACTCCAACTCTCGCGCAAACGGCTATGAACGGGCGAGTCTTGTACTCAACAAGCCATGGCAGAAAAGCTGGTAAATGAAGTGGGGCGACAGCTTCGCCGTCAGCCGCAGGCTTGTCGAGGGGTTCGTACCATCTACGCCAGAGCAGGTCAAGAGAAGTATCGGTGGGAGGAGCGGCCCCTCAGCGCCCGCCACGCCCCAGCTCGGGTGGGTCCCATCGAGGCGATTTGCTGCTGCGGACAGGGGCGGGCCGTAACGAAGTGGTGTGGAAATCGGGAATGCCACAATGCCGCAATGCGACAATGCAGCAATGCGCGATGGAGGCTGGACCGGCCGTCGCCTGCGGTCGCTCTGTGCCGCGAAAACCGCAGAATATCCACGCTCCAACCGCAGCATGTCCAAGCAAGGAGAGCAGATCTGACGCCTCAGAAGCGCGTCACTTTCTGCCGCTTGGTCATTGGACATTCCTTGTTCGATAGTCTGCGGTTCGGGCGTCTTGAAACGCAGATTCCCTGGCTTCGCCGCTTTACGTCTGTACTCTCACTTGTCGCATTGTGGCATTGTCGCATTGTGGCATTGTCGCATTGTGGCATTGTCGCATTGTGGCATTGTCGCATTGTGGCATTGTCGCATTGTGGCATTGTCGCATTGTGGCATTGTCGCATTGTGGCATT
>JBGSHS010000326.1:0-33619 GCA_041752115.1 Pirellulaceae bacterium | reverse complement strand
GCATAAACAAAGCCAGAATGCCCAGGAGTCACGCGAAAACCTGACGTCCACACTTGACCAAAGTCAAAAAACACAAAGATTTTGGAGACGCTACCGGTGCGCCTATTGACTTCGGGGACCTTAATAGGTGTTCGATATTCTGCGGTCCCGACGCCTCGGTGACCGACATCGCCAACGGCCTAGCCATTGTGCGTCTTGAGGAGCGATCCACGTTGTTGGTCTTGTTGCAGGAGAAACCTGTGCTCAGCGGGCAGGAGAAGGATATGGCGAGCGGGCTCCTGAGGCGATAGAGTGATGGTGGTGTTGCGATTAATTGCGGTTTCGAATCCTCCACATCCTGGACGGTGAGTGCCATGCGTCGACAGAAGATCGTTACTCTGGAGGCATTGATCAGCCTGTTCTTTGTTGCGTTGGCGGCTTGCCAGCCCATGTATGGCGCCGACCGTGAATCGGCACCGGACGGCTGGCAGACATTTTCACCTCGTAGCGAGATTGCTCCGCAGTTCCTCTACTTGCCTGATGGTGGTCCGAACGGGGCCGGCTGTTTCGTCATGCGTGCCGATGATCGGGAAGGGTTAATCGGTTGCTGGAAGAAGAGCTATCCTGTCGATGGCGGCCAGTCTTATACGTTTCGCGCGGTGCGCCGCTATGAACAGGTAACGTTGCCTCGCCGCAGCATTCTGGCTCGCGTCATCTGGCTGGACGCGGCGGGGAATCTGGCCATGCGAGATGCGGCGGAAGCGGAAACGTATGAGCCAGGCAAGCCGCCTCGCAGCGAGCCGGAGTTCCCCCTCGATCAAAGCACTGACGCGGCGGGCTGGACGGAAGTATCCGACACCTATGTAGCTCCATCGCAGGCCACGCACGCAGTGGTTGAACTCTGGTTGCGATGGGCTCCACCACATGGCCAGGTGCAGTGGTCGCACGTTTCACTCGAAGCGGCGGCACCGCGTCCGACGCGTCCGGTGCGGCTGGCCACCGTGCACTACTTTCCTCACGGTGGCAAGACGGCCGAAGGCAATCGTCAGCTGGTAGTACCGTTCATTGAGGAAGCCGCTCGTCAACATGCCGACCTGGTGGTGCTTGGGGAGACCATTACTCGAGCCGGCACGGATCTGTCGTTTGAAGATGCCGCCGAACCGGTGCCGGGACCATCCACGGAGTTCTTCGGCGCGCTGGCCAAGAAGCTTAACCTGTACATCGTTGTTCCGGTCGTCGAGCGCGACGGGCATCTGCTTTACAACACAGCGGCTCTGGTAGGACCGGACGCTGCGATGGTAGGCAAATATCGCAAGGTGGTACTGCCTGGCGGAGAATGGGATGCCGGTCTGCAGCCTGGTGATGAGTATCCGGTATTTGAAACCCGTTTCGGCAAGGTCGGCATGATGATCTGTTACGACGGGTTCTTTACGGAACCGGCTCGCCAGTTGAGCCTCCATGGGGCTGAAGTGATTGCGTTTCCAGTGTGGGGCTGTAATCCGCGCCTGGCTGCCGCCCGCGCCGTCGAGAACCACGTGTACGTGGTCAGCAGCACGTACACACCGGCCAGCATGAACTGGATGATCTCCGGCGTGTATGATCACGAAGGGAATGTGATCGCCCAGGCCAAGGATTTCGGCACGGTGGCCGTGGCCGAAGTCGACCTGAACCAACGATTGCACTGGAGCAGCCTGGGCGACTTCAAGGCGCAGTGGCCGCGACACTGCCCCGACAAGTCAGACGCACCTTGCCCCAAGTGTGCGCGGGGTGACGAGCCGCATCACGAGTGAGCCTCCATTAGAATTTGTCTTTTTGTTCCTTCATCTTTTTGTCCTCTTCTGCCTCTGCGAAGAATCAGAACCGCCGGAGCCATTATGCGTACGAGTTTCTCTCTGCTGACAATCATCGCTGTGAGCTGTGTTTCCCCTGGCTACGCGGGCGAGCTGCAGGCAGGAGTGGCACGCGAAGAGTTGACGCCGCCAGCGGAATTGAACGCAGCGCTGGGAGGCTATGGCGCCCGGATGAGCAAGCCGGCACAAGGCGTGCACGACCGTGTGTATGTCAAAGCGTTGGTGGTGACCGACGGAGCCCAGCGGCGATACGCGGTGATTACCGCCGACATTCTGGGGTTTCCACCGACCTTCAAGCCGGCGCTCGTTCAACAACTGGCCTCGGACGGTTGGACCAGTGACCAGATCATGTTGCTTCCCAGCCATGCGCACACCAGCCTGGAAATGAACGCGATCAATTCGGCCAATGTCTTTGGTATCAAGCAGATTGGTGTCTTTGATCCCCGACTACTCGAGTGGACCATCGAGAAGTGTGTGGCGGCGACTCGAGCGGCAGCCAGCGGCGTGCAGAGAGTGACGATCGGCACGGCCGCTTGTGAGCTTGATGGTTGGAATCGCAACCGACGTGTAGCTGGCGGTCCCGTTGATCGGTCACTGACGGTGACGCGAATCGATCTGCAAGATGGCAAGCCGCTGGCTGCGCTGGTCAACTTCACAGCGCATCCGACGTTTCTGGGGTCGGAGCACATGCTCTTTTCCGGCGGATGGCCGGGTTACCTGCAGCGTGGCCTGGAACGAATGATCGGCGACGACATCACCGTTCTGTACTACAACGGAGCTGAAGGAGACCAGTCACCAGTGGATCAGGCCCAGAGCGGTGATGACCGCTGGCAAGCAGCGGAACAATATGGAGTGCGGCTGGCCGGACAGGCTCACGAACTGTGGTCGACGATCACGCCTCAACGAGACATTCTGTTCGATTACAGCCTGCAAGCAATTGCGCTCCCCGCTCGCCGCTGGCATCCCGATTTTATGGAAACCGGTGGCAAGGAATACGGGTTGAGCGAGCAACTGCTCACACAGGCCTTACCGCTCCTCTTTCCCAGCAAGTCGGTGACCGGCAGTCTGCGGCTGGGTGACCTGCTGATTGTCGGTGTTCCCGGTGAAATGACTGCGGAACTGGGGCTGGACCTCAAGCAACGTGTCCGCGCCACGACGGGTGCCAGCTGTGTCACGATCGGTGGTTTGGCCAACGAGTGGATCAGTTACATTCTCTCGGCCGATCAGTATCAGGCGGGCGGGTACGAAGCCAGCGTGAGTTTCTATGGGCCGGAACTGGGGCAGTGCATCATCAGCGGAGCGGCAGCGTGCGCTGCGAGCCTGAAACAGAAATAAACTCTTTCCGCTCCCCTCGTGATTTGACACGCCAGGGTTGTCTAGCTCGGACGCAGCGCCGTGGGGATTCGAGGCCTATTTGGTCTCGGGGTATTTGATCGCATATTCCTTGGTGTCGAAGTCGACCGTGACGGACGTGCCATCATGGAACATCGTGCGCTGTTTGCGACGAGTTTCATCGAGGAATTCGTGTGAAGTCATCTCCATCAGTCCGCAGTGCCTGGCTAGTTCGGCGGCTTCCTGGACGCGAGCAATCTGTTGCGCCGGCGCACCGGGATGTACGTACGGCAGTCCCGCGTTGAGCAGGCAGTGCAGACGTCCTGCATCGCCGTCGGGAATACCCCACCCGCCGTTCTCACCCATATCCCACGGTTGTAGCAGCGAATCGTGATAAACCAGATTGAACAGTGGCACTGGGATCCCTGTCGCTGCTCCGCCGCCGATGTTGGGTGAGGTGGAGTAGGGGGCATGGTGTACCAGATCGAGAGAGCGAACCAGGTAGTCCGTCGGTTCTTCCGAGCTGACGACGTACCCGCGGGCGCGCAACAGGTCGAAGCAGTCACGACGATACTCAGCACACTGCGTGCGGGTTACCGGGTGAGCCGCCTGGGCACTCTCGTCCAAGGGCACAACCGAGAATACATCCAAGTAGGCTCCTCGCACGCAAATCCCATGCGCTGCAAACAGGTCATGGTTGCGACGTACGTATTCCGACGCAAAGCGAGCGCTGAGAATTGTCTGGGGACCACCACACCAGGTGCTGTGCTCTTCACGACTGCCGTCCAGACGCGTTGCAGCCAGGCGATTATCGAAGGATACGGCGTTGAGGTAGAAGTCGCGATACTGATCGTGCACAGCGAACAGGTACCCCAGTTCCTCGCAGGTGTCGGCAAACTGCCGCAATCCGTTCCACCCCCCCTGCTCCTGCCCGACCGGCATGACATCGGGATGGCCGTTGTCATATCCATAGAACCCCCATCCGTCCAGGTGCACGTAGGCGTGCTCGATGCCACTGGCTTTCAAATCCCGCAGGCCGTCAGTCAGCTTCGCAAACGAGATCAGCTGATGGTTCTCTTCAATACGCTGCTTGTTGAACAAAGCTGCCTCTCGGACAAAATGGTAGAGCGATCCCAGATGCACCACCGGCTTGCCGATCACTTCGTCGAGCGCTGGAGTGCGCAGCAGTTTTTCGCGAAGCGAGATGAACTCGCCTGCTTCCTGCACATGGCGGCGAAACCGCTTCGCCATCGTCACGTACGTGGCCGCGTCATCGAAGATGTATCGCACGGTGCGCAGATACCCGAAGCGACCCAGGCTGGCATACCAGACCGGCGCAATCTGCGTCGGGCCGCCCGCGGGATGGTCGTACCGGCCCCCCGCGTCGGCCGTGGTTTCAAGTAGGACCTGGACGCCGTGTCCGTCGCGAATCTGTCCCCACCACGGCAGGTAGAACGAACGCGAGTTCACCAGGTCCTCGCTGGAGATGGCCTGGGGCCAGTTGCCAGGTAGGAGCATCCCCTGCATCCGCGGGATCACCGACAAGTCGGTTGCGCTGTTGTTCATCTGTATCGCTTTGGGCCAACGCACTTTGTCCAGCACACAGTCCGTGTCACGCACGGCCAGATCGATTACGACTTCACTGCCGATCACCGACGTGGTCCAGCGCACTGCCAGGCCTGGCCGATCCGGAAACTCCTCGAACGTGAGCAGGCAGCCGGCGCTGTAGCCGGTCATGAAGGGAGACGCAGTGATGCGCTGAGCAGCGGTGAGTGGCACGGTACCATCTCGCATGGCGATGTCGTCGGACGCTGAGGGAAGAAACTGCCACGAGGCGTTTTCCGTGTCAACGGACATGGTCAGGTCGCTGCGATGAATCTGCAACGTGAGCAGGGGCGTATCGATCCGCCAGTCGTCCGGCGTTTCATGGAACGTGCCTTCAGCACGAGTTGGCCGGTCCTTTGCGTGCTGCCACAGCCACATGCGGACATCGTCAATTGCCATGTAGAGCGAGTTGAATGCTGCCTCGTCCGCTACCGGGCTCTGCAGCCGAGTCCGTAGTTCGGCCAACTTGGCTTGCTTGTCAGCGACAGATTCCTGCGGAACTTCAATCGCCTCCAGCCGGTGCACGTGCTCCGAGAGCGTTTGGATTCGCGGCGCGAAGTCGTTTTCTCCACAGAGCAGCATGAGCGTCAAGGAAAGCGGAATCAGCATGATGTTCTCCTCAGCAGTGCGTCCCCACCGATGATCGTGCGGCCCGGCCCGAAGCCAGTCTGTCTGTCGCGGATGCGGCGCCACGTAAGGCCTATTATGACCTAACTCTGCGAAGAGTGCAGCCAGTCATTCGGCATCAGCGGTGGCGATTCTGCGACACCCGGCGTGAAAGGGCGAATGACGAAAGAGGCGACCGGGAGTGTGAAGCAACGCTGCTCACGAAACCATCCAGCGCAGAAACGAGACGACTGCCAGCAAACACGCTGCCAGGCCAAACACCGGGGCGGCGCGGCGCGCGCGCGTAATCCAATCGCCACTCATCGGCAAGACGCGAGCCAGGCCAAAGCGAGTCAAGAGCGTCATCATCGCTGCTGAGATGAAGAGGTATCCCAGCCGGTGAGCCCAGGTGGAGGCAAGTGGACCGCTGATACGTGCCCAACCAACGGATGTGGAAAACAGAACACCTGCTCCCATGGCTGCGTATTGCCAGCTGCCACGCCATCGTCCCTGCGATTGCCAGGCCATGAGGATGGTCGTGCCAACGAGCATCAGGGCCGCTGGACAGCTCGCCCAGTGTCCGGACAGTCCGAGAAACGCTCGATCAGCGCCGAGGTCGCGAAATGCCGGGTCGAGCAAGATCCAGCCGATCAACAGGCCTGCCAGCGCGGCCACGGTGGCTTGGGCCCAGTGGAACCAGTCAGTGCTCCGGGGATCGTGTTGGTTCGCCAGTCGCAGTCGCCGCGCCAGGCGGGGAAACCGTTGCCAGCCCCATCCCAGTAAGGCTGCGATCAGGAGCAATCCGGTCAATTCACAGATGCCCGTCCAAACGACGAATCGGCCGCTGGACAGGTTCCGGTGAACCAGGGCCAAACCGTCGAGCACGAATCCCCAAGCATAAAGCCCCTTGAGTGGGAACTTCGCCGCGGTATCCCATAGATAGCCGCCATTGGCCAAACCTACTGCGGCCGCAGCCAGCCCATCGGACAGCTGCAGATCATGATGCGGCAGGCCCAGCAAGTCGCAGGCGACGTAGATCGCCACCAGCAGTCCCAGCAGAATCGTGGAGGATTGAGCGAGTATATGTCCTGGTACGAGGCCATATCGCTCTGCGACCGCCGACGCGTGGCGATGGTAACTTCTCGCCAAGAGTAGCCACGTGGTCGAAGCAACCGCCAGAGCGATGATCAACAGCGGCAGCCAGTATGCGATGCGTGGCGCCGTCAAGGGTGTCCAGACATTCCAGTCCGACGCGCTCAGCGGCAGAGACGTAGCCAGCAGATAGCTCGCGCGCTGACGTCGTGCCGACCAGCCGGAAGAGGTAGTCCGCGGCTGTTCCGTGGTCACGAGTCGATCTGCGTTCCGACGGCCCCGATGTTCCAAGCTACCTTGCTGTGCCACGCCCAACTGTCCCAATTTCTCGAACCCCTCGCTATTCGCCCAACAACAGCTGCTGACGATCATGCGGGATTCCAGAATATCGCGTCATGTCTTGGAAGGCTAGTTGTCCCGCGGGTGCTTGCCGAGCGCAGATGGAGATGCCTTGGCCGGCTTACCCCGGAAATGGCTCGCCGGCATTCTGATGTCGAGCTTAGGTATGCGGGAACAGAATTCGGTGTTGCACTTGTAGCCACGCTCGCGCAGAGCGTGGGAGACCGCCTTGGTAGCCACGCTCGCGCAGAGCGTGGGAAACCGCCTTGGTAGCCACGCTCGCGCAGAGCGTGGGAGACCGCCCGCCGTCTGGTGACGGTACCTGCAATTACGGAAGTTGTTATTCCCGCGATCCTTAGCGGCGAGGTGTCGGGCGGGCCGTCCCGGTAGGCTCTGAGGGTAAACAAGGAATCGGTGGTCGGCGGAGGCGGGGCAATCGTGATCGTTCGGGTGATGATAATGCCTGGCGGCTGTGGTATTCTCAAGCGGTCTTGAATTGTCACGAGAGTCCTATTGAGGGACGAAGCCCATGGTTGATCGCACTGCGATTCTCGATCTGGAAACGGCTTTGGCCGAACTGCCCATGTTTGACGTGCACACGCATTTGGCGGGGGGGCGACTGGGTGCACGCGGGCTGCATGACATTTTGCTTTACCACATGGTGATCAGCGACCTGTATGCGGCCGGCTGTCCCAGTGGAGCTCGGTTAACGGAGTTCCCAGGATGGCCCGAGCAGGCGGAATCGCAGCGGCGCATCGAGGAGGCTTTGCCGTACCTGGCCCACGCCCGCAACACGAGCTGCGGGTGGATGGTACGGATGATCCTGGCCGATTTGTATGATTGGCACGAGCCGGTCACGGCTGACAACTGGCGGAGACTCGACGAGATCATTCGGCAGCGTGCGGAGGATGTCGCCTGGCACCATTCGATCTTTGACCGGTTGAATATTGTGCGTACGTGTGCTGAGCATGCGCGGCGCGGCACGGGGCAGGACGACCAGCGGCTGCAGTATTCGCTGGAGTGGGCTTTCTTCACACGCTGTCAGTGGGGAGAGTTCGACACAGCTTTGTATGAGCTCGAAAAATGCTGGGGCCGCACCCCTGAACCGCCGTCGCCGATCGGAGGGACTCGCCCCCCTACGTCGCGCACGATTCGCACTCTGAACGATGTGCACGCGGCGATGGAGCACTATGTCAATGCGATTCCCTACTTTCAGATCATCAGCACAGCCACGGGCTTCTCGACCGCCATCGATTATCGATTCGTGAGTGATGCTGAAATGGAGGCGGCCTTAAGCCGTCGGGGTCAGGCCGGCCCGGTCGAACGCGACACGTATGCTTCGTATATCAACGAAGCCTACTTGACGGCCTTGGAGCGTCGTCCGGAAAAGCCGGTGTTTCAGTTCAGCGTCGGGGCGGAGCCGATGCCGTACGAGACGGCGAGTATCATGTACCAGCGGACGATCCATCAACTGGCAGAGATGATCGGGCGGCACCCGCAATTGCACTTCCAGTGCTTCCTTGCTGCCCGGCATGCCAATCAGGCCTTCTGCACCATGGCACGCGAGCTGCCGAACCTGAGCCTGGCCGGCTACTGGTGGCACAACTTCTTCCCCGATATCATCCGCCAGATCATCACCGAACGGCTCGATATGCTGCCGGTCAACAAGCAGATTGGCTTCTTCTCGGATGCCTACTGCGTCGAATGGGTCTACGGCAAGGCACGTCTGGTACAGAAGCAGATGGCCCGTGTCCTGGCCGAGAAGATCGACCAGGGGCAATACACTCGTGACGATGCGCTCAGCATCGCACACAGCATCCTGTACGAATCTCCTTCGAGCCTGCTGGGGATGATAGCTCGATAGCTGAGCGTCGCAGGACGCTGCACACGTTCGTCCTGCGAGCAGTACGTCCTGCGTGAATCAAATCGGCTTCCTGCTCGAAAGGTTGTGTTGTGGAAGCGGCCAACCAGGTCGCTTGAGCCGAGGTTAGTGAGCACCGTGGCATCGGAGATCAGCGGTTTGTTTTTCCACCGCCAATCCGCTGGCGCAGAGTTGGCGGGAATCGCCATGCCAGATCCAATACCTGTCATTTTTTTGTTGTGGAAGGAGCAATACTATGGCACGCCCCGTTACGTTGTGCACTGGCCAATGGGCCGATTTGCCGCTTGAGACACTGGTGCCGATGGCCAGGTCATTCGATTACGACGGACTTGAATTGTGCTGTTACGGTGATCACTTCGAAGTGGATAAGGCCATGTCCGATCCGTCGTACTGTGGCAGGATCCGGCAGTTGCTGGAGAGTCACGGCCTGCAGATGTTTTCCATCAGCAATCATCTGGTGGGACAGGCCGTGCTGGACCACATCGACATTCGGCACAAGTCCGTGCTGCCCTCCTACGTCTGGGGTGACGGAGATCCGGCCGGCGTAAATGCCCGCGCCATCGAATCGATGAAGGACACCGCGCGGGCTGCGCAGAAATTCGGGGTCAACGTGATCAACGGATTCACCGGATCGAGTATCTGGCATCTGCTCTACTCATTTCCTCCCGTTCCGCCCGAGATGATCGACGCGGGGTTCGAGCTGCTGGCCGAACGCTGGCATCCGATTCTGGATGTGTTTGCCGAGTGCGGTGTAAAGTTTGCGCTGGAAGTGCACCCCACCGAAATCGCATTTGACATATACACTGCGGAGCGGGCACTGCAGGCGCTCGACTATCGGCCGGAATTCGGCTTCAATTTCGATCCCAGCCATCTGCTCTGGCAGGGAGTCAATCCGGTCAAGTTCCTGAGGAAGTTTCCCGACCGGATCTACCACGTCCATATGAAAGATGCGATTGTCACGTTGGATGGCGAGAGCGGGATCCTGGCGAGCCACCTGAATTTCGGCGATCATCGTCGCGGATGGGATTTCCGATCGGTCGGACGGGGAGCTGTCAATTTCGAAGAGATCATTCGAGCGCTCAATGATATTGGCTACCGCGGACCGCTGTCGGTCGAGTGGGAGGACAGCGGAATGGACCGCGAGCACGGCGCCAAGGATGCCTTGAAGAACGTGCGCGAGCTGGATTTCGAACCCAGTCGGGTCGCGTTCGACTCGGCCTTCGAGCGGACCTGAGCGACGGGGAAAGCAAGATGGCTTCGGCGTCCCTACCGTAGCCACGCTCGCGCAGAGCGTGGGAAACAACCAGCCCAACGTCTGGTGGCGGTAGTTACGAACGAGGAAGTTGTTCTTACCGAAGTCATAAGGCGCTCCTCGCGCCGGCCCGTGAGAATGTTCGTGCACGAGTGCACCCGCGCAGACGACTGTTCGACACGGCAATTCCGCCGAAATGTCGGAACTTTCAGAGCCCTCCTCAGAGTTGACCGGTTTCTCTGAGGAGGGCTCACTTGCGCCAGCCAGGCAGCGGGGGCAGGCGCGGCGTCGTGGACGCGGCCCTTGCAGATTGGATCCCATCTGCTATAGCTCTGTGTGGCACTGGCTTTGCCAGTGCACCGGGGACAGTGCACCGGGGACAGTGCGGGCTGCCGCTCACTCCAGTTGCGAGCTCATCCAGCCATTTCACTCGCGGTAGTTCCTTTGGTTACAGGCTGCCAAGAGGCGATTGGCGACAGGGGATGGCCCCGGCGTCTCCAACCCAACTTGTGGCGAGACATGGGTTCTGGCGAGACATGGGTTCTGGCGAGACGGCAGGTGCAGTGAGCGAGGCATTGGGAGGCTCGGCAGACGGCAACAGGTGCATGGATGCTCACGTGTGACGTGATGGCGGAGACAACGCGTGATGCATCGATACCCCCCCGGTCCGATCAATTTCAATGCGCTGTTCGGGCTGACATGGCGCCACGCGTTCCGCCTGTGGCGTGATGCGTTGGGGTTTCTCGATGCTCTGCGGGCCTATGGCGATATTGCCTTCTTTCGGCTCTTCACGGTGCGCGCCTATGTGGTCAATCACCCCGACTTGATCCGCGAAGTGCTCGTTACACAGCGGGAGAAGTTCCGTAAGCTGCCGCGGGATGTTCGGGCCGTCAGGCAGATCACGGGCGACGGGATCATTGTGAGCGATGGGGAGACGTGGCGCCGTCATCGCCGCCTGGTACAACCGGCGTTTCACGCGTCCCGGATGGAGCAGTATGCGACGCTTACCGTGGACCAGACACGTCGTATGCTCGATCGGTGGCAACAATCGCCAACCCTGGATGTCCCCGCGGAGATGTCAGACCTCACCATGCGCATTTCTCTTCGGGCGATGTTTGGCATCGAACTGAAGCGTGAGGACAAAGGACTGGTTGAGGCGGCTCGGATCCTGTCGGACACGTTCATTCGCGAGATCCATGCGGTATTCACCCTGCCAGATTGGCTGCCCTTACCGAGCAAGATGCGCAAACGCAAAGCGATTGCTGAATTCGATCGGCTGATTCGCGGGATTATTGCGGAGCGTCGAGGGAGCGGTCAAGACACAGGAGATCTGCTGTCGATGCTGCTCCTGGCGAAAGATGACGAGGATACCTGCGTCCAGGAAGACCGTGGCAGCCGGTTGAACGACCAGCAGGTGCGCGATGAGGCCATGACGTTGTTCACTGCGGCGTTTCACGCGAATTCCATGGCCCTCACCTGGACCTGGTACCTGCTGGCTCGGTATCCGGACGTGTACCAACGCGTGGTGGATGAAGTCGATACGCACTTGGGCCAGCGGCCGGCCACGTTTGCCGACGTCGAGAGTCTTCCGCAGACACAAGCCGTCCTCAAGGAGTCGCTCCGATTGTATCCACCCGCCTGGGCGCTATTCTGTCGGCAAGCGCAGGAAGATGTCGAACTGGCCGGCTATCAGGTGCGACGTGGGAGTTGGGTCTTCCTGTACCCTTACCTGACCCATCGCGATGGCCGGTTCTTTCCTGATCCGGAACGATTTGATCCAGATCGCTTCCTGCCAGAAAGGATCAAAGATATTCCCCCTTACGCTTACTTTCCCTTCGGTGCTGGGCCGCGAGCGTGCATTGGCAGTGCCTTTGCCATGATGCAGATGACCCTCATTCTGGCGACTGTAATGCAGCGCGTCCGGCTAGAGCTGTTGCCGCAGCAACCCGAGGTTCAGGTCGAACCGCTCTTGGCCCTGCGTCCTCGCGGTGGACTTACCATGTCCGTGATACGCCGCCACAAGGCGCGCGTGGATTCTGCCGCCGGCTGCGTGCCGACGAGGGACTCGCATTGAGCATGGTCAACGGGGTCTTTGGCTTGAGGAGCGAGCATCGACAATTCGCCACGGGCTCGCCCCCGATGGACGTTGATCAGTCACTGTTGGACCGCATTACGCGGACCTGACGCAGGAAGAGTTCGTCTCCCTGGCAGTAGAAGCGAAAGTCAGCGCCGTTGTTCTGTGAGCCGGCGAATCGAGGATCAGGCACGGCAAACGAGGCAGTTCGCCACTGGCCGCTGTTGCTTCGCTCCGTGACGTTCGGAGATACCTTGTATGCACCGCCCAGCGGAGCCGTGGCATCGGTGGAGTCATACTCCAGTACGATCGGACCATTCCCCTGATCAAGATACTCGCACTGGATTTCCAGCGGCCCTTTCTTTGTCCTGGAGAAGTGGTCGTGGGCGTCGAAGTAGAAATACCGACTGCTGCTGACCGGGGCCACCTGCCAGCAGCGCTGATCCTGGATGGTGGCGGGTACGAGCGGCCCGTCCGGAACTTCCACTGGGGCCAAGCCGGCATAACGTTCCGGCGTCGCTGTGATTTCTGCTGCGCGACCGTACCTCGTCTGGCCATACACATCCGGGTGTGTTTCGTACTCCCGCACCAGCCACATCAGCGTGTACATGTCGACGACCCGTACGCTTTCTCCCCGGATGCTCTTCAGTTCCTGCTCAACCTGCGCATACCAGGTTGGCGACTGCAGGATGGAACGGCAGACGACAAAACGAGGGGGAAAGCCACCGGTCAGTCGAGAGATCTCGCGAGCTACGTCAGCCGGCGCTCCGTAGAGATCGGTTGCCATCCGCAGGTAGGGCATTCCCTCATGGATACCTTGCGGCGGGATCTTCTGTGCCACGATCCCATCCGGCGAGAAGCGGGAGTACGCATCAAGTCCCTGCTTGTCCAATCCGCGGGCATAGCCGTCGATGACAAAACCGGTCTGGGTAATGTCCCATTGTCGGTACAACTTCTGGCAGTGATCCTCCCACGCGTCCCAGCCGGCGGGGAGTCCTGAGAACGGTCGCGGTTCGGAAAGGTTGCCTGGATTGAGGTATCCGGCTCCCGAGTCACCGGCGATGAACCAGTCATTCGCCGAGCGCCGCTCGCGTGACCAGGCCATTCCCAGAGGGAACCGCAGGCAGAGATTGGGATTGAATGCCCAGGACAGCGGCGTGCTGCCGCGAGCCGGATCGCGCCACAGGCGAGGCAGTTCCCGGTACAGCCAGGCGGCGGAGTCATAGTCACCCACATAATGCGCGACATAACAACGCGGCTGAATGTGGCCTGCAGCGTCCAGGATTCCCCGGTCTTGCAGGCTCTCGCGAGTCGGTTTCGTGTTCTGGGGGTAGTGGTCA
Source organism: Pirellulaceae bacterium (assembly GCA_041752115.1). GTDB lineage: Bacteria > Planctomycetota > Planctomycetia > Pirellulales > Pirellulaceae > JAJRVM01. The sequence continues at coordinate 20,268 of JBGSHS010000326.1, read as the reverse complement.
GCCAGCGGATAATGCTGGAAGAAGGAGGCGTTGGCCATAGCGCTGAGCCCGAGCGCGTCTGCGTCCATGAAGGCGTTGAAGCACGAGAGAATCTCTGCATAGCGCCATTCGGTCGGCACCTCCTGGTGAGTCCCCCCCGCACCGTGGAAGCTGGTGTATTTGAAAGCCCACGGTACAAAGCCGGCAACGTGAATCACTCCCTGGCCCTGAAACTGCGCATAGGCGGCGTGCATCAGCTCCTGGAGCGTGGCCACATCCGTTCCCGGCTTCTGCGACGGATCGTCCACACACGCCTCGTCGTCCCACACGTTCAGATCGAAGAGCGTTCCGCGCCGAGCGATCACGAAGTCTTGATTGGAAAGTGTATGATTTTCCGGTCCCGAGGCACTCCAGCAGCGATGCCAGAACGCATCCAGGTAGTATCCCATGACGTGCGGATTGGTCTTGCCTTGCTTGACATAGTGTTCGATGAGCCAGCGATACGCGTCGTTCTTCGCGCTGCCAGTCGATGCGCGATCAGTGCCCGGTATGGTCCCTTGCCCGGTGAAAAGCGAACTGCCATCAGCGTTGATCAGATTGACCTTGACCTCGAGCTTCCGGTCGCCGCGGGTCAGACGCTGGTACAGTGAATTCTCATCCTGGTCATACCGCAGCGGCAGAAGATCATCGCAGCCGGCAATGGTGGAGGCCAGGTTGGAGGTCGCAGCAACGCCAGGATCCCACACGACAGCTCCGTGATAGAAGCTACGGAACCGGTCCAGCAACTCGTCCAGCGATTGGACCTGGACGATCTTGCGATTGTGCAGCCATCCCCCTTCGGTCGTCATCTGTTCCCACCAGAAGTCGTCGGCCGATCGAATGTAACGCAGATAGAGTTGCGGTTGGCAACGGTTCACCAAGCCCTGTAGCGCCACCGCGAGATGCGTTTCGTCAAATAGCTTCCAGCGTTGAGCCGGATCTTGCAGGTCGACCGAGAGAATCGGGGAAAGGTCGAAATAGACGATCGGTTCCGGGCCTGTATCTTCCGCGCACGACCCCTTCAATCCTAACAGCAAGGTGGACGCGAGCACTGTCGCTGCACAGAAGCGCTTCGGAATCATCAGCGTACCTCGTCGAATTCTTCGGTTGTCGAGCGGTTGATTCAGGTCCCAGGGCGCTGTCAACGCTGGAATTCCGGGTTGGGGTGCCACTGGCTTCGCCAGTGCAGCAGCTGGTTAACCCTTGCCAGTGCTGAACGGGCGAAGTCCGTGGCACCCGAATCTTGAGTGTTGGCAAAGCACTAGGGCACGAGGGAAAAACAACTTCGGCGTTTCTCTGGTAGCCACGCGCGCGCAGAGCGTGGGAAACCGGTAACCACCGTTGTTGGTCCCGCGTTGCCAAGTCCGGCCCGTCGCGACAGTTCACGAGATACCGATGCCCCGCGTAGGGCGTGTGGCGTATTCGATGGTTGGTGGGACAACAGCGGCGGTAGGTTCAGACCGCTCGGCAGGTCGCAGGGCGTGCCTGGGTGTGTGCTTGAATCATTGTACTCGAATCATTGTACTCGGCAGGGACACGCAACACTATCAGGGAGCCTCTGGCGAACGACCAACATCACTCCAATTCGCCAGAGGCGTGCCGAATTGCAGCAGGTATCCATTGTTGTCGTAGATGCCAAATTCTCGCATCCCATACTCAAAATCCTCCAACGGGTAACCGATTCGGACGCGATCTCGCAGTCGCTCCCAGAGCTGATCGACATCGCTGCGGGTGATGTAGAGGGATCCGGTAAAGGCCAGGGCCACATCGTCTTCATGTTGATTGGGACTCGACAGCACAATAGCTACTCCGTCGCGCTGCAGATGAGCCCATCCCCACGGATCGCTGCGAGCCTCGCACTGAAATTCGAGCGACACTGTATAAAAGTTGATGGTCTCCTGCAGATTCCAGGTTCTCAGCATCGGCTTCAGGATATGGAAGGTCATGGCATTCACCCTGTCGGTACGAACGAATAGTTGCTGGTGGATGTTCAGGGACCGCCGCCCAACGCACCGACCTGCTTTGTGTCGTCACTGCTGAAGATCCGCAGCGCTGGCCGGATGCCGCTTGCGGTGGTCCTGCGGATAATCACCCCCAACTACGATATCTGCCGTTCGCGATGCGACAAGTGGTGAAACCTGCCCGCCTCCGACGAGCGCCCGGGGCGTGCCACGCGTCTGAGCGTTGCTTCTGTTACAATGGCCATTGCCATCTCTTAATCCATGTCCACCATGAAAGGAGTGAACTGCCGTGTATCTCGCTTTGACTGGTCACTCTATGATCAAGAGACTGATCCAACCGGGGCTTCTGTTGGCCCTGATGGCGGGACTCCGCCCTTCGGTCGCTGCCGAACTGCCGCGCAACGAGCAGGCGATCGCCGACGTGGAGGCGGGGCGAGTCGATACGGCTCGCGCGTTGTGGTGGGGATTCAGTGAGCAGGATGCAACGAAGGCTCTGCAGGATGCGATCAATTCGCGGGCCAGACGTGTGGTGATCGATAATCCGGGGGGGCCTTGGATCGTCACTCCGCTGCAACTGTCGGGCGACAAGGAGATTATCTTTGAAAATGGCGTTGTGATTGAAGCCAAGCGGGACGCGTTCCAGGGAAAGGGGGACTGCCTGTTCACGGCACTCGGCCAGAAGCACTTGATACTGCGCGGCGACGGTGCCACGCTGCGTATGCACAAGGAAGATTATCATCGCGCCCCGTATGAGCCAGCCGAATGGCGTCATGCACTGTCGCTTCGTGGCTGCGAAGACATTCTGATCGAAGGGCTCACGCTGATCGACAGTGGTGGGGATGGGATCTATCTGGGGACCGGTGCCGATCGTGCGGCAAATGTCGCCGTGACGATACGCCGCGTGACCTGCGACGGAAACAACCGGCAAGGGATCAGCATCATTACGGCGGAGAACCTGACGATTGAAGACTGCGTTTTTCGCAACACGAGTGGCACGGCTCCGCAGGCCGGGATCGACTTCGAGCCGAATTCGCCGCAGGAAGAGCTGGTCAACTGCCTGGTGCGGAACTGCCGTAGTGAGAGCAACGCCGGATGCGGCTACCTGGTCTATCTGGGAAACATGTCTCGGGAATCGACACCTGTGTCCATTCGATTTGAGAACTGCACTTCCCAAGGATGTCGGGACCCGTCGGTCTACCTGAGTATGGCTCATCGGGACGGCCTTCACGGCGTGACGGGAACGATCGAATTCGTCCAGTGCCGATTCGATGGAGACACGGCGGGAGGTGTCGTCGTTCGCGGCAATCAGGCTGACGGTGCTCTGTTGCGGTGGGAACGGTGTGAGATCATTCGGCATGATCCCGGCAATACTCGTGCTGCACCAATCATGATCGAGTCGCCAGGGGGCTCAGATGCACAGACTGGGAATATTGAGTTCAGGGATTGCCTGGTGCGCGACAGTCTCGTCAGGAATCCGATCGTACTGATCGCTTCACCTCTGTCTGGGCTCCCCAAGATCGTGGGCTCGTTGAGGTGTATTTCACCGATGGGTGAGCGATTATATGTGCTCACTCCACAGCAGCTCGCTGAGTGGTTTCCGGAGCAGGGCGTGCTCAGCGGCATTGCACCTTACGATTTTCGCTGGCAGCAGGCGCAGCTGGTTGCCGCGGAGCAAGTTCCGGCTGGAGACGGTCAATCTGTTGAATCAGCCGATATGACTGTGCGTGGTGAAGCGGAGTTTTTGATGTGGGCGACGGCCGGGGCAGAAGTCCAGTGTGAGTGCCAGGTCGGTGCCGTCGTCGCGGCGAAGCCGATTCAGAGCATCATGACCGTGTCCGACTGTGATGGCGAAACGCTGGTTCTGGATCCAGTGCAGCAGTCCGATCATCTCGCATACCGCTTCACACCCACGATCACAGGAGTACATCAATTACAGTGGCGCGGCAATTCGAACACAACGTTGCGTCTTAACTGTTCCCATCCCTGGGCGTGGGTATCCACAGCCCGTGGGCTGCACCTGTTCCGCTCCACGGGAACTCTCTACTGCGTGGTACCGGCGGGGATCGAGCGATTTGCGATCCTGCTGTCAGGGGAAGGAACGGAGGAGACGGTCAGGGCGACTGTGCGCACGGCATCAGACGAGGTGGCCGCAGAGGAGGATGTCATCGGGCTGACGCACCCATTCGTTCTACAGCGAGAGGCTGGCGACACGACGGAGATATGGTCTCTGGTGTTGGAGAAAGCGTCGACCGGTGTGTTGGAGGACGTGACGATCCATGTCGTGGGCATTCCTCCCACTTTAACCACCAGCCGGTCGCGTGTATTCACAGTTCCAGTCGATACGCCGTAGGGCGAAGTTCACCTTTGGGCCTTCACGCGTGCCTTTTCTGTTGGATGGCACGCATAGAGCTCACGCAAAGGCGCGAAGAAGACGAAGTTCAGGTAGTCGGTTCCGGCGGGTGTTCCTTCGAAGCGAGTGTGACAGTCTGCTGTAATTGCTTGCTCGAGCGAATTCCGACGTTCCCATTCGCTCATCATGGTGTTTCGGGTAATGGCCTGCGCATGGCTCGGATGCGATCGTACTGGTAGTGATACACTCCGTCGTGCTTCTTCGAGCCGATTTGCGTGGCGTAGAACAAGTAGAGCCAGGGCTTGCCGTCAACTTGGAGTACTGTGGCTTGCGGGACATGGCAGGCGTCGGCGTCATCGTCGGGGGCAATGTAGTCGAGCCTCTGCCAGGAGATCCCGTCGGTCGATACGGCTTCACGCATCTGCCGGCTCTTCCAACGCGACTCGCCTTTTTCGATCGGGTAGCCCGAAGGATCTGCGAAACAACGGTACGTCTCGCCAATCCGCACGACGCTCGGGTTGGGCCAGTTGGGCAGCAGCGACTGCCGCAGATCGTGCGTGATGTGAAAGCCGCCCGGGGCCAGGAAGTCGCCATCATTTTCGGCGTAGCCCATGCAGACGCCTTGACCGGGAAGCCAGTAATCGAACCACAGACGCCATCGATCCTGGTCCCAATGCAGTGAGGGCCGATGGAAGTCTCCGATCCGCTCCGGATCAGGCTGCGGTTCAGCTGTGTCGCCAGCTCGAATCAACAGCGGCTGGCTCGAACGAGTCCAGTGAATCCCGTCCGATGATACCGCTCCCATGACACACTGGATCATCTGTGCTGGAAAGCCGGCCACGGGATCAAACGACTTGGAGGTGGCGCTGTAGGCCATGTAATACTGACCGTCTTTCAGCACCACGGAGGGATCGCCCACATGCCAGGCTTCATACCACTGGTCGCTGGCATGCAGCACGGGTACCCAGTGATGCGGATCCATCGTGTCGTCCCAGGTGTCGTCGCGGCTGTAGACCTCCCACGTCAAAAGGTCTTTCGATCGCGCGCAGAAGATGGCGTCACAACCCGGGAAACCGGGATTTCCAGCCGGTCCGACGGCCCATCCGAAGAACCACATGCGGTAGGGGTAGTCACCCGGCACCTCCAGCACGCACGGATTATACATGTTGTCAAAGTTGGTCAAGAGCGAGCGTTTGTCCCGCTGCCACTGGTCCGCAGCCAAGGCCGTTTCGAAGGGCAGCACGAGGGAGATCGTAATGAGAAGCATTACCTGGACGAGGTTCTCTGTTCGCATGAGGGCGACTCCGATCAGTTCGTCTGACGCTGGGCGCTCTGTTCCACCGACGGCGTGAATGACTTCCTCACGGAGGCCCACAGATTGCCATTGTACCGTCGACGCCTGCCCGTGTGTTGCGTTCTCCGGAAAAGTTGCGTTCTCCCAGAAACAGGCTGGCGCGGTCGTGCGAAAGATCGCCTCGTTCGTCACGCACGTTGATTCCAACTCCCTGGCCACGAGAGCCGCTGCGTTGTTCCCCACTTCGGGGCCGTGTCGACTGGGCGATACGTTACCGGCAGAGTGGCAAAGTTCGCTGCGGGAAATCACTCGTTCGTGTTGTGGAAGGCATCCCCAGGGATGGAGCGGCGGGTCTGCTGCGACTGCCGCGAATTGCCCGCCGGGTGCTCGACGTAGTGCAGCTCCCAGGTCACAATGCACGCATGAGCACCAATCATCGTCAACTCGGAACATCGGATTTGCGGATCTCTCCGGTCGCGCTGGGCTGCTGGCCTCTGGCGGGGATTACCAGCGGCACGATGAGCGACGCGGCGGCTGTGGCGGTTATCGACGCGGCCATTGATGCGGGGATCAATCATCTCGACACGGCCTACGCCTATGGCCGCGACGGGGAAAGCGAGCGGCGCATTGCCCAGGCGCTCCACGGTCGGCGCCAGGAGGTTGTTCTGGCAACCAAGGTAGGGGTTTATTGGGACCAGGACGGTACGCTGCAGCTGACCAATCAGCCCTCGCTGCTGCGGCAGCATTTTGAAGAGAGCCTGCGTCGACTAGGGATCGACTGTGTCGACCTGCTGTATTTGCATGCTCCAGCCCAAGATGCACCATTGGCCGAGTCGGCCGGATTCTTTGGTCAGATGTTGGCGGAAGGAAAGACGCGTGCGGTAGGAGTGTCGAATCTGTCGGTCGAACAAATGACGGAGTTCCAAGCCGAGTGTCGGATTGCGGCTTGTCAGGTGCGCTACAACTGGCTGCAGCGCGACATCGAGGTTGAGATCTTGCCTTGGTGTCGTCAACATCAGATCAGTGTGATCGCGTATGAGCCCTTGGCTTTAGGGCTGCTGACGGGCAAGTTCCATCGCGACCACTGTTTGGCGCCGGATGACTGGCGGCTCCGTTCGCCGCTATTTGCCGGTGATGCGTGGACTCGCAATCTGGCCGAAGTCGAACGGCTGCGCGAGTATGCCATGCAGGTCCCCTGCACGCTGCCGCAGTTTGCGGTGGCCTGGGCGATCTCGCGTCCGGGAGTTACGTCCGCGCTTTGCGGAGCCAGGCAGCCCGAACAGATTCGGGAAACCGCTCAAGCCGCAACGCTTGCAGAAGCACTGCAAGGATTCAATCCGTAGCTGGTTGTCTTGTTGATTTGGCATGCGGAGGCAGCAGACGTTTGCCGGCCATCTTCCAATTACCGTTTACACTGTGAGTGACCACCATGAAGAACCGTTCGCTAGCGCCTGTTGTGGTGCTGACACTTGCCATCCCTGCCTTTGCCCTGGCTGGGGAGCCATCTGTAGCGCAGAATCGAAAGGTGCCTCGCGCCATCGTCTTGCCGCAGTCGTGTAACACGCCCGATGCCATGGCGGTATTGGCCGACGAGAGCATCATTCTGTCGGTGCCCAACTTCACCGATCTGACGTCGCCGGGTGTGTTGATGAAGGTTGCGCCCGACGATCAGGTCACGCTCTTCTGCCGGTTGCCGGTGCATCCTGACACCGGGCACACCTATCCGATGGGCGTGCGGCAGGCTCCCTCCGGTGATCTGTACGTAGCCGATTGCCAGTTTCTCGACGAGACGCCGAACAACTCCCGGCTGCTCTGTGTGCGAGTGAAAGACGGTCGGGCGACTGGCGTGGAAGTTGTGGCGAGTGGGCTGAATGTAGCGAATGGCGTGGCGATTCGTGACGGCTACGTGTATGTCACGGATTCTGCGCGAGGAAGCGCGGAGGACGGCGCCGTGCTCAGTGCGGTCTATCGCTTCCAATTGGATGAACGCGACGTGCAGGTCCAATCGGAAGGTGCCGATCCGCATTGGGTGGCAACGCTCAAGACCCGGAGTCAGGAGATACCTGTGGGAGCTGATGGGATTGACTTCGATGATCAGGGGGTCTTGTACGTGGCCAATTGCGGCGATGCGCTGCTGGAGAAGATCTCCTTGAATGCGGATGGTCAGGTTATTGAGCAGAAGAACCTGACGCGCCCGGGCGACATGAAATCGGCTGACGGGATCTACTTTGATCCTGCGACCCGGCGCATCTACGTGGCCGATATCCTGGCCAACGCGATTCGAACGGTGACGCTTGACGGCAAAGTGGAGACGCTGGCCGAGGATGGGGACAATGATGGAGCGAACGGACTGCTGGATGGTCCCAGTGAGGCGGTCGTGCGCGGCGGCGAGGTGATTGCTGCCAACTTCGATCGCGTATTTCCCGGGTGCATCAACACGAAGTCCGAGAAGCCGTATACGCTGGCGGTTGTTGCTCGAGTTGGCCGCAGCAGGAATCCGGTCGATGAACCGGCGTCGAACTAATGAGGGCGATCTGCACGTCGAGCGGGTGTTGGGCAGGATTGGTCGTGGCAAGTATGTGAGCTGAAATCAAGTCTGGTGTCAGCAGTTTGCAGTGGATCGGCATGATTGGGAGGTTGTCACATGAATATAGTCCAGTCAGCGGAGCAGTTTCGGCAGTCCGCAGGTTCTCTCACCCGTCGCGATTGGTTCCGCGTGGCCACTGCGGCGGTGGCAGCCAGTCAGTTGGGAGTGCTGTGTCGGTCGTCTGGTGCGGCTGAGGATGCTGCGCTGCAGGCGAAAGCTCGGCAGAATATCATCCTGGGAGTTCATACCGGTCCGTACATGTCTCTGCCGCTCGCCGAAGCGGCTCAACGAATCAAGGACTCCGGCTTTCGCAGCGTCTTGACCGAATATACCTTTGCCGACGTCGCGTTTAATCCTCTTGCGCCGGATTGGAAAGCCGTGGCGAAGATCGTGAGTACATTCGAGCAGCACGACATCCGGATTGCGGCAGTCTTCGGTTATGTGAATGTGGTCGATCCGATCCCGGAGCGGATGAAACGCCACGAGGCGCGCATGAACTGCCTGATTCAGAACTGGAAGCGTCTGGGCTGCGCGAACATCTCGACCGAGACCGGCACGTTCAATACAACATCCGATTGGGCGGACGCTCCCGAGAATACAACGGAGCAGGGCTACCAGCAGTGCCGTGTCGCACTCCAGAAACTGGCCGACGCGGCCGAGAAGCAGGGGGCGGTGATCTCCATCGAACCCTATTGGCGCAACATCATCGACTCGATCGAGCGGGCCGAGCGGCTGTTTCAGGATATCCAATCGCCCGGCCTGCGCATGGTGATGGATCCCTGCAATTATCCCAAGAAAGATGATCTGCCGCGGTTAGGGGCCATGATGGATGAGATGTTCCAGCGGCTGGGCGATCAGTTTGTGGTTTCGCATGCCAAAGACGTGAAAGCGTCGGCGGATGGCACCGATCTTCCCGCGGCGGGACTGGGAGTGCTGGACTACCCGCACTACCTGCGCCTGTTGGCCGGGCTCGACCGTCCTATCGATTTGATTCTCGAACATCTGACACTGGACGATGTTCAACGGGCTCGCGATTACGTTGTCGGTGAGTTTGCGAAGATCTGAAGCGTGCCGGTGGCACTGGCTCCGCCAGTGCTGAGATCTGCGTGCCACTGGCTCTGCCAGTGCTGGTGAGGATGCTTTGGCAGAAACAAGGTAATGAGCTTCAGCACTTGCAAAGTGCGTTCTGCTTTCTATCCAGATACGGACAGCGCTTGCGCAGCTCCGCAGTGGATGATACATTTTTTGGGGGAACGAACGACGCATGACACTGGCCATCCGCTGTCAAGACCTGAAGAAGACCTATGCAGCCAAACCGCCAGTGGATGCGGTCCGCGGAATTGACTTGGACGTTTCTGTGGGTGAGTGTTTTGGGGTGCTGGGGCCCAATGGGGCGGGAAAGACCACCACGATCGAGATCCTGGAAGGTTTGTTGGAGCCGACCAGTGGCGAAGTCGAGATCCTGGGGATGCGGTGGCGTGAGCAAGGAGACTTGATTCGCCAGAAGATCGGCATTTCGCTGCAGGAGACTCAGTTCTCCGATAAGCTGACGGTCCAGGAGACGGTTCATCTGTTTCGCAGTTTCTATCCCCGGGGCCTGGATCCGGCGGACGCGATCCGGCGCGTTGGCTTGGTGGAGAAGAGCCGCTCGTGGATCAAGAACCTGTCGGGCGGTCAGCGGCAGCGGCTGGCGATTGCCACGGCGCTGATTGGTGACCCCGCGTTACTTTTCCTGGATGAGCCGACGACCGGCCTCGATCCCCATTCGCGTCGGCAACTTTGGGAAATTATTGGCGAATGCCGTCGGCAAGGACGCACCACCCTGCTGACCACGCACTATATGGAAGAAGCCGAGCGGCTTTGTGATCGGGTGGCAATCGTCGATCGAGGCCAGTTGATTGCGCTCGGATCTCCTCGCGAACTCATCGCGCAACTGGGTGGACATCACGTGGTGGAATTCTCACTCGCTTCGGCCGAAGGGACCAGCCAGCCGGTGGCCTTCTGGATGGACTTACCGACCGTCGTCAGTTGTCGGATTGAGGTTGGGGCGATTCATTTGTCGGTGGAAGAGCCTCATCTGCTCCTGCCGGCACTGGTGGAGCGATTAGAGCAGCGAGCCTGGCAGCTGTCGAGCCTGGTTACGCGGCACGCCAGTCTGGACGATGTGTTTGTGATGCTCACCGGTCGACAACTGCAGGAAGCCGAGGAGACGAATTCGTGACCGACCACGACGCATCACCCGTCCGACCGACGCATCCGTTTTACAGCTTGATTGCTGCCCGCGTGCGCGAGTTCTGGCGCGAACCGGCCGCGATTTTCTGGGTCTATGTCTTCCCGTTGATTATGGTAGTTGCGTTGGGAGTCGCCTTTCGTGACAAACCGGTCGGCGGATTCTCTGTGTTGGTGCAGTCGGGGCCTGACGCCGAAGCCGTGGCCCAGACACTGCAGCAGGACGATCGCTTTCAAGTGGCCGTCTGTGACGAGGCTGAGTGCCGTCTGCGGTTGCGCACCGGGCGAGCGGAGTTGCTCATCGTTCCAGCATCTGACACGTCGACAGGCTACTCCTATTATTTCGACCCGACGCGGGAGAACAGCGTGTTGACGCGGCAGATCGCCAATGACCTGCTGCAGCAGGCGGCGGAGCGTCGTGATCCGATCTCCGTGCAGGATTATCCGGCCACGGAACTGGGGAGTCGGTATATTGACTTCCTGGTGCCCGGACTGATCGGCATGGGGTTGTTGGGGGGCGGCATGTGGGGAGTGGGCTTTGCGATCGTTGACATGCGACTGCGCAAGCTGCTCAAACGCTATCTGGCGACGCCGATGAAACGCTGGCATTTTCTGGCCGCGGTGATGACCAGTCGCCTGATCTTCACACTGCCTGAGGTACTGCTGCTGCTGCTGTTTGCGCGGCTGGTCTTCGGAGTGACCAGTCAGGGTGGCTACGGAGCTTTGGGAATCCTGATCCTGGCGGGGACTTTTCAGTTTGCGGGAATTGGTCTGCTGGTGGCTTGTCGTGCCCAGACGATCGAGACCGTTTCCGGGCTGATGAATGCCATCATGTTGCCGATGTGGATCGGATCGGGGATCTTCTTCTCTGTCCAGCGTTTTCCGGAGAGTGTGCAGCCGGTTCTCAGGTTGCTTCCTTTGACGCCGTTGATCGAGGCGATGCGTCGCGTCATGCTGGAAGGAGCAGGATTGTGGGCGATCGGACCGCAGCTGATGATCGTACTCGCCTGGGGCTGCGTGACATTCCTGCTGGCCCTGCGCTGGTTCCGCTGGAGTTGAGTTTGCACTGTCTCGGTATTGACCATGAGCGATTCACGGTCAACTTCCAGGGGCTCGACCAGCGGTTGACGGGCGTGGAGAACCCGCAGGTCGTCCGGCCGTTGCTGGCGAGTTGAACGGCCGAACGACTTCCGAGCGAGTGATCTACACTTCTTCGGGCACGATGTAGGGTGCGCGGTATTCGCGTTTCAGGAACTTGTCGGCTTCCGGATCGTCCACAAACCGCTCGGTCTGCGGATCGAATTGCACGCTCCGCCCCAGTTTGGCTGAGATCTTCGCCAAGTGGCAGACAGTTGTCGACTTGTGACCTTCTTCAATGTCCGCGTTCAAGTCCTCGTGTTTGCCACTACGGATCGCCTTGACCCAGTTGCGGAAATGCGGCACGCTCTCATCGGTCCAGTTGAACTCGGCGAGCCCCGACTTGAACGGTCCCGGCTCGTTCTTAGGGCCGAGGAACGTGTAGTAACTGACATAGTCGGGCAGGATCATATAACCTTTGCTGCCAAAGAAGATCTCGCCCACGCACTGATTCTCGGCCATGAACGGGTACGTGTCCCGCATCCCGGCCTCGCTGTTGGTATACCAGTGACGATTCTCGACGGTCACCAGCGCATTGTTGTCGGCCCATTTGCAGAGAAAGGCCAGTGTATTGGGGGTGTCGGCATCATCGGTGTCCCCAGGTGCATACCGGTCGCCCATGCAACTCACCGTCACGGGATGCTCCATCAGCCCGAGTCCCCAACGCACTTTGTCGACATCGTGAACAAGTTGATTGGCCGCATCCCCGCTGGCGAAGTTTGATTGCCAATACCATTTGCGGTGGTGGAACTCGCTATACTCCACCATCTCGGCCGGGCCTACCCACTCGTTCCAATCGAGTCCGTCAGGTACTGGTGAGGGGACGTTCTTTCCCAGGTTGCCTCGGATCTTGTAGGCGACGGCCCGCGCCATGTAAACCTTGCCGATGATCCCCTCCTTCAGCTTCTCAATCCCTTCGCAGATGTTGGGGCTCGAACGGTTCTGAGTACCGACCTGTACCAGGCAACGGTACTTGCGCGCAGCTTTCACCATCTGGCGTCCTTCCCAGATACACCAGGTGGGCGGTTTCTCGATGTACACGTGTTTCCCTGCCTGACAGGCCCAGATCGTCTGCAGGGCATGCCAATGGTCCTGTGTGGCGAAGCTGATCGCGTCGATCGACTGATCTTCAAACAGCTTGCGCTGGTCGGTGTAGGTCTTCAGCTTCAAACCGGCGAGGCCAGAATAGACAGTAGCCGCGGTATCGAGCTTCTTCTGATCGCAGTCGCAGATGGCGGCAATCTCCACATTGTCCGATTGTGCCATGGCAGCCAGGCTGCCGACGTGCGATTGCATGCGGCCTCCCAGTCCGACCAGGCCGACGCGAATCCGATCGTTGGCGCCGCGCTGGCCAAGCATGAGTGTGGGGAAGCCGAAGGTGGAAGCGGCCCCCGCCGCCACCGCGGTCGCTTTGACGAAGTTTCGCCGGTTTGTCTTGCTCATAGCCTGTCTCTCCGCGTCTGTAGTGATGATCTCTTTCGAGGTAAACCAAAGGTCGACCACCTGGAACCACGACCTCCTGTCGAGCATTGTGACAACGTTGATCACTCTGCTCAACGGCATCCTTGCGGAAACACCGGTCCCTCACCCAGACTGTCCGCAGCGATTACCTGCTTGCCCGACGTGACCGGTCGACACAATCAGTTTAATCTTCCGGAGGGACAATAACATCAGGTCCACGCAGCTTCCTGGTGGTTGGGTGGCGTATTTCATTCGTCATTGGGTATTTCGTCATTCGTCATTGCCTGCAGGTCTTGCCGAATCGGGCACGGTCCTTGAGGTGTTTAGTAGAGCGTCCAGTTCACGCCGGTGCCGAGCTCGGTGGGGCCGGCTGGTTTCTTGCCCCGTTCATTGCGATAGATGTAGACGGTGGAAGCGGGATTCGTGCTGTAGATGATGTCGGTAACGCCATCCCCATCCATGTCGGCTACCAGACAGATAATCGTCTCTTTGCTCAAGTCGGGTTCCGGTTCGTCCGCGGCGAGCGGCATGTCGAAAATCACTTGCTTCTTGCCGGTCTCGCCATCGTACATCGCCGGTGGCTGGCCCACGATGATCGACTCGACCCCCTCGCCAAACCAGTCGACGAGTCGATGAAATCGGCTTTCGTCGTTCAGAATCTGGCCCAACAACGTCCCCTGCTGATCGAGGACCCAGATCGGCTGTTGTCCGTGCGGCGCGTAAGGGATGTCGACGACAATCTGCGGTGCCGAGCTATGCCGACAGACGCGTCCAATGTCAATCGACTCGAAGTGCCAGCCGGGGATGCTCCACTGCAGGCGACCTTCGCCAGTTACCATAGCAAGGCGGTCGCCACCACAGAACGTCAGTGCCAAGAGTGACGTCGCAGGATCCGCTGCCTGCGAGAACAAGCGAGCGCAGTCGAGATGTCCGGTGCCAATCGGTTTGCCGGCAGCCCAAGCCGGATCGCGGGCATTCAACGCCCATCGCACGGTCCCATCAGAGTTCAAAAGAGCATAGCCGGCGACGACCTCGTCCCGGCCGTCGCCGTCGATATCCACCGGACGTGGCTGATGAGCCGTGCGGAATCCGCCTGGAGTGGCGACCGTCCACAGCTCTCGCCCCTGGCAGTCGTAGGCCCAGATCTGCGTGTAACGCGTCTTCACCAGAACGTCCGTGGCCCGTCCGTTCCCGGACAAGTTGCAGAATACCAGGCAATCGGAAGCACCTGCAGGAATCGAGAAGCGACGCTTCTCTCGCCCGGTGCGTCCGTCAAGCTCCACAACTGCCTGGTCGGCTGCCACAATCACTTCGTTGTGTCCATCACCATCCCAATCGTAGACCTGTGCCGCCACATCATGGTGCAGTTGATTGCGACCAGCGGCGGCTTCGCCCCATTTCCACAAGACCGATCCGTCCAGTCGATGTACGACCACCGAAGAGGTGTAGTGGGTGTCGTCCTGATCGTGATTTCGAGCGCTGATGATTTCCGCTTGCCCGTCGCCATCCAGGTCGCCTGCCACAAGCCAGGCACCACAATAGTCCGAGTCGAGCTTGATCATCCTCCAAGGTTGGGCATGCGGTACGTCAGCACCTCCCGCGTCGCGACTGTCCACACTGAAGAGAGTCGGGGTGGGGATGTCCGGGCCCTGCGCCTGGACGAAACCGCCCCGTTCGCTCAGCAATAGAAACACTGCCAATACGATTGCACATCGTTGCAAGGTCATCATATCGAGCCACTCCTTCATTGCGGGTCCGGATGGTGCCGTAGACGTGCATTGATTCGTTCAGGTTGTGAAGTAGTCTTGCGCGGCTATCGGTCGTCAGGGGGCGGATCTGGCGAAGCAGACTGACGAGCTTCCGCGCCGATCTTCGCCCGTCGAATCACGAAATCAATCAGTTCCCGGCAGCGGAAGAAGCCGGGCCAGTAATTGTGTCCCTGGCCGGGTGCGATGCTCAGTTCGATCAGCTTCTGCCCACCCGCTGCGACATAGCGACGCAGCATCTCGGCCGAGTTCTGCTCGAGCGGAACGACCTGATCTTCATCACCGTGAATCAAGAACACCGGGACGCCCGCTTGGGCCAGCACCGATACCTGCTCAATCGGATTGTGCGCCCGCAGTTGCTCCGACAGTTGCTCGGAAGTCAGCTCGTATGCCGGTGCGGCTGTCTGGATACCGGGCCAGACCGTCAGATCAAAGACAGGGTAGATGCAAGCCATGCCTGCCACCTTCTCTGGATGGTGGACCGCCCAACTCGTATTCCATAGCCCGCCACGACTGCGGCCCAGGAGGACGCATTGCCTGGCAAAACCCCGTCGCAAGGTCAACTCACGGTACAAAGCATCGTAGCATTCTCGCCCCTTTGGACTGCCGTACGCTTCTCCCACATCAATGCCCGCCACAGCAACTCCCGCCGCCAGGAACTGCTGGTGCATCCACTTCTCATGCTCATCAGGCAGTCCGGGCAAGGTGGGAGCGTACATGATCCAGGGCTGTGGAGCCTGCCGTGCTTCCGCCAGTGGAAGGAGTACGAAGGCGGGGCGGCCATCCACCAGAAACGACTCGCCCGGCAAGATCAGCTCCTTCACTGGAGCGGACGTGGCTGACGAATCGTAACTGTCCTGAGCATGAGCAGAGTAACCTGCAAGGATCAGGAACAGGAACGCGGTAAGCAATGGCAACCGAGTCATTGGCTTGTCACTCGCATGGTGAAGAGCTTCTGAAGGGGGCAGGTGGTCTTTCCAGAGGGTGCCAATATTATAATCTCTTTGCCGCCGCCACGCATGTAGCACGCGTAGCACGCACTTCAGTGCGTGATTTGCCCCGTCCACGATAGCACCTCAGGCAATACGCTCGCTGGGCTCTGTCGCGCTCTTGAAGCCCGCGCTACATTGCGTGAGCCTGGCTACGGTTGACGTTGATATATCAGGATCACGGCGCCGGGGCGCTGCGAGATCTTTACGCTCAGCCCATCGTCGGCCAGTTCGCGTCCCGTCGCTTCCACACGCAGAGGTTCATCGCAACTGGTCACGACGTAACGTGCGTCGGGATCGAGTCCTCGCAGGCAGAGTTGGGCCGATTCGTAAATGCTGTTGCGGCGTCGGTAAGCCTGAACGACTCCGTCATCCGTATCGCGGCGGTGAAACTGCCAGGCGATCCAAACGTCTTCCCCCAGACTGCAGGGAGTCAGTGGATAATAGTCGCCCAGCATCGCCGGAGCCAGCTTGCGCCAGTCGGCCACACCTTTGCGGAAGGTATCCCAGTCGATGTTGTCGAGCCGCACGTCGGCGCAGAATCCAAATGCGGGGCAGTAGTAGCTGCGTACTCCATATAGGGGTGAGTCATTGGAATAGTAGACTCCCGTTCCGAAATAGGGGATCCAGAACGCCAGTCCATACGTATGAGCCTGATTGCCTGCGGCGTAGGAGAGTTCGCCGCCGAACGATTGATAGTCGCTGCGTAGCAGCGGGACCGCTCGGCGCAGTGTTTCCAGATCGTTGCGCCGGCCGCCCGAAGCGCATGAATCGATCAGCATGTTCGGATGGCGCCGGCGCAATTCGTCCCAATAGGCCAGATATCCTTCGACGTGTCGTATTTCGGTGATTCCCTGGCGGGTCTCCGTATCCGCGGCGCGCCAGAAAGGTAACGGGTCGAGATTGAAGTCCTGCCGATACAGATCGATGCCTTGCTCGTTGATCAACTGATCGACGTGTTCGGTCAGCCAGTCGCGTGCTTTCGGATTGCCCAGATCAAGCAGTTTTGTGCCTCCATCCTGCCCCAACAGCCAGTCGGGATGCTCCTGATAAAGCTCCGTACCTGGCGTAACTCGTTCCGGTTCGAACCACAAAATCAGCTTGGTTCCTTGGGCATGTGCATGATCGCTGATGGCGCGGATGCCGTCGGGGAATCGAGTGGGGTCGACTTTCCAGGTTCCGGTGACGGGCCAGGCATCACATGGATACCAGCCGGCATCCATCCACCAGTAGTCCAGCTGAATTCCCTCGCGGGCCAGCGTGTCGATAAATCGCAGCTCGTCGGTCGTGTTACATTTGAGTCCTGGAAAAAAGCCGCCGCTGCAGGAGGAGAGCATCGGAGCGGGCGGCGCCTGGTCAACTTGTGGCGTGTTGTACTTGAGCATCCAGCGTCGCCAGGCATTATGCGCATCCAGGCGGTCACCGCGCCAGAACTGGAGCACAATCAGTGGAGTGCGCACTTGCTCACCAGGATGGAGGGTGAAATGAGTCAGCTCCTGGCCAGCCTGAATGCGCAGTTGCTCACCGGCGTCGCGCGAGAAAACGGCTGCCCATTGTCCCGGCCAGCCGACGGCGGCCAGGAGACTCTCCTGTCCCCATCGCACGTGGTAATACGGCCACTGGCCATTGGTCGGCCGCCCACCATGCGGAGCGAACCGCAGTTCCGCCTGCGGACCCAGTGGTGTTTCCAACGGCTCGAAGCTGTCTGGAGTGCACATGTCACCGCGGTGATGGTGCAAGACGAAGTCACTGCCCGGCGGATGTGTCAATGTTACGTCGAGCGCTCGAATGTCGCTGAGAATCGGCGTGTCATTACTTCCAGTATTCTGGAAGTAGACAGTCCATTCGACGGCAGGGAAGTCGAGATACTCGATCGCCACACATTGCACCAGCAAGCCCGTTGCCGTATCCCGGTAGGCGAGCACGTGCTGGATTCTTTGGTCGTCGAGTGGCTGTTGGTTATGTTCGGTCTTCCACTTCGTCAATAGTTCACCAGACGACACGCCACCATATTGAAAGGAAAAGGGTGGGGCCCCAAGCCAGGGTCCGCTCTGCAGACATACCATGGGCAGTTCGTCGAGCCAGAGCGTACGACCGTTATCCAGGACGACCTGTGCTTCTGCCCAATCGGCCTGATCACACGAAATGCCATCTCCACCGTCCTCCACGATCATTTCGAACTCGGTCGCGCCGTGCAGATCGACCTGTACCGGCTCAGCAGCCGATCCCTCGCGCACCACTGGAGAACGGAACACTGCCTGCTGGTCGACTTGGACGACGAACACCACGCTGCCGCGCTGCGGCCGCGTCTGGTTGTTGCTGTCAATGCCGATCTTGGCGATCAATTGTGCGCCGGGTGCCGGCAGTCGCACGGTGATGTGACTGAGAGCGTGACAGTAGAAACCGCGAGCGAATCGCTGACCACTGATGTTGAGCCGATCGTCACCACGCCCGTTCTTCTGTACCGCGCCATAGTTGGCGTGCACGACCAGACTCGACTCCTTCGCCTCCCATCGCTTCTCTCCACGGAACACCGCGTTAACCCAGCGACGTGCCTCCAACTGACCGTCATTGAGTGACCACTCGCCCGCGAGTCCAGGGTGAGCCGTCCGCAGGAAGATCATCAATCCAAAGCACAAGGTCAGCCGATACCGGACTGGGCGAAAATTGCTCTTCATTCGTGTGGTCTCCGAAGCATGATTTGATGCTGGCCAGTCTATCCGACAGCGCACCGCTTTGCCATCACGGACTGTGCCGACAACGCGATGAAGAACCACCATGCGGCCGGTGGCGCCGACCCGGTTGTGCGTTATCCCTGACTCATGCTCGCATTGGAGGCAGAAGTGCCGGCACAATGGGACTGCCAGTGCGGCATCCTTCTTCGGCTGTCGATCATGGGGAGAAGATTCGTGAACATAACCTCTCTGTCCCATCGGGACCTGATTGTTCGGCTGGCCATGGCAGTCATGTCAGCACTGGTGCTGCTGGCTCTGGTTTCGATTCCCTCCCGTCAGGCGCTGGCCGAACCGCCGCGCCGCGACGTTGTTCCCGGATATCCCACCACCAAACTGATACCGGGTGTTCCGTATGATATGCTGGGTAGTCGGATCGTGTTCACCAACTGGGCGTTCGTTCAGCCTGGAGATCTGGATTGGAAGTGGTGGGAGATCCCGAGCGAACGTTTGCCAACTGCACGCCGCTGTTTGGCGACTTGCATTGGAGTTCGGTTTCCTGGGGTGCGCTGAAGGATTTGGGACGCGAGCCAACTCAGCCAATCACTCTCCGTTTTCGGCTCGATCAAGCGGCACTCTTCGGTCTGGAGTTCGAATAGCGGCCACCGGATGCCAGAGACCTCCACCGACACGTCACATAAAAACCGCAATTCTTCAGTTGAACTGGCCATGAGCACCTGTTTGTGGAAGGCCTGCAGTCGCGCCACATCCTGGCACTGGCCAATCTGCTCCAGCAACTGCGGCGGCACCGCGCCAAAGCGGATCTCCAACGTCTGACGTAGCAGGTCCACGACCGCCAGGCGTCCTTCCTCCCGGCCTTCCTGACGTCCTGCTTCGATTCCTTCCTGACGAGCCGTTCGTTCCCAGCTGGTGAGATAGGGCATCTGCAGCTCCCCTTCGATCAGTGTTACGTCCTGCCGAAATCGCCGAACCAACGGCTTTGGCAGCCGCAGCAGGTAGTCCATAAACCGCAGCAGCTTCAACACGTCGTCCCGCTGGTATCCGCGACGATACAACGCCCGGACCAACGCCACCTTGTACGTGTACCGACGCGTGCTGTCGCGGCCTGCTTGGAGTTTACGCAGCTGAACCAGCGTGGCAATCGCACACGGACTGGGATCGTCGGTGAGTTCCGCCTCAGTACGGAAGTCCAGCAGCTTGACCACCGGAAATTCAAACTCCAACCGGCAGCCAGCCTGCTCCCGCCGGTAGCGGCTGGGTTCTGGCCCGAATCGCGAGGTGACGCTGGCGTCACTCGTGCTCGTGCCCGTGCCCGTGCCCGTGCCCGTGCTCGTAATCGTGCTCGTGCTCGTAATCGTAATCGATGTTCGGATCATACCATGCCGCGGACTCATCCACGCGATCCCGCCGGAAACAACGAGCACATCCTGAATCGCCGCGCACTCCAGAGCTGAACCGCGGGAAATGTCGAAAAACCTCGCGCGATCTTTCAGGCTGCGTTTCCCCTTTCCTTCGGCGATGTGGAGTGGGATCGACTGTGCCGCACGTAACCCTTGATCGCGCGCGTGACGGTGAAGACCAGAAAGCCTCTTCGCCATCACAAAGGACTCCGCGACGTACTCGACAGCCAAGTGGTAAACGTCCAGCTTTTCGTGATCGAAGAACCGATCCGTCATCGTTACACCTTTCGATTACGAGCACGAGCAGGATGATTGATTTCGGTCCGGTCAGGGCCAGATCCGACAATTGTACAGGCACATGCGGGCCGCGAACTCCGCTTCCG
>JBGSHS010000325.1:0-44686 GCA_041752115.1 Pirellulaceae bacterium | reverse complement strand
CCCGCACGGCGCAGCCGGGGTGAGCCCCGGGCCGAGGTGAGACCGAGAAAGCGGCAATCGTTATGGTTGGCGGCCACACACGCCTGTGGTACACTCGCGATCGTCAAGAGTGCTGTCGGGGGGTCAAACTGTTGTTCTCGGATTCAGGACGTCTGCTGTCAGTGGGGCGTCCCGCGGAATGTCGTCTGCAGCGCGCGGGGTCAAGGAATCGTTCATGGGCCAGATGCGTTTCCACGCACCAACGCCGGAGAAGCTCCTGCCGCATGCCGCTGAGCTGGCTTACCTGGCTGGTCTGGAAGCCATTCCCTGGCGCAGCTGGAACCGCTTCAGCAACGGTATCCTGACCATCGAGCGGTCTATCTCGGAATCGGGCAACCTCTACATTCCCTGGAACATCCCCGGTTTGGGACAGCGTGTGCTTTCCACATGCACCTTGATGGAACGGGAACAGCCGTATAACTTGCCGACGGAGTTGGCGCGTGGCACCTTGCACCGAGCCCGCACGTTGGTCGCAGATCTCGACTCCTCTGGAACGTGTGTGCCCGAGGAACTGCGGCAGCAGCTTCAGGTTGCCATCTCCGCGTTGATTCGCTCCACAACGGCGGAGGCGACCGCGGAGGGGGATGCGCAGCAGACGATTCAGATCGCGTCGGAGGTGATCGCTGCGTTGATCCGCATCCAGATTTCCGCCCTGTTGGATCAGCCCGCCTCAGCGCGAGGTGCGGCCTCGGCGATTCTTGCCTGCCAGCTCTCAAACTCGCTCCCAGACGCGGCCGACGCATCCTTCCAAGCAGCTTTTCACGCCGTCAACCTGCCCTTTCGCTGGCGAGATCTGCAGCCCACCCACGAAACATACCAGTGGCAGCCGGTCGAGCGACAACTGGCGTGGTGTCGGCAGAAGGGCCTGCGCGTGATTGCAGGTCCCCTCATCCAGCTCGACTCGCTGTCATTGCCCGATCGAGCATACGACTGGCAGGATGACTATGATCGATTCGAGGATGCTGCGCTCGGTTACATCCGGAACGTCGTCCGGCGATTCGATGGGGTGGTCGACATTTGGGTATGCGCCGGCCGACTGAATGTGCCGGGCGCCCTGGACCTGAACGAAGAACAGAAACTGCGATTGGCGGTCGCCACCATCGAAGCGGTCCGACAGACGTCCCCTCGCACGCCCGTGGTGATCAGCTTCGACCAGCCGTGGGCGGAGTATCTGGCGGCAGAAGACCTTGATCTGTCCCCCCTCCATTTCGCGGACGCTCTCGTCCGGGCCGAGTTGGGCGTGGCCGGAGTCGCCTTGGAAATCAACCTGGGCTACTGGCCGGGCGGAACGTTGCCACGCGACCTGCTCGCCGTCAGCCGGCATCTGGATCGCTGGAGTCTGCTGGGAATCCCGTTGTTGGTTTACCTGACGATGCCAAGCCAGTTGCCCGACGATCCGGCTGCGATCGGACCTGGGCAGGTGGTACCCGCATCGCCCACCGATCCGCAGCGGGCCGCGATCTGTCAGGACATCGCCGAGCAGTTGATTCCGCTGCTGCTTTCCAAACAGGCCGTGCACGGCATCATCTGGAACCAGATGAGCGACGCGGTGCCACACGAGTTCCCCCATTCAGGCCTCTTCACTGCGGCAGGACAGGCCAAACCACTGCTGGGACAACTGGCCGCCATCCGCCGCAAGTACCTTCCCTGACGTCGTGAGCGCGACGCCATCAGCTATCGCGGTGTTGCCCAGGACGCATCGCGTTCGGCCATTCTGGGGCGGCTGGCGAGGTTCGTCTCCCCAGCTCGCCTGACTGCCGCCGAGTTTCCTGGGGAGAGCGACGTGCGGCCGGTCCGGCAGCCATGGCAGTTCCCTGTCGCGCATCGATACGGGGTTCGAGACTCAATACGCTCTTGCGGATGGCCGCGGTTTGAGACAAGCTGGAAAGACCACGGTCGCAGGGCGGCTGCCTCGCCTGGCCGCGACAGGGCACCTTGAAATTGCAGCTGGGAGCGATCGACATGTCACGCTTGGCTTACCTGACGGCACTGGCGGTTTGGTGGAGCGGTTCAACCGTTGCCTGCGGGGCGGCACCAAACGAGCATGTGTCGGCCCCGTCGGCCGCAACCGTATTGATTCGAGAAGCGGTCGCTCAAGACCCTGCCACGGCAGAGAACGCCGCTCACGACAATACCGATTTCGCGATGCAGGGGGAGTATCTGGGGACCGTGCGAGCCGTGGGTGGCCAACTCGTGCGGTTTGGTTTGCAGGTGACGGCCCTGGGCGACGGGCAGTTCTCAGCCACGGGGTATCAGGACGGTCTCCCGGGCAACGGTTGGGATCGCGAAACGACGATCATCTGGAGCGGAACGCGCCAGGGAAACGTCCTGACGTTTACAGGTCCTCGCGGGACGATTGTCCTGCAAGCGTCAGCGGGGCGTATCATCGACTCGGCCGGGGTCGAAGTGGGACAAGTCTCCAAGGTGCGACGCCTGAGCACGACACTTGGCCTCGCTCCTCCCGCCGACGCCATCTCTCTCTTTGATGGCGGCGATACCAAGGCGTTTGAGAAAGGGGGGCTTTCCCCAAGCGGACTTCTCGCCGCCGGCGCGCTGACTCACTTGAGCGTGGGAGATTTCCGGCTGCACCTCGAGTTTCGCACTCCGTATATGCCCCGCCAGCGTGACCAGGCGCGAGGGAACAGTGGAGTCTATATCCAACAACGTTACGAAGTGCAGATCCTCGATTCCTTCGGACTCACCCCCGTGGCCAACGGCTGTGGGGCGCTCTACAAACAGCAACCACCCGACCTGAATATGACCTTCCCTCCCCTCAGCTGGCAGACCTACGATATCTATTTCACTGCCGCCAAATGGGACGGCGACGCAAACAAGACAGCCGACGCGCGTATCACGGTGTACCACAACGGAGTGCTGATCCATAACGACCGAGCCATCCCCACCAAGACCGGCGCCGGCCAGGCGGAAAGTCCGCTGGAGAAACCCATTCTGCTGCAGGATCACGGTAACCCGGTCGAGTACCGGAACATCTGGATCCTCGTAGGGCAGCAGTCTCCACCAACAGAGCAGGTCGCTGCCCTGGGACCGCCCGCCACGGCCGTTACGTCGGACGGTGCGGTGAGCCTGCCCTGCGCGATCTGCGACGCTCCCCAGCCAGCATCACTCCGTGCATCAACGCATGTCGCTCACCGGCCAGCCGCCCCGGGTTGGATACTGTGGACCGGCCAATATCCTGTGCCATAGACCTGCGGCCCGCGGCATCGTCGAGCGTGGAGCATGGCCGCTATAGACGGCCAAAGGTGACCAGACACATGTCGTCGCTCTGCGAGCCCTCCCCGATGAACTCGCAGACATCGTCAATCACTGCCTGCCCCAGAACGGTCGGCAATCCGCCAATCGTCCGGATCTGTTCGCGAATCCGTGCAATGGTGTAGAACTCGTTGGACTCGTTCACCGCCTCGTTCAACCCGTCGGTGTACATTGTGAGCGAATCACCTTGCTCCAACGTGACGAGAGTCGTGAGATACTCCATTCCCTCCATAATGCCCAGCGGCAGCCCGGCGTCATCGCTCCCCGGTTCCAAGACCTGACCAGTTTTCGTGCGCAGGATCGATGGCATATGCCCCGCATTGGCCACCGACACCTGGTGCGTCACCGGATCAATGATCGCCAGGATCGCCGTTACGAAGCGGTCCAGATGCAATCGGCAGAGTCGATCGTTGAGCATGCTCACCGCGTGCCCGGCATCGGCAGCCGACGCCAAGCAGAAGCGGGCCTCTGCCGACAGTTTCGCCATCAGCAGCGCCGCAGCAACGCCCTTTCCGACGACGTCCGCCACAATCACAGCAACCCGGCCGTCAGCCAGACGAAGATAATCGAAATAGTCGCCCCCGACCTGATTTGCCGGACGATAGAAATCAAAGAACTCATAGCCCCGCTCATCGGGACGACTCTCGGGCAGGAAGCCATTCTGTACCTCCTGAGCCAATTCCAGATCCCGTTCAACCACGCGTTGGCGCAAAGCCAACTCGTGCATCTGGGCATTGTCGATGGCGATGCCTGCCTGACTCGCTACAGCCAGCAAGACCTCCAGATCCTCCTGCTGAAACCGCTTGCTCTGCCGCACGGTGTCAATCTGCAGCACGCCCATCGAATTGCCCAAGCTGTCGATCAGCGGAGCACACATCATGGAACGGATTCGGAAGTCGGCGATGCTCTGCGCCTTGTTGAACTCCTCGTCCATCATCACATCGGCCGACAGGATCCCCTCCTGGGTCTCCATCACCTTGTTGACGATCGTGCGGCTCACCCGAATCGTCTCGGCCGCGTCCTCCCGCCAGGCACGTGACCAGCGAGGGACCAGCGTTCCGTCGGGCCCACGCAGGGCAATAAACCCGCGATCGGCCTGCACAAAGATCTTGAACAGGCTGTTGAGCACTTGGGGCAGAACCTCATCCAGGGCCAGAGCTCGCCCTAAACTACGCGTGATCTCGAGCAGCGCGTTGAGCTTGGCTTCGGGACTGGCGGTCAGTTGCACCGACCCATACCCCGAAGAGACTCCCACCTTCGACATGATCGTGGAACTGCTCGACTCGACGTCGTCGTCGACAAACAGAATCCCCTTGCTCGAGTTCGGGGGGTCCTTGAGGCGAAACACGAACTCCAGATCACAGAAGGCTACTCGGTCTTCATCCTTGAGCTTCTGGGGGGGAGCCTGCGGATCAATGGGCACGCCGTTGAGGTATGTCCGATTGCGGCTGCGCAGATCCTTGAGGAAATAGTCGGCTCCGTCATACACGAAGCTGGCATGTTTGCGGCTGATGCTCGCCATGTCGATGACCAAATGGCAGTCGGGATTCCTCCCCACGAGGAACTCGCCACCGTGCATGGCAATCTCGTGAATTCCCTTGGGATTGTTCGACGAACTCAAGTGGGCCATCTGGGCTGTCCCCGACATCTCTGACTCTCGACCGAAAGGATGCTGCCGATTCTAGTTCGCACGGGGGCCGACCGTCAACTGATTCCCAGCCCGCTCCGCAACTGCTGTAGAAACTATGGGATACGGAGAACCGGCAGCCAGCAGAAGCACCGCACAATCGCAGCACTCGACAGAAGTTCAGCTCGCCACATGTGGCCAATGTAGCGGCGGCGCCCGCCATTCTGGTCCGCTTGAGCGACCGTCGATCGCGGCCGGCATCAGCGGCCGACACGCCTTCGAGCTGCCGAGCGTGGAAACCGCATCGGTCAGGTGCAATTAGCAACTGCTGCCTGCCATCCGCGGCTGGACCTGACCTGTCGGGCTTTTCGAAGTGGAAGCGAGAGTGCCCTGAGCCCGCACATCACGCCCCGATCGTTTGCAGGAAACCGCGGTGGGGGCGCGTCGTTTCTCAAGCGGCCGGCAATCCCCGCAGTCCTGCCGCCGAGATGCCGTGAGTCCAGAAGCGGATTCGATTTTTTCGCCCCCAGGCAACGACCGAAAGCAGACCGAAAGCAGACACCCCGCGTCTGGAGTCGTCTGAACCGCGCGGAATACCGAACACGGAATGCCCATGACCAGAGGAAGAAGCAAGCGGTGCCCGCCACAGATACCTGTTGGCGGGAGCCTCACCGCGGCGCAGTAGCCCATTGTGGCATTCTTGCATTGTGGCATGGTCGCATGGTGGCATGGTCGCGTTCCCGATTTCCACACTACTTCGCTTCGGCCTGTCCCAGTCGGCAGCCGCAAATCGCGTCGATGACACGGCCGCACGCTGGGGCGCTGGCGGGAGCGGCCCCCGCCGGCGCTGTGGGGGCCCGCGAACTGGGCTTCCGGCAAAGGCGATTTTTGGTATTATTTGGGGCAGTACTCGCGAGATGGGTCAGGCTGGCAAGTGAGATGCCCCCCCTCTTAGGCGGTTGCCTCTTTCACCGAATACCTCGCCAGCCCTGGTTCGCACGCACCTTCCTACTGGCCCCTAGTGTAACGGCAGCACGACTGACTCTGGAAAAGTACAACAAGCTCCAAGCCCAGTAAATCTGCTGTTACCGCCTCAAAACTTGCACGCTACGGTCTATCCCGTAGCCCTATTTGTAGCCCTGCTACAAGGAGGCATCAGTGCAAGTTTCCCGCCTCTCTCGCCCCGGAACCTATCACGACTCGAAGGTTCCTTATCTGGCCCTCCGCATCAACCCTGGAGGGAGCAAGACTTTCATCATCTACCGTCGCGTCAACGGTCAGCCCCGACGCATACGACTGGGACGCTATCCCGCGATGAGTCTTGACGAGGCTCGCCGTGAAGCACAGCGTATGCTCGAAAGCGGACCCACGACGGTTCGCCAAGGATGGCAAGAGTACTTCACTCTCCACGCCAAGCTCAAGAAACGGTCGTGGTCACAGGACGAGTACACTTGGGACAAGTTCGTGCTGCCCCACATCGACTCGCGACGAGACCTCGGCTATCTGTCGCAGAAGCTGATCTGGCTTCATGCCACCATCGGTGCGAATCATGGATTCTGCATGGCGAACCGAGTGCTGGCCCTCTGCATCAAAGTGCTCAGGTTCAACAACGTGACGCCACCTCGGGTGGAACGGTTTCCAGAAGAGCCTCGCACTCGCTTCCTCAACGGAGACGAGATGCCGTTGTTCCTCGACACTGTCAAGACATCATCTATCCGCGACTTCGTGCTTCTGTGTCTGTATACCGGAGCACGCTCGGGCAACGTGATGCAGATGCAGTGGGCCGACATTATTGACGACGTGTGGACCGTGTCAGCAGCTCGCTCGAAGAACAAGCGAGTGCTCCGGATTCATCTCTGTGCGGAGGCACGCGAGATACTCGCTGCTCGGCCCCGCATCTCGCAGTTCGTCTTCCCCGGTAAGTATGTGGACTCACACATGGCCCGACCATACCGAGCATGGCGGACGCTCTGCCGAAAAGCTCGCGTGCCAGACCTGCGAATTCACGACCTTCGCAGAACGCTGGGCTCGTGGATGGCGATGAAGGGAGTCCCACTTCAGGTCATTGGGAAGACCCTCGGTCACGCAGATTTAGCCTCTACGCAAATCTACTCGCAGTTGACCATGCAGCCCGTAGCCGACGCTGTGGGAGCTACTGTGGCCCGATTTACGCTATCCCCCAAATAGGGTATACTATACTCACTGTGGGGCAGTGTCAAATACCTCTATTTAAGGAGCTTTGCAAATGATCACAGAAGACTACATCGGCGAGCCTTTCCTCGATGGCAGTCCGCCTCTGGTCCGCAGGGAAGCGGGATGGAGTGCTTACTTCGACCGGAACGGAATCGCTATCTACATCTGGGGTGACTCAAAGTGGGAGCTTGAGTTTTCCTGCCCCAACATTCACCTCGCTCGTTTGATTCTCGAAAACCTGAAACCCGATCTCGCCGGATTTAGGAGGACTAACTGATGGCTAAGAAGAAACCGACAAAGAAGCGTTACTCCGAGGACAAGCTCAAGGCAGTTCCTAAAGACTGGGACCGCACGAAGCATCTGCCCCTGAAAGTCAGTGATTTCACCGACCGCAAATTCTATTTCACATGGAGAGCCGAACTATGCGAAGCTCAGGCGAAAGCATTCCGCGATCAAGCGGCGAACAACGAACTTGTCATGCTCAAGAAGAAAGCAGCCTCACTGGCGAAGAAGCTTCAGACCACTCGTCAGGAACTTCAGGACAAAGGACTGAGCGAGAAGGAGATCAAGACGTTGCTACCCGGCTAAGACGTGCCATCGCTGCTTGCGTCCGCGAGGGGCGAAGTCCACTGCTTGACCCCGAGGTTCGTAAGTGGGCGAGCTTGGCGAATGCTCAAGAGGAGGACGACATATGACCACTATATGGTGTCGCCATTGTCAGCAGCCTACTGAGCACGTGAGATTCAACCGGCGAAGGACGAGCATGCTCATCCATCTGGCTGCGGCAATCTTCACGTTTGGAATGTCCATTCCAGTATCGTTGTGCATCTGCATCTATGAGTGGGCTAACTCTGTGTCCTGGGGATGCTCGCGATGTGGAAAAAAGAACTGACGAAGGGTGAGCAGACCCTTCGCCAGCTCAAAACCTAACTAATTGATCGTATCACTCTGAGGCCCCGGAGGCAAGTTCTTCGGGGCCTTCTTTATCGAGTGAAACGAGCTGTGACATCACGTCTGCGTCGCAGCTCTTCAAGCTGGAGCCGCCTGATTTCCATCGCCTCTTTGTGCTCCTTGATAAGCTCGGCCCGAGTTTTCGCTTGCTCTGTATCTACGGGTGTCCGGCTCACTGCCGCAGCTTGAATCCGCTGTGACAGTGACTCGATGCCCTCAAACCGAGCCTGGAAGCCAGTATCTTTTGGACGCTGTTCCATCCGATGGCGTAGCGAGGCAATCCGCTCGTTACTCTTCTCGATATCACCAAGCAATCCGCCCTTGTTGATGAACTCCTCCTGATACTTGGCGATTGCCCGCGAGTACGTTTCTGCATCGATGAACCCGTCACGCTGGAGCTTGGCAATCTCCTTCCACTTGCCGGCGAGGTCTTCGAGTGGGGTCTGCAGAGACTTACGAAGTGCATCTGCCCGTGAAGCGAGCTTTGCCTCGTACGCCTCGCGTTTGCGATAGTGCTCGTCCCAGCTCTTCGTCGCATCCTCCATCGCTTTCTTGCGAGCATTACTTTCAGCAACGATGCCTTCGTTCTCGGCATGGCGTCGCTTGCGATCCTCTTCTGCCTGAGCACGATTGCTCTCGCGAAGCTGCTTGTCGAGGTCCCGCCCTCGTGCTCGCTCCTCGCGTTTCATGTCGCCGCCACCAAGTGAATCTAGGGCCTGAAAGGCTCCACCCTCCCAGTACTTGAGGACATCTGCTCCCGGAATGCTGCTTAGCGTGTCGTACAAGTCCGAGAGTTTCTCGACAAGAATTGCGATTCCACCTCCTGCCGCTTCGAACGCTGGACCCCAAGCACGAATCATCTCGCCGAGGTTCTCCAGTATGTCCTGGTTTTCGATGAGGGTTTCCACCAGCGGAGTGAGGCCGTCCTTGACAACATCGCCCATCACTTCTTTGGTGTCACCCCAAGCGTTCTGCAGATACTTGATTTTCCCAGCATACGTGTCGAGTTCAGCTTGAGCAGCTCCACTGAAGCGTTTCTCCAGGGCACTGAAGATCTCGTCTTGGGCCCGAGCAGTCTCGCCAAGAGCTGACAAAGACTTGATCAAGTCCTGTTGCTCGTCCGAGAGCTGGACTCCAGCAGAACGCAGAGCCCGCATCCCCTGCTCGGGGTCTTCAATGGCCCGAGCGACCTTCTGCATGGCGGCCGAAATATCCTCGCCCATCGCAGCAGCGAGATCAGCAGACACCTGAGTGGCCCGAGGCAGAGCTTCTTCACTCAGGTTCTGCATGATCACGAGATACTTCGACGCAGCGATGGTCGCTTCGTCCCCGAACGTGGAGACTTTCTGCAACGCCGAGGCGTAGTCGAAGAGCTTCTGTGCGGCCTCTTCTCCGCCGCGACCAGAAGCCTCGTACAGAGCCACCGTTCGCCGCATGGCGGATTCCTGTACGTTCGAGATCTCGATCAAGTCGGCGACCGCTCCAGAGACCTTCTTGATACCCTCGAACACTGCTCCAGCGACGACCGCCATGGACGCCATATTTACGGCGAAGGAGTTCAGCTTCCCCTCGACTTGGCCGAGCGACGACGAGAGGTTCTCATCCTCGGCCCGTAGATTGACCGTGACAGTGGGGTTTCCAGTAGACATCTCAGTATCCTGTTGTGAAGGCAGTCGCCGACATCTTCGGCGACGGAGTTACAGTGATCAGACCATGCTTGACCAGATATTCCATCCGCTCCTCTTCGGCCTCTTTGAGTTCCGGTTCAACCCACTGGGGTCTCCCACATTGCCATGAGGATATCGCGTCAGCGTCCCGACGTTGATCGCGGCAGAGGACAGTGTTCAGTTCCTTCGTCGAGTTCAGAACTTCCTGGAGATTACGAGTCTCCTCCCGAGCAGCATTGAGCAGTTCGGCCCGTTTCGCCTCAAGCACTGGGCGAGTCTCTCGGATGAATTCTTCCTTGGCCCGGACGGCAGCGATTCGGAGGTTGAGCTGACGGTACTCGCGATTCCGCATCGCAGCCCAGATCTCAGAGAACTCGGCATCCAGATCGAAGTCCTCGGGGCGAGCATCCTCGTTCGCTTCGTCGATCACGTTGTTGACAGATTGACGCTGCTCGTGAAGATCATCGCTCAGGAATGAGGGCAGTGGGGAGAGGTATGAGACTTTCATAGTGACTCCATAACTTTGGTAGAAGTAAACGAGACTGAGACTTTTCGTAGGCGAGATACATCGCCGCCATCCAGACTTCTGGTGGGCGATGGTCTTTTGGACGGTAAATCATGATGAGGTCCCCGAGGGAGCGGAGACACTCGATGTTGAAAGCGGCCTGAGGTTCTTTATCACGCTGGCACCACTTCCACGCTCGCTCCACTGGATTGGTTGGGTCCAGATGCCCAATCTTGGTCTGCATCCCCCGAAATTTCACGACGGAGAAGATGTAGAACCCGATTAGGTCTGCAGTTCGGGGATAGAGCTCACAGATTTTGCAGAGCGGGTCTCCGGGGCAGTGGCACATACATTCCGGCATGGTGGGTCAACCTTTTCCATAATGTGTCCAGCAGGAACTCGTCGCTGGATGTGTTGAGCAAGTTCTGGGATTTCGAGTTCCGTGGCGATTCTTAAGGCTTCGGCGTAGGTGGCGTCACTGGTTGCAACGAGGCACTTCAACTTCAGAATCTGCCCCTGAAGATTGACGCCGCTGACTAGTTTCCAATATGCAGAGCGTAGCATCGCCGCGGCGTCGTGATTGTAGATGCCTCGCTCTGCGAACTTGCAGAATACTGCGTACCAGTTTTGAAAACTCCGACGATAGAGGCCGAGCTCGTCACCGAAGTCAAGTTCCATGTCTTCGTGAGTGGTGCCCTCGTACATTAGGCTTCCTCCCCTGGGATAGACTCATCCATCATCTCGACGACATTCTGCTGATTCAGTGATCTACCCGAATTTGTGTGGAAATAGGTGAGCCGATAGATGAAGGCGTCCCGCTTATCGTCGGACATCTGGAACGTTCGCACGATGTGAAGCAGCTCGGCAACCGCGATGGGGCTCCAGGAGAGACAGCCGACCATCATCCTCATTCCATGCTCTAGGGCCCGAAGGTTGAGCATGAGCTCGACGGGATCGTTGAGCGAATCGCGAACGAGCCGCCGCATGACCGCTGTCTCTGGACCCGCGAACGCGGTAGGATCGAGGTCTACACCGTATCGGCTGATCATGCTAGAACCACCCAGTAGAGGTATAAAACGCCTAGGGCCTCGCTACGGTCCGCGTAGAGCTGGCGGGTGTGGCGGGCCACGGAACCTGACGGGCGAGTGTTACAGAGCACTCCAGCCCCTCCTACTGGGCTACGTGCATTCTACCATAAGTGGCGGTAGATTGCAAGTATTATTTTGTAAAAATTTACATTTTTTACTTGCATTCGTGGCAAACATATGGTATAATCATAAAGCGGAGCGTACAGATTCAAATCTGCACCACTCTGGCAAGCTATGCCACATTCTCGGAACAGTAGGAAGTTCCACCTTTATATGGAGCTTCCCCATGCGAAAAGTCTCTGGCGATCTGGTCAAGTTCGAGACGAATCAGCACTACACACGAGTGTCTTCTGTGCTGACCAATGCCGAAGTCGGTGCTCTGTCCGCCATCTCTGACCCCATCGGCTATCCAGTGCGATACAACTCTGGCGACTGGGAGCTCATCGTCGCTGGGGACGAGGCCGATGCTGATGGCGTCATCGTTGAAGGTGATCCGATTGAGGCACTCGACGCGGCTGCAACGACTGCTGGGCTCTACGCCATTCTAGCTCGCGGCCCCGCGGTGATTGATGCCGATCAGATTGCCTCCGCCGACTCCGAAGCAGCAACGTTCACCGTCGCTGACATAGTCGCGGCACTTGAGGCGTTGAATGCTCCGATCATCTGCAAGTCCGAGCCAACGAAGTCATCGACACAAACTAGCTGAGAACCTTCGGGCGTGATGGCAACCGAAGGTCGTTTCCCACTCTGTGGAGACGCTCGCACCCTCAAATTGGGACCTCCTGAACCAGAGGGCATCACAACGGGTCCGGCGACAGTAGGACGTCGCCTTTTTGAAACACCTTTCGTGATAAGGTGGGACGCGACGGCCTCCGGGAGAACGCTTCAGCTCCCGGAGGCTTTTCAGAGAGAGAAATCATGTTTGAAGAATTGAAACAACGACTGAACAATCGGGAGCGAGCACGCCACGACGCGGATGAGTGGGCATCCACGGCATCTGCGGAAGACTTCTTGGCGATGCGGTTTCCCAAGTTCGGCATTTTCCCGATGCCCGAATACGAGAAAGCATTTCGCGAACGAGCTATCGAGATAAGAGCCGCGATTGAGACGGGGTGTCAGCTCCCGCTCTCGGAGGTTTTGAAAGGTCAGTTATGATAATTCAGCACGTCGTTCTCGCGAATCCAGGGTGGGTGCATCGCCACATCGAAGATCCTGCGATTGTTGAGCCAATCGTTGCGTGGGCTCTAGTGTTCGACGAAAGAAAATATGCGATCCGCCCAATGGTCGTGCGGGCGGGTGCGGATAGAGCAGTGCTCGCACCCGAAGGAATCGGACGCGTTGAAATAGTGAAGTGAGATATGTTCCGCTCCCCTAAGGCAGAAGTCAGCTCTGCCTATGGGGAGTGTTAATCCATTGAACACTGGGAGTGTTCTTTTGCTGACAGAAGGAGGTCAAACTTAAGGATTCCATCTAGTCATCGAGCGTGATAGATACCTCCAAACCTCCGGGGTGTGAGATTGCAACTCCGCCCCGGAGGGTCTGTTACCCTTCGTGAACATGATGGAGCAGAATTGACGAGGTATCGTTATGGCAAGGAAAGAGGAACGTGTTCTTAGTGATTACTTCAGTGCAATCGAGAAGACTTCGCGTCACATCTCCAAGAGCAAAGAGCATGTGAAACGCCTGAAAGAGGATCTTGATGCTTCTGGCATCCCTCTTGAGACAGCAGGACTGATTGGTTGGAGGCTTCACTCTACTCCGCCTCAGCCATTCCACGCGAACGGTGGCCCAGGATACATTATCCCGTACACCTTTCCAGAGAAGCTCATCAAGGGTCTTCCGGAGTTCGCTCGGTACAAGAAGCTTCCGGCGAACGAGCCGATTCCCGATCGGCCGGCGATTCCACGGCAGACAGACAAGGTAAAGTATCTGCAGCCCACTGGATCGAAGAATCAAGCCTACATCTGCACCCCTCTGCGGCCTCTAATACGCTTCGAGCAGGACGAGTTCCTCATCATCACTGAAGGTGAGAAGAAGGCAGTCTGTGCTCTGCTGAAGGGATTCCCGACCATCGCGTTCGGGGGCGTAAATTCCTGGCACCATCGCAAAGATTTCACTCTGCTGCCCGAGGTGTCAAAGCTCCTCGAGCACATGACAAATCTGAAAACGATCTATATCGCTTTCGATGCTGAGCGTGAAACGAACCTAAACGTGGGCGACGCGTTCAAGGGTCTGTGTGCAGTCTTGTTCAAGGCTCGCACAGACGTCGAGATACGCGAGATCGTGTTTCCCGAGGATCAACCCAAGCTCGATGACTTCTTAGTCGAGTACGGAAGTAATGGTCTGTCCGAGCTCATGGAGAAGGCTGAGGTCGTCGCGGGAGTGAAGCAGCCCCTGAGCCAAGTTCTGCAGGAAGAGCGAGTCTCAGCTTTCCTGGGTGAGCATGATGTCGTTTTCTACGACGACGGGTATTACGTGCGAGAGAAAGGCTCGTCGCGTCCGTACGAGGAGCAGAAACGTAGCTACGTCGAGACGCTCATCGAACGATTTCTCGCGAACAACTTCTGCGATCTGTCTCCGCGTGCTGCGAGTGACTGTGCCACGCTCCTTCGGGGCCAGAGCAGTGTGATCGGTGAGGCTCCGTGCTATCGCGACGGTCGTCCGTTCGATCTCGCAGAGAACATCATATTCAAGGATGGCATCTACGATCTTGAGACAGAGGAGTTCGACAAGACTATTCCTGAAGACCTGTTCTTCACGAACTATTCGGTAGGACTCGAATATCTCAAGGGTGAGTCAGGACGCCCGAAGCTGTATGACCTGGACCTTGGATTCGATCCCTCGGTTCTGCTTCGCATCCTTGCAGGCTCCATTCCGGGGCAGCGGAGGCCTAGCGACGTCACGATTCCATACTTCCGTGGCAGGGGAGGAAGCGGGAAGTCTGCTATGTCAAAGTTCTGCCGTCTGCTGATTCCAAACTCTGATAACGTCGGGATGAGCGTCTTTACCAATGACAAGACGCTACGCGACGTGCTGAAGTACTCGCTGGTGACACTGCTAGAAGCAGACGATCAGCATGGTGACAAACGCACCTCGCTTATCTCTGCCCTCAAATCACTTACGGGTGAGAGCGATATGCGGCAGGATGGTAAGTTCGTGCAGTCTAAGCAGTACAAGAACGTCCAGATGCGACTCATCATCGTGTCAAACAATAACATGACGTTTGACACTACGATTGAGAACACGCGAATTCACGAGTTCTTGTTCCTGGGCAAGGACTGGCGACAAGATGCGAATTGTATTGAGAATCTGGCCGAGTGGCTGATGAATGATCCCGCACTCGTCCCAGAATTGCTCCTTCAGTTGAAGATGTATCACGCAGAAGGCATTCCAGCTGCTCCGAAGCGAGAGACACGAGACGACCACGTCTACTTCGTTGAGACGTTTCTGGAGATTATGCCAGATACTGCAGAGACGCGGAAAGCATCTAACGCTGAACTTTGCGAGCAGGGCTGGCACGTCCCACAGAAGGGGCTGACCTCGCTTTTCATGGGATTCTTGGTCACCGAGTATGGAACCGACATGCTCCTTGATGAGGCCAAGAAGAAGAAGGCTCTAATGCGATGGCTGGAGAACACATATCCTCACATCCGCTGGAGGAAGAGCTGGAAGGTGGGTAAGGATGAAGTGAAGACAGTAAACGTGGGGCTAAAAGCGAAGTAGGCAGAAACTTGCCTACCAAAAGAGCCTTGCCTACCTTTTTGCCTACCACGTAAACCCTTACGCTATAGGTGTTTAGGGTGCGTGGTAGGCAAGTAGGCAAGTATTTAAGGGAGAGGAGGTACTTAGGTGTCTATCGTATAAAAGTCACAACCACACCTTACCCTAGGGGCAAGCTCTGCAGGGCGGCAATTATTGCCTACCTGCCTACCTTGTTGGTACGTAAGGGTTTACGGGTAGGCAAGTGGTAGGCAAGTAGGCAAAAACCTGCCTACCGTTGAAATGTCCCTATTTAGCGTCACGGTAATTTCACGCCCCACTTTGATATGTCGTCTTGCACGCGAGGTAAATTCAATGGACATCAAAACTCACTGCTTCTTTGCTGCTCGACTCGAGGATTTGCGAGACGCACTCCACGAGTTGTATCCTCAGGCCGGTAAGAATTCGCCACTGAAGAAGCCGACGGTGGAGAGATTCGCGAAAGCATTGGAGAGGCTCCGTTGCGAATTGGACAGTCTCCTGGCTGTTCAACATCAGGACGTGTTCCATCCTGGCGTCTACTACGGAAAGATAGGACAGCTCCTTAACGATGACCTCAGCCCCGCGAAGACACAGGAGCTAATCGAGCGATACAGTCACGACAGATATTTTCAAGCGTTATTGGAGGCGTGCACTGTACCCCGTACAGTTGCTCACGCTCGCATATCAGTCCCTAACTAACGAAAGGCTACAAATGGCATCAATCTTCGACATCGATGGACCGCTCATTTTCGACAGCAGAATGAGCGATATACGTTTCGTGGAGGTGAATCCTCTGGTAGCAGACATGGAACGTCGCACCGAGCTGCGAATGTCGCAGCCCGCTCCCGCTCGCTCTGCGAATCCGCTCATCCGTGACATGGAACTGCGACTGTCACACAGTGCGAGTCCGCTCGTCCGTGACATGGAGCAGCGACAGCGGGAGGAAGAGGAGCGTCGCAGACGTCGTATCCCCAAGAATCTACTGGAGCAGTGGATCCTGATGTCCTACGATCCTCCTGTTGAGAAGAAGGAGCCCGAGCCCGAGGAGGAGCCGCCGCAATGAGGCTGTTCAAACACATCTACTTCGGCCCCCGATGCTGGATCTGGTGCGGAGCACTGACGGAGAAAGGATACGGTCACTGTCAGCACGAAGGTCGCACGTGGAGAGTCCACAGACTCATGTACTTCATCCTCACTGGCGAGCAGCCTCCCGTGGTGATGCATCTGTGCAACAATCCATCGTGCTGCAATCCCGCTCATCTCAGGGCAGGAACGACGGCAGAGAACAACCGTATGAAGGGACCCCGAGCCGCTCGCGGTGAAGCAAACGGCTCAGCGTTTCTGACCGAGGCCGAGGTCGTCGCCATCCGTCAGCGGATCACAGATGGCGACGACTGGCACGATATCGCGGCCTCGTTCGCAGTGTCAAGAGCGAACATCGGCCGGATCGCTAGACGCGAGACTTGGGAGCACGTCGCTTCATCCTGCCGTCTCCATGACTAGCAGTCTCGTACTTGTGGTACTCACACAACGAATGCTCAACGTCTCGCATCTCGAAGTCTGGGAACTCCTGGCGGCAGATGCGGAGCAGTTCTGGCAGACTAGAGTCATGTAGCCCCAGTCGGTTCAGGCCCCGCCGAGCTCCGGGACCAACGTGGCACCACGTGAGAATGTCGGTCGCATCCTCTAGTAAATAGGTCCATCGCAAGTCCGACACGACTTCGTAGGACATAAATCCCTTGTGGTGTTCGCTCTGGAGTGCCATCCACGCATCTCGCAACGTCGTAGCGGCCTCCACTTCTTGGAGCAATTCGTCGCGGCGTCGCCATTGCTTATCAATTAGTCGCACGATCGCCGGTAGTTTGGGCTCACAATGCGGACTGGAGATCTTAAACGCTCCAGTGAACACTTTCGGCTGGCGTTTGAGGATCGCAAGGACACTGTCCGCATTCCACTCGGTGAGGTACTCTAGCAGCAGCTCGCCGGTAGGGATGTAATTGAATCGGCGGAAGATCAGTGTCGCCATCAGCACTCGCGGGTCATTTCGCAACGGTTCGCGAACGTGCTCACGGAACCACACCGTAGTCTTATCGTTTTCGCGATAAGGGTTCGTAAAGAACCACGTCTGCAGAACTTCGTCGTCAGTCCACGGTCGCGGTTCACCACGCTCACGCCGGAGATAGATGTTGTGGCGTTCGCGAACCCAATACAGAAAGCGTTCGATCATGGGAGATCTCCTGGGGCAGAGGTACAGATAGAATGGGTCGGTTAGACCAGATCGCACGCCCCCGTCTTTAGATTACGGGGAGGTAAGGAGGGCGATATACCTCGCGACTACAATATATCACGTTGAATCTGTGAAACAAGATGCCCCGTAGCCTTTTACGTAGCCTTACGCTACAATATGGGCTTGTGCGTAGCGTGTAAGTGCTGTATGGTAACGGACTTCTGGCCCCTAGTGTAACGGCAGCACGACTGACTCTGGATCAGTTAGTCAAGGTTCAAATCCTTGGGGGCCAGCTTTCTGAAGTCATTAGATGCCAGGGAGTTACGCACTTCCTGGCTTTGTTCGTTTTGACTTGAAACGGCCGCTGGTTGATTCATTTGTTGATTCCTTGCGGCTCGCGCTGCGTTGAGCAACTGAATGGCCTGCTTGGCATCGCGCCCCGTAGAGTACCTCCCTGACGTCTCGACTCGCTGGTGCTGCGTGACTCCTGGTGTGGGCCACCATGCCTGGCAAGCCGTGGCAGATCCGGTTGCAGAACGACCGCCGCACGTCGTGGGAAGTAGCGATCTTCACCTTGACGTTGGCGGCTTCGCCGATCCGGGTGATGATGTCGGAGAGCCACTCAAGGCAAGGGACGGCCCCGAATCCTCGACTCCCCGGAAAGCCGACTACTGAAGCTAAGACAGGCACCGACCGATTGCGGAAGAGGGCAGCGGCACCAACGTTCAGAACGGCACAATCGCGACGTCTGGATGAAGGCTTTGGATCGCGGGAAGAATAACTCCCGTCGTTAGCCCTATTCCCACGCCCTGCGCGAGCGTGACTACAAGACAAACGCCGAAGTTGTTCTTCCCTCGTGCCCTCAAGTAGCAACGAATCGCATCATGACGGAGTTGAATTGGAAGCAGAACGACTACGGTCACCGGGAGAGCGCACGTGAGTCTCCATTCCAGGACCGGCTCGTTCGCCCGCCCTGGTGCACCGCCTTGTTCGGCATTCTATTCGATGCGCCATGCTGCCGGAAAAGCAGTATTTGGAAATATTGCACGCGTTTCCGCCAACATCTCAGTCCATTCCTTGGACGTATACCGATCCGAAAGGTGGAATAACACAAGGCGACCAATGGCCGACTGTCTGGCCAACTCGGCGACCGGCCCCGTGGTCATGTGGAAGTTTCGCAAAGCCAAATCGTGATCGGAATTCCTGTACTGCGCTTCGCATACGACCGTACCGCACCTTTGCAATGTCTTGACAAGGTAGGCGATGGCCGCGTCGTCCAGCAGGAAATCCGTAAGGTAGGCAATTGAATCGCCGGGAGTTTCAGAAATCAGTGATTCACGCAATGTGGCCCTTGAGTGTGATACGCCATCAATGACCATTCTGTCGGTCGTGTCAGCATTGTCCTTAAGTTGTTTCAGCCATGGTCCGGGGCGCAGGCCCAACATCGCAAGTCGGCTGGTATCGACATTCGACCTGGCCTTTTCCCGGACGACGTAGGCTACCGATGGAGTACCATGATTCATCAAGTGGGCTTCAACGGTGCATGTCCCCAGATCGATGAGCAGCGAGTTTCTTTCGGTCGTTCCTTCGTCATGTCTGCGGGAAAATGCTTCGCAAAGCTCGAATCGTGATGTCGAAAAATCACTCCGAGAGACGTCATGCACTCGCCAGGTGCCTGACATCTCCGAATGGAGATTCCATAGAAATCCCCGAAAGCGATGATGGATAATCTCCGCAGTCCCGACTGGTCCCCAGATGTGATTCGGTTTGCTTTCGCGATTGAATAAGCATCGAAAGAAGTAGTCGAATCCACCAACATGATCCATATGCAGGTGAGAGAGGAACAGATGGTCGGTCGCCAGTATTTCGGCGTAGGGGACCGAGCTCAGGCATCCGTCACCGCAATCAAACAGCAGACGGGTGAGCGACTGGCCGGAATCAACACGCACGAGCAATGCGTTGTCTCGCCCCGGCGAACCCAGAATTTCAAATGCGATACTCATGT
Organism: Pirellulaceae bacterium; assembly: GCA_041752115.1. GTDB lineage: Bacteria > Planctomycetota > Planctomycetia > Pirellulales > Pirellulaceae > JAJRVM01. Next base: position 25,373 of record JBGSHS010000325.1, on the reverse strand, counting down.
GAGCCTCTCTGCCGATCGACTGCCATCGCTCGGCACGTGCGAGCGTCCAGAAAGGGAGTTGCCGCCGCCAATGTCTCCTAGCCCGCCCTTGTTGCCTCGCAAGTCTTCGGCAACGCGATCCCAACGTGCAAGATCCAAATCAGATGGCGATGAATCAGAACGTAGCCATCGCCTGCCGCACCCAAATTCGGTAACAGCAAACCGTCGCCAATAGCTTTGGCGGGGCAAAACGGCAGGACCCGTCGGCACTGAGGCCTTCCCAGGGCACGCGTCGGGAAAAGATCTGATCTTCTCCGCTTGAAGTTGGCGAGGTAGCCAAGAGTGAAGCCGCCCCATGGGTTCGGCGGAGAGGTTGATTAGGTCCATAGTCACGCCACCGCAGCAAGAACAGAAATCGTGTTGAGCTCACAGACAATACCGCGCAGGAAAAGGTTCAGTCCAGGCCCAAAAACGAGGAATTTTCCAGAACGAGGAATTTCCCAGAACGGCCTATCACAGGTTCCGTATACAGCAATAGGCCGACCAGCGCCGCGGGCTATCACGCTCGAATCCGACTCGAGACTATCGACACAAGACCTGCCGGTAGAGGAAGAGCAGCGTGTTGAACGCTCGGTTCTGTGTCGACGCTGCCACTTGGTTATCGCGAGCAAGATGGCTGAGAAACTGAGCCACTTGGGCCGCCACATTGTGGCAACGGTGGCCGGTCTCCGCGTACCCAGGGCAGCGTCAACGCTCGCTAGGGCTCGCGTTGTCTTGCCCACTGGGCAGTGATCGAGTCGTCGCTTCGCGACTGAACCTAGACACCCAGGATTATCCGGATGCGATGCGCACCACCGTTGATTACATTGGAATACTGATGCTTCTGGTCGAATTGCACGAGGGCTTTCATATGACCGAACAACCTGACGCGTCCGAGCCGAGGAGTCCCTTCGAAGGATTGGCCGCGAAGATCCGCCCCCAGGGGTCTGTGTCAAAGCAGGATGCTGCGCAGCGAGATCCCATTGTCGTAGTCTATCGCGCGCGGCAAAGACGCCGTTCAGCCTTAGGTCGCGTCTTCAGTCTGATCAGTCCACCTGCGACGGTGTATCTTGACGGGCAGGAAGTGGCCGAGTTGGATTACGGTGAACGGTGCGTTATTGAGACATCGCCCGGCAAACACGAATTGGTCGTGGACGGCGGCAAGGCACTCGGATTTGAGATCAACAAAGGTGAGCGGCGACGTTACATCTGCCATGACGCTATATTAGGAAGCATTCTTATGCGAATGGATTAATAACTGCTCAATGGATCGGGGGTGGGAAGATGAAAGGCCGGGACCAATGGCCCGGGTGACCGTTGTGGTTCGCGCAGGGCGAGCCGAATAGCCATCGAGATCGTGGCTCGATGCGTGGTTGACCACTCCGTGAGAATAGTATGCACCGATACCGCGACAGAGAGTAGGGCCTGTAACGATTATGCAGCGACCCTGCCACTTCAACCGCCAGGTAAGCTCCTCCCTCGCAGGGTGAAGCTATATTTCTGGAGCGTCGACGGCTTCGTCGCGGCCGATAGGTCCCTGCAGGAGAGTTACCATGATCCTCCGAGCGCTGGCACTACTCTGTGGCGTTCCCTTGTTTCTGATTGGCCTGCTTGCCACCGTGCTGGCCATTGGAATGGTCGGAGATCCCGCGCCGCAGGGCGGTCCTCCGCCCATCGCAGCCCAGGTGATCGTGGCCATCCTGATGGTCGGCGTGACGGCAGCTGGAGCGGCGTTATGTTGGCTGGGTGTGCGCAGACGCGCGCCACGTCGAACTGCGGAAGCATCCCCGGCGGAGAATCCTCCGGCTGGGCAGATAACCGATACGTTCGCTCTTCCGCAAGAGACGGCAGTCCGCTTAACAGCCCCGGCGTACGCCTTGCCGACCGTCGCCGCGGCAACCGGTTCGCCCGTTGCGACCATCCAACCGTCCGCCACACTGCACGAGTCGTTCGGTCATTTCCAGGACCAAGGCGATTTCCACCAGCAGTTTCGCCAACAACTCGACTCACTGTCGCCAGCTGACGATGATGACGAGCCATTTCGGATCGGCACGACCGGCCAGTTGGTCGGCAAGTGCGGCCCCAACCTTTCCGGCCAATTGCATTACTACGTGATCGGCGGCCTCGTCATTGCCGTCGGCCTGGCGATCATGATCTGGCTCCAGATCGATCCTGGCGCGGCCAACCCGGTCACGGCCGGCAAAGTCGGACTTTGGTTGGGCGGCGGTCTGATCCTGTTCGGCGGAGCCATGATCGGCCTCCAGCTGACACGGGTACCCCAAGTCATTTCTCTCTATGACAACCGTCTGGAAATCGCCTCGGGCGACAAGCTGCGAACCGTCCGCCTGGACCACATCGCCGACTTGCATCTGCAGGAGTTTTACGAACACCGCTTCGCGCCACGGACCTTCGCGGTCACCCTGCATGTCAACGGCGACCGAAGCGTCACGTTCTCCACGGCCTTGGGAGGCGACGCCGATCTGATCGTCCGCTGCCTGGCCGACATTGCGACGAATGTGGAAGTCCGCCAATTTGCGGGCTAAGCGGCTGGAACGATAAGCCGGGAAGGTGGCAGAAGTGATCTTGAGCCAGTCTCCTTCGACGCAGCACGCAATGATGCGATGAGAACCAGCGGGCACGGGAACGGAGAGTTCCTCGTCATAGTCACTCACCCCTACGGATTGACATACGTGCCCGTGACGTGCACCGTCAACTCCACAGCTTCATACTGGCCAGCAACGGAACGATCGATCGCCACGCTGTCGATTGCCAGCGGACGACTATCGCCGGTAACTGACGCAGCGGCAGCCTGAGCCGCTGTGCCCATCACGATCACCCAAGCCCACAGAGGAATGTTGCAGATCATCGCTGGCATCAGCAGCTCCCGCCGACGTGACCATATCGACACCTTGCCCTGTCTTGACAGATTCCTGCACTCCCGGCAACCGCCCGCTTGTTTGCCTGTGACCGACGCAAGCTGAATCGGAGGATTCTCATGGCGGACAACGCCTTTCGTTGTTCGCGCATGGAGCCTCCCAGGAATCCACACGACACGAGCCACGTGAATTCGAAGCGACAACTCGGGGGAGAATGGACTGGCGAGCACGAATTGCGCGTTACCAGCTCGGCATCACACGCTGATTTTCTCTTGGCCGGTTGGCGCTGGGAATACCACGATGGCACAATGGAACACGTGGCGTTTGGATCAGTCGTCCTTTCCTCGAGGCAGCGCGGCTGCTTGGTGGATTTTTTGCCGTTTTCTGTCCGGTTCTTATCATTTTTCACCAGCGCACCTGGTGGATTGGCACTGAGTATGAGAAGCATCAACATGAACAGACTTCGCATGGGCTCTTGGCGGAAGACAGGTCTGACCACGATCGGATCGCTGTGTATCATCCTCGGTTTGCTTGTGCCACACGCACGGTCTGCTCCACCTGCAGACGGCGAGGGCGAGGTGGCCCACGCCATGGACCGAGGGAAGCTGCTGATCGGCGCGTATTACCTGACCGACAATCTCTTTGATGACCAGCACGTCCAAGAGGTCGCCGACGCGGGGATCGACTTCCTCGTGGCCGTCGATGCAAAGAAAGAAGTGCTCGATCTGTGCCAGAAGCACCAGATCGGGTTGATCGCCAGTTCCAACATCCCGTTATGGTGGGGCGACGACGGGAAGCGAGCCGGGCAGTACCGCGAGACATTCCCACTGGAAAAGCTGGATGCCATCAAGCGGAGCTATCCCTTTCATCCGGCGCTCTGGGGCGACTACCCGGTCGACGAGCCGAACGTGAGAGACTTCACCCATATCAACGACGTCATCGCGCGCTACAATTCGCTGTTCCCCGGGAAGTTGGCCTATATCAACCTGTATCCGAACTACGCCAACACGGCGCCGCAAGGGATCGATCCCGAATTGCAGAAGGCACCGTCGCAACTGGGGACCACGTCGTACCAGGAGTATATCGACAAGTACTTGGAGCTCATCGACAACGATTACATCTGTTTCGACAGCTATCCGTTTACCGGCCCGTTCGATAACTACCTCGAGAACCTGGATATTGTCGGTGCTGCGTGCCGCCGCAGCGGGCGGGACATGTGGGTGATCATCCAGACTGGGGCGTGGAAATCCGAAGCGATTCTGGGCGAATTCCAGCTCCGCTGGCAAGCGTATCTCTGTCTGGCCTACGGCAGCAAGATCATCATGCACGCATCCTTCTGCCCCGGCTGGTGGCACGAATCAACCTCCTGTGTCAACAAGGCCGGTGAGAAGAATGTCACCTATGAGTACGTGCGGAAGGTAAACAGCGAACTGCACGCCTTGTCGGATGTCTTCATGCAGTACGACAACATCGGAGTCGCTGCCTGCGGAAACATCTCTGGCGCAAGCGCGCGGATGACCAATCAGCTCACGGCCCAAACGGCCAGAAACAAGGCACGCAGCGAGACGGATCTGCAGCATCTGCTGGCTGGTATTGAAGTGGATGGCGCAGCGATCGCGGGCTGCTTCAAACACAAAACCGGCGACGGTCACGCGATCATGCTCGTCAACGCCCAAGACCCCTGGGACGCGAACGCCGCCATCAACGTTCGGTTGACATTGCAGGGCGACGCTTACGTCCATGGCAAGAAAACCCCGCTCAGCGACGTGCAGAAGCTGGAAAGCGGCGAGGGAGTCTTCATCACGTTCGACTGACCGGGTGCAGAGCGACCCTATGCCGCTAACATTCCATCGCTGCGAGACGTGTCTGTCCAATGACGCACCGGCTCAGCGACTTGGCGCATCCCGTTTTTCGGAGATCGCCCATGACTGCACGCTGAGCCTATGCCGAGACGGCCGCAAGACGGGTCAGGCGACCCTGACCTGATCGACGCGGCGTCTGGCAGCGGATAAGCTGTAGGTCGTCGCTTCGCCGTCCTTTTACCACATGGATGCCAAACAGCATTTTGGGGAGAACCCGTCATGACCGGCATGTCCCGTCGAGCATTCCTGGCCGCTTCCGCAGTTGCCGCCAGCGGGCAGGCGATACTGCACGCCGCTCAGGAGCAGCAGCAGACGATTCCCGGCTTCGACCAGACCGCCACCAATGTGGACCGCTCGCAGACCTGGCAGCCGTACAGCGATCGCAAGGTCCGTCTGGGTCTTGTCGGTCATGGCCTGTGCCAGTTCGGCATCGCGTTTGATCTGCAGAATCATCCGAATGTCGAGCTGGTGGCAGTCAGCGACCTGTTCCCGGATCGTTGCGCCGACATGGCCCAGAAGGCCAAGTGCGAGAAGACGTATCCATCGCTTGAGGAGATGGTGAAGGACGACTCGATCGAAGCCATCTTTTGCGCCACGGATGCCCCGGCACACGCCAAGCACGCGATTCTCTGCATGGAGCATGGCAAACACGTGGCCACCGCCGTGCCGGCCTTTCGCGGTGATATCGACGATGCACAGCGGCTGCTGGAATGTTGCCGCAAGAACCGGGGCCTGGTCTACGCGATGTTCGAAACATCCGTATTTCATGACGAATTGTACGCCATGGCGAAGTTGTATGCTGCTGACGTGTTCGGACGGATCGTTTACTCGGAAGGGGAGTACTGCCACCCGCATTCGCTCGGCACCCCCTCGCTGGGTTCCTACAAGGACTGGCGCAAGCACGGGTGCCCCATGTGGTACCCGACACACGCCACGGCGTACTATGTCAGCGTAACGCATCTGCCCTTCTTGGATGTTTCGTGCCAGGGAACGCCCGATTTCGACGAAGCGCGACGCGTTCCCAACGCGATCGGGAACGTTTTCACTTCCGAAATCGGCCTGTTTCGGACGGCCGAGGGAGGACTGTCGAGGATGATCATCTGCCGTTCGCAGGGCGAGTACCTGGAAGCCGGTCGCATTCGGGGCGAGTACGGTGGATACAACCGATCGTTCACAGGTGACGCGACGGGCAAGCAACGGTACGAGGCAGCTATCCAGAGCGGCCTGCAGCTCACGAAATACGCTCTGCCTCCAGGCGTAGAACCGGGTGGCCACGGCGGGTCGCATGGCTATCTGGGCGACGACTTCATTGATGCCATCCTTCGCGGCCGTAGGCCGGCGGTGGACGTGATTGATGCGTTGAACATGACCGTGCCGGGCTACTATGCTCACCTGTCGGCGATGAAAAACGGCGAGACGATGAAGATTCCACAGTACTCGCTCTAAGGCGAGTCAGAGGACAGAAAGATCGGGTGACAAGAACATCTTTTTGTCATCCGATTTTTCTGTCTCCCGCATTCTCGCCAGGATATTCCAGCGGCCCTGGATGTATCTGAGTCGTCGGCGCGGTATCTTGCGCCTTTGCCATCGAACGCCACGCAGCACGCTATCATCACGGTTCTGTTTGAGGGAGGTCGACGTACCATGAGCGGGCCACGATTTCGCACGCATCTTACGATTGGGGTCGGCCGCTACCTGTTGGCCGTGGCCTGTTGTGTTTGTGCTGCCGCCCCGCAGGTGCGGGCAGAACAACCTCCGGACTCGCCGAGCCCCAAGGCCGCCGACGACTTTGACTATTTCACCAACAACTGGAACGTGATCGGTTTGAAAGATTATGTTCACGGCACGCGCATCACGCCGGATAACCAACTGCTCTTAGCAGATAACACCTACGTACAGGTCAGGCTCGGAGCCAACGGCAAGCCGTTGAGTCGCGCGAATCCCAAACGGGCTCTGCAGGGTTGGATGCCGATCATCGTTGTGCCGGCCGACGACGGACCGGTGCATTACGAGATCACCTTCTGGGCAACACCGCTGCCCAACGTTGCTGACTGGCAGAAGGCTTTCGACTGGCCGACCGATGGTGAGAATTTTCTGAACTGGATTCGAATCAAAGCCACGAACACGGGAGAGCAGCCAGCCCAGGCGGTGGGGCAGATCGCGTCCAGCGTACCACGCGGGGAAGCCGCCGAAGCCGACTCTAACGGCTTACCTTCCACTAATCGCTCCCTGGTCGAAGATGCAACGTGGTCGTGTCAGCTTGCTCCTGGCGGTTCCAGGGAGATGTCCTTCCAGTATCCGTATTTTCCCGTGACAGATCGTGGTAGCTTCAGCCGGGAGAACGCCGACCAATGGCTGCAGCGAACGGTCGATTACTGGCAGCAGACGATCAGCGCCGCGGCGGAGATTGAGGTTCCGTGCCGCAAAGCGACCGATGCGCTCAAAGCGGCTCATGTCTGTCAGTTGATCGCCAACGACCATGGTGAAGTGCACGGTGGCGAAGGGTTTTACGACGAGTTCTACATTCGCGATGGAGCGTATCAGGTGATGGAACTGGAAGAGGCCGGATTGGCCGACGCGGCTGTCAAGGTCATGGAGCGTTACCTGGCTCGCCAACGCGATGACGGGCGATTTGAATCCCAGACGGGACAGTTCGACGCGAATGGCCAGGCCGTGTGGACACTGTGGCAATACTATCGGATCACCAACGACGGCGAGTTTCTTGCACGTGTCTACCCGGCAATGCGCCGCGCAGTGGAGTGGACGCAGCGGACACGTCGCACGACGGCAGAGCCATACCGAGGTGTCTTGCCCGCCGCCGTGGCCGACGGCGAAAGTCTGTGGGCAGGACAACATCATATTGTCGGTTACGACTTGTGGAACCTGAGAGCCGTGCTCTGTACGGCCGATGCCGCCGAACGACTCGGCAAACCAGAGGATGCCCGGCTGTTGCGAGAAGAAGCGGACGCCTATCGACGCGACATCGACGCCGCCTGGCAACGGACAGGGCTGGCCCACTTCCCACCGAGTTGGGAAAATGAGGGAACGCACTGGGGAAACACGGAAACTCTCTGGCCCACCGAATTGTTCCCGCGCGAAGACGCGCGCGTGGCCGCCTTGTGTGACTTCGTCCGGCACGAGTTCGCCGGCGGCTTCATCGAGGGGACGATCCAATGGAAGGGAAACGGGAACGTGCTGGCGATCCATCCGTACATGGGCGCCTACACCACCATGACCGACCTCGTACGCGGCCGCCACGAACAGGTGGTCGAGGACTTCTACTGGTACTTGCTGCACAGCACGGCGGCGCACGCTTTTCCGGAAGGGATCTACTACAAGAAACGGGTTGCCTGGAGCGATACGATTCCACATGTGACCGGAGCCTGCAACTACGCCATCATGCTGCGGCATATGCTGGTCCATGAAGCCGGAGACGATCTGCACCTGCTCGCCGCAGTTCCCGACTGGTGGCTGGGCCCCGGACAGCAGATCCGCATCGAGCGGCTTCCGACCTATTTCGGCGAGATGAATCTGTCGGTGCGCGGCACCGAGGAGGGAGTCGACGTGCAGTTCGACCCACCGAAGCGAAATCCGCCTCACCGGATCGTCCTGACGCTCCCCACCTCGCGGCCCCTGCTCAACGCCATCGAAGGGGTCAACGTTGTACAACGCAGTAACCAGACGCGGCGTTGGGATTTCCCCACGGTTGTCAGTCAGTACGTGAATACGGTCAACTGGAGCCAACCGAACGCGGTCAGCCTGTCGACCGGTAAACCGGCTACCTGCTCGCACGCGCTGGCCGGATTTGATGCCTCACTGGCCAACGATGGACGCAGCGACGACACCGACAGCTATTGGGCGACCGATGTTCAACAGCAGCCAGGGGAGGCCTGGTGGCAAGTCGATCTGCAAGAACCTGTGACCATCGGCCAAGTCGTTGTGGTTGGCTACTTTGGCGACGAGCGATACTATGGATTCACCGTCGACTCATCACTCGACGGCCAATCGTGGGATCTGGTCGCTGACCTGCGTGCCAACCAGCAGCCGTCCACTCCGGACGGTTACTCGTGCCACTTCCCACCACGACCGGCACGCTATGTGCGTGTGACTCAGACGCACAACTCAGCCAATTCCGGACGGCATCTGGTGGAAGTCATGGTCTACGAACACTGAACAGGAGCGACCGCACTCACCAGGTGGAAGCAGCAATACAGGGAGCCTGGTCCAATGTCCATTCAAGCTGCTCGCAGTGTGCACGTACCTCGCCTGGAGATCCGTTACTGCACGCAGTGCCGATGGTTACTGCGCGCGGCCTGGATGGCTCAGGAACTGCTGACCACCTTCGGTGACGAACTGGGGGAGGTTGCTCTCGCGCCAGGCTCTGGCGGCATATACGACGTCCTGCTCGATGACATCGTGATCTGGTCGCGAACGCAGTGCGGTCGCTTTCCCGATCTCAAGGAACTCAAGCAGCTCGTGCGCGACCGCATTGCACCCACGAAACAACTGGGCCATTCCGATCGACCGGCACACACCGAGCCGTGAAGTCCCTACTTCCTGCGGGTCGACGAGCTCACTCGCTCCCAGAGGCCCCGATTTCGCACGTACTCGTGCTGGCCACCGCCCCGCCAGAAGTTGTAGAGAATGGACTGGCTGCGGAAGAATTTCTCGCACGCAGTTGACCCTCGCTGCAAGGGTATTAGATTTTTCAGCGGGCGGGGCAGGTACACGCACCCAATGATCTGCATCCTGCCACGGGGGCAGCAGGGAGAAAGACGACTGCATGAAAGACGACCATCGGCAGACCGAATCGCCCTTTGACATCGACAATCGACTGGCCCCTCGTTTTGCGTTCGGCGCGGTACAGCGGATCGCCATCATTGTCGATGATGAACTGCCCGATCCCGATTCGTTCGAGAGTGTTCGTTGTGTCGACATCTCCCGGACCGGTTGTGCGTTCTACCGACGCACCTTGCCGGAGAGCAGTGATTTGGTCGTCGCACTGGGTGATCCGCCTGACCTGACCTATCTGACCGCACGCGTGGTGCAATCGAGCATGGTGGATCGCTGGGGCCACCTGTTTTTCCGCATCGGCTGCCAGTTCACTGGCAGACTTGAGCTGGTCGAGCATTCGCTGGCACTCAAGCGTCAGCAGGATCTGGAAGCCGGCTTTCTGATTATGGCTGGTCCGGGAGCAGCCACCACGGCCAGCGACCGCGTCCTGTGACCGAACTGCCCTGATCCCGGCGCTCTCCCATCGTTTCCGTCTGCACGAAGATGGACTATCATAGGGGCATCTGGCTCCAGCCGAACCGCACAGGCGTAGTCCGGCACAACGTGAGTCCTGCTGCAGAATCTCCGCTCGAGCAGGGAATGAAAGCCAGGCCGTGGCAATTCGTCAGTTCGCGCCTGGCGTCTGCCTGAGTGCGGTCATCACGTGGCCGAATTGCCGCCACTCACCCGTCCTCGGCTTATTCGATTCAGATGAGCAGCCAAGGATCGATGGGATGGAGATGTACGTAACGATTCGTCGGTGGATTCCGGCAACTATCAAGGACAGTACCCATGACAAGACCGTCGGTCGCATGCGCCACACTCGTATGTATGGTCCTCGTATCTCCGGCCGCATCACTGCACGCTGGCTCGCTCACCGTAAATCAGCTGCGGTGCGAATACAAATCTGATCCGATTGGGATCGATATCACGGAGCCTCGCCTGAGTTGGCAGCTGGCTCCTCAGAAGTCGGGCCAGCGTACCCTGAAGCAAACCGCTTATCAGATCCTGGTGTCAAGCTCCCTGGAGCAACTGCAGCGCGATCAAGGGAACCTCTGGGACAGTGGCCAGACGGAATCCGACCAGAGCGTCAACGTGGTCTACGCCGGCCAACCGCTCAGCACGCTCCAGGATTGCTTCTGGAAAGTTCGCGTGTGGGACCAGAACGGCAAGGTCTCTGACTGGAGCGAACCGGGCCGATGGGTCATGGGCGTGCTGCAAGACTCCGACTGGCACGCCACCTGGATCGGATTTGACGGTGGAGCCCGGACTGACGACTCGCAGACCGGCGAGTTGAACAAGCTCATGGGGTTCGCGGGCAACGAATGGATCTGGACAGCAGGCGCTCAAGCCGGCAATCAACCGGCGGGATCGGCTTATTTTCGTCGCTCATTCGATCTGCCCGCTGATCGCACCCTGGCGCGCGGCCTGCTTGTCGCGGCCGCAGATGACGCGGCAGCCCTGTATGTCAATGGCAATGAGGTAGGCCGCAGTTCGAGTTGGAAGACAGCCGCCAACGTGGATGTAACCGGTCAGCTGCGTGCCGGTCGCAATGTGCTGGCCATCAGCGTCACCAATGGCGGCACCACACCGACGCCGGCAGGCTTGTTGGGCAAGCTGATTCTGCTGTTCGAAGAGGGATCGCCGCTCGTGATCCCGATTGATACTGCTTGGCTCAGCGCCACGACGGTCGACGACCAGTGGCAGCAGGTCGACTTCAACGACTCCAACTGGACCGCGGCCAGCGTGATCGCTCGACATGGAGACGGTCCTTGGGGCGAGTTACAGAACAAGACCGAGAAGGTTGTGCCGGCGTCCTATCTGCGAAAACAATTCGCCATCGACAAGCCGCTGAAGCGGGCCATCCTCTACGCGTCGGCCCTGGGCCTCTACGAAATGCATATCAATGGCCAGCGACTGGATACCGACGTTCTGTCTCCCGGTTGGACGGATTACAGCCGCCGAGTGCACTATCTGGGCTATGACGTGACGAAGCAACTGCAGTCCGGCGAGAATGTCCTGGGCGCCATCTTGGGCGACGGATGGTACGCCGGTTACCTCGCTTTCTCCGGTCGTCGTCACTACTACGGAGAGAACACTCGGCTGATAGCCCGACTGCAACTCGATTTCACCGACGGCAGCAGCATCGTGGTGGGGACCGATGGCAGCTGGCAGGCTTCGTACGGGCCGATCCGCGAAGCCGACCTGTTGATGGGTTGCACCTATGATGCTCGCCGCGAACTGGCTCTCTGGTGCAGTCCTCAGGGCGACGGCAGCCAATGGGAGCCGGTGGTTGTCGATGACAAGGTGCAGGCCCATCTGCAGGCCCATCCCGGCACGCCGATCCGTCGCATGCAAGAGCTGCCAGCCAGGAAAGTCACCCAGCCGCAGCCCGGCGTGTATGTGTTCGATCTGGGACAGAACATGGTGGGCTGGGTTCGCCTGCGCGCTCGAGGTCCGGCAGGTCAGAAGGTGGTGGTGCGGCATGCCGAGATGCTCAATCCGGACGGCACGATGTACACGACGAATCTGCGCGCGGCCAAAGCCACCGACACCTATTATCTGGCTGGCGACACCACGCGTGATTATGAACCCTATTTCACGTTCCACGGGTTCCAGTATGTCGAAGTCACCGGTTTGGATTACCAGCCGGAGCTGAGTGACGTGACCGGAATCGTGGTCTATTCGGACTTACCAGGTGCAGGTACGTTCGTCTGCAACGACCCGCTGGTGAACAAACTGGTCGAGAACACCGTCTGGGGGCAGAAGGGCAACTTTCTGGATGTACCCACCGATTGCCCTCAACGCGACGAGCGAGCCGGCTGGACAGGTGATGCCCAGGTCTTCATGAAAACCGCTTGCCTCAATCTTGATTCCCCCGCGTTTTTCACCAAATGGCTCACCGACCTGTGCCAGGATTCGCAGCGTGAGGATGGTGGGTTCGGGGACGTCGCACCTCACGTCAATGTGGTCGGATTCGGCAACACCGGCTGGGCCGACGCAGGAGTGGTCTGCAACTGGCGGATGGTTGAGATGTATGGCGACACACGGGTGGTGCAACAGCATTACCCGACCCTCCTGCGCTACATGGACTATCTCGAGAAGACCAGCAAGGACTACATACGTGGCACCGGCGCGTACGGCGACTGGCTGCGTCTGGCGGGTCCACAGCACTCCGACGCCATTGGCACCGCGTACTACTACTACTCGACACAGCTGATGGTGAAACTGGCCCAGGCGATCGGCCGCAATGATGATGCCGCGAAGTACGCCCGTCAGGCCGAGTCGATCAAGCAGGCGTTTGTCAGGCACTTTGTCAAGGACGACGGGAGCATTGTGGACGAGAAAGGCGAAACGGGCCAGACATTCTATGCACTGGCGTTTGCCCTCGATCTGGTGCCACCCCAGAAGCACGAATTGGCGGCGACACAGTTCGTCGAGGAGATCCAGAAACAGGACTGGCATCTGGCCACCGGTTTCCTGGGTACGCCCATGGTGTTGTTCGCTCTGGAAAAGGCGGGACAGACGGATCTGGCCTACCGCCTGGTATTGAATCGCACCTATCCATCCTGGTTACTGCAAGTGGAGCTTGGCTCGACCACCATGTGGGAACGTTGGGATGGCTGGCTGCCGGACAAAGGGTTCCAGGACCCCGGCATGAACTCGTTCAACCATTACTGGCTCGGCTGCGTCGGTGAGTGGCTTCTCTGCAGTGCGGCCGGCATCGACACCGACGGCCCCGGCTTCGCGCGGATCATCATCCATCCCAAGCTGGCATCCGCCGGCAAGGGTCTCACGGCGGCACGTGGGGAGTATGACAGCATTCGCGGCAAGATCGTCAGCGATTGGAAGCAGGACGCGGCCGGCCTGTCGCTCAGCGTGACGATCCCGCCGAACACGACGGCGACGGTCTACGTGCCGGCACAGGATCCGTCCCGAGTGCGGGAAGGGGGCAAGCCCGCCCGCGATGCGGAGGGCGTGAAATATCTCAAGAGCGAAAACGGCTATGCCGTGTTCGAAGTTGGCTCCGGCGAGTACGCCTTTACAGTCAAGTGAGACTTGATACTCAAGAAGGCTGACCAGTGCTGGGGGAACGTACTGCATGAAATGGCCGCTGAAGTTCCAGATCATGGTCCCCCTGACGCTTGTGATGCTCGGTACCGTTCTGGGCATGAGCGCCGCGCAAGCGTATTGGGCAGCGAGTCAGAGGCGTCAGCAGATCGCTCAGCGAATTCGTGATGTGACGGAAACGCTCACTGCCACCCGCTCGAACTTCCCACTTACCAGTGCCGTACTCATCCAGATGAAGGGCCTTTCCGGTGCCGACTTTGTGCTGCGCGACGGAGCACGAGGCACCATCGCCTCGACGCTTCCCGAGGGAAACCCGCTCTCCGTGGCCGACTGGGATACAACGGCAGGTGCGGCCGATTTTGAGCTGGGCGAGCCGATATCGATCGCCGGGCAGCGACTGTTTCATGCGGCCGTAGCGGTGCGACCGCGGGGGCCAGCCTCCAACCTCCACACGCTCCATGTTCTCTATCCGGAAAACGAGTATGTACGTCAGCAGCAGCAGGCGATTCTGCCGGCGCTGGTTGTGGGCAGTGTGGCGGTCGTGGTGGTGGTGCTGCTTGCCTTGGTCACAGCTTCACGGGTCAGCCGCCCGCTGGGGCGATTGCGTGAGCAGGTGCATCGGATGGCAGAAGGAGATTTTCAGCCGTTGGACCTTCCGTCGCGCGATGACGAAGTGCGTGATCTGGCTCAAGCGGTCAATCATATGGCCGCAACTCTGGCAGATTATGAACAGCAGATTCGCCGCACGGAACAGGTCCGTCTGCTGGGCCAGCTGGGGAGCGGCCTGGCGCACCAGCTGCGCAATTCTGCTACCGGCGCGCGGATGGCGTTGGACATTCACCGCGGCGAATGTCTATCGGCCGTCCATCGAGAGAGTCTCGATGTGGCCACGCGTCAGCTGATCTTGATGGAGAAGTACCTCGCCAAGTTCCTCTCGCTGGCAGCTCCTGCTCGGCGACGTCACGAGCCGCTTGATTTCGCCGAGTTAGTGCGAAGCCTGACTCCCTTGGTTCATCCGGCGGCGCGACACGCCGGCGTGAAGTTTGAGGCGGACATCCCCGAAACGGCGATCTTCGTGTGTGGCGATGCCGACGGGCTGGAACACATGGTGCTCAACCTGCTGATTAATGCCATTGAGGCCGCCGGTCAGGTGCGTATGGGCCAGCTATCCGTCGCTCGGTCGGCGGCGCCGCGCGTGCTTGTGCACATGACGCCACTGCCTCCTGACCATGTCGTCTTCTCGGTCGAAGACACCGGACAAGGTCCTCCCGAGGAAATTGCGGCCCATATCTGCGATCCTTTCGTGACGGGAAAGCGGGACGGTATCGGATTGGGACTGGCGGTGGCGCGTGACGTGGCACTGGAACATCACGGCTCGCTGCACTGGGAACGCGTCACAACGGGTGCGGCCAGTGCACAGGTTGAGCAACAGAACGGGATCACACGATTCCGGGTGGAACTTCCTTTGGCGCAGGAGAAGACGCATCGTGGCAACAGTGCTTGTCGTTGATGATGAACAATCAATCTGCTGGGGACTGAGCCGGCTAGGCGAGCAGCTCGGCCACAGCGTCCTGGTGGCCTCGTCCGCTGAACAGGCCTTTGAGTTGGTCGGCCAACAGCATCCCGACGTCATCATTCTTGACATTCGCCTGCCGGGCATGGACGGGCTGACCGCCATCAACCAGTTCCGCCAGCTGTTGGGCAACGTGCCGATCGTGGTAATCACCGCCTACGGCGACCTGCGAACCGCCGTCCAGGCGGTGAAGCAGGGTGCGTTCGAGTACATCGTCAAGCCGTTCGACGCGCAACGTGTGCAGCAGGTCCTGGCGCGCGCTTTGGCCGCTCCTCAGGTGGACACTCCCCCGGGCATCACTGCCGTCGACGGGTTTGTGGGCAAGACGCCGGCGATGCAGGAGGCGTTTAACCAAATCGCGCTGGCCTCAGCATCGGACACCTGCGTGCTGCTGCAGGGCGAAAGCGGCACCGGCAAGGAACTGGCGGCTCGCGCGATCCACCGGCACAGCCGCCGCTCGAATCAGCCCTTCGTCGTAATCAACGTTGCGTCGCTCAGTCCGACGCTCGCCGAGAGCGAGTTGTTCGGCCACGTCCGCGGCGCTTTTACCGGCGCCGATCAGGCCCGCACCGGACTGCTGGTTCGTGCCGACGGCGGAACGCTGTTTCTGGACGAGGTGGCCGACATACCGCTGACGATGCAGGTCAAACTGCTTCGAGCCGTCGAACAAGGTGAAGTGACCCCGGTCGGCTCGAATGATCCGGTCCGATCGCGTTTTCGAGTCGTTTCTGCCACGCACCAGGATCTGCTCTCCCGAGTGCAGGAGGGACTGTTTCGCCACGATCTCTACTTCCGAATCTCGGCCTTTCGGATCACCCTTCCGCCGCTGCGTCAACGCCGCGACGACATCGTGCCGCTGAGCATCTTTTTTCTGGACGTGTTGTCGGCCGGGAAATCGCCACGTCCCCAGCTGTCGGACGAAGTCTGCCGAGAATTGGAACGTCGGCCCTGGCACGGCAATGTGCGCGAACTGCGCAACGCCGTCGAACACGCCGCCATTCTCGCGCGCGGCGGCACGATCATGCCCGAACACCTGCCTCCCAGCGCGCCGTCATCGGTGGTACCCAGCCACGGGCCTGAGCCCGATTCCGCCAGTCGAATCCAGCAACTGCTGCGCCAGTGGACGAGTGTCCAACTGACCGATCCGTCGGCCGCCGAACAGGTTTATGAGCAGCTGCTGGCAATGGTCGAACCGCCTGTCCTGCAAACAGTTCTGGACAGCCAGGCCGGGCAACTGGTCGCCTCGGCGCGGATCCTCGGCCTGCACCGCACGACCCTCCGTAAGAAGCTCAACCAGTACCAGTTGGAACAATGATCGTTCCGCCGTCGACACGCGGCGCACAGGGCTGCGACAGAACGCCAAAAGTGTGGTACCATAAGTCGTTTCTGGAATCGGAGCAGGTGCACGTGCGTCCGGGTCATGGCCTGAAGGTGGCCTCCAGACCACTTTACTGAGGTCGGAGGTCGACATCGTGACGCTGGGGCGAGCGGGCAGGGCCTGTCGAGCGGGCAGGGCCTGTCAAGCGGTGACCTGCACCACCACCACAGGCCGGTCGTCCGTGGTCAGCTCGCACCAACGGCCTGCACCGATACGGCGACCAATGCGTCGAGGTCAGAACATCCGTTTGGGAAGGGGGAAGATTATGCCGACCATTGATGCCAAAACCAACGTCTGTGCGGTCTTCGGCCATCCGGTGGGGCATTCCCTGTCGCCTGAGATGCACAATGCGGCCTTCGAAACTCTGCATCTTCCCTTTGTCTATGTGGCGCACGACGTGGAGCCAGGCCATGTGCTGCGAGCGCTGGACGGTATCCGCGTCATGGGATATCGCGGCCTGAGCGTCACGATTCCGCACAAAGTGGCGGCCCTGGAGGGGATGGACGACGTCGACGAAACGGCTCGCATCATCGGCTGTATCAACACGGTGGTCAATGATCATGGGCGGCTGCATGGCTACAATTCGGACGGACTCGGCGCGCTGGCTGCACTGCGGGAAGCCGGCGCCGATCCGGAAGGGAGTCGCACACTGGTTCTCGGCTCCGGAGGCGCTGCCAGAGCAATTGCCGTGACGATCTCGCGACAAGCGCCACCGGAGAGCATGACGCTGCTGGGGGTGGACAAGCAGGAACTGACGCTGCTGGCCCACGACGTGCAAGAGAAGGGGAAGTCGCATGTCAGCTGCGGTGAGCTCACACCCGACTCGCTGCGCCAAGAGATGGAATTGGCCGACATCCTGCTACACTGCTCACCGGTGGGCATGCATCCCAGCTCCGATCGCAGCCTGGTTCCTCCGCAACTGCTCGGTGAAGGACTGGTCGTCTTTGACGCCGTGTACAACCCACGTCGTACGAAACTGATCCAGGATGCCGAAAATGCCGGCTGCAAGACCGTGCTGGGGCTAGAGATGTTCCTGGGCCAGGCTTACATCCAGTTCGAATTGTGGACCGGTCACGCAGCGCCGCGCGCCGTTATGCGGCAGATTGTCGAAGAGCGGCTATGAATGTAGTACTCGTGGGATATCGCGGAACCGGCAAGAGCGCTGTGGCGCGGCAACTGGCCGACGCTCTGGAATTGACTGTCGTCACACTCGATCAGGAGATCGAGCGACTGGCGGGGCAACCGATTCCACAGATCGTCCAGCAAATGGGATGGCCCGGTTTTCGTGATCTGGAAGAACAAGTGGTCCGAACTTTCGCCGCCGGTGACGGTCAAGTCCTCGACTGTGGGGGAGGGGTCATCGAACGGGAAGCGAATTTCGACACTCTGCGCAGCGCCGGGACAGTCGTCTGGCTGCAGGCATCAACGCAGACGATTGTCCGCCGTATCGCCGGAGATACGCAGCGCCCGTCACTGACCGGCACCAAGAGCTTCACCGATGAGGTCTCCGAGGTGCTCGCGCGCCGCACGCCGCTCTACCAGCGCATCGCGCACCTGCAGGTCGACACCGATGACTTGACCGTGTCACAGGTCGCTGCCGAAATCCTGAGGCAGCTGGCCGGAGGTGTGAGGAGTGAGGCCTGAGAGCCTGTGCGCTGTCCAGCTGCGGTCGACGCCAGTCGCCGCTTTTGTCCCGGCACACGCCGCAACGAAGTGGCGGGGGAATAGGGAACGCCACAATGCGACAGTGCTACAATGCCACAATGCGCAGCAGTGAGGCGGCGGGGCTCCCACCGCCGGAATCCCTTCACTTGGTCATTGGATATTCCTTGTTCGACACTCTGCGGTTCCGACGGGGTGAAGCGCAGCGGGTCTGGTTGCGGATTCCCTCTCGATTGTCGCATTGGAGAATTGTCGCATTGTGGCATTCCCTATTCACATCCCACCTCCCAACGGCCTGTCATGACAGGAAGCGAATTGCGGCCTGATCGCAGCGGCAGTCGGCGTCCAGCGCCGCTACCAAACGAAACGTGAGACGCAGTGTGTCTGCTGTCGGCGTTGGTCACCGGGGCCTGAGAGCCTGTGCGCTCGGCAGCTGCGATCGACGCCACTCGCCGCTACCGTCCTGAGACACGCCGCAACGAAGTGGTGGGGGAATAGGGAATGCCACAATGCGACAGTGCTACAATGCCACAATGCGCAGCAGTGAGGCGGCGGGGCTCCCACCGCCGGAATCCTATCACTTAGTCGTTGGGTATTCCTTGTTCGACACTCTGCGGTTCCGACGGGGTGAAGCGTGAGGATCATGTCGCCCTAAGGCGCCGGGCGTCTGAGTTGCGACCGTTCTCGCAGTTCGTACCCCCCTCAAGTATCAAGCCTGCCGCCGCATGTACCCAGGCGATCTCCGCTGGAGTAGAATCGGAAGTGGAAGTTCAGTGCGGCCGCTCCGTGTAGCGCTGGCCGCCCCCTCACGCCGACAATCCTCGAAGGAGCTTACCGCATGGCAACTCAACCCTCCCGTCGCTCGTTCTTGAAATCTGCTGGCTTGGGTGCCGCTCTGTGGGGTCTGGCCGCCCGCGGACGAGCGGATGAGCAGCAGATTCAAGGGTTTGAGAAGACCGAACGAAAGGGTGATGAGGCGAAGAAATGGGAACCGATCTCGGATCGAAAAATCCGGATGGGCATCGTCGGATTCGGCGTCTGCCAATTTGGCGCGCAGTTCTCATTGCAGCATCATCCGAATGTCGAGGTGGTGGCCGTCAGCGATTTGTTTCCCGACCGATGCCAGGCGTTGGCAGCAGCCTGCAAGTGCGGCAAAACCTATCCGTCACTCGAGGAGATGGTCCAAGACGACTCGATCGAAGCCATCTTCGTGGCCACCGACGCGCCCAGCCACGCACAGCACTGCATGGAAGTGCTCAAGCATGGCAAGCATGTCGCCACCGCGGTGCCGGCAGTCTGGCTGGACCTGGAAGCGGCCGACCAACTCTACGAAACCGTCACATCTTCCGGGCTCAACTACATGATGTTCGAAACGTCCTGCTACCACGAAGAACTGTCGGCCATGCGCGCGATCTACGAAGCGGGTGGATTCGGAAAGATGGTCTACACCGAAGGAGAATATTATCACTATGCGTGCGCCGTCATCGACTCGTACAAGGGCTGGCGCATCGGCTTGCCACCGCAATCGTATCCGACGCATTCCAACGCCTATTACGTCGGCGTGACCGGCGGCAGCTTCACCGAGGTCTCCTGCATGGGTATCCCGAGCATTCGCGAGGAACTTCAGCCGGCCAACAACCGCTACCAGAATCCGTTCGGAACCGAAATCGCCCTGTTCCGCACCAGCGAAGGAGGCATGGCGAGAATGGCAGTCAGCTGGGACACTCCCGGATTCGGCGGCGAAGTAGGGCGTGTGCGCGGCGAACAGGGCTCCATGATTGGCATGCAATATGACGGATTCATGAATCCGTTGCCGGACATGAAGCGCCCTCCGCTGCCACCTTCGGTCGACCTGGGTGGACACGGCGGGTCACACGGATACCTCGGCCACGAGTTCGTCACGTCAATCCTGCAGAATCGCAAGCCACTGGTCGATATTGCCAAGGCACTGAACATGACCGTGGCGGGGATCGTCGCGCACCATTCCGCCATGCGCAACGGTGAGCTGATGAAGATCCCGCAGTACTCGTAGCCATGCTCGCGCAGAGCATGGGGAAATCGCTGTACGCCTCCCGCGGTCTACGCGACCGCGGCCACGGATCGAGCGTTGAGGCGCGCGAGCTCTCCGGCTAGAAATCGAACTGCATCTGCGTGAAGAAGAACGACGCATCGCCCGCGTACGCAACGCCAGGGGTCCTGAAGTAGTAGTCGCCGGCGAAGAACTGGCAATAGCCGAAGATCAGACTGGCTCGTGTGGTCAGCGACACGGTCACCAAGGTATCCAGTTCCTGCCCCAGATTCGTGCTGCGCGGCAGGTTGCCCGGGTTGTACGGCGTCATCAACACGCTGTACGGGACGTCGTGGATGGTCTCCAGATGGAAGACGTGGTACCAGCACAGCAGCTTGAGCCGGTCGTGCGGACTAAACGTCAGGCGGATGTTCGCATCGGTGATGTTCCGACGTCCGTAGAGGTCCATGAACCCCAGGTACGTGTGGGCCAGTGGAAACAGGTGGTCGAATCCGTTGCCGAGCATGTCCGAGCCAGAAGCCCAGTCATAGTAGCCCCAGACCGTCGGTTTCCATTTGAGACATTCGAAATTGCGTCCGAATCCCACCGTGTACATGCCCGCATGATGATCCTGACCTGAGTAGTTGCCGCTCTGGTAGGCTGCTTCCAGATCCCACAACCAGACCTCCCAGTTCCCCGTCAGGTTGGCGCCGAAGGTGTCGTAGTTGAAGTTATTCGGGGTATTCGAATTGTTGTTGTATCCCAGGTAGTACAGATCGAGCCGGTTGTTCTGGATCTTCTTGTAAGTAAGCCAAGCGCCCATGAACTCACGGGTGTAGTCGGGCGTGTCGAATTGGGTCGGATTGGGGTAAACCGGGCGAGTGTAGAACAGATCGCCGTTCCACGCATCACCGGTCCAGAACAGCTTGTAACCTTCAAAGGTGCGACGTGTGTTGGCCCAATCGAGTGGCGATACGAGTCGCTGTTTGCCGTAGAGCAGTTCCTGCCGGCCGACGCGTCCCCAGAGTGCACCGTCGTCTGTGTGCAACAACCGCAGGTCACCGAAGAGATTGAGCATATCCATGCGGTTCTCTTCAATCGCCCGGATCGGATAGTGCTCATAGTCACTCGTGGCATCAATCCCCTCGGCGAAGACGCGCGCTGCGCTGCCGATCTCCACGTTCGTATAGAGCCGGGTACGATAGAGCAGGAAATCGTCGTCTAGACCGGTCAGCCCCAGGCCGCGCATATTGCGTTCCGACTGCTGGCGCATGCGGAACTGCCCGCCTACATCCAGTGTGATGCAATCTCCCACGCCACGGCGTTTGAGCGACTCACCAAAGTTCGATCCGGTGTAGCACGGATCGCACAGATAATCGAAATTGTTCAAGAACGAAGTCTCGCCGTACGCACTGGCCACCTTCTTCTTCAGATCCTGCAACTGTCCACACGAGCAGGCGGTGCTGGCCCCGCAGAGAGGACAACTTGAAGGGGGAGTAGGCTCCGCAACGCCGGTCAGGCGACTGCTGATGAAACCGCCGACAGGATCCTGGCCAGGA
Source organism: Pirellulaceae bacterium (assembly GCA_041752115.1). Taxonomy (GTDB): domain Bacteria; phylum Planctomycetota; class Planctomycetia; order Pirellulales; family Pirellulaceae; genus JAJRVM01. Next base: position 3,593 of record JBGSHS010000325.1, on the reverse strand, counting down.
GCGTCATCGGTAACGGACAGGGTCAAGGGGCCCCGAGGTGCATCAGATTCCCGATTACTGCCCGCAGCCCCTCGAGTCGAGATCAGCATTGCGGCAAGAGTCCAGAGGGTCGCGAACCACCGCAGGGAGTGGGTGTGCGTTCGAACGCGAGACATGTTCACCGCCCCTCCGTGCGCTCTGCTGACCGCAACGGGTGCCGTGGCCTCGCCTTCCTGACGCAAAACCCGACTCCAGACCTCTGGCACCCTGCCGTCTCATCGGCTCCGCGGAAACGGAGCCGTGAAGCTGGATCGGCGGCTGGACCGGGCCGTCATAATCGGTAAGGATTGACGCCCGCACTAGCCATGCTCGCGCAGTGCATAGGGGATTCGCCCTGCGTTCCCCACTTCCCCCGCGGTCTACGCGACCGCGGCCACTCGAGCGCAGTGCGTAGCCATGCTCGCGCAGTGCATGGGTGATTCGCCCCGCGTTCCCCACTTCCCCCGCGGTCTACGCGACCGCGGCCACAAATCCCACACGCCGCTACGGCATGTGGAAACGGCTTGCTACGGCTCGCGAAGGGCTTCCTGCAGTTTGGCCAGCAGGTCGGCAACCTGAGCGTGGATCTGGTCGGTCTGAGCAATCACCAGCGACTTGTGCGTGCCTGAGAGGCTGAGGATCCTGCCGGTCCCTCCACTTTGTTCCCATGTATCGGGCGCGACCATTGTCGTGATCAGCTCGATCAACGTCGCATCAGGGATCTCCTGAGAATCGACCAGCTGATCGACTCGGTAGATGCGCGGATCGAGTTGCTCACGCGCTCGCTCCGCACTCGTGATCGTCAGCACTTCATTGCGGATGACATAGTCCAGATTGAGCGGGTTGAGCATGTGAGCCAGCGCCGAACGGAGGGTGACATCGGAGACGCTGATGCTGATGGGCACGTCGCTTTGCACTCCGATATCATCCAGACTGCTCATATCGAGGACGATGGGGAGATGATTGGCCGTCTTCATGTAATCAACGATTTCAACCAGCGGAGCGTCGTTGAATTCCAATATCGTCTCTTGGTCCAGCGATCGCGAAATCTGCTGCGCTTTGCTCAATCGTGCACTGGACAAGACGGGTCCGGGATGAGCGACACTGTCGGCCGGCGCGGAAGGAAGCAGTTCCGTCTCAGAAGTCCGATCAGGCTTCACGATCCGCACTTCATTTGCCGCAGGCTGCTCCTCAGCGGTTTGCACCACGAGAGGTACGGTCGGATTCGACTCCTGCCCGACGACGTGAGTCGATAGTCCGTAGAGTCCCAGTCCGAGCGTCAACAGAGCAGTTGCAGCCAACGCGGCTGCGGTCTTGATACTGAGTGCCATTTCTCCGATCTCCGTTGCTGCCAATTGATGAGGATAAGTTGCTTCAGCCGGCGAAGCAGCCGGGCCGGCGAGCCCCAGTTCGATCGTGCGTGCAATCAGTGATTCGGTCGCTGACAATTCCACACGCGATGTCGTCAGGAGTCCCAGAAAAAAACTCAGGGAAATGCCACGCTGCAGCAACTGGCGTCGCAGCCGATCGCGGGCGCGCTTGAGGCGTCCTTCGACGGCAGCTACGCTGATCTGCAGCGCCGCCGCGATCTCAGCATGCGATAGATCCTCCAGGTATCGCAGCGTAAGCGACTCGCGGTCCTTGTCGGGCAGTCGATGCAGTTCTTCATCCACCATCCGCTCCTCATGCCGACGCGCAATGGACTCCAGTACCGGGTCACCGGCAGCGGCCAGATCATCGAGCAGTTGGTCCATGGGGTGAGACCTCTTTCGTGCGGCGCGCAAGGCCACGCGGTAGGCGACGGAGTGCAACCAGCTCGACAAGCTGTGGCGGCGCCGGATCTTCCGTGCATCACGAGCCAGCACCAGAAACGTCGCCTGAAAAGCGTCCTCAGCTTCGTGTACTTCGCCCAAGACACGTCGGCAGACCCCCAACACCAACGGACCATGGCGGCGCACCAATTCGCCAAACGCCCGCTCATCGCGGCGCTCGACAAAGGCGTCGACAAGCTGGCCGTCGAGTTCGGTCAGTCGTTCTGGCTCGGCGTGTGAAGTAGTCATGTCTGTTAGTATATAGTGCCACCGTTGGAACGTATCCGGGCGCTTTTTTTGGTTGCAGTTTTCCAGCGGGGACGCGAGAATCAAAGGGCCGTGTCGGGTGAGCCGATACGGAACCTCCCGCGACCACTACAGGCGAGCGGCCCGCCGCTCGTGTGAGGAGCTTGTTTCGATGCGATGTGCCATCCACCGGCGAGAATTTCTTTGGCAGTCGGCCGCCGCCCTGACCGGCATGGCGACCGCCACGGTCGGCCCACCTCTCGTGCAGACCGCTTGGGGTACACCCACCAGCGCCGCCCCTACGGCGCCGGTCGCTATTGGGCGCTGCACCAGCTATGACTCTCAGCCTCTATACGCCAAACTCAACGAACTGCTCGACAGCTTGGGCGGCTTGAAGCCGCTCGTCTCTGGCAAGACCGTCTCGATCAAACTGAACCTCACGGGCGGGCCACACTACAAGCTGGGGGGGCTCGTTTCCTATCGGACGTATCATGTGCATCCCGAATTTGTCGCCGCCACATGCGCCGCGCTGCACGCCGCCGGCGCCAAAGAGATCGTATTGCTCGAAAGCGCCTACCAGCGCAAACCGCTCGATCAGATCATGGCCGAAGGTGGCTGGGACATTGACGCCATCAATCGTGCCGGTGGCGGCAAAGTCAGCTGGGAGGATACCCGACACAAAGGCCCCTGGAAAAACTACAGCCAGCTCAAGGTTCCCTGGGGCGGGTTTGTCTATCCGGCTTTCGAACTGAACCAGCGTTATGAGAAGACCGATGTGTTCATTTCCCTTGCCAAGCTGAAGGACCACGCCAACGCCGGCGTGACGTTGAGCGTCAAGAACCTGTTCGGCATCGCTCCCACTTCGATCTACGGTGATACGTTGGATGGGGCCGGGCAGCCAAGCGTGGACGAGCAATCGGTCACGCCACGGGGCAACACGTTTCATAAGGGAATCCGCCGGCCTCCCGACGGAGTCCCCCAGGAACTCGACCCTGATTCGTCTCGCCAATGGAGTTTCCGAGTACCACGCATCACAGCCGATCTCTATGGCGTGCGCCTGCCCGATCTGGTGCTGATCGACGGCATCGAAACGAATCGTGGCGGGGAGGGGCCCTGGATCGATGGCGTGCAGCCGATTGCGCCCCATCTGATGTTCGCCGGCCGCAACGGAGTCTGTACCGACGCCATCTGTACCGTGGCCATGGGCTACGATCCACAAGCCGACCACAAGCAGTTCCCCTTCATGGGCGATAATCACCTGAAGCTGCTCGCCGAAAAGGGGATTGGAACCATCGATCCACAGCAGATAGAGGTCCGCGGCCTGCCGCTCGCCCAAGCCGTTTTCCCCTTCAATCCGCAGCGACTGGAAGTTGGTGCTCCGATCTTCCGTTAGGCCGGCCAGGTGCGCTGTTCGCTACGCCCGCGGACGTAGCCACGCCCGCGGACGTAGCCACGCTCGCGCAGACGTAGCCACGCTCGCGCAGAGCGTGGGAGCAATGGAAGAACGTAGGGAGCCGC
>JBGSHS010000324.1:0-8134 GCA_041752115.1 Pirellulaceae bacterium | reverse complement strand
GCGTGCGGTCGCGCCAGCGGCGGCTGCGACGCGCCACGGTGGGCCACCGGGATGAAGTGGTAATCAGGAATTTCAGGCAGTCGGCAGCGGTCGGCGAGCTCTTCACGCTCACCGTTCTGCAAGCCGCCGGTTTCCTCGGCTCAAACGCGGCAAGCCGGTCGTACAGCTGATGCAGCCCGGCCAGGTGGGGTGGAACACGGAATCGCTCGCCCCCCAGCTCGCAGGTGAGAAAGACGGAGTGATTGTGGAGCTCTCGACAGAGACTGGCAGCCACGCGCACTCCCCAGTCCAGCACGGACTCATCTTCGGCCGTCTCACAGGCGAACGCGTCGCGGTCCAACACGATCAGCACATCGCGTCGCGAAGCGGATTGACGCTCGCACACAATTAACGTGTCGCGTCGCGCCGTGTGCGCCCAGTGGACCCGCCGCAAAGAATCACCGATCTGGTACGGGCGAGCAGCCACGATGTCACCATCGTGTCCCGGTCGATCAACAAAACTCCCCGCCGCCGCCAACTGGTTTCCCTCCAGCGACGGCAGGGACCGCAATGCGATACAGTGTGGCCAGGCAGTGAGCTGTGAGGTCACGGCGATCGGGCGCTTCGCGCTCCATAAACCGAACGGGAATCCAGTCGTAAGCATCGGTACCTCGCGCGGATACACACCACGGCGAGGAGGTGCGAAGGTGAACGTGAATTCGCTTTTCGACCAGCCCCGCACGCGAGCCAGCGCCGTCACTGCCTCCGCCTCTCCATCGTTACCGGCGGCAAAGAACCCTCGTTCCACCAATAGCCCCCAGACCGGCCAGGGCCATCGGTTGGTCACCGTCAGTCTGACGGACACCGACTCGCACTCGTGACAACGGCGCCTGTCAAAACCAAGTTCAACCGAAAGCCCCCGTGTCGCCAGCCAAGGCCACACCGTTCCCATCACGATGACAACCAATACAACGGCAAAGACAAACCACGCCTGCGGGGCAACACAAGCACCGGTTAACCCGGATGCCATCGCCGCCACGACAAACCATCCGATTGGCTGCCGCATCCAATAGACATAACGATTCGCCCAGGGACAGAAATCGTAGTTGCCAATGGCCGACAACCAGTCCGAAGAGCGCACGCAGCCACGCGTCAGCTGGTGAAGATTCATCTTCATCCCACTCCCCAAAGAAGAAATCGAGCACGGTTCTGCGCATCGAATCCGGCATTCGCGTGTCGTACGCAACGCCATGCAGCCAGGAACACCAGCAAAGCGTGCTCGCCTGAACCGATCGAAGGAATCCAACGGTCGACGCGACAGTCGGTCCGGAGGAGACGCTTGTGTCGGGCGAGACATACGCTCAGCTCAGCGCGCTCACCGCCAGATTCGCAAATCCCTGCTGTGCTTGCCTGTCAACTTGCGAGTCAACACGCGGCCGAGAGAGCCACAGTGACTTGATGAGCCGGCGGGGCACGAACCCGAAACCCGTAGTCGTCAGGAGAGGGATAGAGGGCGGACGCCGCCGCGTCCGGGATCGACGCTATGGCCCGAACTGAATCCCAGGCCAGTGTGAACGGACCAGCCTGGGCCTGGCCGAGCACTTTGCAGATCCAGCATCGCACTGGATCATGCCGCTTGTCGACCGGGGCGTCGTTGTGCCGCTGTGGGCCGTGATGCCGGACATGCGGTGCATGGTCATGTGGGCAGTGCGCGGCACCTGCAACGGCCGTACACACCCCGTGCGACTGCGTGCAGCAATCCTCCGTGGAGCAACTGTCGGGACAGCATCTGCCGAAGTCGGATGCGCACTGCCAACGATGCACGGCCTGTCCGCCGAGCAGTTGCACGACGTACAGGGTCAGGACCGTGAGCGAAAGGAGTTTTCGGGCAAATCGCATCTGCTTGCCGCACAAGAAAATGACCAGGCGTCTGGGACCCCATTCCGACGGGCCCAGTATGGTTGGACCGCCCGAAAGAGTCAATAGGTTACATTCGCAATCGAATTGCAGAAACATGTAAGGGCCATTTGCCGCGGAAAACGCGGCTAACCGCCAGCTGGCACGCGCGATGAGGGGCCGGCCGGTTGGTGGACAGTTCGCGTTAGAGTCAGCACTGGCCGCTACGGGGCCAGGTGGCCGAGGGCATTTGACTGGCCGGACTGCGCCGGGGCCAGGAAGGTGCGGCCTGGAAATCGAGGTCTGGGCGACGATGGCGAGGTGGCTCGGAACGAGATTGTCCCATTAATCAGGACGATAGCGGTACTCGTCATCGCGGGATCGGACAAAGGTCTCCAGATCCATGGCGGCAGCGAACAGATCGGACCAAACCTCGTCGCCATCAATCAATGAGTCCCCGTCCTGTTCATACGCTTCCACCCAGGCATGCCGCTGCAGGCTGTTGAAAGCTGCATACTCGTCAGCTTCCCACTCCGTCTTACTGAGCGCCTCTTGGGGAGTCGTCGCGGAGAACACGACGATGCGTTCCTCGAAAAGGTTCGTGCCGTCCACTTTCGCCCCGAAACGGTAGAGGGTCGGTACTCCAAACCAGCTGATTGTGGGGGTGTCCGGCCCGTCGCCAGGTTCCGTTTGATCTTTTCCTGAGCTGGTGGGCCGATTACCATGGCATCGGAACACGGGAAGCCCTTGGCTGACGGTGGCCGCGTACAAGTCCCAAGAACAACGCCCTCCTCAACGCGACATGTCTTGCCGGAAGTATGGATCCAACCAAGAGCCAGATTCACGTCATTGCCTGCGGCGTTCTCTCGACCGACCTGCGCTGCTTGACACATCAACTGGGGACTGGGGTGTCGCTGGAGTTTCTCCCTGGCGGCCTGCACACTCGCCCCGGTGAACTCAGAGAGCGTCTTCAGGAGCGAATTGACCGCGTATCCTCGCATTTTCGTGGCGAGCGGATTGTCGTGGGCTATGGAGTCTGCGGGCTCGGAACCGTCGGCTTGCATGCACGTAACGTACCGCTGGCGATACCGCGCGTCAACGATTGCATTGCTTTGTTTCTGGGATCGGACGAGGTTTATCGGCAGCAGTTCGCTCGATTCCCTGGGACTTATTACGTCTCAGCCGGTTGGATTGAGGAGAAAGCACAGCCGCAGCACGACGAGGCTCCCATCCAGTGCGGTCCCGATTGCTTCACGCTTCGGCAGCTCATCGAGCGGTATGGAGACGAGAACGCGGAGGCGATTCGATCATTCCTCACCAGCTGGCAACAGAACTATCAGCGTGCCGCGTACATTGATACGGGAGTATCAGGGCCTCGCGAGCGATACGCGGAACTAGCGCAGGCAATGGCTGAGGAGTTTGGCTGGAAGTACGAAGAGCTGCGTGGCTCGCACGACCTGTTGCTCAAGCTGGTCACCGCTCGCCAGTCGACCGACGACATCTTGCTCGTGCCCCCGCATCACGTCACCGCGCACGATCCCATCAGCCGAACGCTCGCCGCGGTGCCGGTCTGGGAAGCGGATCGGTCGTCGGGGCAGGATCATACGCTGGTTTTCGAATCCGACGCAGCAGCTGACGTTACTGAGCGTGACGTGGCGGTCCGCTTCGGACTGGGGATCGACGCTGGTGGAACGTACACCGATGCCGTCCTCTACGATTTCCCGCAGGACCAGGTGGTGGAGAAAGCCAAAGCGCTCACCACGAAATGGGACTACACACTTGGTATCAGTGAGGCGCTGGACAAGTTGACGCCGACGCTGCTGGCGCAGGTCGATCTGGTTTCCATCTCGACGACATTGGCCACCAACGCGATCGTTGAGGGGAGGGGGCAGAAGGTGGGCCTGCTGATCTTCCCGCCATACGGCCTGTTCGATGCTCCCGATATCTCCTATCGGCCCATCGGAATCCTGGAGGGCCAGTTGGAGATCGATGGACGGGTGATCCTGCCGGTGAACCGTCAGCAGGTAAGGAGCGAGATCCGGCGAATGCTCGAACAGGAGAAGGTTGGCGCGTTCGCGGTCTCAGGGTACGCCAGCCACGTCAACCCGGCGCACGAGTTGGAAGTCAAAGCCATGATCGAGCAGGAGACGGGCCTGCGAGTATCCTGTGCGCACGAGCTGTCGGAAAAATGTAATTATCGAGTGCGATCAGTGACCGCCGCACTCAATGCCAGCATCATCCCTTATCTCGACGCGTTTCTCCGCGATGCCGACGTCGTGCTGCGAAAGCGGGGAATCTCTGCTCCTCGCATGGTCGTCAAGAGTGACGGCACATTGATGAGTCTGGTATGGGCTCACCGTCAGCCGATCTCCACGATCATGTCCGGGCCGGCTGCCAGTGTGGCGGGTGCCAGTTACCTGGCGAAGCTCAACGACGCCATGGTGGTGGACATGGGAGGCACGACGACCGACACGGCGACGATCCGCGACGGCCATGTCCGTGCTTGTCGCGAGGGTGCCAAGGTCGGAGCCTGGCGTACGCACGTGGAAGCTCTGGACCTGCAGACGCTGGGGCTCGGGGGAGACAGCTGGATCGTACGGGAGCGCAAGGGACAACTGAAGATCGGACCGTTACGAGTCGCTCCGGTGGCCTGGTTGTTTCGACACGGGAGCGATCACGCGCAAGCTTTCCACTGGATCGAGTCGAACTTGAACCGTTACTCGTCGTCGACGCGTGGGATGGAGTTTGTCGCGTCCACCGGAGGTGCGTTACCCCCTGGCTTGTCCGGTCTGGAGCGACGGATTCTGAGCGAATTGGCAACTGGTCCGCGCAGCCTGGACGAGTTGACCGAGCGGCTGGAGCTGGGATACTGGCCTCTTGCTGCGCTCGACCTGCTCCAACGCCACCACCTCATCGTCACATCGGCATTGACTCCTACGGATGTGGCTCATGCGGCCGGTCAGGTTCAACTCTGGAATGTCGACGCCGCACAGCAGGTCTGTCGCGTCTACTGCCGACTGATGGGCCTGTCGCTGGAACAGTTCACCAGCCTTATCCACGAACGAATCGTGCGTCTGTTGGCGATGGAACTGCTACGCAAACAGTTGGGTGAACGTGCGGAGGCGGAGCCATGGGATGGTAAATCGTCGATTGCCACGATGATCGGCAATTGGCTCGACGGCGGAAACGACGACTACCACGTCCACGTGTCCTTGCGGTATCCGGTCATTGGCATCGGCGCGCCGATCCATCTCTATTTGCCCGAAGCTGCGCGTTTGCTCGAGACTCAGGCCGTGATTCCCGAGCACGCGGATGTGGCCAATGCCATCGGCGCGATTACGGGCCGCGTGTTGATTCACTCTCAGGTGGAAATCGCACCGACTCAACAGGGGCATTATCGCGTCAACGGGCTGCCCGACGCTCCGTCTTTTCGCGATTTTGAAGCCGCACATCGCCATGCCCTTGAGCAACTGCTCCCGCTGGTGCGAAGACAGGGCCAGCAGGCGGGAACCAGCAGCTCGCGCGTCGAAGTGCAGATCCACGATCGAGTGGCACCCTCCGGCTATGGGGGACAGATTTTTATCAGCCGAGTTCTCGCCGCGCGGCTCTCCGGCCGCCCCGATCTCGCCAGGCTGAATCAGTCGGTCGGGGCCGAGGCGGACAACATGAGTTAATCCGGGACGATCGCCGCGTCACCCGACCGGCAGCCAAGTCCGCTCGACCACGGTGGCTTCAAGAGCAATAGCAAACGTCAACTCAGCTACGCGACAATAGTCAATGTAACCGTTCACGGTCCGCGAAAGGAGCGATTCTTTCGCGGAGCGAAAGGCGACGTTACTCGTCCCGCTAACCTAAGAACTTTTCGTGCTCTCGGATTCCTCCTCCCATGCTGCGAGAAATGCTTCGTAAGCGGCAATCGTTGCTTCCTGCGTGACCTGCCAGACCTCACCCTTCCCGACCCAATTGATCCCCTCAGCCTCATACTCCCATTTCAGCTGATCCCGTATTGCCTCGGCCGATTCATCGCGTCGGCGACGCAGCGTCAGTACAGCATAGATCCGCTCGTATACGCTTTGAAACAGGGCGTCGCTCCAGTTGTCCTGCATGACTGGGTTCTCGTCCCTAGAGCCGGCATCGTGTCGCGTCAGCAATCCATCGTTCGTATTCTATTTAAAGACGGGACTCCCCATCCAGACCCCGGAATCTGCCCATTCATTCTCGAAAACTCAGCTTCACGCCCGTGACCAAATTCCCCCGATCCCAACTGATTGTCTCCCGGTGAGGGACTTGTCATACTTGTGGCGTCTGTATGGCCGTCATAACCGTGAATGTCGATCCCAAACCGGAACTGGAGTCACGATGGCAGATCGTCCGACCGATCCACAATGGCCGACCGATCTACAGTTCACCACAGCCGAATCGACTGACCAACCTGCAGGGGGTATCCAGGGCTGTGCGGCGTGTGGTGAGCCGATCACGTCGGACTTTTTTGCCATAGGGCACTTGATTGCCTGCCCCCGTTGCGCGGGAAAAATCAATGCTCCGCCTCAGGGCAGCAAGTTAGGACGCCTGTTTATCGCTTCGGTCTTTGGTTTGGGAGCCGGGTTGATCGGCGCAGCGATTTGGTTTGCGATTCGTCGCGCGGCACACTTTGAGCTAGGACTGATCGCTATACTCGTCGGCTTCATGGTCGGCAAGGCAGTGCGCAAAGGCTCAGAAAACCAGGGCGGGCTGGCCTATCAGATCTTGGCGGTGGTGATCACCTATTGTTGCATCGCGGCCAACTATATGCCGGACGTGGTGGAGGCTATTGTTCAAGCGGCCAAGGAGCCGCCTGCGCAGGTTGCCGGCACGGATTTCGAGAAGCCTGCAGCGGCGGAAGCCGGTGCCGAAGCAGATCAGCCGCGAGAGCCGGCAACTGGTGAGGTTGTTGAGGAGCTGGATGCCCCGGTGAGTATCGGCGGGTTTGTACTGGCCACAATCGTGCTCTTGATTGTCGCCTTTGTCGTCTCGCTCGCCGCGCCGTTTCTGGCCGGAATCGAAAACCTGATCGGCTTGCTCATCATCGGGATCGCGCTATGGGAAGCGTGGCGATTCAATGCGAAACGACCACTGCCCATTAGCGGCCCGTATCAGATCGCGCCGCGATCGAATCATCAGGTACAATGATCTTCTGGAGTCCTTGAGCGAAAGAGATGTGCACGTGACGTCCCTGGGCCGCCACCCTCGTCTGCTTCCGGCGTGGCGCGGCCGACATATCGGCCAAAGAGAACTGCTGGAAGGTGACCGCCACCTAGTGCTATCTGATTCTTGCGATTACCGCCATCTCGACCGTTCGCATGCAGGCGGATACTGCCGCTTCTGTTGTTACCTTGAGCCCGTTGGTGGGTGCGCAGTGGAGATGACATGCGTCCTTTCCTTCTCCCCGCCAAAACATGCCGAAACATGCTGTCACCTTTGCAGCGTGGCATTGTTATCGATTTCCCGCGATGTGCATGTTCAACCGAAACAAAACTGTACCGACGCGGTTCATATGGGGATGGCATGAGCGAGCGAACGTGGCGAGGATCACGCTTTGTGGAGTGAAGCAATGAGTGTTATGTCCTGTGAGCCAACCGTATCGGTCCCACAAAACGAGTGCCTGAACGTGCCGGCGCCGACGCTGCAGCGCCGCTATTTCGGGTTGGACGGGGTACGGGCAACAGCCATGCTCCTGGGCGTGTTCTACCATTTGCCGATCGCTTTCATGGCCGGTGGATTCGGTATGGGCTTCGGTTTCGGTGGCAGTCCCAAAACGCCCATCGACAACTGGCTTCACAGCTTCCGCATGCCGCTGTTCTTTCTGATTTCCGGCTTCTTTGCCAACATGATGCTCAGCAAATATGGCCTTCGCCGCTATCTGACGCGGCGCTGGTGGCGAATCGGAGCGCCGCTGCTGGTGGCCTTCCTGCTGCTCGTGGGACTGCGGATGGCCACGGAGTATTTTCGAGCCAATCCGCTACCCGGTTTCGGACGCCCCGCCACAGGCATGCCCGGCTTCGGAGCAGGTCCTTTTGGTTTTCCAGGTGCTCCCGGTCCGGGAGGCCCTGGAACCGGCGGTCCTGGAGCTGGTGGAGCCCCGCCACCGGGCGCCTACGGCGGCGCAGGTGGGGGACGGTTCGGAAACTTTGGCCCCATGCCAGGGGGTGCGATGGGAGGACCTGGAACAGGTACGCCGGGCGGGTTTGGCGGACCGTTTGGTGGACCGGCCCCAGGCGGA
>JBGSHS010000323.1:0-18187 GCA_041752115.1 Pirellulaceae bacterium | reverse complement strand
CTGACAACCACGTCACGCCTTCACCCCACAAGGACCGGTTCACCGCCGGTCCTTCTTTCTTGCGCATCGAACCCTGCCCCCCCATCACGTTAGTTCAACCAAAACGAGCCAACACCCGGCAAAGAATTCGGGCGGCAGCAGTGGTACTCCATTTAGTACCGTAGGCGGTGACACGCCGGTGATCTCATATATGGTTGGGGCGATATCGACAACATGTAGGAACTGACTACGCAGACCACCCTGATCTTTGATGTTGCCAGGCCAAGAGACGATCATTGGATTGCGCACGCCGCCGAAATGGCTGGCGACTTGCTTGGGCCACTGGAATGGCGTGTTCATCGCGTGGGCCCAGGATGCGGTGAAGTGGTTGAAATACTTCGGTCCGCCAAGTTCATCAATCGCCTTAAGGTTGTCTTCCCACTTTTCAGGAAAGCCATTGAAGAAGAGGTTCTCGTTGATCGATCCCTCGAGGCCTCCCTCGGCACTCGCACCGTTGTCGCCAGCGATGTAGATGAAGACAGTGTTGTCTCCGCCAGGCAATTGCTTGACTGCGTCGATGATCCGCCCCATTTCGTAATCGGTCTGAGCGCCGAAGGCAGCGAACACTTCCATCATGCGGGCGTAGAGCCGTCTCTGGTCCGCATTCAGTGTATCCCAAGCTGGCAATCCTTCTGAACGCTTGGTCAGTTGAGTACCAGGCGGGACGACACCGAGTTTTATTTGTCGTTCCAGGGTTTGCTCGCGATACACGTCCCACCCCATGTCAAACTTCCCTTTGAACTTGTCGATCCACTCCTCGGAGACATGGTGCGGCGCGTGCGTTGCGCCCGGTGCGACATACATGAAAAATGGCTGGTCAGGAGAAATGCTAGTGACTTGTTGCACCCAAGAGATAGCCTTGTTGGTCAGATCAGTCGTCAAGTGGTAATCCGGATCGTTGGGTACAAAAACGGGGTTGCGGTTTTCGAACAAACGTGGATTCCAGTGATTCATGTCGCCGGTGTTGAAGCCATAGTGATAATCAAACCCCAGTCCGTTTGGCCAACGGTCATAAGGCCCGGCCGCACTGCTTTCCCACGGAGGTGTGTTGTGGTTCTTGCCGAACCACGCAGTCATGTAGCCATTCTGGCGAAGTGCTTCGGCGACAGTGCCAGCGCTGCGAGGAATTACTGACGTGTAGCCATCGTAGCCCGTTGCGATCTCGCCGATCACACCGGTGGAAACAGAGTGGTGGTTGCGGCCGGTCAAGAGTGCGGCCCGGGTTGGACTGCAGAGCGAGGTGGTGTGAAAACGATTGAAGCGAATCCCTTCCGCAGCCAGCCTGTCCATTGTCGGAGACGGAGTGCCACCGCCGAAAGTGCTGAATTGCCCGTAGCCGGCATCGTCGAGCAGGATCAACACGACGTTAGGCGCGCCTTGAGGTGCTCGCACCGGTTGTGGGAACTGCGGCGTATCGGACTCCAAATACGTGCGGCCAACATTGCCATCAAAGTGGGAGTCGGGACGGGGCAGGACCTGCGGAGTACTGGCGGACTTGATCGGTGTGGAAACCTCCTGAGCGAGAATGTTTGATTGGCACGAGAACGCCCCGAGAGCGGCAACGCAGAATAAGGTGATGAGTTTCATGGCTGCTCTCTTAATGATGAGGATGGAGTAGGCAAGGCCGCCGCCCTCGCGAGCGGCGGCGAAAGTGGATTCAGTCGTTATCGCCCACCCATGGTGGCTTCGATCTTTTTCTGGATGCCTTCCAGGTTGAAGGATCCTGGCGTCTGGCTGGGCGGATAATCCTTCATTGTCATGAGGAACTGTCCAGCAACTCGTTGCATGGGTGCGAGGATGTAAACGCGATCGAGGAACCAATCGTTGTAAGTATTCGAATTGTGCTGAGCCTTTTCGTACGGATCGCGGCGAAGATTGAACAACAGCGGCACGCGTAGCTCGGTAAAGGGCTCCCGCCACACTTCGAATGCCTGGCCGCGGTTTTCGAGAAAGACCGCTTTCCAATCTTCGTAACGCATGGCGACGATCTGCCCGTCATCATTCACGTACATGAAGCTCTTACGCGGTGACACGTCGGTCTTGCCGCTGACGTAGTCGAGCTGGTTTGCTCCGTCCAAGTAGTTCTTGTAACTCCGGCCATTGAGCTCGACACCCTTTTTCAACTGCTCCACGATGTTGGGATTACCTGCTGCGGCTGCGAACGTTGGCAGCCAGTCTTCGTGCGAGACGATGCCGTTGCGTACTTCGCCAGCCGGGAATTTGCCGGGCCACCTGACGAAGCAAGGAACGCGGTAGGCGCCTTCCCAATTCGAATTCTTTTCGCTGCGAAAGGGAGTCGTTCCGGCATCGGGCCACGTGTTGTAGTGCGGACCGTTGTCGGTCGAGTACTGGACGATGGTGTTATCTGCGATTCCGAGATCATCCAGCAGCTTGAGAAGCTCGCCGACGTGCATATCGTGCTCGATCATTCCGTCGGTGTATTCGTCGTTGCCTTTGTGACGATTTTCTTTCTTGACGTGAGTTCGAAAGTGCATGCGGGTGCCATTCCACCAGCAGAAGAACGGCTTTCCGGACTTGGTCTGGCGAGTGATGAACTCCTTGGCGGCGGCCAAGGTTTCCTCATCGATGGTTTCCATCCGTTGCTTGGTCAACGGTCCTGTGTCTTCAATTGTCTGGCCACCGTTGCCGTCGGCTTTACAGCGCAGCACACCGCGAGGGCCAAAAACGTCTTTGAATGTCTTTCCTCCAGGCAACACCATGTCGCCCGGGTAATCTTCGTTTTCCGGTTCTTCCTCGGCGTTGAGGTGGTACAGATTACCCAGGAACTCATCAAAACCGTGCATCGTGGGAAGGTGCTCGTTGCGGTCGCCCTGGTGGTTCTTGCCGAATTGGCCAGTGGCGTAGCCGAGACTCTTCAAAACGGTTGCCATCGTGACATCGGTTTTCTGCCAACCTTCTGGCGCGCCAGGGATGCCGACCTTGGTCATGCCGGTACGGACCGGCACGGAGCCACTGATGAAGGCGGCTCGGCCAGCAGTGCAGCTCTGTTGACCGTAATAATCGGTGAAGAAAACACCTTCGCGAGCAATGCGGTCGATATTGGGCGTCTGGTAACCCATCATGCCACGGTTGTGGTAACTGATGTTCTCGGTGCCGATGTCGTCACCCCAAATGACCAGGATGTTGGGCTTATTACCGGACTGGGCCTCTGCCTGCGGGACTAATGCCAAAAAACCGGCAAACACGGACATTAGCAAGAGAAAGTTCGAGATCGTGTAAGTCCTCATTTGCGTTTCCTATTGGGGTGAGTCGTACCTGGCAAGACTGCACGGCCTGGACAGGTGCCGTGGACGGCCAAAACCGTTCATTTTTTCAGGTCGCGGCTGCCCGTCTACGTAATATTCGCAAAAACAAGAAAGTCCGATAAAATGGCGGCGTCGGGCAGGTTGAACTTGGCCCGTTCCAAGCTGTCTCTCGGGCAAGCCTGTGCGAACCATGACTGCCACCTTCACCGACTTCGAAGCCTATGCCGAGGCCATCCAGGATGCAAATCTGGATGTCCGGTTGCTCTACCCTTACGAAAGGTGCTGGTCGATCCAACAACGGGAATTGGGTGCGCTGCGACTACAGCATGGAATCGAGGGTAGCGGCTTACTAACGCGAGGTGCGGTCAAGCCCGAGGGCTGGGCTTTCTTTGTTCAGCGATCTGGCGACCCTATTCCACTGAATGGAAAGCTCCTGATCGATGAGTCGATCGCCGTTTTGCCACCAGGAGGCGAATTCCGTTTTTCTGGTCAGGGCCGAGTTGAATGGTATACTGTCTACGCGCCAAGTGTCTCCCTCGCTCTACCCGATTACATACCTGGGGAGCTACGTTCGGCAGGCGTGATTACTGTCGGTGGTCAACTTCATAGCCGGATACGATCGGCCTTGGCTGCTGCGTTCAGCGTGGCGGCGAGCAGCAGTTCTGCCATGTCATCGGCGTGCGAAACGGCCGCCATCCATGAGAACCTCATCTCGGCTATCCGACAAATGCTCGACAAGAGTGCCGAGTCACGACGTCCTACGGAACGCAGGGTGGACGTCAATCACAAGTCACTGATTTCTAAAGTCCTCGAATTGATCAATGACACGGGTGCCTGGGCGATGTCGGTGCCGGAGTTGGCCAGGGCAATCGGAGTCAGTCAGCGAACACTTCTCACGGCATTTCGGGAGCAGCTTGGCATAACTCCGCAAGGCTTCTTGGTTGCCCACCGACTCCACCTCGCTCGTAGGACGCTAATGAAGAGTGTGCCGGATCGCACGACGGTCGCGGCGGTCGCTATGAAGTTCGGCTTCTTTGATCTTGGAAGATTTGCCGGGCGATACCTCATGATGTTTGGGGAACATCCGTCAGCGACACTTAGCCGACGAGGGTGACGCTCGTTTGTCCTCGCGGCCAACTTCGGTGCGAACGCGGAGTACTCGCGAGCCCAAGTCACTCGGTCCCGCGTTGGCTGCGCCGCGAGTCGTGGTGCCCGCGGCCCGCCGAGCTTGCACCTCGACCTCCGAGGCATTTCGGGTTACCTTCCCTTAGGTTGAACCGCAACCGGTCGAGCAACCGGGGCGGTTTGGGGGGACAGTTCGGTCGTTGGCGGAATTTGCTGCAAGTGATGAAATAAGGCCATGATGACCCTTCATGTGCCGAACTATGGCGTTATGTACGTTTGTATGCATATCCGCAGGCGAGCTGTCAACCTGCATACTGAAGGTTCTCTTCAATATGCAAGGCTTACTGAAGAAGTTTCTGTCCAATAACAAGTTATGTGCGAGAAGGCCATCGCGTGAATCTCAGACACCACAACGCGGAAGACGCAAACGCCATCGTGCATCTGTTCGCGTCCGTGTTCGCCACCTTCGAAGGCGCAACCGAAGGTGCGTTGATTGGCAAACTCGCAGCAGACCTTTTTGAAACTACGGACGATCGTGACTTATTCAACTACGTTGCCGTCGATGCTGATTGCGTGGTTGCGTCAATCTTTTTCACGCGGCTCGAATTCGACAACAACCGCCATGCATTTATCCTTGCTCCCGTTGCCGTACGTAGTGACCGACAGCGTGAGGGCATTGGGCAGGCTTTGATCGGCCACGGATTGAGTGCCCTAAAGGATCGAGGGGTAGATTTCGTGCTTACGTATGGAGATCCAACCCATTATCGGAAGATCGGTTTTCAACAAATGTCTCCAAACAAAAATTAGGGCTCCCTTCCAGCTTTCACAACCAGAAGGCTGGCTTGGTCAATCCCTCAGTGGAAAGCCCATTGAAACACTGGCACGGGTCTGCACTTGTGTTAGTGCATTCAACGATCCTGCATATTGGTGACTCATCTCGTGAAAAGGGAACGCACATAACCAAGCGGTAAACCGGAGCTGCCGATGACGCGGGTTCTGGAATCAGAGTTTCTTGGCGGTGGCCCGGTTACCACCGCCGTTAGCCCGAGAATAACATTATGCGCCTGGCAACAAACCACCCACCTCATACTCAAGAAGAACCAATGAAAACTAGTAGATTCGCAATCCTGTTTGCCGGTATCGTAGTAGCGCTCGCGCTCACCAAGCCTGCCGACGCCTGCACCGGTATCCGTATTATCGCTGAAGATGGAAGCGTGATTTTCGGGCGGACTGGTGAGTTCGGGGCGCCTCTCGACGCCCGGTTCATCATCATTCCAAAAGGCGTCACGATGAACGGCGGTGCTGTGGATGGCGCGAAGCCGAAGACTTGGAATTCCAAGTATGGCGTGGTGGGCGTGAACGCCCACGGCGCACCCGCTGCACTCGACGGGCTGAATGAAGCGGGACTCTCGGTTGGCGCATTCTATTTCCCCGATTACGCCGATTACCCCAGCGTTACGGGCGCGGACGACGGCAATGTTGTCGATCCCGTCAACTTCGTGAACTATCTCCTCACCCAGTTCGCAACCGTTGATGAGGTCCGCAAAGCGGCGGGCGTGATCAAAGTTTCCGGGGCCAAGCTGAAAGAGTGGGGCGGAATCGTCCCCCCTTTTCATTGGATCGTCACCGATCGTTCAGGTGCGTCGATTGTAATTGAACCCATCGACGGCCGGCTAGTGGTCTATGAGAATCCGCTCGGAATCATGTCCAACGCTCCCACCTTTGACTGGCACATGACCAATCTCCGAAACTTCGTCCACCTCAACCCACTCAACGTCCCGCCTGTGAAGCTGGACAAGATTGAGTTTCGGCAGCTCGGACAGGGATCGGGGCTTGCCGGGATGCCTGGCGATTTTACACCCCCTTCACGGTTCGTCCGTGCCGCCGTTTATACTCAATCACTCTTTCCGGTGAAGAGCGGTAAGGATGCGGTCTTGGAGGCTTTTCACATTCTCAATCAATTTGACATCCCACGAGGTGCAGCGGTTGGCATGCACGAGGGAAAGCCCGAAGCTGACATCACGCAGGCGACAGTCGCGGCCGATCTCAAGGGGCTCAAATACTACGCGCACAATTACCATAGCAGGAGGATCAAGATGATCGACTTGACCAGAGTCGATTTTCGCGCGGATAGGGTCGTGCAGATCGATCTTCCCAAAGAAGAGACCCTTGACGACCTGACACCCGCTAAATAACAAGGGCTAACACGACGGTGGTGGACAAGCGGCTACTCGCGCCAAGTCGGAATGACCCTGTTTACTACAACACTTAACCCTGTTTCGAAGGTGCGCTCTCAGTAGCCGCTGCCACACCTCGGACGTTCTGCAGCGGTCTCTTTTTGGCGGGGAATCCTCGGGCAGTTTGGCCAACTCACTTGCCGCAGCGGGTGGACCAACCGACCGCACGAAGCTGCCTGGCCTTCCTGCTGGCGGTGTCAGAGACCTCTGTAGCTGGAGAATCACTTTGGCGACACCATCGCTCTTGGCCATCTCAGTCCCGACCTGCCGGTCCCGACGTGCATAAGGAGGGCGTGACATGAGCTCGCAACCGGGTGATTCCAAGCCGCGTCGGTCCGACACACCGACGAAGTCCTCGTCAAGACCCGTGCGCTCAGGTTTGACAAACAAAGGGCATGTGTGACGAACTCGTCTGGGAAATTGCGGATGTCCTGGAATCTTTCAATGGCGAAGAGTCCTTCAAGGAGATCTTCTGGAGCATCCTCTCCTACGATCGGCAGCGACTTCCACTGTCGCTGGTAGACCTTCACCGCGACCTGAACGGCGCGATTTCGTCACTCGAACTGTTTGCCTCCCACGACAGCATTGGCGTGGTGCGGGCCGAATCTCCGGCGACTATGACCCAGAATCAGGTCGAGCGATTGTGTGCCCGGCTTGAGCCCCGGTTCGCCACACTGCTGCTGCTGATTCATAGAGCCGTCGACGACACGTGGACGGTCGTCTATCCAGACCGTTCCCGCAAGCACCACCTGCGACTGCTGGCCGTACCGGGACCGGCATCGGAGCTGCGCGACACGGCCAAAGCTCTGGCGGCATTGGCCGCTCGAATACAGCAGCTTTCCATGAACTACGACGTATCGTCGATGTCAGGCAATCAGCTGATCGACGCCCTTGGATCGGAGTTTGAAGGGTGGATGGAAGCGTAGATCAATGCCTGGGATACTGTGTGGTCCCGGGGCACGAAGATGGCAGACGGCGGATGTAACCAGAACATTGTTGCGGTATCTGCAAGATGAATGAGAGGTGTTCGATGAGAGCCGATTTGACCGACATCACATTGGTAGTTGACCGCAGTGGATCGATGGAGTCCATTCGAACCGACGCTGAGGGGGGCGTCAACGCGTTCATCGCTGAACAGGCGAAACAACCTGGTGAGGCACTACTGACGCTCGTGCAGTTCGACACCGAATATGAGTTTCTGCACCGCGGGGTTCCCGTTCAGCAGGCACCTCCCTGCCAGCTTGTTCCACGCGGAATGACGGCCCTGCTGGACGCGGTAGGCCGGGCAATCAACGAAACGGGCGAGCGTCTGGCGCAAATGAAAGAAGAGGATCGTCCCGGTCTGGTGGTCTTCGTCGTGATGACCGACGGCCTGGAGAACTCCAGTAAGGAATTTTCGAAGGACCAGATCAGGCAACTGATCACTCGCCAGCAGGATCAGTACAGCTGGCACTTCACATTCCTGGGAGCGAATCAGGATGCATTTGCTGAGGCCGGCGCCCTCGGAATTGCCGCCGCCGGGGCAGCCAACTACTCACCCGACAAGGTCCAGGCAGCCTACATGATGACCGGAGGAAAGGTCGCGCGTATGCGAGCTCAACGCAGCAAAGGCGAGACTGTACGGAACGAGTTCACGGATGAAGAGCGCAAGAAGATGCTTTAGACCATCGTCTTTGGTCTCGGATTCGGTAGCGACCCCCTCATGTGGTGTCGATTGGGATGGGCATAGTGGCCGTCGGACGTCACTTCTATCTCGCAGGAGAGTGCATGCCATGAATCGACGATTCTCGTTAGCCGTGCTTGGCGTCGCGTTGCTGTTCAGCATGACCGCGTTAGCGCAAGACGCGGATAAGAAGAAGCAGCCGGTTCCCGGCGCGGACAACGCCTCGCGCCTGGTGGGAACACGCTCAAGTTACGGCGATCGGACTACTGTGCGTGATACGGCTGGGCGAACCACCGGATCGGCCACCACCAATGGAACCCGCACGACATTGCGTGACAGCAGTGGTCGGACCATTGGCTCTGCCACAAGAAGTGGCAACAACGTCACGTTTCGAGACAGTGTCGGACGGACCACCGGAAGTGCGACCATCAGCGGCAGTCGTACCACGTACCGCGACAGCAGTGGTCGAGCGACGGGCAGTTCATCGGGCACCAACAAGCATATGCAGTTTCGTGGCTCATCGGGCCGGAGCACCGGTTCTGCTACCCAATCCGGGTCGCGCACCACGTTACGAGACAGCAGCGGCAGGACTACTGCAACGGCCAATACGACGTCCCGTAAGACGAGCAGTGGTGTCCGGACGAAGAAGTAGTTGCCCCTGGAGCCCTTCCATCACACCGGTGTATTGTTGACACGAACCTGAGACGGCCTCACTCCATCATCGGCGGCCGTTGTGGTTCAGGAACCGGAGGATTCACTTCGGACCTCAGACCGGCTGCTACCAGGGCCAGACGCCAGCTGCGAAAACTGTTCTTGGCCGCGTTGGCGAGGGCTCGGTTCTCCATGCAGACCGTTGTCCAGGAGAGCGAAAGGCCGGCCTGTTGCCGCTGCCGGATTGCTTCAATGATCTTGGACTGGGTGAAACGCCGAGGGTGGGTGGGAAGATTCACGTACTGCATATTGATTCCCGCCGCACACAGCGCACGCCGCCAGGTGCCAAAATGTTGCCGGGCTGCTTCGTACAGGCGTCGGTCCCGTTGAATGTTGTGGTTGGCGGTGAGGTTGTATCCTTTGCAGCAGAGGTAGCGAATTGTACGCAGCACTTCTTCTTTGCTGCACTTATGGTCAGTGGATACCCGGCGCAGGTTGATCCCAGCAACAGATTACCGATACACATTGCTCATTGGATGTGCTCCTTGATAAATGTGCCGATTCGATCGATAGCTTGTTGTCCCTCCGGCAAGATAGGAGCGAAGATGTGCCAGCCGTGAACCATATCCTTCCAAATCTCCAGCGTCACGTTGACGTCGGCCACACCAGCTCGCTCAGTTATACGAGTGGCGTCACTGAGCAGCGTCTCAGCTGTCCCAACGTGGATAAGCAACGGCGGTAATCCACGCAAATCCGCGTACAATGGAGAAGCAAGCGGGTTACGCGGGTTCTCATCCCCCAGGTAGTTCCGAGCCATGAATTGAAGCAATTCTCTCTGCATGTAAGGGTCCGCGTCCGATTTCGTGCTCATTGTGTCGCCCGTCATTGCAAGGTCCACCCACGGTGAGATACAAACTGCCGCCGATGGTAAGGGGACACCGGCGTCGCGCAACTTCACAAGGGTCGCCAGCGTCAATCCTCCGCCAGCGGAATCGCCCGCCACCACGATCTGATCGGGTTTCAAGCCATTCACAATGAGCCAATGATAAGCTGACGTGGCATCATCCACAGCAGCGGGGAATGGATCCTCCGGTGCAAGTCGGTAATCGACATTCAATGCTCTGACACCCGCAGCGCGAGCAAGGCGGGCGACGAGGCCACGATGGAAACGTGCGGAGCACATGATGTACCCGCCGCCATGCAGGTACATGAGGACGCGATTGCTCTTCGCATGTGGGGGGACGACCCACTCAGCATCCACTCCACCAGCATCCACCGGCTCGACGTTGACGTCGTTGTCGACCTTACTCAGTTCATCAGCACCGTCGGCAATGCATGCTCGCCACTCGTCAACGGTAGTGGGCTTCGCCTCTATCACCTGTCTGTATGACTTGATAACGATGTCGAGAGGCTTTTCCGGTGGTTCCTCCGGCAAAGAAGACTTTGGGACTGCAAGAATCAACGCGGTAAGAAAAATCGTTAAGCAGCTCTTCGGCATCATTCACACCTCCATAGGGGCGATCAGGATCGCGTATGAATGCACAACGTGCGATTGTCAAGTCAGCGACAGGCGACCACCTGCTTGTGCCGCCGTCGAGATGGCTGACAACTACTTCCTGAAAACAGGAATAATCCCGTTCTACTTGGAAGGGCGTTAACGTAGAGTGCATGCTGTAGACGTCTACGGCATTGGCAGTTCGGACCAGCCAGTCTGCCACCGTTGCGTCTTACCCATTCAATCAATCACGGATCTTGCTAATGCTCTGCCTTGGTCAACGTGGACGTCGAACCAGTCTATAAAGCTGATTTGCCATTAACGTTCGTTCTTCAGCACAAGGTCGTCGTGACTTCCCGCTTGCCAGCGTTTGGTGAAACCAGTGCCAAAGAGCCATTTCGAAAGACACGATCCCGATGACCCGTCGGCCGTGAGGTGTTATAAACTCTTTGCGTTCGACATACAACCTTCCCCCCTCCGTTCTTGTGCCGCCGACGAATTGACCAACCGTTACGCGCATCGGAGCTGCACGCCTGGCGGCCATTGCGACGGTGGAAACGGACAGGGATTCGCACGACGATCGCGTCGCCGTCGCGCGATACGGTCAGGCCCGGGTGGTTTTCCTGTTGGCTCTTCCCAACGTGATCAATCATAGCTTCGCGCTCCAATCGGGCCCAGTTCACCGGCGACCTGCTCGATGCCGTTGGTCCGGAACCGAACCTCCACACGTTCCTTAGTACCGTGATCTTCTCCACCAGCAGTTCCAGTACGCGTCGCTGTTCGTCTGGATGCAGGACTTCCCAGACGGGATCGATGCTCTGCAAGGCGTCGGTGACGTCGGCGAATTCAACCACATCGGTCGACGCTCGCTCCCTCTCGAGTTGGCCGATGGACCGATCGAGTGCATTCAACTCGCCGTTGAGTCGCTTAAGTTCGTCGGCCATGAATCCGTTCTGATTGCCGACTGCTTTAACGGCGCAGGACACTTCCAGCGTCGTCCGCTGCCGGTGAAATGTCGACGGAACCGGTGAGCACGGTTTCGGCAGCCACTTGCCTGACGAAGGAAACGCGTCTTCAAGTGGGGAACGGAGTCTTAATCGGTTTGGATGACAACCCAGCGGGCGCGCTCTGCAGGCATGGGCTTCCCGCGCTGAAGGCAGGTTTGGCATGGGCGAATGATGTGCTTCGTGGTCGGGGCGCCGCCGCGGTCGCTCCGTCCAAGATGGAAGGTGTGGTAGCGGTCCCCAAGTGGTTTTACATCGCACCGCGTGTAGGAGGCTTCACGATCGGCTGTAACACGTCTGTCCCAATTCCTGAGGACCCAGCCTTGCGTGTGTCGGTGGCATACGATCTTCCGCGTGGGGATCCGTTGCGCAGCTGGAGCCGATTGGATTTTGAGATCGCTGACCGCGATGGCACAATTTGCCCCAAGGGCAAGGGCTTCAGGTACGATCGCAGCAGAAGAATATCGTCCTGCTGCACCGTATCGACACGGATTTTCACTTCTCAGTCGACGGATTTGACCGGAGTCGGGACCTCTACGAACGGGTCGATGACGTTTCCAATAGCGAAGAAGCACGACATGATTAAGCGAGTCAACTTCACCGGTCGTCGTCGAATTCCGCGAAACAACGTTCATATCGACGTCTTCGACGGCACCCCGCGAACATTCAGTTCCAGGATCGAGCTGAAAAATACGGGGCTGCCGGATCACGCGGCCGTTTTCCTCGAGGCCATGTGTGCGGGCTCCTCCGTCATCGAACGCTTCAGTTGCGGCATAGTGAGTGACCTGAAACCTCCCCGACACGTCGCTCTCAACGAAATCGATGGCGAAAACGTCTTCTTCACACTAAAAGTCGTCGACCAGACAGAGCGATTTGGGCGCATACCCATTGTTTGTTAGGACGGATGCATAGGGAGTCTCCGTCGCGGACGGTCGAAGATGGCCCGCGCCATTGCGTAAGTATTGCACAACGCTTGTGGCATCTCAACACGGAAGGTTGAACCCCGTTCGGTAATGGTGGCATGAGCGATGGTGGCAACGTATCATGGTTGAACGTTCTCCAGTGGCGCAGTCGGGCACGATTACCCCCGGGGAATCAGTTGCACTTGGTCGCGGCTACGTGTCGATCAACTGGCGGACCTTGTTCACGCGTTGGAATCTATCGAATACGGTGAGGGCACCACGAATGTCAGAATCCATGCCCGCATTTCGAAATTGTTTGCGATGTCGAATTGTCGCCATCGTGTTCTTCTTGAGCACCGTGTTGTGCTCGCCTGCGATCAGCCGGTCGGAAGACATTTTGGAACAAGGTTTTCGCAAACCCCCGCCCGATTGCCGGCCTGAAGTCTTCTGGGACTGGATGGGAGGGCTGATCAGCAAGGAGGGAATCACCAAGGACCTTGAGGCCATGGCCCGCGAGGGCGTGGGCGGCGTGCTGATCATGCAGATGCCCGACCAACTGGCCGGCGTGGTGCAGTGGCGGTACCGCGATTACCCTGGCAAAGTGAAGTGTCTGAGCGACGAGTGGTTCGCGATGATGAACCACGCGGCCGGAGAAACCGATCGTCTGGGAATGCGCATGTCGCTGCTGATCTGTCCGGGATGGAGCCACTGCGGCGGACCGTGGATCAAACCGGACAAGGGGTTGAAGGTTCTGGTTGTCTCGCGCACGCCGGTGGGTGGTCCAGGTCGCTTGGATCAAGTGTTACCTCGTGCATCCTCCATCCGAAAGCCAATGGATGGAGAGCGGACACTGCCCGGAAGTCCCGATGCTCAAGCATGGGAGAGCGTACCGAATCCTGGTGAGGACTTTTACCGCGACGTCGCAGTGCTGGCCTTGCCCGCGATACACCCGGGAGAAGCGGTGTCTTTGGAACGGGTCTTGGATGTGACGCAACAAATGGATCCCGATGGCCGCCTGGTTTGGGCCGTTCCGCCGGGCGAGTGGACGGTGCTGCGGCTGGGGGTGGCGTCGGAAAACGGGCCGAATCATCCTGCCCCGCCCGAAGCGATGGGGCTCGAATGCGACCGGATGGATCCGGAGGCGGTGCGCCTCGTGTTCGAGGGGATGACGGCGCGCATCGTCCGCGAGGCACGGGCGAAGGGATATAAATCGGTGCAGCGTTTCGAAACGGACAGCTATGAGGGCGGGCGTCAGGATTTCTGCGCGGATTTCCCGGATGAATTCCGCCAACGCCGTGGCTATGACTGCACGCCGTGGCTCCCTGCCTGGCTGGATACAACTTTGGTCCTTGGCAACGCCGACCTGTGTGCGCGTTTCCGGGCCGATATGCTTCGAACGATCAGCGAATTGTGGATCGAGCGTTTTTACGGCACGTTGCAGCAGCTCGCCAAGGAAAACCAACTGCAGTGGATGATCGAACCGTACTTTTTGATGAACCATGATTGGCGCACCGCCGGCGCACGTGCGGACGTACCGGGTAGCGAGTTCTGGATGGGCGGTCCGCAGCTCATCGGCCCGGCGCCCGACATCGCGGCACTATATGGCCACAAAGTCGTATGGGCCGAGGCATTCACGGCCGAATCCTACGAAAGCGCCTGGCGCAACGACCCTTGGCGTATGAAGCTCTTCGGCGACGCGGCGTATTGTCGCGGGATCAACCACTTCGTCATGCACGGTTTCACGCACAACCCCTTTGATGATCGGTTCCAACCGGGACTGACCATGGGTTTCTGGGGAACCCAGATGAATCGACACTCGACGTGGTGGCCGTATTCGGCTGATTGGCATCGCTACCTGGCGCGATGTCATTTCCTGCTGCGGCAGGGTGAGCCCGTCGCTGACGTATTGACCTATCCGCCGAGAGCCGAGCACATACCCGCTCCAGTGTTGGACGCGGGGTCGTACCGGCAAACGGTCTTGAATGACGAAACGCTGCTGGAACGGCTGACGGTGCGCGAGGGGCGAATCGTGCTGCCTCACGGAACGAGTTACGCCGCGATATCGCTGGCGCCGGGCCAACCGCTGCGTCCGGCAGCGCTGCGGAGCATCCGCGATCTGGTCATCGAGGGCGCAACGCTTATCGGGACTCGTCCACCCGCCCGTTCGGCGAGCCTCGAGGCCTATCCTGCCTGCGATCTGGAAGTCGCGGACCTGATTGACGAACTGTGGGGCAAATCGGGTCAGCCTGTCGAGGAAAGCCGTACGTTGGTCAAAGGGAGGATCTTTGCCAGTCAGGCACTGGTTTCGGTGCTTAATCAGCTTACCGGCGGCCCTGATTTCACCTGTCGACGTCTTAACATCCCTCTCTTTAGTTCCGAGCAAGAGATCACTGCGCCACGAGTCTTATTCTCCCATCGCCGCGCAGATCAGGTGGACATCTACTTCATCTCCAACCAAGAGGATCAGGCTGTTGAAATAGCCGCAAATTTCCGTGTGGCTGGCAAAGAGCCGGAGTTGTGGAACCCGGTCAATGGCGATATGCGATTTCTATCAGATTTCCGCGACGAAGGTGAACGCACGATAGTTCCGCTCCGGCTGGAGCCACGACAGAGTCTCTTCGTGATCTTTCGCAAGCCTGCCGGCACTGTGGCATCGGTCCCCGAACGGAATTTTCCAACCGTCCGGCAGGTGCTCCAATTCGCCGGACCATGGGAAGTGAGTTTCGACCCGAAATGGGGTGGCCCAGAGCATGTGACCTTCGACGCACTGGCCGACTGGACCCAACGGGCCGAGCCTGGCGTTCGGCATTACTCCGGTGTAGCGACTTACCGCAAGCAATTTGACATGCCGGCAGAAACGCGCGAAGGAGCAGACCTGTATCTCGACCTCGGCACCGTCAGAAACCTCGCCCGCATACGATTGAACGATCACGATCTCGGCGTAGTATGGTGTGCTCCCTGGAGAGTTCCGGTCGCTGAGGTTGTCGTGCCGGTTGGAAACCGCCTGGAAGTCACTGTTGTGAACACCTGGGTCAACTGCCTGATCGGCGATGAGCAGGAACCCGAAGATGTAGAACTGGTTTTCTGGAATCCCCTGGACAGAAAGGGAGGCTATGGGGTCGACATCCCCGGACGGGGCTTAAAGGACTTGCCTGAGTGGCTGACCGACGGAACCTCACGGCCGTCCCCGCACCGCCTCACCTTCTCGTCATGGCGGTATTATCCCAAGGATGCACCGCTGCAGCAGTCTGGCCTTCTTGGGCCGGTGACTCTTCTGGAGACGTCGAGTCGTCCGCCGAGTTAATGCTCGCACGATCATCGTCCATCGGATGCCCATGCAGCCCGATTAAGAGGCGTGATCGTCGAAGAAATGGGTTCGGAAACGGGCGATCGACGTGGTGAATCGCACACTGGTAGCGCAAGGGCTCGTTGATCGACGTGGCGATGCGCAGACCCGTAGCGCAAGTGCTCGCCGACCATTGCGATCACGCGGCGCGGCGAACGCGGATCAGCGGCAGATGACGACGGCCGTCGAGGCAGTCGATTTCGAAAATGATCGGATCGCCAGGAGCACCTTCAAGGCCCACAGATGGCGCCGCGCAGGGTGATCCACGTGGCCATTTTCCGCGTGGCTCGAAACGCGGTCCTTCGTTGGCGGCCGGGCGCGCTTAGTGCACCTCGTTCGGCGTCTTGCCGTCCAAGGTCTCGTGCGGGCCATCCGCCCAAGGAGGAAGCTCGAACCGGAGTGCCACCATCATGAGGGCCCGATCCTCGCAATAACGAAGCAGGGATTGAAGTCTGAGTTTCTGGCGTTGACAATGGCGGTCGTTTGGCCGCCGACACGTGCGTGGCGGGATCGCAGGTATCGCGTGTCTCGGGGACTGTGACGGTTCGATTGAAACATCTGCAGACTAAGGAGAAAGACCATGTTGAGTCGACGCTTGCTTGCCAGCCTTTGTTTGTTGGTGGCTTCCGTTTCCTGCTGCGGCGTTGCACGGGGCCAGGACAAGGCTGCTACTGCTGACGATTATCTCAAATATGTCCGGTCGTACTTTCCTGGCACCTGGCGGATAGAGACCGTCCAGCCGGATGGGTCTGCCAAGACGGTGGCCACGGTGGAGTTCCGCATGGACCCGCGGCAACGCTCCGCGGTGAGCATTGGCACTGGGGAGGAGGAGGCGGCCGTCAGTTACGGAATCCATGGTTACGACCCGGGTACGAAATCATGGCGCGTGCTGCAGTTCATCGGCGACGGTACGATGGTCACGATGGAGGTCAATATTCCCAAGGAAGTCCTCACCGCGGGCAGGTACGAAAACGTGACCTATACACACCGCAACACCGTGACCGGGCCGGATGGAACTGAGCAGGTCAGCCAGTGGAAGGCCACGATCGTGGACCGCAACACGCTTGTGTTCGAGCAAGTTTCCGGCGACAGTCCCCTGCCGTCCAAATCGCGTTTCGTGCGGCAGCCATCGGCAGCGTCCACGAAGTAGGTCCGCCTGGTGTCGCGGGCCATCGTTCCACCATGTTGAACGCGCCCAATTCGATACCCGTTGCGAGTCTTCGTGGCCGCCTCCATTTGATCGGGCTGCACAACCCGTCTCGAACGAAACAGGGCCCGTCAGCAACCACTGGCGGGCCTTGGTCGTTTCTTGCACGAATTGCGGGATTTGCGAGCGCGGGCTTGATTCGCGGCCACGAAATCGCGGGACTCACCCCCCCGCCCAACAACCCCCAAAAGTCTCGAACTGGCCCGAGAGTCTCAGAATCGCGTGATACACCCCAAGTGAGTCCCGCGATGGAAGTCCGGTGAAATTAGCAGGTTGCGGAAAGCGACTTTTTTCCAGTTTGGCGTCCTCTGCCAGTAGACCGTCGTACTACAACCCGCGTCCCGAGTATCCCATTGTTTGCCTGCCGCGGAAGTTCCAGGCGGCGCCGTAGTGGGCCATTTTTTCGACGCGCGTCCGGTGTGCCGGACCACAGCAGATCAGGGCAACGCGATTCTGTGCCCGGGCGGTTTAGAAGGCTCATCCCGGTCGCCGTGGATTGTCGCCGGATACCCAGCTACCGCCGACGCCTCTTCCGAGGCTTCGTTGACCGCTTTCTTGGTGTCGTCGAATCCTCGAACTCGCGCATCATGCGCTCCATTTCCTTTCGATGCCGTTCGTCGGCATCGTCCGCAGGCTCTTCAAGGACAGGCAACTCATACGTCACTTCTCCAACTCTGATCGGTGAGTACCTCTCCGTGAGGGCTCTCAGTTTGTTCATCCAGTTCTGTTCCTTACATGCACGCCAGAACTTCTGTGGCGAGGCGAAGTGATTGCCTCGAAGCCGTGCCCCAATGGTCTGTAGTGAAATGCCCGGATACTCGCTGTGGTCGTATCTGTCATTTGGCTCAGCATCTGCGGACGCGACGACTCCATAGACTCTCTTCACCAGCGACCAATTCACGAAATTGAAGATTGAAGCCTTCTCTCCGTCGCTCATCCTCGCCAAGATGCCCCTGACGTTTGCAAGCTGTTCTTGTCCGCGAGATATAACCGAATGTTGTGGATGAGGACTTGAAAAAGGCGGCGTACTTTGGGTCAATGTGTTCGTCGAAAAACCCCAACCCAAGGAGTACGCCACCATGCAGGAAGGTACCACAAGCAGCGTTTCGTGTCCATCCTCCGGTTCGAAAGATGTGCTGACGGAAATCTTGCGACAGGGAGCCCAGCGGATGTTGGCCACGGCCATCGAGGCAGAAGTCACCGAGTGGATGGAGAGCCGTGCCCACCTCCAGAACGAACAGGGGCATCGGCA
>JBGSHS010000322.1:0-4799 GCA_041752115.1 Pirellulaceae bacterium | reverse complement strand
AACAACGCTTCCCGCGAGGCCACGACGACGAATGGCGGCCAGCCAGTTGCTGGCCGCACGGAGGTTCTCCTCGATCCGATCTAACGACGCAGTCGCGACAAGTGCTCGGCGCCAAGATTCTGTGCGGGTCTTACCAGCCCCCGGAAACGATAACTATCGGACCCTTGCCGTTGGCGTTGCGCTCGCCTCATTCGACTGACAGATTTCGTTGGTGTTGAGCGCCACCTCCCTGACGACGTAATAGTAGGTCGTGTTATTGATGACGGCGGAGTCCAGATAGGTCGAATACGTCGACGTCGTATTCGCGAGGAACTGGTAAGGACCGCCCGATACTGTGCTTCGATAGACGTTGTAGCTCGGAGCACCTGTGTAGGTCCATACGAGCTGTACCTTGCCGTCTTTGGCCCTGGCTACCAAGTCATTCACGCAGACGCAGCCTGACTTCACGACGACCTGTGCGGAGTCCGTATCGGTCAGATTTACCATGCCGCTACTCGGGAACGACGTGGCCGTCTTGTCCGTAACGCGTAGCTGGACCAAATATCCCCCGGGCCCCTTTGCATCGAAGAACGCGGTCACATCGGGGGCGGGACCAAAAGCATCGTCAAACTGTCCGTCGCCATCCAGATCCCAGGCATACTCCTGAATAGTATCGCCCGGCAGTCCAGGCTCGCTTACGCCCTCGTCGGGATTATTCGACCCCGACGCGTCGAGGAACCAGGGCTTTGCGAACGGGCACAACGCATACGGACCACCGGCATCGGCCGTCGGTGGGACAGGCGGAGTGGTTATCGCGACGGTTGCCATCGCATCATCGGCAGCTTCCGGAGTGGCATCGTCAGTTACACGCAGGCCGACGACGAAACTACCGAGCGAGGGAAACGAAACCACCACGATCGGTCCGGTCGCGTCATCGTATTGGCCATCATTGTCCAGGTCCCACTCCCACGAATCGATGGTCTTGCCAGGATCCTGGTGGAACGAACCGGAACCGTCCAACGTGATGTTCTGACCAACGACGCCAGGATTCGGAATCGCCTGAGCGACAGACACCGGCGCACCGGCCTCGAAAATGGTGCGGTGCAGCATGATGATTGCCATGGCGGTTTCCATGGGATATTGTCCGCTGCTGTAATTGTGGCCCCACCAGTATCCACCGCTGCTCTGATCACTGACCAGGGTCCGAGCCACGCCATCACACGGGTCGCCTTTCACCACCTCCGCCACGTACCAATCGATGGGGCCGACACCTGGCGTGCTGGATTGAAGCATCTGAATGGGTTCGGCGACGCCATCATCATTGCTATCGTGGAGCAGCATGGCCTTTACAAACGAGAACAACCCATAGTAGTAGTCGCGAACCGCGTTACCGGGACCGCCGTCATTGCAGAACTTATTTCGCATAAAGGTCTCGGCGAGATCCCAGCGCTCGTTTCCTCGGCCGAGGCCGTCCATCGCGCACTGCACCATGCCAGAGGGTGTCGTCGCATAGGGCCCCCAGACGGCGCTGGTGCTCGTATACCCGTAAAACCCGTCCGGGTGGTGGCTATATTCTAGCCAGCGTTTGCTCCAGTCCTTCACGATTTGCGGCACCGTGCAGTTCCAGACGCGTTGAGCCGGGATCAGCCCGATGGCTCCCCACTGGCAAGCGGAGTTGTCCGGAAATTCATTGGCATTATAGCGCCAACCTCCACCGGGAGATCCGTCGAATTGGGCCCAGCAGTACTCGTCGGCCATGTCCTGAATGACATCGCGGTAGGTCCTCCCGACGATGCCCGCCGGCCCTGTCGTCGTCACCGCCGTGGGCGTTCCACTGGCAATGATCGCATCCATCAGCATCCCGCCTTGGTAATACGCGTAATACTGATTAACCATCACACCTGAGCCGTTGCCGTTTGTGTCGGGATTAAAGGTGCCAAGCCCGTTCGTCTGACTGCCAATAGAATGGGCGGTCAACCAGTTGAAAACTGATTTCAGACCCCGGGCCACCGTTTCGGTGTACGGGTTATCGGCGCTACCGCTCTCCAGATGCCCGTTCACCTCAAAGGCATTGATGTTGAGTGCCGAGATCGCGTAAGAATCGGCAGCTGCGTAACCTCCGTAAAGCGACACCCGCCAGTCGCCGTAATTCACGCCTGACGTCGTGAAGCGCCGTTGGGACTTGTGCAGGTACCAGAGCCCCTCGTCGATCGCGACGTTGACCTCCACATCGAGCGACTTGTTCTGAATCACCACATAATATGCTCGGCTGCCGCTCTCGCCCGTGGTATTGTCCCGCACACTCAAGCGGGCTGTGACGACGGTCCCCGGCACTCCTGTGTATGCGTGCGGAGCCTGAATCGCGTACCTGTCGGTGACGGTCCCCGTGACAATGGGACTGCCATCACCGAAGTCCCAGGTATACTCGAAATTGGTACCCTGCACGCTGGCGGTGCCTTTCAGAGTAATCGTCTTCCCGCTCCACGTGTCGTGTGGAATCAGTGGATTTGTCGCCACCCAGGGCACCGTTTTGACCACGGGCGTCTCTGCCTGGATCGTTGCGGGCAGGCAGCACAAAACGCCCATCGCAATTGCAAGAACAACACCACATTTTTCTCTTTGCCACTGTGTCATGCTTTCACTCCCTTACTCGTTGGTTCTGCAGTCAGGTTACCGATCACTATGGTCAGTGCAGGTTCCTCGCCAACCGAAACTGCCGTCCGTGGCAACTGAGTTACACGTATCCTCGAGCGCGCGCGGGAAAGCCGCGGTTTGGTACAGAGCAGCCTCGCAAGCGGCCTGAGCCTGGCCAAACGGCGAGGATGAGGAGCGAAAGGGATGCGACCGTAATCGCAGTGGCCCACATGGCAGGCCTCCCCATGTTGGATAGACAACCAACCGGAGCTATCGCATGGCGACACATGGCATCTGGCGCGCCGCCAATGAACTACAAGATACGGATGATACAAGGCGGTCCGCAGAACTCGGCCGCGCCCTGTTCATCAGTCAACCCGCTCACGAAAAAGATTATCGCGAAGATACTCCACAAACGTCGATTTAAGCGCAGGCCGCCCGTCGCAACTTGAACCGCGCTCAGGATGAACGACGGTTCCAGATTGCCACACTGCGCATGGAAATCGTAGCTAACCACGCTTCTTTCGGGCTCTCGCGCCGAGGACTCCCATGAGGCCAAGCCCTACCAACATCGCCACAGACGACGGCGTTGGGATTACTGGACCGCCAGTAATGTCTATCGTGCTTGAGAAATAGATCGTTGCGTTGCTATCGGGATCCGTATGCGAGAGGTAGAACCCCGAGGAAGGGCTCAAAGTACTTACCAAGAAACTGATCGTTGCCGTCTCATTCTCGGCCAGTAAGAAATTCCAGGACAAAGCCATGGATACATCGTCAGGAGCTGAGGAAGGAACGGCGTTGTCGGAGTCAAGGCTTCCCGCGATCAAGTTGTCATAGATATTTCCAAAGACCCACCCCGGCTCATCGATCTCCCATCCCTGCCCGGAGGCAAGCGTACCGCCAGTTCCGCCGAACTCGTTAAAGAACGTGTTTTCCGATTCGACGATTTCATGATCGAGAAACAGAGCAACGTAGTGGTCTCCAGCACCACCAATACTGACGCTGATCGTGCCCAGGCCCGTGCCAAAATTAAACCCACTGGTGTCCGCCTGGCTGGGAGCTTGCGACAGCGTGCCATCTAGGTTGAATGCATAATCGAACAAGGAAATCGTGTCACCAGCCGAAGTGGCCGGCATCGCGAAAAGCACAATCACCACGACTGCAGCAGCGGAAGTTCTCATCTCGGCACCTCCGAATTCGAAATCGCAACGGAGTTGGTACGCAGCGCGCCAAACTACCACTTCCGGTCCTTCTGTCAATCACCAAAACAGCCAACAACTGGAGAATGCACTCAATCGCAAAAGATTGCGATCTTCAGTTGCCCTCTTGCGCAAAATGGAAACAACTATGCGGAATATTGCAAACTCGAGCGGATGGAGGCTGGGAAAGTTCAGAGCGGTACAGCCCGCTTTCCGCAAGCATTGAGATAAAGCACCTCGCGATTCGTCCCAGATCTGCGCAAGCTTTGCTAACTCCGATGCGAGCACTACCTCCGCCCTCTCGTCCCTCTCCCCCAAAGCTTTGTTTGGGGGAGAGGGGCGGGGGGGTGAGGGGGAATCAATCCGGTCAACTTGTTCGTGCGGCCCGACGCGGCGTTCGGCGTCCATCGCGATGCCGACCAGGGCCGGCTCAAAGCAAGTGGTGAGTGAATAGGGAACGCAACAATGCCGCAATGCGCAATGCCCCAACGCAGAAGCCCGCAGTCACAATCGGCTCGATGCGGCCTCGGCATACCGCCAAGATCGCATACCCTGCATTACGTCTCTCTCCGCCTGCTGAAGGCAGGCCCCTACCGTAGCCAGGGGTGAAGCTCGCCGACAGGCGAGCGCAACCCCTGGTACCCACGACCCACCAACATCCGCGATCGAGCCCCACGCCCGTCCATCAACCGGCACATCGCCGAGATCGCAACCAACCCGCGCTCAACCTCGAGGCCGAATCCTACGATCGATATCACACGCGGCTCGATGCGGCCTCGCCATACCGCCGGCGTGATGGCAACCGTTCCGCTCGGCCGTCGATGCTCGTCACCGACGCCACCTGGGGTTGCGCTGGCCTATCGGCCAGCTTCACCCCAGGCTACGGTAGACGCCCGCCTCCAGCGGGCAAGAGGAGTGGCTGCGGTTGCGCAGACCGCGGGAGAAGTGGCGAACGTATTGCGCTGCCCCCATGCTCTGCGCGAGCGT
>JBGSHS010000321.1:0-49846 GCA_041752115.1 Pirellulaceae bacterium | reverse complement strand
TTGACGAATTTGCTCCAATACCTCACACCTATGTTCGTCCGTGAACATCCTTGAGTCCTCCTGACGAGTAAGTTGTCGACACACAACAACTTATGTCAGCGAGGACTCTTTTTTGTCAAGACAAGCTTAGTGCCATTGAGCGGAGCTCGTGGGGGTCTGAGAAGGAGTGGGCGAGCGGCGCCGTGTAGCTCACCATCTGATTCACCGCACGAGCGGAGCTCGTGGGGGTTAGCTCACCATCTGATGCACCGCACGAGCGGAGCTCGTGGGGGGCTGGGAGGGAGGGGGCGAGCGGCGCGGTAGAGAAATGGATGGTCGCTGGACATGGGCTGACCGTGAGGAACAAATCCCATAACTGCGACAAGGACAATTACATCCGGGCCTTTCATGTCCTCGCGCTGGACGGATCGCTCGACGCGACTGTCGCCGACTGCGGAAGTATCTGGATCAGTCGCGTGCGGTCCTGAACCGAGAGTCCGGCCAGCACGGCGGCGAGCTGCACGAGGTCAACAGAGGACGCGTCGGACGAGTTGGTGCAAGCAGTGGAGCAAGCGAATGAATCACTTGTCGCAATCCGCGGCTCTGCTTCACGTTGCGAATCGTCACGTCGATCTATGGGGGAGCCCTGCAGCGCTGTGGGCCCTTGAACGGCCCATGCCCATGGTTTACACTCGCAAATTCTGGTCCAATTCAACTGTAAGTGGAGGTTCTCATGTTTCTGCGAAGACTGCTCATGGTTCTGGTTGTGACGGCCTTTGTTGCTCTGCCCCTGGTCGGCTGCAACAAACCAGCTGACAAAGACGGCGGCACAACCACTCCGCCCCCCGCCACTACGTCGCAGACGACCAACTGAGCCAGCGTCACGGCTCGGCTTATCGGTTACGCAGCCTCCCTGCCTGCCCAGGGTAACCACGATCCGGCAAATGTCGGAACCATGGGGACCGCCGGCGCGCAGGGAGTCTTTTTTGTTGAGGGAGGCGAATTACAGGGATGTCGTTGTACTTGGCTGTCTGTGGTTCGTGGGGATTTCCTGCGGTTGGGGGATCGAGCACGAGCACCGCTGCGCTGAGCACGAGCAGGACAGGAGGGGGTTCGTGGGTCGCGGGGCAGTGGCCCTGTTCGCCGGCCCGCAAGAGCCGCAGAATATCGAACAAGAACTTCCAATGTCCAAGTGGGACGATCGTGGTTCACGCCAGGACGAACGGTACGCGGCAGGTCACGCTCCGACATATCGGGCATAGAGTGTCTTGGCTTCGGCGATGTTCTCGGTGCCAAGGATAATCGCTCGGCCATCCGGGAAGATGTTGAGCGTGAATTCTCCGACCTGCAGTCGCAGCAGGTACTTATTGCGTGAGATAACGCCGAGGCCCTGCAGTTTCTCTTCTAAGGCCTCGAGCGAAACGGACACCCGTTGAGGCGTGCTGAGCTGAACCGCGTTGCGTCCGCAGAGCACGGCGGTATGGCTGCCACGCTCGCCGCGCAGCCAAGGGAATTGCCGATGCGCACAGGCCGGACATTGATCCGAGCCGATCAGCGCGTCGAGCTTGATCTGCCGCACCCGGTTATCCCACAAGTCGAAAATCTGCAGCGTGCGACTGATCGCCTCGTGGTGTCCGGTCAGTATCTTGAGGGCTTCACAGGCTTCAATGGAGGCGATCACATTGATGATCGGTCCAAGAATCCCGGCCGAGTCGCACGTTTCGGTGGCACCCGGCGGGGGCGGCTCGGGATGCACGCAGCGAAAGCAAGGCGTTTGGCCCGGCAGAATGTTCATGGTCTGCCCGACCGCGCCAATGCAGCCGCCGTAAATCCAGGGAACCTGGTACTGGTGCGACGCGTCGTTCAGCAGATATCGGATCTCGAAATTGTCGGTGCCATCGAGAATCAGATCGACGCCCTGCACCAGGCGACCGATGTTCAGATGATTGACGTCGGCCACGATCGCCTCGATCTCAATGGTCGAGTTGATTTGCTCCAGATGTTGTCTGGCGGCAATCGCTTTGGGGACTCCCGCCGCCACGTCGCGTTCGTCATATAACACCTGCCGCTGAAGATTGTTGAGTTCCAGGAAATCGCGATCGACAATCCGCAGGTGCCCGACGCCAGCTCGCGCCAAGGTGTTGGCCAACACGCTACCGAGCGCTCCGCAGCCGCAGATCAACACCCGCGCAGCTAACAGCCGCTGCTGTCCCTGCTGGCCAATGGGCGCGTAGCGGATCTGGCGCGCGTATCGTTCCAGTTCGGCCGGGAGGGGAGATCGGTCGCTCATGGTTGCTTCCTGAAAATCGGTTTCGCGAAGTGGGCTGCTGTCGGCTATCGACCGACGTTGTGCAGCTCACTTGTGCCAACTGGACCATGTCGCTGGCGGTCCGCTGACAGTGTATCCCATCAGCCGTAGCAGTGGAATTGTCGTTCGCACTTGGCATGCTCCCCCCGGCGTCGCCAGCGACTGTTCAATACGTAGTCAATACCGCACCGTAGATCGTCGCGCTGACGATCAGCGAAGATGAAAGGCCGGGAGTAATGGCCCTGGTGATCGCTGTGAAATCTGCTGCTAAGGCACGAGGAAAAACAACTTCGGCGCCTTTCTGGTAACCACGCTCGCGCAGAGCGTGGGAAACCGGCTAACCACGGAAGTTACTCTTCCCGCGATTCTGCGGTGCAGATGCTTCTGGCGTCAGACCAGGCAGCCGGCAAATCCGGCGGAGGTGCCGAACTGTTGCGTCAGTTGTCGACATCGATCGGCCGCTTCAAGCAAGGTAGTGGAGGGAGTGGTACGGCAGCGCAGCAGCTGAGGCAGTTCAATCTGCGACCACTCGGACGCGTCGCTCGGGGTGTCCGCTGTGTCGCGGATGAGCAGGTCGGCCCATTCGGCAGGCTGCCAGGCGGAGTCATCGGGGACGCACTGAGCCAGCAGCGTGTTAGGAGCCAGCTGCCGTAGTTGATCGCCTGCGTGCGGGTCGGTGCCGAGCGCAATGATCGGGACGGAGGCGTGGCGACTGAGCCTCCGCACTTCCCTCTCGACTCCGGCGGCCGTGGCCGCCTTGCTCACAGCGACGATCACGACTCCTTCCTGCGATGCCTCTTCGCAGACGGAATCCACGGGGTCGGCCAGGAACATGGCCAGTTGTGCTTCACGCCACTGCCAGCAGGCCGCCTCGTCCAAGCTCACACCGCTTGCTCCCCAGATTTGCCAGGGTTGGGATTCGAGTCGCAGTTGGCTGCCTTGCACACCGCACCTGCGCAGGCCAATCGTATGCTGCGACTGAGCAACAACGGTACGTCCTTGCAGCAGGTCGACCTGAACGTCGTAGAGATAAGGCGCGCCCGGTGCCCAGAAACAGGGATCCGGAACGATGGCTCGTGCCAGTTGGTGGGGGCCCGGTCCCAGATCACGCAGTGCCACCGTGGCCGGAAGCGTTCGTGTCAGTCTGCTCCGCGGGCCGGTGATGTGTCCGGCCAGACGGAGCGAGCTGAATTGTTCGCCTGCCTCGAACCGTACATACACGTACGCCTCTTGAGGATTCAACTCTCCGTGAAAGACGACGAGTTGTTGTGAAACCAAGTCAATCATGCTTGTGACTCATACGTGACATGAGCGAGGACACAACGTCGGTGTCGGTTTCCAGGCCTGGGCGCGGCGGCTGCCGACTCGGCCAGCGGGTCACAACCAGAAACACTCCAAAAGCTCCACCTCACGGCAATCGCGATCTGGACCGGTGGCTACGACGCGGCAGAGGTCAATCTTCCTCGACCGTTGACGCTTCGTGACGGGCGGAAGCGATTCCTGGCTGCGTCGCCAGGAACACTCCCGTTGCCGAGCGGCTGTTGAGGGCCACTTCTTCCGGCGTGCCGGCCACGACCACCTCACCTCCTTCACCAGCCGCCCCAGGCCCCAGGTCAATAATATAGTCTGCCGCCTTCATCATCTGCAGATTATGCTCCACGACGATCAAGGAGTGTCCGACGCTGAGCAGAGTATCGAAGCAATCGAGCAGTCGGACAACATCCGAGAAATGGAGCCCGGTCGTCGGTTCATCCAGAATAAACAGGGTGCGGTTCCGCTTGGTGGCCGACATGTAGCTGGCGAGTTTCAGGCGCTGGGCTTCTCCGGTCGACAGGGTATTGGCGGGTTGTCCCAGACGCAGGTAATCCAGGCCGACATCCATGAGCCGTTTCAATTTCGCCTGGACCTTCGTCTGTCCGCGAAAAAACGAAAACGCCTCGCGCACGGTCATCTCAAGTACTTCGGCGATATTCCGGCCGCGATAGGTGATCTCCAGGATCTCGCGCCGATATCTGGTCCCCCCACATTGTTCGCACTTCATGAATACATCGGCGAGGAACTGCATATCGATCTCTTTGTAGCCATCGCCGTGGCAGGCCGTGCAGCGTCCTCCGTCGACGTTGAAACTGAAGTGGCTGGCACCGTAGTTGTGCGTGCGCGCCTCGATCGTGCTGGCGAAAACCTCGCGAATCTGATCAAACGCTTTGATATAGGTGACCGGATTGGAGCGGGGTGAGCGTCCGATGGGGGATTGGTCCACCAGCACGACGTCGTCGATCTGTCCATCGCCCAGCAGATCATCAAACGGATACGGTTTGGAACAGGGCTTGCGTTTGCGCCAGCAGACGGCCCCGTACAACGTGTCCTGCACCAGCGTGCTCTTGCCCGAACCGCTGACCCCCGTGACGACACAGAGCACACCCAGCGGAAACTCGACGGTCAGGTTCTTCAGATTATTTCCCCGCGCTCCGCGCAGACGGAGCCAGCCGCGATTGGTCGGACGCCGTTCGCCAGGCTCGGTCGTACCGAGTCGGCCGGCGAGATAGTCACCGGTCAAGCTGTCAGCAGACTCCAGCATTTCCTCCAGAGTCCCTTCAAACATGACGTTGCCGCCACGTTCTCCCGCTGCCGGGCCGATTTCGATCAGGTGATCGGCCGCCCGCAGCATCACTTCTTCATGCTCCACGACCACCACGGTATTGTGGCGACGTTGCAGCCCGCGAATCGCCTCCATCAAGCGACCGATGTCGCGGGGATGCAGACCGACTGACGGCTCATCGAGCACGTACAGCATGTTGACCAGGCTCGAACCCAGCGCGGACGTCAGAGCGACACGCTGGGCTTCACCACCGCTGAGCGTGCGCGTGGTGCGATCGAGGGTGAGGTAATCGAGTCCCACCGCTTCCAGGTAGCCGAGCCGCGCGTCGATCTGCTGTAAGATCATGGCCGCGACCTGCTGTTGCCAGGGAGACAGCGGCAGGTTTCGCAGAACTTGCCGCACATCGCGAATCTCCAGTCGTGAAAGCTGCGCCAGGTTATGCTGGCCGACGAAAACACTGAGCGCTTCAGGACGCAGCCGATCGCCCTGGCAGCTGGGACAGCTCTTGTAGCTTCGCCAGCGGCTCAGAAAGACGCGCAGGTGCATCTTGTACTTGCGCCGTTCCAGCCACTGGAAGAAGCCACGCAGTCCACCGAATTTGCGCTCTGGGACTCCCTCTTGAATCAAAGCCACGTGTTCCGCCGACAGT
Source organism: Pirellulaceae bacterium (assembly GCA_041752115.1). Classification (GTDB taxonomy): domain Bacteria; phylum Planctomycetota; class Planctomycetia; order Pirellulales; family Pirellulaceae; genus JAJRVM01. Next base: position 44,311 of record JBGSHS010000321.1, on the reverse strand, counting down.
TCGCGAAACGGGATGTCAACAGGCAGGTCATAGTCTCTGGCCAGCGCCAGCAGTTCCGCCAGTTCGTGCGCGTAAGCAGGCGTGTTCCAGGGGGCAATCGCTCCGTCACGAATGGTTTTCGTGGGGTCGGGTACGATCAGGTCCAGGTCGAGATCGATGATATTGCCAAAACCCTCGCAGTCGGGGCACGCTCCCAAAGGGCTGTTGAAACTCAACAGCCGCGGCTCCAGTGCGGGATAGTCAAGGCCGCAGGGTTCACACCGCAACGACCCGCTCAGCGGAATTGCCTGCCAGCATCGCTCATCGACCACGAGCGTGCCCGGCGCTGACGCAGCGTCGGCGGCCATCTCGAGCAGAATGGTGCAGCGTCCACTCCCTTTCAAGAACGCTGTTTCGATCGAATCGACCAGCCGCTGTTGGCTGGATTGACCGGTCGTCACGCGATCGACCACGACCAGCAGTTGCAGCGGCTCGGGTGAAGGCGAAACAAGATCGCTCAGAGCATCGCCGGCGGCCAGATTCCGCTGCCGAGCTCCCGCAATGACGCGCACGAACCCATCTTCCTGCAGCTCCGCCGCCACTTCCTCCACCTTTTGTCCCGCCAGCACCTCACGCGGAAAAGTCACCAGCAATCGCTGTCCTTCGCGCCAGCCGAGAATCAAGTCGGCCGCACTTTGCGGCGAATCGGCACGCACAGCGCGGCCACAACTGCGGCAGCGGATCTCGCCCACCCGCGCGTACAGCAGACGCAGGTAGTCTGCCACCTCGGTGGTCGTTCCCACCGTCGATCGACTGGATTTCGACGCGGGGGCCCGAGTGACAGCGATCGAGGGGGGGATCGCGTCGATCCGGTCCGCCGCCGGCTTTTCCAACTGGTCCAGAAACTGCCGCGTGTAGGCCGAGAAGCTCTCGATGTAACGCCGCTGCCCTTCGGCATAAAGCGTATCGAGCGCCAGGCTGGTCTTGCCGCTGCCGCTCACCCCGCAGATGGCGATCAACCGCTGTCGCGGCACGTCCAGGTCGATGTTCTTCAGGTTGTGGACGCGAACCCCGCGCAACTCAATGTGACCTGCTGACACTCCCGGTCCTTCCCCTATCCTGGAGGTTGACGGATGTAGAATCTGTCAATCATAACGGCGGTGGGTCCAACGTGCCAGGACAGCCGGCGTCGGACTAGGGTGGGTTCGCTGCCGAGCAACCGACTGCTGGGGCGTTCGCCGGACCGTTCTTGAGTGATGACACGGGCAATCGGATAACCAGGCCAATGAATCGTTCCAGACCGCCACCTGGCGGCTTGCGCGCGATACTGTGTAGTCGTCGCGGCGCTCTTCACGCTCACAGCGTGGCTAGATGATTTGGCGACGCTGCGGATACTGCATGGCGGGGAGGCCACACGGGGTGGAGTTGGGGCGGGTCGGATGACGTCTTTTCGCCATGACGGTGCGGTGGTGCTCTTTGCGCTGTTGGCGGGGATGGTGCTCGCGGCCGCGCTGGTCGTTCTCCGAAGCCGACGACCTGGCGGCGATGAACGTTAACGGATGCGCTTGATTTTCCGTGGAGGATGTCCGTGCCGTGCAGAGCCACCTCCGTTTCGATTTTCGGCCGCTGCCGGGCAATGCGCACGAAGCGTTTATCTTGCCTTATCCAACTTGTGCTATATGTTTGATCTGAGTTCAGACTCGGAGAACATTCTCTCCAACCGGGAATGACACAGCTCGGTCCGCTGGCCCGGTGTGACTGGTGTTGTTGTGGACGCAGGCCGCGCGGACGACACCGTGGATCACGCCGGGTCCACACTGCACACCCACCCGCCGAACGATTGGCAAGCCTGGCACGTTATGCGCGGCACCCACGAATCATTGGATGTTGTATGGCGCTCGATGTACGACCGCAACTGAAGTTCTACTCGCTGCACAACCTGGACCAGCTTCCGCAGATCGACCTGCTGCCCGACCACTTTCGTCGCGAGATGCAGTGGGTAGCTCGGGTGTTTCCGTTTCGCACCAACAGCTACGTGGTCGATGAACTCATTGACTGGTCGGCCGTTCCCGACGATCCGATCTTCCAGTTGACTTTCCCGCAACCGGGCATGTTAGAGTCCGCGCATCGGGCTCGGATCGAACGGGCTTGGCAGGAGAGCCGGACGGGCGTGCAGGAGGGGCGGCAGTTCACGCCGTTGCAGCGCGACACGATCCAGCAGATTCAGCTCGAACTCAATCCACATCCGCAGGGACAGTTGCAGTACAACGTGCCGACCTGTGACGGCGAGGTGGTGGCAGGCCTGCAGCACAAGTATGCGGAGACGGCCTTGGTCTTTCCGTCAGCCGGTCAGACGTGTCACGCGTATTGCTCATTCTGTTTTCGCTGGGCGCAGTTTGTCGGAATGCCCGATCTGAAGCTCGCCACTGACGAGTCGACGCGCTTCTGCGAATATCTGCGACGCCATCGTGAAGTGACCGATGTGCTGCTGACCGGCGGCGACCCGATGATCATGCGTGCCGACGTCCTGGCTCGATACATCGACCCGCTGCTGGGCGGCGACTTCGACCACATCCGGACAATCCGGATCGGCACGAAGTCGCTGGCATACTGGCCATACCGTTTCTTCGCCGACAGCGATTCTGACGACCTGGCTCGACTCTTCGAACGCGTGATTGCCGGCGGGAAACACCTGGCGATCATGGCCCATTTCAATCACTGGCGCGAGTTATCGACAGGTGCGGTGGGGCGAGCGCTGCAGAGAGTTCGTGATCTGGGCGCCAGCGTGCGTTCTCAGTCGCCGGTGGTACGACACATCAACGACGATGAAAACGTCTGGGCTCGCATGTGGCAAGAGCAGGTTCAGCTGGGGGTTTATCCGTATTACATGTTTGTCGGCCGCGATACGGGCGCGCAGCATTACTTCAAAGTTCCGTTGAGCCGGGTGTATGAGATCTATTGCCGGGCGCTGAGGCAAGTGTCGGGACTGGCCCGTACCGCGCGTGGTCCGGTCATGTCGGCGCTGCCAGGAAAAGTCATGATTGAAGGAACGGCCGAGATCGGATCGGAGCGCGTGTTCGTGTTGAAATTCCTGCAGGCACGCGATCCAGCCTGGTGTGGCCGGCCGTTCTTCGCGACGTACGATCCGGCGGCACACTGGCTGACCGATCTGCGCCCCTCTGGCAGCGAGCCGGAGTTCTTCTACGAGCAACCACTGCGGGATTGCTTACAGCAGCGCGGCAGCGCCTGGAATCCGCCGCTGCCGGCTGCTCCAATCGGCAGTGATGTGTTGATGGCTGGCGCGGAGACGGCCATCACGGCGGCGTGAAAGACCGGTCGAAATGGCGTGAAACGCGTGACGCCACCACGCCTGAGTGAGTGACAGCTGCGGAACGGGATCATGGTGACATCCAAGAAGAGACGACCGGCCGACCTGACGTGGCTGCTGGTCCTGTTAGGTGCGATACCGATGGGTATCATGCTGGCGAAGATGTCGCACCTGCCGTGGTCGGATGTCTTTCGCGAGCATGTATCGCTCGTCGCCTGTCCCGCTCCACTCCAGGCGAAGCTGGCTCACATTCTGTTTGTGCCCTTAGGCGCCATGCTCGTCGTGCTGGTGCGTTTGACGCTGGGCCTGCGGGTGCTGGGACCGTTCCGTTCCATTCTGCTGGCAGTTGCTTTTCAGACCACCGGCATCTGGCTGGGACTGGCCTTTCTGACGGTGACCATCCTGCTGGTTACGGCCCTGCGTCCTTCGATCCACGCGATGCGACTCCCGTATTTCGGTCGCATCACCGTCATGCTCAGCATGGTCGCCGTGCTGATGGTCCTGGCGATCATGATTGGCAACTGGTTCGAGTTGAATCTGCTCCGGTCGATCGTGTTCTTCCCCATCGTGGTTCTCTGCCTGGTGGCGGATGCGTTCGCACGCACGATCAAGACCGAAGGAAGGGCGTCTGCGTTGTGGCGCGGCGCTTTGACGGCAGGAGTCGCCGTGGCGCTCGCCGCGCTGGCGCAAGTTCCTGCTGTCCAGAACCTGCTGCTACGTCATCCCGAATTGTTGATCGCTCAAATCGCCGGCATCATCTTCCTTTCGCAGCGCATGAATTGGCGGCTGCTGGAGTGGATGAACCCCAAAGTCTGCGAGGACGAAGAGGAAGACGACGAGAACGAAGAAGAACGCTGGCGCAACCAAGCACGCACGCTCGTCACGCCGGCCGCTCGCACGCCAACCCCTGACACGGTGCGGGACGATAATATTCCAGTTTCTCAACTCCCCTGAAGGCTGAAGCGTATGAAAATCGCCGTCGTTCACAACGGAAATCACGAAGGTGTCTTGAGTCGGTTTGGACAGCATTGTCCGGAACGTTACAGTCTGCGGCACGTGCAGATGGTCCTCGACGGCCTGCACTGCGGCGGGCACAATGTCGCTCTGCTGGAAGCGGACGTGTCGCTGTTCCAGCGTCTGGGCGAACTGCTGGCAACAACGGGTGGCCCGACCGGAAACGAGGAAGGACGTCAGGTAGACGCCGAGTCGTCGGCGTTTGGCGGAAACGCCGTGTCGGTCAACTCGCTGCCGGGCGTGTTCGTTTTCAATATGGCGTATGGCATGCAGGGGGATGCTCGCTATACGCATCTGCCGGCCATGCTCGAACTGGCCGGCATCCCGTATACCGGTTCCAGTCCCCTGGGGCACGCGCTGGCCCTGGACAAAGTCGTGACGAAGATCCTGATGTCGGACGCCGGCGTGCCGACTCCTGCCTACTGTGTGCTGGGACGTGAGTTTCTCAGCTCGGCTGACAGTCGTGCCAGATCCTTCGAAACGGCAGGTGAAGGTGCCATCGTGCCGCGTTGTTTGGACGGGTTGCGTTATCCACTGGTCGTCAAGCCCCGGCATGAATCGACCAGCTACGGTCTGCGACTGGTCCACACGCCGACGGAGCTGAGCGAGGCGGTCGCGGCGATCGTGGCGAAGTACCAGCAGGACGCTCTGGTGGAAGAGTATATTGACGGACGGGAAGTCTGCATCGGGCTGCTGGGTAACGATCCGGTCGAGTTCCTGCCGCCCGTGGAACTGGACTTCGGGCAGCGCGATCTGCGGATCATGACGTGGGACGACAAGTATCACAAGCGGATGGACGAGCCGACCAAGATCTGCCCGGCGCCACTCGCCGCGTCCGAAGTATCCGCGCTGAATGATCTCGCCTTGCTCGTGTTCCGCGCCTGCCATCTGCGCGATTACGCGCGGGTGGATATTCGCCTCGATGCTCAGGGACGGCCCTTCGTCCTTGAGGTGAACTCCATGGCCTCGCTGGGAGATGGCGGTTCGTATGTGACGGCGGCGAAAGCGGCCGGCTATACCTACCCCACCCTGGTCGCGCGGATCCTCGACATTGCGCTGCAGCGGTGCCGAGTGGCCGCGGCCAACATGCCACCCCGCTCCCCTCAACCCACTGCCTGCTCTGCTCAGGCGGAAACCGTGCCGGCGCTGGGAATCTGATCGGGCCGGAGCGATAAGCCTGGTGTGAACCGATCCGGCCAGGGCCGGAGGATTGCGACGCCATCGCCCGATTCGGTGTCCCGCTCCGCCGCCGGGCAGACGGTGGCTGTGCTGATCATCTCCTGCTAGACTCTACGTGCATCCCGGTTGACGATTGGATCGTCGTCGCACCGGGCCATTGACGTAGGAAGTGGTGACACGCGGCAGGAGTTGTCTGACATGAAGGTGCAGCATTACGAGCAGGTTGAGCAGAGCCGGGTGGACATGCAGGGGGCCGTCGGCTGTACGGTTCGCTGGCTGGTTGGACAGCAGGAAGGCGCTCCCAATTTTGCCATGCGGCAGTTTGAGGTGGCAGCGGGAGGCCATACGCCCCGTCATACCCATCCGTACGAACATGAAGTGTTCGTGCTCGAAGGGGAGGGGATCGTGGTGGAAGGAGACACACAACACCCGCTCAAGCCGGGGGATGTCGTGTACGTACGGCCGGATGAAGTACACCAGTTCCGTAACACGGGAGCCGCCCCGCTCAAGTTCCTCTGCCTGGTCCCCAATACTGCGCTCGATCCGAAAGTTCCGGTCACGCCGGAATGTGGCCAGTGATGAGGACGCGAGCGTGCTCCCTTGCCTCATACGCGACCGAGATGCGACGGGGGAATCGCGAGTAAACGGCTGAGGGAAGAACAACTTCCTCGTTGGTCGTTCCCCACGCTCTGCGCGAGCGTAGCTCCGGTAGAATTGCCGAAGTTATTCTTCCCCCATTCCTCAGGGTGCGTTGGCAGAAGGATAGCGGATGCCCATGAGCGACGATGCAACCCAGCGTGATGCGGCCCAGCGTGATGCGGTCCAGCGTATTGAACAGCTGAGACGTGAGATTCGCTACCACGATCGGAAATACTACGTGGAAGCGAGTCCCGAAATCAGCGATCTGCAGTACGACCAGTTGCTGGCCGAACTGAAACAGCTGGAAGCGGACCATCCTCAATGGATCACGTCCGACAGCCCGACCCAGCGGATCGGTGACGCCCTGGTGGCCGGTCTGCTGAGTGTCGCGCATCGGGTGCCGATGCTGTCGATCGAGAATACGTACAGTCTGGAAGAGTTGCAGCAGTATGGACAGCGCACTGCCAGACTGCTGGGGGAAGAAGCGGTCGAGTGGGTGGTGGAACTGAAGGTCGATGGAGTGGCGGTCTCGCTGATCTACGAACAGGGCGTGCTGGTACGGGCGCTGACGCGTGGTAACGGCCAGATCGGTGACGATATCACTCACAATGTGCGGGCCATCAGCGGCGTCCCGCTCCGTTTGTCCGGAGACCCGCCGTCGGTGCTGGAGGTACGTGGCGAAGTCTATATGACCAACACGGACCTGGTGACGTTGAACGAACGTCAGCGCGCCAACGGCGAAGCTCCTTTCGCCAATACACGTAACGTCACCGCCGGCAGCATCCGGATGTTGGATCCGAAGATCTGTGCCCAACGCCGCCTGCGCATGTTCTGTCACGGCGTGGGGTATTGCGAGGGCTTGCGAGCTCATACCCATATGGAGTTTCTGAGTGAACTGCGTCACTACGGACTCCCGGCGACGCCGCACGTGGAGTGCTTTGAGAGTTTCGCTGCGGCGGTCGAACACTGTGAAAGCCTGATTGAGAAACTGCACGAACTGGATTTCGAAGTGGACGGCCTGGTGCTGAAAGTGAACCGCTTCGATCAGCGTCAGCAGCTGGGGGCGACCAGCAAGAGTCCGCGGTGGGTGATCACCTACAAGTTCGAAAAGTACGAGGCCGTCACGCGACTCAACAACATCTCGGTCCAGGTGGGAAAAACCGGCACGATCACACCTGTGGCGGAACTTGAGCCGGTGGAACTGGCCGGCACCACGGTCAGCCGGGCCAGCTTGCACAATGCGGAGGAGATCGCTCGCAAAGATGTCCGCGTAGGTGATGAAGTCGTCGTGGAAAAGGCCGGCAAGATCATCCCCCACATTGTCCGCGTGGAAAAACACCAGCGTCAGCAGCCGTTACCGCCCTACGAATTTCCCAGTTACTGTCCGGAATGCGACGCGAAACTGGTCAAGGATGATGGAGGAGTCTATATTCGCTGTCCCAACCCTCAGTGTCCGGCACAGGTGAAGGAGCAGATTCGGTACTTCGCCAGCCGCAATGCCATGGATATCGAAGGGATGGGCGAGAAACTCGTTGATCAGCTTGTGTCACGCCATCTGGTGTCCGGATATGGCGACATCTACCGCCTGCAGAAGGAACAGTTGCTGGGCCTGGAACGGATGGGTGAGAAGTCAGCCCAGAAGCTCCTGGAGGCGATTCAGGCCAGCAAGACCCGCGGCTTGCCTCGGTTGCTCAACGCCCTCTCGATTCGACATGTCGGCGTGCGAGTGGCCACCGTACTGGCCCGCCAGTTCGGCAGTATGGCGGCGCTGGAGCAGGCGTCGCTGGAGGATCTGACCAACACCGAAGAGGTGGGACCGATCATTGCGCAAAGTGTCTTCGAATTCCTGCACAGCGATCGGGGCGCTCGGGCGATCGGCGAACTGCGCCAGCTGGGCGTGGAAATGGACGCTCACGCATCGGCGGCGCCCCTCGGTCACCAGCCACTGGCGGGAAAGGTGGTGGTGGTGACCGGGACCCTTACCAAATACTCGCGGGATGAAGTTCAAGAACTGATTGTGCGAGCCGGTGGGCGGCCTGCCTCGAGCGTCTCATCCAAGACCGATTTCGTCGTCGCGGGCGACAAAGCTGGCAGTAAATTGGACAAGGCCAGGAAGCTCGGCGTGACCGTGCTAAGTGAGGCCGAGTTCGAATCGCTGCTCGGAGAGTGACCTTGCGGACAACGGCCTGGCACCCACAAGGTGGCCGGCGGTGTCAGCCGATGGTCAAGCCGGGAACACCGTGAGTTGGAAAGGGCTGCCCGTTGATCAACGAACTGGCACAGCTCAGGGCGGAAGGTCTGGCGCAACGCGGTCTACCCGGTCTTCCAGACTTACGCACATCGGGCGGGGTGGGAGGTGTTAGACGTCACCGTCGAGACGCCGAAGGTCGACACGCCAGCGGGCGGGTTTGTGCCGGCATTGCCATCCGTGCCGCTGCTGAATGAGCCGGTTCAGGCTGTTTCCCGCCCGGACATCATCAGGATGACCGAGATGGTCAGCGTCGCCATGGCCGCAAGCAGTAACAGTTGATGCAAGGTCAAGCGACTGCATTCGTCGGGCAGCGTAAGCAGGAAGTGGTACACGCGGCGCATCGGTGACGCTCCCGGATTCCAAGTACGGAACTGGTGACTGCGCGCACGCTGCACGCTAGTTCTGATGTGCGCCCGAGGGGAATGCAGCCAGGGCGAGCGCGCTCCCGCTTCGGAGGGCGGACAGGCCGCCTGAGAACGGTTGCCATTAAAACCCTTGCTAAAAGATAGCATTTTAATGCCCGATAAGTGGAAGAACGCGGAGTGTTGATTCCAGCGTTGGGGCCCGCGCTGGGGGTGGCCGCTGCGGGGCCTGATTTAACGGGCGGAAGCTGGGGAGTATACCGGAGATGAGACGCCCCGAGTCTCTATTGCTCGCGGGCGCGAATTTGGTCCCCTGAATCCGCTTCACTTCACTTCACTTCACTCCTTCCTCCAAGCGAACGCGCTCACCCAAGAACTCTACTTTTCCCCCTCTCCCCCGGGGAGAAGGGCGGAAGAAGCACTCAGTCGCGACGGGCGGTGTTGCCATTGCGGGCGCGACAACTCTTGTCTGAGGCACCTGAGCCGTTTCATCCGCCCAGCGGCAGGGTGTCCAAGGCGAGAGGGGCTGAGATGTTTCGCACGCCAGCCCCGCTTTTGTTATGATGAGAGCGTATCCTGAGCCAGGTGCGGGCCAGGAGGACGCCGCAGGGGTGATGTCGGCGGCCTAACCACAACGGTCAGAATCGGGTTTCCTGCCGTTGTGGGGTGTCGTACGGCGGGGGCGATCGTCTGCTGTCGGCCGGGACTGGCGTATTCACTTGCCGGCCCCTTTGGCGGAACCTCGTAGTAGTCGGGCAGTGCAGTGGCAAGTCCTTCGGGCTTGCCCAGGGACATCGAACGCTTTCTGGAGTGGTGGTGCATTCGGACCGCAGGAAGGAAAATCGATGAGGCAAGCGTCGCGTGGAGTGGTGAGCAGGCTGGTGCTGGGCGTGGCAAGCTGTCTGAGCATGGCCGGAAATGCGCCCGGTGAATCGGAGCCACCTGTCGATTTCAATCGGGAGATTCGCCCGCTCTTGGCAGAGTATTGTTTGGCGTGTCATGGCCGAGATGAATCGTCGCGACAGGGTGGATTTCGATTAGATGACCGGGATTCATCGTTGGGAGAAGCTGACAGTGGAGCCACGGTGATCGTGCCGGGAAAGCCGGACGAGAGTGAGCTGCTGGTGCGCGTCGGTGCGGACGACGAGGCCTTGCGTATGCCCCCGGTCGATACCGGCAAGCGGCTGACTGATGAGCAGATCGGCTTGTTGCGCAAGTGGATTGAACAGGGGGCTGAGTACTCGCAGCACTGGTCGTTCAGCAAACCGCAACGTCCCGAGCTGCCGGCCGTGCAGGATCAGCAGTGGCCGGTCAATCCCATCGACCGTTTCATTCTGCAGCGTCTGGAAGAGCGCGGGACGGCGCCGAATCCCTCTGCTGATCGCTACGCGATCCTGCGTCGGCTGAGTCTCGATCTGCGTGGTTTGCCTCCCACGCTGCAGGAAATCGACACGTTTGCGGCGGACCAGAGTCCCGACGCGTACGAGCACCTGGTGGATCGTCTGCTGGACGATCCGGCGTACGGTGAGCGGTGGGCGCGTGTCTGGCTGGACTTGGCCCGCTATGCCGATTCACGCGGCTACGGAAGCGATCCGCTGCGCACCAACATGTGGCGTTATCGCGACTGGGTCATCGATGCGCTCAATCAGAACATGCCTTTCGATCAGTTCACGATTGAGCAACTGGCAGGCGATCTGCTGCCTGATCCGACACTCGAACAGCACATGGCGACGGCGTTCAACCGCAACACGATGACCAACACGGAAGGTGGTACGGACGACGAGGAGTTTCGTGTCGCGGCCGTCAAGGACCGTGTTGATACGACGATCCAGGTCTGGATGGGGTTGACGATGGGATGTGCGAAATGTCACAGCCACAAGTACGATCCCATTTCTCAGCAGGAATACTATCAGCTGTTTGCCATCTTCAATCAAACCAAGGACAACGATCAGCCCGACGAATCGCCCACGATCGAAACGCCTCGACCTGAGGATGTGCAGGCGCTCCAGATGCATGCGGCCCAGCTCGGGCAGTTGGAGTCGGAGCTGCATGAGCTCCAGCAGCAGATCGAAGCTCAGGGAGAATCGGATCCGTCCGACACTCCCACGGGCAGGTATGTGCGGATTGAGCTGCCGGGAGCGGATCGGATTCTGTCGCTGGCTGAAGTGGAGGTATGGGCAGGCGAGACGAATGTGGCGCGAACGGGCCAGGCCACTCAGATCTCGACGGCGTACGAAGGGCCGGCCGAGCTGGCGATCGACGGACAAACCAACGGGGATTATTTTGCAGCCAGGTCCACCACGCACACACAACCGCAGGCGGACCCGTGGTGGGAGGTGGACCTGCAATCGGCCCACGCAGTTGAGCGGATGGTGATCTGGAATCGAACCGACAATGGACAGGAGCCGCGACTTGCACCGTTGCGGGTGCTGTTGCTGGACGCAGCGCGACAGCCCGTGTGGCAGACGTCCATCGATGAACCACCGCGTCCCAATGTCACGCTGACCGTGCGACCGATGACGCCGCTGCAACTGCGGCGGGCCGAACTGGAACGGCAGATTACGGAGGTCAGGAAGACGCGTCCCATCGTTCCGAACTTGCCGGTCATGGTGGAGTTGGAGCCGGATCAACGCCGAGCCACACATCTGCTGGTCCGCGGCGATTTCCTTTCCCAGGGTGAGTTGGTGGAGCCGGGGGTGTTGGGCAGTTTCCATCCGCTGCCCGAGGGTGCGCGATCCGATCGACTGGGCCTTGCTCGCTGGATTGTCGCTGCCGACAACCCGCTGACCGCTCGTGTCACTGTCAACCGCCTGTGGGCGCAACTGTTCGGAACTGGCCTGGTCGCTACCGAAGAGGATTTCGGCACGCAAGGCGATCTGCCCACCCATCCTGAACTGCTCGACTGGCTGGCAAGCGAACTGGTTGACTCCGGTTGGGACATCAAGGCGATATTGAAATTGATGGTGATGTCGGCCACGTATCGCCAGAGTGCGCAGGTGCGTCTCGATTTGCTGGCCGAGGATCCGCACAATCGGCTGTTGTGGCGCGGGCCGCGTACACGATTGGACGCCGAGACGGTGCGTGACCAGGCTTTGGCACTGAGCGGATTGCTGACGCGCAAAGCAGGTGGGCCTTCGGTGTATCCGTATCAGCCGCCCGGCCTGTGGCGCGCGGCATTCAATGGCGAGCGTACTTGGCCGACCAGTGAAGGAGCTGATCGCTATCGTCGCGGTCTCTACACGTTCTGGCGGCGCACGGTTCCATATCCCTCCATGGCTACTTTTGATGCGCCGAGCAGAGAGCTGTGCACGCTGCGCCGGGTACGCACCAACACGCCGCTGCAGGCGTTTGTCTGCCTGAATGACCCGGTGTATGTCGAGGCGGCTCAAGCTCTCGCTCGACGCATCGTGAACGAAGGGGGTAGCGAGGTGGCTCAGCGGGCAAGCTATGGACTGCGACTCTGTCTCTGCCGTCCGCCAACTTCACAGCAGCTTGCCGTGCTTGTGCAACTGCACGATTCCCAGCGGGCACATTATCAGGAACGTCTGCCCGAGGCGCAACAGTTGGCAACCGACCCGCTCGGGCCGCTGCCGGAGGGAAGTGACGTGGCCGACCTGGCGGCGTGGACGGTCGTTGCGAATGTACTGCTGAACATGGACAGTCTGCTGAACAAGTGAGTTGATCGATTGCAATTGCGAGAGGGCGGAGGTACGGTTATGGATCCTGTGGAACAACGGGCTCAGTGGCTCACACGCCGGTTCTTTCTGCAAACTTGCCAGATGGGACTGGGGGCACTGGCGTTACGATGTCTTGACCCGACGGCCGGGTATGCGGCGGAGTCGGCAGCCGATGCCAATCCGCTCGCACCCAGACAACCGCCCAAGCCGGCCAAGGCGAAACATGTGATCTATCTGCACATGGCCGGCTCTCCGCCCCAGCAGGACCTGTTCGATTACAAGCCGGTTCTGGTCAAACACTCGATGCAGCCCTGTCCGGACGCGCTGCTGGAAGTGCTCCAACAGGAACGTCTGGCGTTCATCGATCTGAAAGCCCGCCGGCCCCAGCTGCTCGGTACTCCGTATCAGTTTGCGCCCTGCGGGGAGTCGGGGATGGAAGTGAGCGAGTTGCTGCCGGAGTTTCGCACCTGCGTGGACGACATCTGCTTGATCCGTTCGATGCACACCGACCAGTTCAATCACGCTCCGGCGCAGTTGCTGCTGTATACCGGAGCTCCTCGGTTTGGCAACGCTTCGATGGGATCCTGGGTGACGTACGGATTGGGCTCCGAGAACCAGAATCTGCCGGGCTTTGTCGTCTTGATCAGCGGCGGTACCGATCCCAGTGGTGGCAAGAGTTTGTGGGGAAGCGGGTTCTTGCCGTCCGTTTATCAGGGCGTGCAGTGCCGCACGCAGGGCGAGCCGATCTTGTTTGTGGGAGATCCGCCGGGGATGGACCGAGCGGTACGGCGTCGCAGCCTCGATGCGCTGCGGGAACTCAACGAGATCGAATTCGCTCAGCTGGGAGACCCCGAAACGCAGACTCGGATCAGCCAGTACGAACTGGCGTTTCGGATGCAGATGTCGGTGCCGGAGGTGATGGACTTGTCGCGCGAACCGAAGGAGGTCCAGGAAGCGTACGGCATTGAGCCTGGTCAGGAATCGTTTGCCAACAACTGCCTGCTCGCACGTCGGCTGGTGGAAAATGGGGTGCGATTCGTACAGCTGTTCGACTACGGTTGGGATATGCACGGGACCGGTAATGACAATGATCTGATCACCGGCCTCCCCAAGAAGTGCCGCGATATCGACAAGCCACTCGCTGCACTGCTTCGCGACTTGAAGCAGCGAGGATTGTACGATGAGACGCTGGTGGTGTGGAGCGGTGAATTCGGTCGCACGTCGTTGAACGAGGAGCGTAACGGCTCGAAACTCCTGGGACGCGACCACCATCCGCACTGTGCCTCGATCTGGCTTGGCGGCGCCGGCATCCATCGAGGCTTGGTGGTGGGGGAAACGGATGAACTCGGTTACTTCATTGCTCGGGACAAGATCGGAGTTCATGACCTGCAGGCGACGATCCTGCACCTGCTGGGACTCGATCCCTATCGGCTGAGTTATCCGTATCTGGGACTGAATCAGCGTCTGATCGGACCGACCGATGAAGGGCGGATATTGACCCAGATCCTGACCTAAGGCGGCAGGATTGCCAAACGCAATGGGGCGAAGGCCATTCCTTGGTCCGCTCCCGCTGGTCGCTCGGCAAACATGTGCGCACGGTGCACTTCGCGACGGTAGGCCTGGTGCAGCACACACCTGAGCGGACCGCACCTCGCGGTTTGAGTGAGCAAGCGTTCACAGGCTCTCTGGCTATCCGGTGGGCTCGGGTACCAGAGGCAGGGCGCGATCGCGGGTCCCAATCGGCCTCCATGAACTCATCCTCGCTCAGATACTCCCCAGAGGAAAGCAGACCCCCTGCGTCTAGGACCCCTTTCTCCGACGCCGATGCCCGACTGCCGCTGCCATCACGCCGCGTCACGCTTCAGGACATGACAGACCGATGGACAGTGGAGCGTGAATAGGGATTGCGACAATGCCACATGGCGACAATGCGGAATTCCCGGACCACAGACGCTCGGCGCCTGGGAACATGGGAACCGCAGAATGATGGAACACGTCGTGTCCCATGTCCAAGGCAAGAGGCAAGCGGTGTTAGCAACGGCGACCCTTCGGCGGGGAAGCTCATCGCGGCGTTGGAACTTATTGTGGCATTGTGGCATTGTGGCATTGTGGCGTTCTATTCCCGTTCCACTTCGCGGCGGCTTGTCCCTGTCAGGAGCAACCGGTCAGTTCGTAGACCGCCGTCGGCCGCTCGTCGGGCCAGGCGAGGCCGGCCCGACACCTTGCCGGGGAAAGATCTGAGCGGCCCGCGACCGGATGCTCTTGGGTTCTTGGCTGCGGCAGCCTAGAATGACGGGTTGTAGCCACCGCTGGACTGATCACGACTGCCACGCTCCGGCTGTGATTTCCCATGTCGTCCTTTCTCGGAGCGAAGCCCCTTGATGACCAGCAGCTCGACGCGCAAACCGAACGAACTTCGTCCTGTGAAGATCCGGCGGCGATTCACACGGACCGCAGCGGGAAGTGTGTTGTATCAAGCGGGCGGAACGACAGTGCTGTGCACCGCCAGTGTGTTGGACGAGGTGCCACGCTGGATGATTGGTGAAGGACGCGGCTGGATCACCGCTGAGTACAGCATGTTGCCAGGCAGCACGCAGCCGCGCAAGAGCCGCGAACGAGCGGGGAAAGTCGATGGCCGTACGACCGAGATCCAGCGGTTGATCGGCCGCAGTCTGCGCGCGGTGGCCGATCTCGAGGCGCTGGGCGAGCGGCAAGTGACGG
Organism: Pirellulaceae bacterium; assembly: GCA_041752115.1. GTDB lineage: Bacteria > Planctomycetota > Planctomycetia > Pirellulales > Pirellulaceae > JAJRVM01. The sequence continues at coordinate 29,161 of JBGSHS010000321.1, read as the reverse complement.
TCGACTGCGATGTGCTGGAGGCAGATGGGGGCACTCGCACGGCCAGCGTGACCGGCGGGTTTATCGCGCTGGTCGATGCACTGCAGTCGATCCGGCGACAGCTGCCGGACCCGCAGCGTTTTCCGTTGCGCGATAGCGTGGCGGCGGTGAGCGTGGGAATCGTGGAGGGGGTGCCGGTGCTGGATCTCGACTATCAACAGGATTTCGCAGCCAGTGTCGATATGAATGTGGTGATGACGGGAGCGGGGCAGTTCGTGGAAGTGCAGGGAACGGGAGAAGAAGCGACCTTTTCTGAAGAGCAACTCCTCCAGCTGCTCAAGTCGGCGCGACGCGGCATCGGGCAGCTCACTGACCTTCAGCGGCAGTCGCTGGCCCGACGCTGGCCATTTGCTGTTTGATTGAGCAAGCTCGTCGGAGAGTCCTCTGTCCTCAGGCCGATTTTCTGTTTGCCGTCCTGGCTCCGTGGCGTGAGCAATTCTCGATTCATCTGGCGGAAGCAGGCTCACGCCAAGGCGCGAAGGACGGATGGCGGGGTGTCGAGTTTCCGACGATCGGCGTGTCGTGTGCTCAGCCAGCGGTCTGCAGCGCTAGTCGATATCGGCCAGATCGCCGACGTCTTGAGGCAGTTCAGCCTCAACTGACGTGCCGACACCGATCGTGCTCTCGATCTTGACGGTTCCGCCCATCAAGCGGACTCGTTCGCGAATCCCGGCCAGGCCGAACCGCTTGGCATCCACCAGCTGCGGATCGAAGCCAGTCCCCCAGTCCTGGACGCGAATCAGTATTCTGTCCTGCAGTTGCGTCAGTTCGATTTCCACATTGGGGCTGCGGCTGTGGCGACAGGCGTTTTGCAGACCTTCCTGAATCACGCGGTAGACCGTGTTTTCCAGCACGGGCTCCAATCGCTCGAATGCCACCCGGTTCACGAACTCCACGTGTGGTCCGCCCCGAGTACGCACTTCTTCAATCAGTCCTTCAATCGCGGTCACGACGCCGAATTCGTCGAGAATCGGAGGTCGTACTCCGCTGATCAGTCGCCGCGTTTCGCCGAGGCACTGTCGCAGCAGTGTAAGCAGTTGAAGGAAGATCTCTTGTGATTCTTCCGGATCATGTTCGACGACGCGGGACGCCGTCTGGCACTGCATGATGGCGGCTACCAGTTGCTGAGCCAGGCCGTCATGGATTTCGTAGGCGATCAGTTTGCGTTCCTGATCGTGTGACTTGAGCAGGCGGCGGAGAGTCCGCTGCTCTCTGCGCAGCGTGTCGTCCGCGCGGCGGCGGTCCGTGATGTCCCGCACCACCGCCACGGCCCACCACTGCTGGTCAACCCGGATGGGCGCCACGGAGATCTCGATGGGAAACTCGACTCCCCCTTTGCGGATCGCTTCAAGTTCCATGATCTTCCCTACGGCCCGTCCTTGTCCGGTGCGAAAGAAGTCCGACATGGACGCGTGTGCCGCGCTCCGAAAGCGATCGGGAGTCAACAGCGAGTGGATTTCGCGCCCGAGGATCTCCTGGGGAGAGAAGCCGAACATCTGCTCGGCAGCAGGATTCCAATGCGCAACACGGCCCTGCGCGTCCATCATGATGACCGCGTCGAGCGCCGCGTCACTGATTTTACGGAACTTCTCTTCGTTGGCCTTCAACAGCTCTTCCGCCTCTTTTCGCTGCGTGACGTCCCGCACCAACGCCTGAAGAACCACGCGGCCACCGATCTGCAGCCTGCTCAACACCACTTCTGTGGGAAACGGTGCCCCGTCGCCACGTCGATGCATCCACTCGAACCGATGGCTTCCCTGTTGCAGTGCCGTGGCAATTCGCTCGTCAGCCGCCGCGTCCGAATCGGTACCATCCGGCTGAGTGGGCGGAGAGATGTCGGCCGGGTGCATGCGGCAAAGCGCTTCTTTGTCAGCCACTTCGAAGGCACGCAGGGCGGCTTCATTGCAGTCGAAAATATGAACCTGGTCGAGTAACAGAATGGCGTCGTTGGACATCTCGAAGACACTGCGGAACTTCGCTTCGCTCTCCCGCAACGCCGCTTCCGCCTCACTGTGACCGATGAAGAAATGTCGTAGCGTCAGCAAGGCAAAGCCGGCGACTAACAGCACACCGATAATCAGGCCAGACTCGACAAGCTGAAACGCCAGTTGCTGCATGCGAAGGATCTGGTCGGCCGAGGTCTTGATCCGCCGCGCCCGGAACGTCAGCTGTTGAAAGGTCTCATCAAACTCCACGGGAGTGCGGTAGGACGACAACGCTTGCCGCCATTGCTGCCATTGCCTGCCGAACTCGGGCGTGAAGCTGGCGAGCTGCTGGCGAAACGCCTCGACTTCCTGTTCCAGCGCAACGCTGTTGCCAAACAAACAGGTGCTCGACGATTCGACGCAGATTTCCTGCACCTGTCGCGCATGTGAGTCGGCCAACGCCAGATGCTGTTGCACACGGCTCTGGCTGATCGATGCATCCCCATGGATGGCCTCTTCGAACCGCAGTTTGGAGAGGGCCAGCTCCAGTTCGATCTGCATCGCCGTCTTCCACAGCACTTGCCGCGCCGACAGCTCTCTTCCCAGATGGAGCACGGCAAAGAACAACGCCAGCAGAGTCGCCGTTGTCACTCCAATGGTGAGCCACACTTTGCGCCATGACGGCGGCCGCCGTTTTGAGCCCGCTGGCTGATCGAGCATCGCAGTGCACTCTCGCAGAATTACCGCTGCGCCAGGGCGAAACAGGTCACTGCGACCTCCAGATCGGGACGCAGTACCACAATTTGGCAGCCTCTCAACCGAACTCACAGCTCCCCGCCGTGTGTGGATGTCGCCCTAGCCGAAATGGCTGCTCTCTGTCTCATTGATGTCGACCAGCTGTGTTCTGTCAAGCGAAAAGTGGCGGGAGCGATGGTAAAGGGTGCTGGAGCGGCGTCCAATCCCTGGAGGGTGGTGTGATGCGTGGTCTGCCGAGTGGGCGATCTGAGCGGGTCGTCACCGTCGGTACCGCGAGCAGATCGCCCGGACAGGGCAGAGTTGAGGAGTGGGCTGGCAGTGGCAGCGGATGGCTGGACTACCGGATCAGCCAGGCGAGGAGGCCTTTCTGGAGGTGCATGCGATTGGCGGCCTGTTGCACGACCGCGCTTTGCGGCCCGTCGATCACCTCGTCAGTCACTTCTTCACCTCGGCGTGCGGGAAGGCAATGCAGGAAGACGGCGCGACCCGGCGCGGCTGCCATCAGCTGCCCGTTGACCTGGAATGGGGTGAGCACCGATTTGCGTTCGGATCGTTCGTCTTCCTGTCCCATACTGGCCCAGACATCCGTGTAGACGGCATCGGCGTTGCGGACGGCTGCGAGTGGATCGGTTGTGACGCGCAGGTGGAAGTGGGGGAAATGAGCTTCCAGTCGCTTGACGAACGCGCTGTCGTATTGATATTTGACCGGTGCCGCGACGGTCAGTTGGACGTGGAGGTGGGCGGCGGCGACAGCGAGGCTGCGTGCCACGTTGTTCGCATCGCCGACATAGGTCAGTTTCAGCCCTTCCAGTTGGCCGAACAGTTCGAGCAGCGTGAACAGATCGGCCAGCGCCTGGCAGGGATGGAACAGATCGGTCAGGCCGTTGATGATCGGGCAGCTGGCGTATTGGGCCAGTTGTTCGACTCGCGGGTGTTCCTTGGACCGGCAGACCACGACATCGACATATTCGGTCAGGACGCGTGAGAAGTCGGCGATCGATTCCCGGTGTCCCCACCCGACATCGGTCCCCAGATACATGCTGGTACCGCCGAGGTGAGCGAAGGCCGATTCGAAGCTGACGCGGGTGCGCAGAGAAGGTTTTTCGAACAGCAGCGCCATGACTCGGCCCGCGCAGCGTGGCTCCCGTACGCCCTTCTGGAACGCTTTCTTCAAGGAAGCGGCCAGGGCGAAGATCTGTTCGATTTCCTGTGTGGAAAGATCGAAGAGTGTGAGCAGGTGTCTCATGTTGTTCGAACCTCATTCAGGGCACGGGCGGCGTGGGGAATGGCGTGTGAATCGCCTCCGGGCGACGTCGCATCATGCCGTCATGGTCTGCAGAACGTCGGCCAGTACGTCGCAACCCTCATCGACTTGTTCGGGAGTGAGGATCATGGCGGGGAGCAGACGCAGCACATTACCTTGGGTGCAGTTGATCAACAGGTTTCGTTGCAGACAGGCTTGGACGATGGCAGCTCCTTCGATCGTCAATTCGATGCCGATCATCAATCCCACCACGCGGGTCTCGCGGATCATGGGACAGGATTCCTGGAGCGCTTCCAGCCGCACGCGGAATCGTTCACTCAGCGACTGGGCCTGAGCGAGCAGTTGATCGTGTTCGATGGCCTCGATCGTAGCGATTCCCGCAGCGGCGGCGATCGGGTTGCCGCCGAACGTGGCGGCGTGCATGCCGGGACGCAGGCTGGGTGCGATTTCCGGTTTCGTCAGCATGGCACCGCCGGCGATACCGCCGCAGAGCGACTTGGCGAGCGTCATGATGTCGGGCGTGACGCCGAAATACTGGTAAGCGAACCAGTCTCCGGTCCGGCCGCACCCGGTCTGCACTTCGTCGAAGATCAGCAGCAGTTCGTGCTGGTCGGCCAGTTCCCGCAGGCCGGCCAGAAATTCCGGGGCCGGCACGCGCACTCCCCCTTCCCCCTGAATCGGTTCGATCATGATCGCACACGTCTCGTCATCGATCCGCTGCGCCACGGCGTCCAGGTCGTTGAACGGAGAGTAGACGAATCCGGCCACCAGGGGACCGAGTCCGGCATGGTACTTGGGCTGCGCCGTGGCGGTGGTGGAACCGAGTGTGCGGCCGTGGAACCCCCCTTCGAAGGTGATGATCTTGTATCTCTCCTTCGGCGTGTGGAGGCGGGCCAGCTTGATGGCTGCCTCGTTGGCTTCGGTCCCGGAGTTGCAGAAGAATGCTTGGCCGCCAAAGCTGCGCTGCGACAACAGTTCTGCCCAGCGGCCCTGGATGTCGGTGTGCCAGCTGTTGGGAACGTGGATCAGCGTGGCGACCTGCTGTTGCACCGCCTGGACCACGCGTGGCGGACAATGCCCCAGCAGATTGCAGCCCCAGCCGGGAAAAAAGTCCAGATAACGTCTCCCTTCGCTGTCCCAGACGTAACTCCCTTCGCCCCGGACCAGATTGACCGGATAACGCGTGTAGTTGGGAATCACATACTTGCGAAACAGGTCGACGGTTGCAGCAGAACTGGGAGAGGACTCGATCGACGCCACGGCGAACTCCTTATAGACCCATCAACGAGAGAAAGATGCAGCGGTCAAACCTGACCAGACACGCCACGGTCGGACCCGGTTCGCAGCCACCGGCGACGCCCCCTCCCGGTTCCATCGGTCGGGTCGGCGTCAGAAATCGCGCCACGCTGCGGTGCGACGGCCAGCGACCGCAGTCGGCAGCTTCCAGCACGGCTATTTCCCCTTCGTTCACGTGGTGCACGCTCAGCCTCTGGTGTCATCGAGTGTCATCGCGAATGATCTGGGTTCCCACGCCGCGCGTCGTGTAGATTTCCAGCAGCAGGGAGTGACGCAGACGCCCATCAATAATGTGCACCTTGTGAACTCCACGCTGCAACGTGTCGAGACATGCTTCCACTTTCGGAATCATCCCCGATTCGATCGATCCTTCCCGAATGAGTCGGCGCGCTTCGCTGGCGCTGAGCGAGTGGATCAGCGAATCGGGATCGCTCTTGTCCCGCCGCACACCATTGACGTCGCTCAGATAAACCAGCTTTTCGGCACCGAGTGCCTGGGCCACGGCGGTCGCGGCGGTGTCGGCGTTCACATTGTACTTCTGGCCGGAATCATCGATGCACATCGACGGAATGACCGGAACCTGACCGGCATAACACAAGTTGTCGATGACGGTGCGGTCCACCCGCGTCACATGCCCCACATAGCCCAAGTCGATCGGTTCGCCGTTCTCGCCCGGAAGCAGTATCTGCTCGCCAAACAATACGTTCGTGGTGCGGAAATTCAGGTTCATCGCGCGGCCACCAAACTCCTCGATCTGACGGGCGATTCGCTCGTTGGTTTCGATCGCCAGGATCTGTTCTACGATTCCCAGCGTGGCCGCGTCCGTATAGCGGCGGCCCTGGATGAACCGTGCTTCAATACCCGCTGCCTTCATCGCCCGGCTGATCGCCGCACCGCCCCCATGTACGACCACCGGCCGCATGCCGACCGTTTCCATGAACACGATGTCGATCAACACGTGCCGCAGCGCGGTGTCATCCTCCATCACGCTGCCTCCCAGCTTGATGACGGTGACCTTATCGCGGAACTGGCGAATCCAGCCCAGTGCTTCGATCAATGTGTCGGCTTTGGCGATCGCTTCTTGCAACGAAGTGCCTTTCACGAGACAGGGGTTTGGGGGACACAAGCCACCACTGGCCGCAGGAAAACCGATCATTTTAGCGCTCGAAGGAGCCCGATGTCAACGAGCAGGCGGGACCCCCGCGCAGGAGAAGTTGTGCACGCCCCACTGGAAGCAAGGGCCCCTTCATGCCAAGATAGGTGCTGTCGCAGTCGGCTGTATCACCGAACTCCCGCCCGGGCGTTTGCGCCGTTCACCCAGCAGGGGGTTTCACCAGTCCCGAACGCCTGGCCGCCTCTCCTTACCGGTCGCGCAGAAGCCCCGATCGTCTGCCGGCGGTGGTGACGCGGTTCGCGGGAAATGGGGGTAACGAGCTGACGCCGGGCCTGGCGGCTACCGATACCTGTGTACAGGTCGCAATTCAGTACAAGTCACGGTTGTGGGAGGGCAGGCCCGACGCGACGATGGGGTGGGCTCGATCAATGCCAGCCGAAACGGGGGCGTGGCAAGCGATCCCAGGTTGTGGCAGGGACCTTTGTTTTCGCGAGTTTGATGAGGTTATGAGCAAACGATTGGCAGTGGTATTGGCCGCCGGGAAGGGGACCCGCATGAAATCGGATCTTCCCAAGGTCCTGTTCCCCGTACGTGGCCGCCCGATGATCGAGTTTGTGCTCGATGCCCTGCGGGCTGCGGGAGTCGACCAGATCGTGACCGTGGTCGGCTATCGCAGTGATCTGGTACGCGACACGCTGCGTGATCACGGGGATGTCGAGTTTGTGGAGCAGACGGAGCAGCTGGGGACGGGGCATGCGGTGAAAATGTGTCGCCCGCAGCTGGCGGCGCATACGGGGCCCGTGCTCGTCGTCACGGGAGATTCGCCTTTGACGCAGGCGGATTCGGTGCGAGCGCTGTTTGCGGAATTTGAGCGGGGGCGTCCAGCCTGTGTGCTGGGGACGCTGCACAAGCCCAACCCGGCTGGCCTGGGGCGGATTGTCCGTTCGGCCGACGGCGCCTTTGCCGCGATCGTGGAAGAGAAGGATGCGACTCCCAGCCAGCGAGCGATCACGGAAGTGAATATGAGCACCTACGTGTTTGACGCGCCCTTGTTGGTGGAGGCGCTCGATGCACTGCGCAATACCAATCAGCAGAAGGAATACTATCTGACCGACTGTCCGGGTATTCTGAAGTCCCGCGGTGAGCAGGTGCGTGCCCTGCCGGTGCTCAAGCCGTGTGAGGCGCTGAGTATCAACACGATCGACGATTTGGCCGTTGTGGAAGCCGAGATGGAGAGGATGGGCCTCTAGATGCGCGAACTGAAGATCTTTTCGGGTAAAGCGAATCAGCCGCTCGCCAAGGCGATCTGCGGGTTTCTCAATATTCCGTTGGGAGCGATTTCGTTGGGGAAGTTTCCCGACGGCGAGAATTTCTGCAAGATCGAAGAGGATGTGCGCGGGCGAGATGTCTATCTGATCCAGCCGACGTGTCCGCCGGTTAACGATAACCTGATGGAGCTGTTGATCATGATTGACAGCTGCAAACGGGCCAGTGCCGCGCGCATTACGGCCGTCATTCCCTATTACGGTTACGCCCGGCAAGATCGCAAGGATGAGGGGCGTACGCCGATCACGGCGAAACTGACTGCCAATATCATCACCCGCGCCGGGGCGGACCGGGTCCTGACGATGGACCTGCATGCGGCACAGATCCAGGGCTTCTTTGACGTACCGGTCGATCATCTCTATGCTGCGCCGGTGTTAAACGAGCATTTCATTGAGATGGGACTCACACGCGAGAAGATCGTCGTGGTGAGCCCGGATGAGGGGAGCATCAAGCGGGCCAGTGGGCATGCCAAACGGTTGGGGGGCAAGCTGGCAATTGTCGACAAACGGCGTGCCAACGCCGTCGAAACGACTCAGGAGAACATCATCGGTGGCCCGATCGAAGGGCGGGTCGCTCTGATGTTTGACGATCTGATCAGTACCGCGGGGTCGATCTGCGGCGCGGCGCGGCTGGTCCACGCGGCCGGTGCCCGCGAGATCCACGTGGCGGCGACGCACGGCCTGTTATGCGGTTCGGCCATCGCCAACATCCAATCGGCGCCCATTACGAGCGTGGTGGTGACCGACAGCATCATGTTGAGCAAGGACCAGCTGATTCCGCAGATCCAAGTCCTGTCAGTCGCCCCGCTGCTGGCCGAAGCGATCAAACGGATTCATCATGATCAGTCGGTCAGCGCAATGTTCCGTCCGCACACCGCCTGAATGGCCGTGCGCGATGACAACATGTCGAATGACCAAATACCCAATGACGACATGTCGAATGACGAAGGGCATGACGAATATTGATGGCCGAACGAACCGACCACAAGAACGCGTCGGAAGTTGCTGCCGGCCTGACGCGAGGCGGCTCGGTCTTCTCTCGTCAAGGGATCTTTCGTCCGGGGCAGCAACACGCCGCAGAATCGCGATCGTTGTGTGACCGGGCGCTCCATAGTCCTCCGCAGCTGAGCGTCCTCAGCAAAGGTGCTCGCGGGGCCATCCCGCTCGTCGGACCACGTCTATTCAGGCGTCTCGCGGCGAAAAACGGCAACCACGTCCTCGATCGGGACAACAAACAGCTGATTATCCGGCTCAAAATCGACGGGGATCGCGTTCTTGGGGTGGAACAGGATGCGATCGTATTGCCGCAACGGCACGTCTGGGTCGTTTTCGATCTGAGCCGAGATGGTGACGATTCGACCGGTGATGGTGGGGATCTCGGCCGCATCGGGCAGCGCAATCCCTCCCTTGGTTTCTCGCTTGGGTTCGTCCTTGCGGACCAGCACTCTCGCGCCAATCGGTTCGACGTATTCAAAGACCTTCTTCTTGCTCTGCGATTTGCCCATAGCCTGCTCTCTGCCGTTACCCACAAGGACCCAGGTGGTGCGACAACCCAGCGCACGGTTCGCTTGCGGCCCGGAGTGGTGAGTCGGCGGCGGCCTTGGGCTGCCCCATCGCATGCACCTGCTGCTCCGGAACGCTGTCCGTGGCGGTCAACGTACTACCTGGTCAGGATTTCTGCAAGTGATGCGGCGAGCGACGAGGGAGAGGGAGTGAGGGGAGTGGTAGCGGCGATTTCACGGGTGACCGATCTCGCGGCGCAGGATCTTGAGCGCGGTCGATGGCAGCCAGGACGGTTTCTCGGGAGCTCTGACAGAACGTGGATGTCGACTGGGCCAGGGGGGCTTGGCAGGCAGCGTGTGGCAGAATCGGTTCTGTTGAAGTTCCTCAGGAAATCTGTCTGCGCGGGGGGGGCCGCTGGGGTGTGACCGCCTGGCCGGCGAGAGCCGTTTGGGCGAAGGTCTGTATGTAGGAATGAGCTTGGACAAAACTCATCGTCAGTTGGGCTTGTATTCGGGAAATAATCTGGCAAAATGTTGGGTTTCCCACCGGAAGATAGCCCCGCCTGCCTCGAGGGGATTGCGTGCTGTTGAGGCGGTTGTGCGGGTTGGCTGCCAGATTTCCAGCGCCGAAAGGGTTGGTCGATGACGGATGTGTTGAATGTCACGTTGCGTGAACAAACGGGAACAGGGCCAGTGCGACGGCTGCGCAAGTCGGGCCTGACGCCGGCCATTTTGTACGGGCACGGGGAAGCCAACGTGAATTTGGCGGTACCGACTGCTGAGGTTCTGGCAGCGGTTCGTCATGGCGGTAAACTGGTGGATTTGCGGGGCGGCGTGGCCGAAAAGGCGCTCATTCGGTCGATCCAGTGGGATGCCTTTGGGTCGCACATTCTGCACCTGGATCTGAACCGCGTGTCGGAAACAGAGCGTGTCGTGCTCACCGTTCCAGTCGAGCTGAAAGGTGAAGCACCGGGCACGAAGCAGGGTGGCATTCTGGATCACCACCTGTTCGAACTGGAAATCGAGTGCCCGGCCGGCGAGATTCCTGAACGACTGGTGGCGAACGTCAGGCAGTTGGAGGTGGGTGGCCACGTGTTGGCGGGTGAAATCGAGTTGCCGCCCCATGTGACCCTCGTCACTTCCGCCGACGAAGTCGTCGTGGCCTGCCACGCTCAAGGGCCGACGGCTGAGGGCGTCGAAGGAGCGGCGGGACCGGCAGAGCCGGAGGTTATTGGCCGTCGGGCGGATGAAGCGGAGGGAGAATCGGACTGAAGTGAAGCATGATGGCAGGTGCAGCGGGCGCCGATCAGTCTGGGCTGAAGCTGATTGTCGGTCTGGGCAATCCCGGTCGCAAATACGAGTCCACGCGGCATAACATCGGGTTCGCCGTATTGCGGCAGTTGGCTGACCGGTTTGGCAGCGGAATGCCGCGAGCCAAGTTTCAGGGGGAAGTCGTTGACGCGCGGGTCGGTTCGCAACGCGTGCTCCTGCTGTGCCCTCTGACGTACATGAACAACAGCGGGCGCAGCGTCGTCGAGGCTCGCGACTTTTTTAAGCTCGACCATGCCGACTTGCTGGTCGTCTGCGATGATTTCAACCTGCCCCTGGGGAAACTGCGGTGTCGAGCCAAGGGATCATCAGGAGGGCAAAAAGGCCTGCAGGATATTATCCGCAGCTTGGGATCCGAGGTGTTGTCACGCCTGCGGATTGGCATCGGGACGCCACCCGATGGCTGGGATGTGGCGGATTATGTATTAAGTAAGTTCCGGTCGGATGAAGACGAAATCATTCGACACACAGTGGTCAGAGCTGCCGATGCGGCGGTGGATTGGGTACAAGAGGGAATTCAGGTCTGTATGAATCGGTATAATGCCGATTCGTCGTCGCCCGAATGAACCTGAACGCCGCAAGGTCAGGCATGACAGGAGAGATGATTTTGGCCAGCAACGTTTATGAATGCATGTTCATCCTCGATTCCAACCGCTACGCTCGGGACCCCAACGGCATTGCGGGGCAGATTCCTCATATGATCGAGGAGTTTGGGGGCGAAGTGCTCGCCAGTCGATTGTGGAATGAGCAGCGACTAGCCTACCCGATCAATGGGCATCGCAAGGGAGCTTATTGGCTGACCTACTTCCGCATGGAAACGGACAAAGTGGTCGGCTTCAATCGAGCTTGTCGGTTGAACGAGAACATCGTCCGCAACCTGACACTCCGCGTCGATCCGCGCCTGGTGGATACCCTGGTGGCCCACGCGCGCGGTGAAGCGCCCCCCAAACCACGCGTCGCGGTCGAGGCGAGTGGCAGGGAGGATGATGAGTTCGAAGACCTTGAGGAAGAGGAAGAAGCATAGCGTTATTTGTCCGAGTTCTCCCACCGGAAAGCTCGGCTTGGTGCAGCTGCCGGCTGCTTCCCTCCGGAGGTGTCCGGGTAATGGCCTGTTCACTCACCGCTCGACCTGCCCTTCAACACGAAAAGAAGCTTGCACTGGTGAAGGCGATTCGGTAAACTGGGCGGCGTTAGGGTACGTTTGTTCAGGTGTGCCTAGGGCGGGCGAGAAGGGTAGACACATGGCCAGCTTCAATCGAGTGATCCTCGTCGGGAACGTGACGCGTGACATCGAGGTCAAGTACACAGCGAACCAGACGGCTGTGACCGATATCGGCCTGGCGGTCAACGATCGGCGCAAGACACCCTCTGGGGAGTGGGTTGACGAGACGACTTTTGTGGATGTGACGCTGTGGGGGCGAACGGCCGAGATTGCCAGTCAGTATTTGAGCAAAGGGTCGCCGGTGTTGATCGAAGGCCGGCTCAAGCTGGATACGTGGGAAACCGACGGGCAGAAACGCTCCAAGTTGCGTGTGGTGGGAGAGCGGATGCAGATGTTGGGCGGACGCGGTCCAGGTCAGAGTTCCTCGGCCAACGGCGGTGAAGCAACGCAGTATGTTGCTCCACAGTCACAGTACAGTGCGGCACAGTACAATGCGGCACAGTACGGCGCTGGTGGGGCCGACCCCGGACCCAATGGTCCTCCAGACGATGAGATACCGTTTTGAAGCCTGCCCTCGAACGAGCGGGTGTGGGAGCGGACGCGATATTTTCTAGTTGAGAGTCGCTGCGACTGCGGCGACGACGAACGTGGCAGAACATCAGGTGGAGATCAACCTCAGGTGGAGATCATGGTTAAGGCGAATTCCAAGAGCAAGGCCCCGCGCCCCCGTTTCAAGCGTCTTCCTTCGGGCCCCAATGGTGGCATCGAATTGCTGCTAGTGCAATCGGTCGACCACTTAGGTAAACAGGGTGACGTGGTGGAGGTGAAGCCGGGCTACGCCCACAATTACCTGATCCCTCAGGGGCTCGCCACCCTCGCCACGGCGCATCACAAGCGCATGGTCGAGAAGCACAAAGCGCGGTTGTTGGAGATCGAGCGGAAGCGCTTGTCGAGCTTGCAGTCGCTGGCCGACGAGATCGGGCGCCAGAGCATCACGATCGAAGCCAATGCCAACGACGAAGGCCATTTGTATGGCAGCGTCGGGGCTGCGGATATCGTGAGCGCTCTGAAGCAGGCAGGAACCTCCATCACGACCGATCAGGTCCGTCTGGAAGGATTGCTCAAAGAGCTGGGACTCTACACCGTGAAGATCCAGCTGCATCAGCAGATCGTCGCGGACCTGAAGGTCTGGGTCGTCCCGACCGCCACCGACGACGATGGCAAGTAGCGTGTCGCGTGTGGCGCGAACTTCAGTTCGCGCCGGCCCCGCCCACGACGTGGAACCGTAGCAGGTGGCGCGAACTTCAGTTCGCGCCGGTGCTTCCCGCGAAGGGGAACTGCGTACTGTATTGCCACCCGAGTATTTGGGGCCGCCATCTCCCGCTTCGTACGGCACGACGGGGCAATGCTGGAGCGGTATGCGCGTCCGCGCTATCGACTCGAAAGTCAAGTTGCCACGAGGTTCTTGTCGGCGACTCGTGGAGTTCCAATGACGTGGCACCACTGGCGCGGCCCGCTCAGGCTGCATGCACTGCCGCGTGCGATCCGAGTCGCTGGATTGCAGCGCAGAACGACTCTCGCCCGTCAAGCTCAGGTCAGCGTGTCGCATCTGACTCGCCTGCAGTTTGTCGGGAACACTGCCGCGGTTGTTTGCTTCGTTTCCCCACAGTTCTGGCGGTTGGTGAAGCACTCTCTTGCCATGCGGAAGGAACCAGATATGATGGGCAACAGCATCTCGTGCTCATTCCGGCCGACTCGCTTGGGTGGCCGTTTGGTGCCTCGATTGGCGGTCGCGGTGTTGGCTTCTGTGCCGTTATGATGGAGCCGCGATCGGGCTGCATTCTGTTTCGGACAAGGCGTGTTGGTGACGCCGTCTGTTCGGTTGTTGTTCGATCCTCACGTTTCCGAGACATTTTTTGGTGGCGAAGGGACAGTCGGTTCCTCCGCACCTGTCATGGAGGGTCCTCGATGTCTTCCTCATCCTCTCGGCGAGTTGACGCATCCCCCAGGAGTAAGCGAGCGTTTTCCGGGATTCTCGATCGCCAACCACCACACGATTTGGAGGCCGAGTTGGGGGTATTGGGGAGCATCTTGCTCAAGCCGGACGTCTGCGATGACATTGCCTCGATGCTGCGTGCCGACGATTTCTACGATGAAGCACATCGGGTGCTGTTTGCCCATATGCAGGATATGCACACTGCGGGCAAACGGATTGACGTGACGTTGTTGGTCAATCACCTGAAGAAGGCCGGGGATTTCGATCGCATCGGCGGAGCGGCGTTCTTGGCGCGCGTGAGCCAGGCAGTGCCCAACGCCGCTCATGCCAAGTACTACGCCAATATTGTGCGCGAGAAATCGGTGTATCGGGCGGTGATTGACGCGGGGACACAGATCCTGGAAAAGGGTTACGAGGAATCGCAAGACGCCAAGGAGTTTCTGAACTATGCGGAGCAGCAGATGTTCGGCGTGCTGAACAATCGTGCTGTGAGCAACGTGGCGAGCATCAATGATGTGCTGATTCATGCCATGGAGCGGATCGATCAGCGGCTGCGAGGGACCCTCAGCTCAGACGCGGTGGAGACCGGCTTTGCCGATCTCGACACATTGATGGGGGGGCTGCATAATTCGGAGTTAATCATTCTGGCAGCCCGTCCGAGTATGGGGAAAACGGCGTTGGCGATGAATATCGCCGAGAACGTCTCGATGAATCAAAGCGTTCCAACGCTGTTTGTCAGTCTGGAAATGTCGGCCATCGAGTTGGCCGACCGGCTCTTGTGTTCGGTGGGTCGAATTAACGGGCATCGGTTGCGCAATGGGACGTTGCCGCAGGAAGAGCGGCGACGACTGGTGGCGATCGCGGGAAAGCTAAGTCAAGCCAAGCTGTACGTGGATGATTCACCGAGTCGAACGGTGACGGAGATCGCCGCCGCCGCTCGCCGCATCAAGCGGCGTGAAGGACGCATCGGCCTGATCGTGATCGACTATCTGCAGTTGATTGAGCCCGATAACGCATCCGATCCGCGACAGGAGCAAGTGGCCAAAATTGCCCGGCGGCTCAAAGGACTGGCACGTGAGCTCGAGACCCCTGTGCTTTGTCTGGCTCAAGTGAATCGGCAGGCGGAAGATGCCCGTGAGCACCGCCCGCGGCTCAGTCATTTGCGTGAGTCGGGAGCCATTGAGCAGGATGCCGACGTGGTGATGTTCGTGCATCGCGAGGAATACTATCGCCGAGGTGACGAGCGTGATCAGTTCGCCGGGCAGGCGGAGATCATTGTAGCCAAACAGCGAAACGGCCCGATCGGTGACATTGAGGTTGTGTGGCGCAAGGATTTCACGCGTTTTGAGGACAAAGCGCCTGAACGGCTGGAAGAATTCGACAACTATGCCGAGCCTGCACCGTTTCAGGAGTTCTGAAGACTCGAGGCGACCGGCGAACAGAAACGCCCTGCAGAGGATAGCTGGCACGGTGTCGATGGCGCGGTGTCCTGCCGCAGCACAACCCAACGACGGTGCCGTGTTCCCCAGGACCAGCGCTCAAGCCCTCCCTGACGAAAGAAGCCGCACGGACCACTGACGAGG
The DNA here is from genome assembly GCA_041752115.1 of Pirellulaceae bacterium. Taxonomy (GTDB): domain Bacteria; phylum Planctomycetota; class Planctomycetia; order Pirellulales; family Pirellulaceae; genus JAJRVM01. The sequence goes on along the minus strand of JBGSHS010000321.1, from coordinate 13,870 downwards.
GCCCGTGCCAAGCTCCTCGTCGTCGTGCCGGCAGGCGGTTCCAGATTGGTCATTGGTCATTGGTCAGTCGTGGCCGACGTGCGTCTGTTGGTTCTGGCGGCCATTTTACCTATCCTGTCTTGCTCTCCGGGATCGACCGGCATCGAACTTCATCTGCACTGTGCTCCCTGCCCATTTTCCCGTGTGCATGCTGACGGGGGAGAATTCGCCTTGTCGCGGTGTCGGAGTTTCGGTATTTCTACGCGGCCCGGGCGTCAGCAGCTTGCGTCCGGGAGCACTTTGCGTCGCGATGCACGGTGATCGGGCGCCGCGCCGCATCCTGTCCGTTTTTTCTTTTCTGAGCTGCATGAATGGCAAACTGAGGCAAGCCCGACACTGGCAAGCGCGGTCGACGGCGGGTCCGCCAGCGATGGCTCGGCGCGGGCCGGCATCGCGGTGCACTGCGATTTGCACGGAGCAGCACATGGTCGCCACCAAGACTCACTTAACACGTCCCGACAGACCGTACGCGGCACTGGATGTTGCGGACCGGCTGCCGGCGAGACTGGTCAGGGCACCGGATTGCGTGAGTGCTTGGCCAGGGGCATGGTGCGCGGTCTCCCTGCCGATTCGACGACGGGTGCTGGTCTGGGGTGTTCTGAGCCTGTGGTTGGGGCTTTGTACCGGCTGTACCGGTCCGTGGCGCCCGTCGATTACGTCGGTGATGCCCTCCTATCGCATGCAGTCGCCCGAGACGCTTCCTGCTGGCTCGCCCGCCGGCCTGACGTCGGAGGACGAGCTTCTGCGTCGAATTTCTTCGGAACTGCCGGTATCTGGATCCCGCCTCCCGGGCAGCGAAACACCGCGAGGTCCGGTGTTGGGGGTATCCATCGTCGGCAATAAGCACGTCAAGCTCAGTGAGATTCAGCGTCACATCAAGACGCGGAAGGACCGCAACTACGATCCGCAGCTGGTTCAGGAAGATCAACGCCGGTTGTATGCGACCAACAAATTCCATTACGTGTACGTGGACGAAAAAGTGGAGAACGGCGGCGTCCATCTGACGTTCACGGTCGTTGAGCGTCCCATGATCGGTGAGGTCCTGTTGATCGGGAACAAGTATTTCAGTGACAAGAAGTTGCTGAAGGAGGCCGGGTTGGCCAAGGGGGACGCGCTGAACATCTACACGGTGCAGGAAGCGCGGCGCAAGATTGAGGAGTTCTATCGTTCCAAGGGACATTCGAAGACGCACGTCACGATCGAAGAGGGGGACAAGGCCAGCGACACGCGTGTGGTGCTGCGGATAGACGAAGGTCCGATCGAGCGGATCTGGGACGTGGAGTTCATTGGGAACGATCCCCAGCTGGCCACCGATGGCCGACTCAAAACGCAGATCAAATCGAAGCCCGGTTTTCTGAAATATCTGTTTCGAGGCCGGGTGGATTATTCTCAGATCGAAGAAGATGAGCAGCGTCTGATAAGCTATTACCGGGGGCTGGGATACTTCCGGGCGGAGATCTCGCGGGAGATCGAGTACGACGATTCGAATCAATGGGCCACTTTGCGGTTTGTAATCAATGAAGGTCCTCGTTACCAGATCCGCAGTCTGTCGGTGATTGGTAACACGAAGTACGACAGCCAGGAGCTGATCGAATTCATGAAGTTGAAGCAGGGCGACTACTTCAATCTGGATACGATGCAGCGCGATGAGAACGAGTTGCGTGATCTGTACGGGAGTGTGGGACACATATTTGCAGACATCAAGGCTTCGCCACGGTTCCTGGAGGAACCAGGTCAGCTCGACTTGGTCTATCAAGTGAAGGAAGGCGAGCTGTTTCGCGTGGGGAAGGTCAACATCCACGTGGCGGGGGATTCCCCGCACACTCGCCGCAGCGTGATCTTGAATCGGCTATCGCTGCAACCGGGCGACATCGTCGACATCCGGGAAGTGCGAGCGAGCGAACGCCGCTTGAAGGCGAGCCAGTTGTTTGTAACCAATCCCGCCGATGGGAATCCACCGCGCATCGTGATTCGTCCACCCGACCTGGCGGAAGCCGCGGAGATTGCGGAGAAGCAGGGGGGGTATCGTGGACAGAGCCCTGACAGTCGCAGTGACGCTCCCACTCGTCCCATGGTCCTGGACGTCTTCGTGCCGCCTTTGAAGAGTGATCAGCGCTGATCGGAGATCGCATGGCGAAGATACACGTGACAGTCGGCAACAGCTGGGCGGCCCGTTGGGTGCTGCTGGCGAGCATCGCAGGGGTGGTGAGTTCGGGTTGCTCCGGGCTCTCGTCCCGCACGGCTCCGTCAGTCTGGCCTGACCCGGTGAAGGCGGTGACGCCGCCGGGCCCCCCCGGTCCCTCCGCTGCTCCAGGGTCGGACACCAGCCCGGCTCAGCAACCCGCCGCTCGCGCAGTCGACGCCGCCGCGGCGCGGGCACTCGATTCCGAGAAGTCAACTAAAGCGACCATACGCGGTCAGAACAGTTGGAGCAGCGATGACGTGTCGGCTGGCTCGACCGATCATCTACGGCACCCGATGCCCGTTTCCGGCGCTTCCGGCGACGCGACGCCTCGCGTCGCGTACCAGTCTCCCGCGCCGGTCACCAATGCGCCGGCGGGAGTGCCCGCTACGGGTGTTCCCGGCAACCCTTCGGCTGCAACCGTGACCGATAACAATCAGTGGTTGGCGTCCCCCTATCTGAATTCAGGTGGCTCGGGGGACTTGGCGCAGCCGGTGCAGCTGCCTGGTACTCCCGTGCCGCTCGACGTTCTCGTCGAAGAGGACCGGACCGGGCGGTTCATGTTTGGTGCCGGTATCAATTCCGATGCGGGGTTGACCGGACAGATCACGCTGGATGAACGGAACTTCAACCTGTTCGGCATTCCCACGAGCTGGCAGGAGGTCTGGAACGGAGAGGCCTTTCGCGGTGCCGGTCAGGCGTTTCGTCTGGAGGCCATTCCGGGCAACCAGGTCCAACGCTATCTGGTGAGTTTCACGGAGCCCTATTTGTTTGCCAGTCAAGTCAGCTTGAACGCGAGCGGGTTCTTGTACGATCGCGGTTTCTACGACTGGGATGAATCGCGTGCCGGCGGACGCTTGGGACTGGGGTATCGCCTGACGCCCGATTTGTCGGCCTCCGCGGCGTTGCGTCTGGAAGAAGTACGGATTACCGATCCGCGCGTCCTGGGTGTTCCGCAGCTCGATCGAGTGCTCGGTGGCAATGACTTTTACAGCGGTCGCTTCTCGCTGCGCCATGACACACGGGATCTGCCCTTCTCGCCTACGGAAGGACATCTGATCGAATTGTCGTACGAGCAGGCCTTCGGCGAATTCGACTACCCGCGCGGCGAAGTGGACTACCGCAGATATTTTCTCGTCCGGGAGCGCCCCGATGGGTCAGGTCGCCATACGGTTTCCGTGAGTTTGAATACCGGAGTTTCCGGGCCCGACACGCCGCTCTTTGAAAACTACTTCGCCGGCGGTTTCTCCACGCTGCGCGGATTCCATTTCCGCGGAGCGTCACCGGTGGAGGATACGGTTATCGTGGGAGGACGCTTTCAGCTCCTTGGTTCCGTCGAATACACCATGCCGCTGACAGCCGATGACATGATCAAGGCCGTGGCGTTCTGCGATTACGGTACGGTCGAACAGGACATCACGATCAATGCCGACAATTTCCGTGTGGCACCCGGTTTCGGATTCCGCATATCCGTACCGGCACTCGGCCCCGCTCCGCTGGCTTTCGACTTCGCATTTCCCGTGGCGAAAGCCGACACCGATGATACGCAAGTGTTCAGCTTCTTCTTCGGCATCGGACGCGGCTAACCGACTCGCAGCTGGGACGAGGGAACGTGAAATGGTCAACGTCCGCGACGCGAACCACTGGCCGGCTCACGTGTCCTGCTCTAACTGAAAAGGTGGTTTCCCAAACCGGCGACGCAACGCAGTGACCGAGGACCCAATGCGCGGGCGACCCAGGATGGCACGCTCCACGCGACGCTTCCCCGGGAAATCGAGCAGCACCAAGCCCACGAGCATGGTGAGCAAGCCCTGGCCCGGAATCCCAGGCAGTGTGAGTGCCCCCCCCAATAGAATAAAAAAGACTCCGAGCAGATTCTTAAGAATGATCCCGGTCACGCGAATCACTGGGTGCTGATCGATCCAGAGTTGGCGAGAGTGGGAGTCGAGAAAATAGGTCGGAGGGAGTTGAACCAGCAGAAAGACAACGGCGCCGAGGCTGACAATCAGGGACATTACGCTCAGGCCGACCACCCAGAGAATGTGTTCCCACGTCACGCGATTGCCCTTGTGCTGCGGCCTGCTAGAATCGTTTAGTCCTACCTTGCCTATTGTGACACTCCAACGTCTGGCGGGCAGCGTCGCGAGGGATTACTGGAACGCGCGGCCTTGGTCACGGCGTCATACCTACCGTAGGCAAACGAACCTCGCTGACCGACCTGAGATGCATCGAGCACGCAATGCATGACCCTTTGGCTTGTGATCCGAGTGACATGTGCAGCACGTTCTCAGCTGTAATCCTTGAGCGGTAATGGCTTACGATGACGGTCCGTGATCGGGCCGGTTCACAAGACGAAATTCCGTTGTTCGAGTGAAACTTACTACGCGTTTGTGGGTTTAGTTAGTAACTGCGTTGATGACCAGTATCGGCGATCGGGGGCCCCCACGCCCCACAACGTGTCCCACTTCCTTGCCTGCCTGACGACTGCCGCTGGTCTTTGGACTGCCACAGTTGCGCCGTTGCTGCGTGACGGTTCCCTGTCGCCGTCGATGTGCTGGAGGAACATATTATGAGTATACGCTTTGCTTGCCGGAACGGGCACTTATTGAAGGCGGATGTGCGACATGCTGGGCGCAAGACCAAGTGTCCCCGCTGCCACGTTTCGGTGTGGGTTCCTCAGCCTCCCCGCCCTGTGCGATCCCAGGAGGTTCTGACCGACACGCAAGCGGTTCGTCTGTTGGGGTCGTACCATCCGAGCCAGCGGAATCTGCTCGCCGCGCCATCACCGACACCCGAGCCGGACGATCGTTCCTGCCCGAAGTGCAACTCGATGGTGCCCGGTCTCTGCCGCATCTGTCCCGCCTGCAACACCTACTTGGGAACCAACTGATCGTGTTCCTGTTCCCAGAGGAATTGGCAACGGGGGTGGCTCTGGCGGGCCGCCCGGCTGGGACGCTGTGACGGCGCGGCATCTGGGGCTCGCGTCCAGCAGCTTGTTTCAACCAGAATCGCGAAAAACGCACGGCGCGAAGGAACGTGGTGGTCGGGGCGGGGCGAAACCGGGAGACTGTCGCGACGTACTGACGCTGGCCTGTCTCGATCTCTTGTGCTGCCCTGTTATGCGTGGCACCTGCATGAGATACTTTCGGTTGGACCGGCTGCCGTTGCTGCTGATGGTCTGCAGCGTGGTGAAGCCGTGACATGCGAATCTCTCACTACGGATTGAGTAGCAGCAGCGGGGATCGCTCAAAAAGGGAGCTTGGTCGTGGCGATGTCAGGACGCGAGAAGCGGCTGGTGGACTATGCCAGCTGTGCCGGGTGAGCGGGCAAGCTGCCCCAGCAGGGGACCGCGCAGGTCGTGCGCGGACTGCCGAAGTTCACTGATCCGGATCTGATTGTGGGAGCCGAAACGTTCAGCGACGCTGGCGTCTATCGGTTGCGCGACGATCTGTACATTGTGCAGACAGTGGATTTCTTTCCCCCCCTGATCGACGATCCATTCCGATTCGGGCAGATTGCCGCGGCTAACGCGTTGAGCGATGTTTATGCAATGGGAGGGCAGCCGAAGACGGCGTTGAATATCGTAGGTTTTCCTGACAAGGTATTGTCACTTGATCTTCTGCAGGAGATCCTGGCCGGCGGTGCGGAACGGGTGCTGGCGGCCCATGCGGTGATCGTCGGAGGGCACTCCGTCCGCGACCACGAGATTAAGTACGGACTGTCCGTTACCGGTGTGGTGCATCCTGATCAGCTCCTGACGAATGCCGCAGCGCAGCCGGGCGACCTGTTGGTGCTGACCAAGCCGCTGGGAACCGGCTTTGTCACGACGGCGGGGAAGTCGGGCAACTGTCCCGCTGAGGCGATGGAAGCGGCGCTGGCCAGCATGATGCAGCTGAATCAGATCGGTCGCGACGCGGCGCTCCGGACCGGTGTCCATGCGATGACCGACGTGACCGGGTTCGGCCTGGCCGGTCACGCCGGCGAAATGGCTCGCGCCAGCCGTGTCACTCTGTGCCTCGACGTCCACCGGCTGCCGGCACTCCCCCACGCCGTTGAATTGGGACAGAGTGGATTCAAAACCCGTGCCAGCCAATCGAATCGGGAGTTTCTGGAAGGGGAAATGCGGCTGGAAGCGGGGCTGGATGCGGCCCGTGTGGAACTGGCCTTCGATGCGCAGACGTCTGGGGGCTTGCTGATTGCCGTACCCTCTCAGCACGCCGATCAGCTGGTGGCATGGGCGGCGAACGAGGGAGCTGCCGCCGCGTGTGTGATTGGGGAAGTGGTGCCGCAGGTTGCCAATCTGTCAATTGTCCTGCGCCCCTAATCCTATCTCCTATCTCCTACTCCTGCTCGTGCTCGTGCTCCTACTCGTGCTCCTACTCGTGCTCCTCCTCGTGCTCGAGACCGTCTTCGAGTACGAGCACCGCTGGCGCTGAGCACGAGCAGGAGCGGAGGAATCGGCGGGGGGGTAGTTTTTGCGAAGTGATGGGTATTACCGCGAAATCGCCATCCGAGCCGCCGGCCTTCATCCCCTCCTACTCCTGCTCAGCCGCTTCTGCCAGGTTGCCCATCACGGCGTGGCCGCGGCTGGCTCCTCCACAGTTGGTTGGCCGATCAGCACCACGACGCTTCGGGCGCGAACGGAGTAGAGTGGGCCCATGACGGGTGTTTCGTCGCCCGGTTCGCAGATATCGGCGGGGCTCTTGCGGGCCGTGTCGAGTACCAATTTCCAGCGGCCTGGCTCGAACTTCTGGATCTGGAACGGAACGTCTTCCCAATGCGCGTTGATCATGACGTAGAAGTCGTGGTCGTGCTGCGAGGCTCCGCTGAGGAAATAGGCCAGCTGCCGTGAGTTGGCAGACAGGTCGACGTCGCGCACCGCGCCGAACCACCGTACATCATCGCGCCAATAGCGGCTCCGCGCGATGCTGGGGTGCGCTTTGCGCAGAGCGATCATGAGTCGAAAGAAGCGGAAGATATCCCGATTCTGGTCGAGGCGGCTCCAGTCGAGCCACGTCGTTTCGTTGTCCTGGTTGTAAGGGTTGTTGTTGCCGAGCTGCGTGTGCAGGAATTCGTCGCCGGCGCTGAACATCGGCGTGCCGTTGGCGAGCATGAGCAAAGCGCAGAAGTTCTTGGCCTGTTGCTTTCGCAGGGCGGCCACGCTGGCCGGCACGTTCGTATCTCCCTCCCAGCCGCAATTCCAGCTGTAGTTCTCCTGATGACCGTCCGTATTTCCGTGGCCGTTGGCCCAGTTGCGGCGCTGGTTGTATGACACCTGATCGTACAGCGTAAACCCGTCGTGGCTGTTGACGTAATTGACGCTCTGGTAAGGATGACAGGCATTCATGACGTCGTCGGGGAACAGGTCGTCGCTGCCGTAGAGCCGGCACATGACGGCGCCGATCAGCCCGGCATCCCCACGCACGAAACGACGCACTTCATCGCGAAACCGGCCGTTCCACTGGAACCAGCGTTTGCCGGGGAAGGCCGTTCCCAACTGGTAAAGGCCGGCCGCGTCCCATGGTTCTGCAATGAGACGCACGTTGCCCAGGATCGGATCGGAGCGGATAGCCGACACGATGCGGGAATCGCTCAAGCTGACACTTCCGTCCGACTGACGAGCGAACACGGAGGCGAGGTCGAACCGGAACCCGTCCACGTGGCAGTCGGTCACCCAGTGTCGCAGACTGTCGAGGATCATGCGGCTGACGCAGCGGTTGACGCAATGCAGCGTATTGCCGGTGCCCGAGAAGTTCAGGTAGGGATGGTCCTGAGTTCCACTCAGAATGTAGTACGTGCTGTTGTCGATGCCCTTGTAGCTGTAGCAGGGGCCTCGGTGATCACCCTCCGCCGTGTGATTGAACACGACGTCAAGAATCACTTCGATGCCAGCTCGATGCAGTGCGCGGACCATCTCGCGGAACTCATCGTGTGCCTCGTGGCAGGCTGAGGCGTAGGCGTTGTGCGGTGCGAAGAAGTTGAGTGTCATGTAACCCCAGTAGTTGCCTTCCTGGGGATCGTACTGATGCACGGGGAGCAGCTCCACGGCGGTGACCCCCAGTTCCTTCAGATAGGGGATCTTGTCGATCACACCGCGATAGGTACCACGATCCGCTGCCTTCACACAGCTGTTGCTGCGCCGCGTGAAACCGCGCACATGCATCTCGTAGATGACCAGATCGTGCTGGTGAAACGGTACGTCATCCCGTTTCCACTCGAAGGCCGGCTGGTCTTCGAAGAGCACACCCAGCGGTGCCTTGCCGATATTCGAGCCTGGCTGCATCGCTGCGGAACGGTCGAATGTTTCGGGAAAGAAGACCGATTTGGCATACGGGTCCAGGAGAATCTTCTCAGCGTCGAACGCGTGCAGTTCGTACGGGGCATTGGCTCGCGGCCCGTCGATCTGGTAGGCGTAGTAGCGCGCTCCCTGCATCTGGCTCTTGGGCATGCGGCAATGCCAGACACGTCCCGACTTGTGCCGCAAGTGATTCAGCTGCTGTGTCACCACCGGATGTTTCAGATCCGACGGATCGAACAGCAGGAGCGTGACGCTGGTCGCATGCTTGGAGTAAAGGGCGAAGTTGTACGCCTGCTCAGCCGCGTTCCAGGTGGCCCCGAGCGGGAACGCTTCCCCTTCCACTTGGAACCAGTTGTTTGTGGGGCGGGCGGTCATGGCGCGTGATTGCGTGACGGTGGTAGTGGTTCTGAGGGTGGTGCCGAACCGTGTCGGGCGGTGGGCGCCCTGTCGAGCGGCTCGCCCGCTCGCAAGGTGGGGCGGCCAATCGCGTCTCAGTTCCTGTCGCTCGCGTTCGAGTCAGGACGCAATCGTTACGACCGCTCCCAGCCGACCCGGTCCTGGTGGCGCCGGGAAGCCCCAGGTTCTCTAGTGTACACCACACTTTGCGCAGACAGCAGAATCGCTGAGCAGATGATCACGCAAGGCGGCCTCGTACCCCGCTTGGCATAACCCTGGTCAGTGGGGAAAATCGTGGAGTTGCGAGTCGTCGGGGGCCGCGCGTGGTGCTCACTCGTGACGCGGCGTTCCCTGGGTTCCGGCCCTTGCGATGGGGCTGCTTTCATCACGCAGACGGAGGCATAAGCTACGATGACTAACCCGCAGATTCCTGGCGTGACCGCCCCGAGTGAAGTGCTGGTGGACGTCCATCAGCTCATCGACCAGTACTACTCCTGTCAACCGGACGTGGACGATCCGGCGAAGCTGGTGGCGTTTGGCACCAGTGGGCATCGTGGCACATCACTCGACGGGACCTTCACGCAGCCGCATATTGCCGCCATCTCCCAGGCGATCTGTGAATACCGGGCGCAGGCGGGAATTCGTGGTCCGCTGTATCTGGGTAAGGACACCCACGCGCTGTCGGGACCGGCACAGACGACGGCGCTGGAGGTCCTGGCGGCCAACGGAGTCGACACGGTCATCCAGCAACACGATGGGTTCACGCCGACTCCCGTGATCTCGCGTCAGATCCTGGCCCACAACCGAGGCCGCTCCACGGACCTGGCCGACGGGATTGTCATCACTCCCTCGCACAATCCGCCGGCCGACGGAGGTTTTAAATACAACCCGCCCCACGGTGGACCGGCCGATACGGATGTGACGAATTGGATTCAGGATCGTGCCAATCAGCTGCTGCGCGCGGGAAACGGGATCAAACGGCAGGCACTCGCCAATGCGACAGCATCGCCGCACATCCGGGCCATCGATCTGATCAGTCCCTACGTCGAGGACCTTCGCCAGATCATTGACTTCGATGTGATCCGCTCGGCCGGCCTGCGGATTGGCGTCGATCCGTTAGGCGGAGCGGCTGTCGAGTATTGGCAGCCGATCAGCCAGCGGTATGGCATTGATCTGACGGTGGTCAACCAGCGCGTGGACCCGCAGTTCAGCTTCATGCCGCTGGATCATGATCTGAAGATCCGCATGGACTGCTCGAGCCCCTTTGCGATGGCCAACTTGGTGCGGCTGAAGGATGATTATGACGTGGCGTTTGGTAACGACCCGGACGCGGATCGACATGGGATCGTGACCCGCAGCAGCGGCATCATGAATCCCAATCACTATCTGGCGGTTGCCATTGAGTATCTTTTCGCCCATCGGCCGCAGTGGACTGCGCAGATGGCCATCGGCAAGACGGCTGTCAGCAGCGGCATCATTGACCGCGTAGCTCGGTCGCTGCAACGTCAGGTTATCGAGGTCCCGGTGGGCTTCAAGTGGTTTGTCGACGGGCTCTATCGCGGTCACTTCGCCTTTGCTGGCGAGGAGAGTGCGGGGGCCAGTTTCCTGCGACACGATGGGACCGTGTGGAGTACCGATAAGGACGGGCTGATCCTGGGTCTTCTGGCCGCCGAAATCACGGCCCGTACGGGGCGTGATCCGGGCGAACATTTCGCCCGGATCGCGGCCGCTTTCGGTCAGCCGTACTACGTGCGGATTGATCAGCCGGCCACACCGCAGGAGAAGAGCGTGCTGAAGAATCTGTCGCCCGCATCGGTGCGCGCGACTCACTTGGCCGGCGATCCGATCGTCGAGAAGCTGACGCGCGCGCCCGGCAACGATGCAGCAATCGGCGGGCTCAAGGTGGTCACCAGTGAAGGCTGGTTCGCAGCGCGGCCTTCCGGGACCGAGAATATCTACAAGATCTATGCCGAGAGCTTCAAGGACCAGACGCACCTGCAGGTGATCGTGGACGAAGCGCGAAATATCGTGAACGACGCCTTGCAGGCGGCCTCGTGAAGCGAGTGTTTTGTGACAGCTCAACTTTCGGGTTGGCTGGCACTGGCTCTGCCAGTGCAGGCTTGCGCGATAGCCGGTGGAGCGTAGGCATGGCCATTGGTCCCCAATTCTCAGCTGCCGCAGAGCACCAGACTTTTTCCAAGGGCAGGTAACACGTCGTTGTTACACTCGAGCGGCTGGGAAGGCGATGACGCAATCGGCCGCACCGCCGGCTCTGGACGTGGTGGCTGATGGTGGCGGAATACGCGTTTCACGCAGCGCAAGCCAATTCCAGCCCCAAGACAGAAGCCGCAAGTCGTTGCAGCCACTGGCTTTCTGAAGTGAGGATGTCGGGGCTCGAACCCGAGACCTACGGATTAAAAGTCCGTTGCTCTACCGACTGAGCTACATCCTCAAGTGGTTGCGGCAAAAGAACTTGTGATTTGCCACGACTTCGCTTGTGATACAGAATTCGCGCCTTGAGCGGACACTATTTCCATCCTGCGGGCCAGACGCTGCATAGTACAGGTCAAGGAGTTTGCGATCAACGGGGCCTGCACAGCTGCCCGCTCACGGAATGCGGAATTTGGTCGAGCTAAGAAGAAATAGTCCGTTGGTTGTGACGGCGCGGCCACGGGGATTCAAGCGGGTCGGTGCGCGATAGCTCGCCGGACGGAAGCTCGCACTGCAGAAGGCCGTTGATCAATTAGACGTTAGGGACTCCCAGTTTCCAGCTGTCCGCTTGAGCCAGTCGATCGGCACGACGACCCATGCGCAAAGTCCCATCGAGCTCCCTGGGATGTGACGCACCGAAAACCGTTGAATCTGCGCTGAGCCAAAATCAAGGTGTCTGCCTCTTGTTCTTCTTGTCACTTCATGTCCTTCTGCTTTCTGCGTGGAAGTAGAGAAATCGGCCTCGCCCGCGACACGCTGCCGCCGGGAATGCAGGCTGGACCGCCAGACACGATATTTTTCGATTATTGCTTGAAAGGCAGTTCTTATTAAATACACCAACTGCATGGCCCGCAAACTCGGACAACTGGAGGTAGCTGCTCTGGCATACGTCCAGATGCGCAAGATCCGCGTCGTCCGGACGGGCGACCTTGCGGCCGCGTTACGCATCACAGCCAAACTGGAGCGTGAGTTGCTCAGCCGCATGGCGCGCTCACGTATGATCGCCAAGGTGCGCAACGGCCTCTACCTGTTCCCCGCCAAGCTCCCACTCGGCGGTGTCTGGACTCCCGATGACGCCACCGCGATCAACGCCCTGATCGCGGACAAGCAGGCCCGTTACCAGATCACGGGCCCCTGCGTCTTCAACCGTTACGGCTACGATGAACAGATTCCTTCGCGCCTTACCCTCTACAACGATGCCATCTCCGGCGAACGTAGCATCGGACGAGTCAATCTGACCCTGATTACGGTCGGTCCAGATCGGCTCGGCGGCACCGAGCAGGTCCAGATGCCATCCGGCGAGACCCTGGTCTACTCCTCACGCATTCGCACCCTGGTTGATGCCGTGTATGACTGGTCACGATTCGACAGCCTCCCACGGGCCTACGACTGGATTCGGCGCGACGTCGCAGCCCGCCTCATCACCATCGAAGACCTGACGAACATGGCTCTCCGCTACGGCAACACGGGGTCCATCCGGCGTATCGGCGTTTTGCTCGAGGAACTGGAAGCTGACGAGCGTGTTCTCAGGAAGTTGCCGCGCGCCCTCAGACCGTCCTCGGCAAAAATCCCCTTCGTGCCGAACCGGCCTGCACGCGGCCCTCTAGGCCCACGGAGGAAACGGCTCGAATTTGCCCCATGTGTATGCACTGGCCACGCCCGTTTCTTGCCGAGGTGTGCTTCACCCAAGCGAGTTGCGAGATCCCTGCTAGTGGGTGGGTTCAACGCGAAGGGACGAGGTTCAGTTCACTGGCCCCGGTCGGTCAGCCCGACGAACGCAGCGGTTGAAACGCCATTGCCGCAGCAGTCGTCTACCTGAGTCACGAGCGGATTCGGCCTCGACGGCACAAGATGCGGTCAGCTCTCAAATCGACACTGAGAAGCTGGACGCTTGATACCCAGCGGAGGGCAACCGACTAGTCTCCGAGGCTCTGCAAGATCATCGCGGCGATGTCGTGGTTGGCCGCGATATCGAGCGTGGAGCGGGTTGCTGTCTCGAAGCTATGCTCCAGTCTCGCAATAATCGTGTCTCTAGCTTGCCTTTTCATGGTGCCTCTCCTCGATTCCGCGTGATGCAACACGCTGTCGTGTCAGCGTCCTGCAATTTCGAAGGGAATTGCCGGCAATGCGCTCATTAGGATGCGCCGTTTCTTCCTCTGCTCCTTCCCTTTGCCTGAATCTTCCCTGGTCTTTCCCGCGAACACGTTGACGATCAGATTGCCCTTCATGCCACGTTCAATCTCATCGGCGTCACTTCGCAACACGATCACACTGCCGTGGCGGCCCAAAGCTACGCTCTCGATCGAAAGTCCCGCCGGCGGATTGTCCAGTTCGAGTTGAATTTCGCCAAAGAACGACCGTGTGGGAACGATGACTGGCACTTTCACAATTCCACTCACAGGAATTCTCAGGGGCCGCGTGGCGAGCACGCCCATGGTGCTTGATCCTCTGGCTGCCCCGGTGATGGCCACCTGGAACTCTTCCGCCGGAACGAGATGCCGATAGATGAAGGCCTGCATCATGTCGTCGGCCGGGCCAGCCACACGCGTGACCGTACGTCGTTGAATGATCGCCTGACCGGCCAGCGAGAGCGAGATTAGGCTGGTCGCTTCGGAGGGGACGGTCAATGTCGCTCGGACGATGTCGCAGCCGGCCGGTATGCGGCCGCCGCTAAGGATGAAGCCGGGGGGCGACTCGTGCAGCCCCAACACGATGTCGCCGTCGAATCCGTCCTTTCGCATGGC
>JBGSHS010000320.1:0-63974 GCA_041752115.1 Pirellulaceae bacterium | reverse complement strand
CGCGACCGCGGCCACCGGTCTACGCGACCGCGGCCACGATGCAGGGCGTAGCGGCAGCCGGAAGTTCCGGTCGGAACTCGATTTACGTGAGTGGCGGCCGGGGTGGGACGACTTGCTCTTCTGCCTTTGGGCGTCTAACCTGAGAGGTTTTCACCTCCGACAACGGCCTATGACACAATCCACCTCGTCCAACCCATTAGCGTCTTGTAAGGAAACCTCGGTGCGACGTGACGACATTCGCAATCTGGTGATCATTGCCCATGTCGATCATGGCAAAACCACCCTGGTCGATTGCCTGCTGCGGCAGTGCGGAGAATTCCGTGACTCACAGCTGCAGGGGGAACGGATCCTGGACACCAACGACCTGGAGCGGGAACGGGGGATCACCATCGTCTCCAAGAACATTGCCATCCCGCACAAAGGGGTGAAGATCAACATCATCGACACTCCCGGACATGCCGATTTCGGCGGTGAAGTGGAGCGCGTGGTGCGAATGGCCGACGGCGCGCTGCTGCTGGTGGACGCTGCCGAGGGCCCTTTGCCTCAGACTCGCTTTGTCTTGTCCAAGGCACTTGCGTGCGGATTGCAGGTGATTATTGTCATCAACAAGATCGATCGCCCGGACGCTCGCCCGCTGGAGGTTTTGGACGAGACCTTTGAGCTGTTGCTGGAGCTTTCCGCGAACGATCATCTATCCGATATTCCATTCGTCTTTACGACGGCGCGGGAAGGCTATGCGACGGATGATCCGACCGAACGGCGAGAGACGATGGAACGTCTGCTCGACCTGGTACTGGACAAGGTCCCGGGTCCCGAAGTCCAGCCTGACGCCCCGTTGCAGTTACTGGTCACCACGGTGGACTGGTCGCAGTACGTGGGGCGCATTGCGATCGGTCGAATCGCGTCCGGCACGCTGCGCGGTGGACAGCGGATCGTTGTGTCGCGTGCGGACGGAGAGATTACCCCGGCGCAGATTTCATCGCTGATGGTCTTCCACAACTTGGGGCGCAAGGAAGTGCGTGAAGCCGAGGCCGGAGAGATCGTCGCGGTGGTCGGGCTGGACGACATCGAGATCGGTGACACGATTTGCGATGTCGAGCGTCCTCGAGCCATGCCGCGTCTGGTGGTCGACGAACCGACACTGGAGATGGTCTTCACGATCAACTCGTCGCCGCTGTCGGGTCGCGACGGGAAGTATGTGACGAGCCGACAGCTGCGCGAGCGACTCTATCGCGAGCTGGAACGAAACGTGGCTTTGCGCGTCGCTCCGCTGGAAGGGACCGATGGCTTTGCCGTATCCGGTCGTGGCGTGCTCCACCTGGCCGTGCTGATTGAGACGATGCGGCGTGAAGGATACGAACTGTCGGTCGGCAAGCCGCGGGTCATCATCCGCTCAGTCAAAGGGGTGCGGCACGAGCCTTACGAGACGTTGACGGTGGAGGTTCCGATTCTTCACCTGGGGCGTGTTATGGAACTGGTCGGCCAGCGTCGGGGGCAGCTGGAGCATATGACTCCGCGTGGCGAGTACACAGCCACCTACTTTCGTATCCCCGCGCGAGGGTTGATCGGCCTTCGCACTCAGCTGCTCAATTCCACTCAAGGCACAGCTCTGATCCACCATCGGTTCTCCGACTATGCACCGATGGAAGCTGAACTGCCGCGCCGCGGTAACGGCGTACTCATTTCCAATGTCACAGGCCGCGCTGTGGCCTATGCCTTGGCAGGACTCCAGGAGCGATCCGAGTTGTTTGTGGGCCCGGGCGAAGATATCTACGAAGGCATGATCGTAGGGGAGAACAGTCGGGAAAACGACCTGACCGTCAATCCCTCGAAAGAAAAGAAACTGACCAACATCCGCGCCGCCAATAACGACGAAAACATTCTGCTCAAACCGCCCAGCGTTCTTTCCCTGGAAGCCGCACTCGAGTACATCGAGGACGATGAGCTGGTCGAAATCACGCCCAAACAGATCCGGCTCCGCAAAATCCTCCTGCGCGAGACCGATCGCCGCCGCCAGTCACGACAAGCATGACGGGAACCAACGTTTCCCGTACAGCTCACAGCAAGACAAACAACCCCTCGATCTTCCAGCGTCGGGCTGCGGTTGCACCGCTTGCGGCGCTGGTCACGGAGACTTCTCAACCGCAGAATATCGAACCAGGAATGTCCAGGTACCAGGTGGAAACATCACGTTTTCCAGAGCCCTGCGATCGCCCCGCTTTCGCTCACTCCGGGCCTTCTCTTCCCGCTACATTCAGCGGCTGCTTGTTCAATATTCTGCGGTTTTCTGTCGGACTTTTGGCCACTCGGCGAAGCCCCGGATGAGCCGGTCTCAGCTCCGGTCGTCACCGAAGAACTCGGGGCGTGCGGCGGATGATTCAGAGTCGGCCGCACACGCCTGTCCTCCCCGTCTTTCCGCTCCATTCACTCCGCGTCCCGCGGCCGGGCACCGCGTCCCATCCCAACTCTCTCACGTCGGAGAAAAAAAATCTGCCTTTCGGTGAGGGATTACACGCGCCGTTGGTGATTAGTTGGATAGAGGACTTGTTTTTCGTCGCAGTCCGGCAATCCACTCTCGGGAATCGCCCAGGCCCATGAACGCGCGAGGTCGGCGTCTTCGGTGCCAGCGACGGGACGCGGGTGACGAGGAAATCCCATGCAGGAGCGAAGAAGTGAATCAAGGATCACGAACGTCAGCTCAGTGGTACCTCATCAGCGTGCTGGCGCTGACGGTTGGTGGTTGTATAGGGGATCCGAAACCCGCTGCGCCGGCCACTCCGCACGCTCAAATGGCCACGGCTCCGCCACTGGAACCGGTGTTGCCGGACGACGAGCCGTGAACAGGACCGACCTTGACGGTGCTTCTGTGAACTGCCTGGCACAGCGCGCCGCGATGGCTTCGCCGGCTGCGGTCTCCGTTTCAGCTTGTGCGCCTCACGGCGATGGCCTGCGCCGCGCTTACACGCTGATCGAACTGATGGTCGTCGCGGTGGTCATCGGCGTGCTTCTGGCGCTCCTGTTGCCTGCCGTCCAGGCAGCCAGAGAAGGAGGGCGCCGCCTGCAGTGCCAGCACAATCTCAAACAGATCTCGTTGGCCATGCACAACTACCACACCACGCACCAGAGTTTTCCCTACGGCGTTAATGGCGGCTGGGGCCAGTCCTGGTCGACGCACTTGCTGCCCCAAGTCGAACAGGTGGCGCTGGCCGATCTGGTGCCGTGGTCGGATCTGGGATGGTGGGGAGGGCCCGACAAGAACAGCCGTGCTCTGCAGCAGCTGGCACGTACCCGCTTACCCCTGTTCCGCTGTCCGAGCCAAGGGGAGCCGGAAACGTCCGATGTGAACCAGTTGCCCGGCAGGTATGTGACAAACTACCTCGCCTGCGCCGGAGGAAACGCTCGCATCGACAACATCGGCACCGGTGGAATGGACCGTTCCAACGGCATGTTCCTGGCCGTCGTCTTCGACGCCCAGCCCCGACGGCCCACGCGACTCGCTGACGTCCTGGATGGCACGTCCCACACACTGATGCTTTCCGAAGCGACGTTCATCCTCGACGGCAATGCCGGGTGTTTCACCTGCGATCGATTCTATCTCTACCATCCGAATGCCGACAGCCGGCAGGGAAGCGACTTCTCCGAAGCATTGGGATCAACCTATTTCCCGATCAACACCAAGAGCACTCGTGAAGTGGAACGGGAATGTGCGTTCAGCAGCTACCATCCTGGCGGCGTGGTGGCCGCCACGGCCGATGGTGCCATCCATTTCTTCAGCGAATCGATCGACCTCACACTCTGGCGCGCAGTGGGATCCATCAGCCAAGCCGAAATCGCCGCGATTCCCTAGGCTCTGTCTCAAAACCGGGGTTCTTGCCCAGTTTTTCCCGAGTTCCCAGGCGTTTTGAGAGATGGCCCAGTCCGCCGGTTGCGAAGACGTCCCTCCGTCGGTTACCGTAATGGCGGAGGCGTCGGATGAGTATCTTGCAGCGAGGTGATCATGAGCCGGCTTGGTCTTGCACTTGCCCTTAGTCTCATCGGACTTGTCGGAATCCCCTGCTCCGATGCGGCCGATGAAGTCTGGATTCAGCCTGGCTTCGATAGCAAGCACAGCGGCAATGCGTCTTCGATCGAAATCAAGCTCCCGCTGGGTCTGCAGCGGGCAATACCGCTGACCGACGCGATGTTCACGTCGCCGGTCGTAACGCCCGACCGGATCTTCGCCCTGGACGGTTCCGGAGTTCTCTTCTGTGTCGATGCCCAGACGTGTGAAGTCCTCTGGACGTTCGCCAGCGATAAGAGTCCGTACAACTGTAACAACTATTCGTCACCGGTTCTTGCTGGACAATTCATCCATTTCGGGACGATGACCGGATCCTATTTTGTGGTCGATGCCGCGGACGGCCACGTCGTCCGGAAAATCGACTGTGGCGAGCCGATCTTCAGCTGTCCTGTAGTGGATGGCGAGCGGGTTTATTTTGCCACGCTCGGATCGCAGATCTACGCGCTGAATCCGCAAGGAGAAACGCAATGGACCTGGGATTACGTACATGAAGTACTCAAGTTCGCCGGCGACCGCTGGAGCGGCCAGGATTGGCTGAAACATCAGCAGGGACGAGTGACGTGGCGTGAGCAGTTTCTCTGCTCGCGCGACCTGGCGGCGCACAATGGAGTCCTGGTGATTCCGGCCGGCGGCTCGATCGTCTGGCTGCAGGATCTCGGGCAGAATGCCAGGCTGTTGGGTGGATACGCACCACATGAGAGCCCCGCCACACTGGGACTGAGCTTGGATGACGAGGGAGTTGTGTATCGTCAGTGGTTTCGTCGCGACAATACAGGACGCGTGGAAGTGCTGCGTATCAACGGGCAGCAGATTGAGGCCAGCTTCGTGCCAGGCACTGAATCGGACTACCAGAGCGATCCGAGCATGAGCTTCTCGGCGGTCAGCATTCGCACTGGTTCCGTATACCGCTGCCGTCCCGAGGCAGAATATGGGCTTTGCCGCCATGCCGATGCTGCCACGACACCCTTGGGTGACTACCCGTCCATCACGCAACCGATGCTGGTCGGTCAACACGCGGTCGTTGGTTGCCTGGATGGTCGCCTGGCGATCGTACCTCTCGAAGCCCCGCAGAACGCCTGGACGTATCAGACACCCTTCGGCCGTCCCATCACCGCTCCTCCAGCCGCAGCCAACGGTCGAGTCGTCTTCGGCGGCGAAGATGGTTACCTGTACGTGCTGGCTCCTCACGCATCCGCACCGGCCCCCGACAAACCACTCGAGCTGACCCGTATTCGCAGCCCCTTGACAGGCTCCCGCACCGCCGAGCAATTCAACTGGAACACCCATTTCGGGAACCAAGCCAATACCAATCGAACCGAACAGAGAGTCGAGTTGCCATTGGCCATGCGGTGGATCCGCCGCTGCGAAGGGACCATCAAACATCTGTCGACCTTCGGCGGTGGACGCGCTTACACTCATACCGCCGAAGGACAAGTCATGGCCGTCGAACAGGAGACGGGCCGACTCCTGTGGCGCGACTTTTATCCCGGCGTTCATGTCTCGTTTACGACGCCTGCCTATGATGGTGAACGTCTCTATCTTCCTCAGGCCGGGCTGCACGAATCGCATTTGCGGTGCCTGGATGCCGCCACCGGTCAACTGATCTGGGAAGCACCTTTCACAGGCTCTCCCAGCTGGAATCGCCAGGTACCACCACTCATTCACGACGGTCTCGTCTTCTACCAGTTCAGTTCCGGAAAATACTCGTCACGCAGTTGGCTGTTTGAACACCAAAGTACCTTCGGATTTACGGACGATCAGAAACCGCTGATCAAGGCCTGGGATCTGACCACGGGGCACGAAGTCTGGTCGTTGGATTTCTCCCAGTACGGTCATGGCGGGGATGACGCCGGCATGTGCCTGGACGACACCTCTCTGTATTACTCCTGTTACTTTGGTGACAAAGACGTGTCGGGCGTCACCGCCTCCATTGAACCCCATACCGGCACGATCCGATGGGTGAATACAGACTACTCCGTCCACGCCGGCTGTGCTCCCTCTGTCTCACAAGGCCGACTCTATCTGGGCGGCTACAATCCCGTGAAGGGAAAGGAAAACCGAGTGTGGTGCCTCGATGCGGCGAGTGGAAAGCTCGTTTGGAAATCAGATCCCGTGGAACGGGCTATCCATGTGCTGACCGTGGCCAATGACCGTCTGTTCACCCACGCCCAGTACAAGCAAGGCTACCTGTTGGATGCCGCCAACGGCAAAGTCTTATGCGAACTCACTCAGGGGTACCGCTGCACGCGATTCACCATGGACGGCAACTATCTGCTCGGCCCCAACATGGACATCATCGACACGGGAAACGGCAACACGCTGATTTCCACGGGCCCAGCAGTCGATGTACTGCAATGTGTGAGTGCCCAGGTTTCCAACGGTCGGATCTTCTACACCGCCAACGGCAGCGCCCTGCAACTGTCGATGGGATACGGAGAAGAGGGACACGTCCGGTCGCCACCCTGGCAACTGCCGTCCCGCTGAGTGCGCGGTAGCACGTAACACGCACTTTCGTGCGTGACGCCCTGTCCACGACACGGCCATCTCGAATCTGCAGGCAGGGGTTCCGCGCGCTTCAGGCCCACTGCGACGCGCTACACTACTGCGCCCCATGGCATCCCCAAAGCGAACTACCTGGAGGCGCAGCGCGACCGCCTCCCGACACGATTTGCAGAAATCTGGATCGGAGATTTCGCGGTTTTTTTGTGGATTATGATAGTGGACATTTTTGCGGCAGCATTGTTGAACAACGTGCTGCCTGCTCGCCCGCGGCGGCCTATCGACCGCCGCATGCACAAGCCGAGTCGCTAGCTGATCTGCGGATCCATAGTCCGACCGAAACCGTCGGGGAAGAGTGTCTCCGAATCAACCAGAGGTGGCGACCAATGCCGCCCCTCGACCCAGCCAGCTCTCTTGAGCCTTTCTCGCTCGGTCCAGCCTGCCTGAATCCGCTCGCACGCCTGTTCGATATCGTGCGAGGAGGGCAGGTAGACCTTTTCGCTCCGCCTGTCGCTTTTCATGATTTCGCCTCCTTCTCTTCGCCCCTCCGCGATAATTCTACGGATCAAGTGGCGGAAGGGCTAAAATCGCTTTTGCTCCGCTCCCTGACGGGGTGAACGATTTTCCCCGACACGAGCAGAGCAGGAACGTCAGTCGCAGGTTGGGACTTGCTCAGCGGGCGATTGTCATTCCCTTGTCCACGGCAGTCTGTCGGACCGTGAGGACAGAATACGTTCCAGGGCTGCCCGCAACATCGTCCTGCATCTCACGCTCTCTTCCTTTATAGGACGTTGGGAAGGGGGTTCAGCCACAAGCGCCCACTGCGTGGCACATCCGCTCAATGGGATAACCGCACATCGTCCGTAAGGAGTATTCCGTGGCGCAATTAGTCATCCTGGCGGTCCTGGCCGGCACTTGGCGAGCCAGCGTCTGGGCCGCAGCCGACGAAGCGACCCTGGCAGGTCAAGTGCTGGATGCCGCCGGCCGAGGGGTCCCGGCGGCACTGGTGCTTGTTTGTGACGCCAACACCGGCATTCCACTGGTGGCGGACTTGTTCCAACCGGTCACCCAGGCGCCCCAGGGAATCCAGAAGCTGGCAGTGGCAATCGCGGACGACCAGGGTCGTTTCGTTTTCACAGGCGTCCAGCCGGGCGTCTACCGAGTGCTGGCACAAGCGTGGGACGATGCCACCAAACCGGTCCAGCAACCGTTGGATGTGAATGGCCGTGTGGTCAGCATTCTGGGCCTGGCACCGCGCGTTGTCGTACCGTCGGACGACGCGTCGAGTGTGACGATCCGGCCGATAGGGACTGCCTCGCTCACGATCAACACGGTTCCTCCAGTGGGTAATGACGATACGTTGCTGGTCGTCAGCCAGTGTCCGCTGGCGGCCGACCCGATTCTCGGCTTTGCCGCCTGGTCCGGTGACTTCATGCCTCATCTGTTGGCTGGCAATCGTATGCCGAAGGGCAAGACGACTTTTCAAGGTCTGCCAGATGGAACCGTCTACCTGGCCGCGTTTGCCAATGACAATAATCCGGGTTTTGGCGGTATCAGCTGCGAACTGAAACCTGACCAGGTTGCGGTCGTAACCCTGCCGCTGATCGCCTCCTGGAGCGATGGCTATAAGACGCCGCCCGAGCGCCTGGGGGAGTTGGCTCGTCGACTGCAGGAAATCGACGGTGACGGCGCACGACAGCTCATTCGGCAGAGCGATCCGGACCTTGCTCAAGCGATGGAAGAAGCAACAGCGAAAGCTCACGATCCGTGGTCTGCGATGATTCCTTTACTGAACCGGACTGTCACGTTGGAGGACGGCCAACAGGTGTTGGTGAAGGACCTTCTGGCAGCCGATGGTTATGTTCGGCTCGCCAAGCACGATGAGGAGCGCAGGAACCGTCCGATGCAGAAGCCGCCTCCGCAGCCGAATGTCGACGCTTCAGTAAGCTCAGTAAGCTATGAACAGACGCTGCGCAACCTGCAGGCACAACTGGGCCAAACCTACCCTTTCTTTGAGCTCAAGGGAATCAATTGGCAGGCGGTGGGGGAACGAATCCTGCCGCGTGCTGCGACGGTGACGAATGACCAGCAGTTCGGCTTGTTATGCATGGAACTGGTGGCGGCGCTACAGGATAGCCATGCGCAGCTACTGCCGGCATCTGCTCCACTGCCCACGGTGCCCTATCCTCGTTGGGATGCCGGTTTCGCCTGCCTGGCGGATGAGCGACAGAACGCGGTTGTTTATCATGTAGCTCCCGACAGCTCGGCCGCAGCGGCTGGCGTGCGGATCGGGATGATGGTGGAGTCGATTAATGGCGTTCCAGCCGCGGATGCCATCGAGCGCACGATGGAGCAACTGAGTCGCTATACCGGCTACTCCAGCCAACAATATCTGCGCTACCACGCGTTTCGATTTTTCCCGCGGCAGGAGAACCTCAATCAGGAGATCGTGTTGCAGGTGCGGGATCTCCACGATCAGCGCCAGACCCTGATGATGCGAGCAACGGCGGAGGCTGGCTACATTCCTCGGCTCGCGGTTCCCATCGCCGGGATTCCCGACTCCGGCAATGTCAGCTGGAAGATGCTCGAAGACAACATCGGCTACATCTACGTGCGGCGGATCAGCCCCGATTTGGCTGAGCTGCTGGATCAGGCGATAATGCAGTTGAGATCAGCTCGCGGTCTGATCGTCGACGTACGAGGCAACAGCGGCGGCGGATTTGACGCGGAGCGATCGCATCGGAACTTCGACCTCCAGGACAATAGGGAACCGAGTCGTCCGCGTTACACGGGACCGGTCGCGTTGCTGATCGATGCCCGCTGCATCAGCGCCGGCGAGGGCTGGAGTTCCTGGTTCGTCGCGCGGCAGAGAGCGCGCCTGTTTGGCGAAGCCACCGCCGGCGCATCTGCCCGCAAGACCGTGTACACGCTGAGCAATGGACTGTTCCAGGTGCGGTATCCGGTCAAGGCCTATCACGGGTTCCTCGATCGCCCGATCGAAAAGACCGGCCTGGTCCCGGATGTCCCCATTGCTCCGACCGCGTCCGACCTGGCGGAAGGTCGCGACACGGTGCTCCAAGCCGCACGCGAGTGGCTTCTCCAGACCAGCATGAAGGAATGACAGCTTTCCGTCCCGGACCGTTTCATCGGTCGGAGCCCCTGCACGCGCGTGGCCACACGATCTTCCGCAGCGGTGAGTCGCTGCGGAAGATGCAGGGCGTACATCGCCATCGTTGCGCAGCGGCTAGCCGCTGATCGCCCATCGCAGCAATTCGCTCAGCTTGGGAGCCCGCCCCTGCGTCAGCATGCCGATGCGGAAGACGCGACTGGCGGCGAAGACACACAGCCCGGTGGCAGCCAGCGTCAGCACCAATCCCAGAATCGGCTGCCAGACGGGAATCGCACTCGTGGCGCTCATCCGCAGGCACATGAGCATCGGAATAAAGGGGGGAATCATCGAGAACCAGGTGGCAAAACTCCCCGTCGGCTCCCGGACAATGTTCAACCACACGAACAGCGGCAGTACGATCAGGATCCAGATGGGCAACAGCAGGCTCTGGGCTTCTTTCAGCTGATTCACGGCTGCTCCGATCGACATGAACAGCGAACTGAACATCAGCACGGCCAGTACCTGATACACGATGAACCAGGGGAGAATATCGAGCGGAATCATATCCAGAGCGTTGTTGTACCGCGCCAGGCCGTAGGCACCGGTCAGGTAGATAGCGGCAACCGTCAACGAACCGGCGACGTTACCCAACAGCTTTCCCGTCATGATCTGCAGCGGTGTGGCGGACCCCAGCAATACCTCGGCGATGCGATTCGTCTTCTCTTCCAGAACACTCTCCAGCATCGGCTGTGCAGCCATCATGATGATCATGAACATAAACATCATGAACCCCAGCGGCAACAGGATGGAAAACACTTCCTCGCGGCTCTGCGATTTCTTAACGCCACCATCCGCAGTGCGTTCGAAAAGACCGCGACCCTGCAGCGCGACCGCTTTCGACTGATTGACAACACCAGGATCAATGCCGGCAGCCTGCAAGCGGCGAGTCTGCACCATATTGGTCAACACATCATCGAACCACCGTTTTTCCTCCGACAACGCGGTGTTTTCTGCATAGAAGGTCATGACCGTCGGCTGCTGATCTGCGGGCGGCTGCAGGACGTCCGCGGGAATCTCGATGAACGCGTAAAGCTCTCCTTTTCGCACCTGGTCCGACAGATCAAGTCGCAGTTCATCGGTCACGGGACCCGACGGGCCCGATCCCAGCCGATACTCAGGAGCAATTCGCTTGTTCGATTCCGCATCGTGCGTCCCGTGCTCATTCCGAGCGTCGACCGCCTGCTTGAGTGAATCGAACAACGCGCCCGACTCGTCCAGCACCGTGATCCGCTTCTCATTCGTGTCAACTCGATCGCTCAGCAACTGGGGAGCGATCGCCCCCCCTAGCATCAGGACCGGCATGATCGCAATGCTGACCAGAAAGGCCTTCGATCCGACCATGGCCGTGTATTCGCGCCGCGCTATGACTAAAGCCTTACGCATGAATGGCTTCCTCCACTTCCAGAGATTCCGGACCGGCAATAC
Source organism: Pirellulaceae bacterium (assembly GCA_041752115.1). Lineage (GTDB taxonomy): Bacteria > Planctomycetota > Planctomycetia > Pirellulales > Pirellulaceae > JAJRVM01. Next base: position 52,821 of record JBGSHS010000320.1, on the reverse strand, counting down.
GTACAAAGATGTCATGCAGCGAGGGGCGAGCCATTTCGAAATGTTCCACAGGTCCCATGTCAATCAACTGGTGCAGTATCATCTGCGGGTCCGCTCCCGGCGTCATCCGCAGTTCCTTGTACGGTCCATAGCTGTTGACTCGCATCACTCCCGGGATGCGTTCCAGCGCACCGTTGACTCGCTCCATCCGGATCCGGATCGTGTCGTTACCATATTGATCCTGGATGGAGTTGAGAGTGCCGTCGAGCACCTTCTTGCCGCGGAAGATCATGAAGATCGTGTCGCACATGCGCTCCGCTACATCCATGTCGTGCGTCGAAAAAATCACCGTCGATCCTTTCTCGCGCAGCGACAGTACCGCGTCCTTCAACGCTTCCATATTCACCGGATCCAATCCGCTGAACGGCTCGTCGAGCACAACCAGCTCCGGCTGTGAAATGACGGTGGCAATGAACTGCACCTTCTGCGACATCCCCTTCGACAGCGTTTCGACGCGTTTGTCGGCCCAGGCAGTCAGCTCCAGCCGCTCCAGCCACGCGTCCACCTCGCCCCTACAGTTGCGCAAACCTTTCAACTGACCATAAAAGCAGAGAATGTCACGGACCTTCATCTTCTTGTACAGCCCGCGTTCTTCCGGCAGATAGCTCACCCGATCGTCTGCCGAGCTCATCCGGTCCTCCCCCAACACCCGAACCCGCCCGCTGTCCGGATGGAAGATGCGGAGGATCATACGCAGCGTCGTTGTCTTGCCCGACCCATTGGGGCCAATGAAACCGTACACGGTCCCAACCGGCACGACCAAATCGAGCTCGTCGACCGCGACATGTTTGCCAAATCGCTTGGTGACCTGGTTCAATTCAACAGCGTTATTCATCGTTGTCACTTGTCGATTGTCTCACATAACAAAGTCCGATGGATCCCTATCGGGCGAGGCTCTCCGTCGGGCCGATCTGACCGCTCACGACACCCCCTTCGGCTCACTCCCGTCACACGGCAAGACGACTACTCGGCACCACCAGGGATCGAGGGAAATCCCGGCCGCCATGGCCTCGCAACCTGCGTGGCTCGATCGGAAGAAAAACTGAGGGTGATTCGCCCTCGGGGCTCGATTCTTGCACCGACGCGCCGACTTCTCAGCACCCCCACTCCAACCGCCGCCTGCCGGGGCCCATCACTCGCCCCCCTCATGACGGTCCCCTGCCGAAGTGGAAAGCGCCATGCGATAGCAACTCCAGACAGTCCGCTGCGCCGTCGACAGGCGTGGCAAGCAGTGCCGAAGCAGCCCGCAAGCCTGTCGGCAGCTGTTGTCAGACTCGCTCGCGCATGAACCCACGATAGTTCATCACTTTGGAAGTCGCCAGGGTCGTCGTACCGGTCTGGCATCAAGCGATCGGCGTAACATGCCCAACCCGCCCCTTGTTTGTAGCGCACCACCAACAAAGCTGCCAGGAACACTCAGAGTGTCACCGTCTTTCCCGTGTCGGCACTCTTGAGCGCAGCCAGGCAGAGGGCCAGGGAAGTGAGGTTGTCACGACCGGAATGGTACGGCTCACGATCCTCCTCCACGGCGCATAGCAACTCGGACATCGTACCGTCGAACCCGTCGGGAAACCACTGTGTCGTCAGGCGAGGAACAGCGATTCCCTGGGGCGTATAGAGCGTGACACTCTGCTGATTGATATTCGGGCCGCAGCTGACCAGTGTTCCTTTCGTACCGACGATCACGGTACGATCTTGAGGGCCGCACCTCGCATCGCCGCGCAGGACAACCGTCGCCTGAACGCCGGGAAAGTCGACAACCGCATGTCCCGACAGCGGCGGCGTGGCTCGCTGCGATGGGGTGCAATACACGGCCGCCGTCACGCGTTTGGCTGGCACCTTGCCGCAGTAGCAGTGCAGCATATCGAACCAGTGGATTCCGAAGTCGTACAGCAGCAGATGACGCACCTGATTGAACGGAGTGTCCGCAACCCAGTTATGGTCCCAGTGCACTGCCATATCGACAGACACGATGTCGCCCAGCAAGCCGGCCGCAATCGCCTGACGCGCATAACTGACATGCGCCGCCCATCGACCGTTCTGATTGACCGCCAGTTTCACACCCTGCCGCGCCGCCGCATCGACCAGCCGTCGTCCAGCTCGCAGATCTGTGACAAACGGCTTCTGACTCAACACATGTTTGCCCGCTCGAATGGCAGCCATGATCAGGGATGGTCGTTGTTCCGGGTGCGTGGCGATATCCACGACATCCACATCCGCGTTCGCTAACAGCTTTTCAGCTGAATCAAACACCTGCGCTCGTCGATAGAATCGGTCGCGGTAGCGCTCGGCCCGTTCCACGATCGGATCGGCAAACGCCACGACCTGATACCGCGCCTTGCGATACGCCTCCATATGCGTGGCGATGATTCCGCCACAGCCAATGATTCCGATGCGTGGCCGGTACCGTTTCGGCCGCGCTGGCTTGTAGCTCAAAGCGGCAGCACGAATCCGCCGATCTGGCGTGGCTTTGCTGATGGCATAATCGTCTTCGTGCCCCACGGTCTGCGTTTCGGCCATGTAATTCGCTCCAGAATGCCGGCCAGAGAAGTGGGCTTATTGTGCCGCATTCCGCGGGACGAGTACAGCCCCCGCGTCAGAATGAGAGTCGGAAGTGCTCGACCGAATTCTCTGCAGAGCCCCCCGAATTCCTGTTGACTTCTTGCACGGCATTCATCAACTGTGTGACAATACCACGGTCAATCTGGTCTCAGCAAAGCGAGGTTCGTTATGAGGCTTTCCACCACGATTCTCTTGGCACTCGTCTGTGCACTCAGTACCGGCGGCCTGACCGGGCAAGAACCCGATCCGGGACGAATTCAACCCGACCCTCAAAACCGGTCCTACTGGCAGTACCAAGGCAAGCCGGTCATGTTGCTCGGCGGCAGCAAAGACGACAGCCTGTTCCAGATTCCCGATCTGCTGCCACACCTGGACGCTCTGAAGGAGGCCGGCGGAAATTACATCCGCAACACCATGAGCGATCGCCCCGATCACGACTTCGAAGTCTATGCATTCGCCCGTCGCCCGGACGGAAAGTACGATCTCAACCAATGGCATGACGAGTACTGGCAGCGTTTTGAGAACATGCTCCGCTGGACTCACGAGCGGCAGATCATTGTGCAGATCGAAGTCTGGGATCGCTTCGACTACACCGACAGCGGCGGCAGCGATCGCTGGCAGCGTCACCCCTACAACCCGAAAAACAACGTGAACTATACCTATGAAGAGTCAGGATTCGCGGAACGCTATCCGAACCACCCCGGGCAAAATGACCAGCCATTCTTCTTTGCCACGCCACGACAACGCAACAATACCGTCGTCCTTCCCTACCAGCAGCAGTTCGTCGACAAGATGCTCTCCCACTCACTGAAGTACGATCACGTGCTCTACTGCATGGACAACGAGACGTCCGGGGAGGAAGCATGGGGCGCTTATTGGGCGGAGTATATCAAGCGGCGCGCCCAGGAGTCCGGCAAGGAAGTCTGCGTAACCGAAATGTGGGACGATTGGGACCTGACTGCCGAGCGACACTTGAGAACGCTCGACCATCCCGAACGGTACGATTTCGCAGATGTCTCGCAGAACAACCAGCGCAAGGGCCAGACGCACTGGGACAATTTCCAGTGGGTCCGCCAGCATATTGCCGCACATCCGCGACCACTCAACACGGTCAAGACATACGGAGCTGATGGAGGACGCTACGGCAGCACACAGGATGGCCTCGAACGATGGTGGCGTCACGTCATCGGAGGCGCCGCGTCAGCACGGTTCCATCGCCCTGACTCCGGACTCGGGCTGTCCGAACCGGCTGTGGCCTCCATCCGCGCTGCGCGCAAACTGGGATCGCTGGTTCCTTGGTGGGAAGTCCAACCCGCCAATCAGCTGCTCGGCGACCGGGAGGAGAACGAAGCGTATCTGGCCGCCAAGCCCGGCGAACTGTACGCGATCTACTTCACTAACGGAGGACAAGTGACACTTGACCTGCGCGAGCATCAAGGCCGGTACCAGATCAAGTGGATCCGGATCGCTACCGGTCAGTGGGATCAGGAAGACGAAATGGATGGAGGCGAGCGGGTCTTGCTGGCAGCTCCAGGCCCTGGCAATTGGGCGGCAGCGATCGTCCGCCAGCCATAACGACCGATCTGGTCAACTTGAGCCCAGGTTCCGTACACCATACGCAGCTGCTGCTCGGAGGATTTCTCATGCCGACTCGATTTTCACGGCGCAATTTCTTTCAGGCAACGGCGGCCGCGACGCTGGCCGAAGCTTTGACTGCTTCCTCGCCTGAACTCGCTCGCATCGCCATGGAAAAAGTGGTCGCCGCCACAAACGACCCGGTACTGCGAGAACGTCTGCAGCGGCACCTGAACCAGAATCGTTGAACTCCAGCGGAGGACCCTTCATGGGCAAAGTGATTGCATTGCTCGGCTCGCTCGATACCAAGGGAAGCGAATATGCTTTTGTGCGCCAGTGCCTGCGGGAACTGGGTCATGACACCTTGCTGATTGACGTGGGCGTGCTCGACCCGCCACAGGTTGAACCTGACATCACGCGTGAGGAAGTGGCCGCAGCAGGCGGGAGCGACGCGCGCGAATTGGCACTCGACCGCGACCGAGGCCGAGCGGTAGCTGCCATGAGCCGTGGTGCAGAGCGACTGGTCAGTGAACTGTACGCAGCCGGCCGTTTTCATGCGATCCTGGGCATGGGTGGTTCCGGAGGCACCTGTGTCGCCAGCGCCGCGATGCGCGCCCTACCGCTGGGAGTCCCCAAGGTCATCGTTTCGACCGTGGCCGGCGGCGATGTCTCCGGGTATGTCGGTGTCAGCGATATTGTGATGATCCCCAGCATCGTCGATGTTTCGGGCATCAATCGCATCAGCCGGGAAGTCTTCTCGCGCGCCGCCGGCGCGATCAGCGGCATGGTGCGTATGGATGTCCCCGTCGGCGACGACAAGCCACTGGTCGCCGCCAGCATGTTCGGCAATACGACCGTCTGTGTGCAGGCTGCCAAGGAGATCCTGGAACAGGCAGGCTACGAAGTCCTGGTCTTCCACGCGACAGGTTCCGGTGGACGCACCATGGAGAGTCTGATTCAGGCGGGACGCATCGCAGGCGTGCTCGATATCACCACGACCGAGTGGGCCGACGAGTTGGTCGGAGGCGTGTTGGCTGCCGGCCCCACACGACTGGAAGCGGCAGCACGCTCGGGCGTGCCGGCAGTGATCACGCCCGCCTGCCTGGACATGGTCAACTTCTGGGCTCCAGAGACCGTTCCCGAAAAATTCCGCGACCGCACATTCTACCAGCACAACCCGAACATCACGCTGATGCGCACCACTCCGGACGAATGCCGACAGCTCGGTACCATTTTGGCCAACAAGTTGAACTTGAGCTGTGGACCGGTAACGGTCCTGCTGCCACTGCGCGGCTGGAGCGTGATCGACTCGCCCGGCGGACCGTTCTGGTGGCCTGAGGCGAATGCCGCCCTGCACACAACGTTCAAGACCGGGCTGCGAAGCGATATCCGAGTGATCGAGGTCGATGCCAACGTGAACGACGCTGAGTTTTCTCGTTGCGCCGCCGAGACACTACTTGACCTGATGCGCGCGGCACATCACAACTGAGACAATCAGCGTCGCACCAGCGGGTGCCGCACCGACTGCGACGTACACTCCGCACAGCCGGAACTTCGGGGTCGGACCAGCGTCTGCCTGGATAGCCGATTTCCACACTACCAATCCGCAATACACTCGATCGCCCTGGGGAGACACGCTACATGAGCGAAACCAGAACCGACATTCTCGCACGATTTCGCCAGAAGATCGCAGCCGGTCAGCCGATCATCGGCGGCGGAGCCGGTACCGGCATTTCGGCCAAGTTTGAGGAGGCCGGCGGGATTGACCTGATCGTGATCTACAACTCCGGCCGCTTTCGCATGGCAGGCCACGGCTCACTGGCTGGCTTGATGCCCTTCGGGGATGCCAACGCCATCGTGCTGGAAATGGCCAATGAAGTTCTGCCGGTGGTCCAGCGCACTCCGGTCCTGGCGGGCGTGTGTGGCACCGATCCGATGCGGCGTATGGAGCGGTTCCTGCTGCAGGTCCGCGATGCCGGCTTCGCTGGAGTGCAGAATTTCCCGACCGTCGGCCTGATCGACGGCCTCTTCCGGGCCAACCTGGAAGAAACGCACATGGGCTATGATCGCGAAGTGGAGATGATTCGCCTGGCTCACCAGCTCGACCTGCTGACCACTCCCTATGTCTTCAGTCCTGAAGATGCGGTGCACATGGCACAGGCCGGAGCCGACATTCTGGTGGCCCATATGGGACTGACGACGTCCGGCTCGATTGGCGCTCACACATCCAAGACGCTCGACCAATGCGTGCCCCTGATCGATGCCATCGCATCGGCCGCCCGACAGGTCCGGCCGGACGTGATCCTTCTGTGCCACGGCGGCCCCATCGCCGAACCAGATGACGCCGCCTTCATCCTCCAGCATTGCGCAGCCATCGACGGGTTCTACGGAGCCAGCTCCATGGAACGTCTGCCGACCGAGCGGGCGATTCGCCAGCAGACGCAACTGTTTACCCAGATCCGTCGAAGAGCGTAGTCTCTCCGCGCGTGGAGATCTCTCCGAAGGATGGCTTAAGAGCGTTTGAGTCGGCGCGCCGCGTCACGTGGCGCGCCGTGGCCGATCGGTCCGCTACCGGCCAATCTTCCACAGATGACTGACGCCTCGCAGGTAGATCGCTCCATCCGAGACCGCCGGCGAACCGAGCATTTCCTCCTGCATGTCGTTCTTGGCCACCAGCTTCGGCTCCTCACCCTCCACATCCACCACCTGCACCAACCCCTCGGCACTCACCACGTACAAATGGCTGCCGGCCAGGATGGGAGTGGCCCAGTATTGCTTGCCGCTCAGCCGGATCTTCCAGAGCTCCTTGCCCGTTTGCAGATCGCCACAAGCCAACAGGTTGGGTGAGCGGATGACAAAGAGCTTGCCGTCACCAACGACCGGACTGCTCGTCTGCGCTCCGAGTCGCTCCTCCTGCCACAACAACTCCAACTCGTCCGCGCCGTCTTCATACTGCAGCGCCGTCAAGCCCTTCGAAGGCATGAACACCTTCCCCTCGTGAGAGACCGGCGAGGCGATCGCTGTACCCGGCGTCGGGTAACTCGCTACGACCTCGCCACTGCGCGGCTCCATGACCAGCAGTTTATCGGAGGTCTGCACCAATGCGAGCGGACGATCGCCGACTCGCATTATGGCTGGTGACAGCCAGTTGACCTTACTGGGCAACGTGCGATTCCAATACGTGCTGCCGCTCTCGCATTCGATTCCCATACAAAACGAATCACCCTGGCATTCCAGCTGCAAGACCAGCATGCCAGAGAGCAGCAGCGGCGAAGAGCCCAGACCGCGATCATCAAACGTCAAGGGATGCTCCAGACCCAGAGCACGCATCCAGAGCACGTTCCCTTCCAGGTCCAGACAAACGAGATCGTTCGAGGCGAACAGCACGTAGACCCGCTTCCCATCGGTGGCGGGCGTGGGAGCGGCCATGGAGGTGAGCGGATGACAGAACGTGCGTCCGGTTGCCCACAGGTTGCGCTGCCACAGCAGCTTGCCGCTGGCCTGATCCACACAGTACACGTGCAATCGGTCGTTCTGAAGACCGCTCGAACTGGTCGTTACAACGCGTCCCTGGGCCACTACCGGACCGCTCACGCATCGTCCCGGCAGCTCGATACTCCACTGAGCGTCCTCGGCCGCCCATTCGACGGGCAGACCGGTCTCGTCAGTAATACTGCGGTTATCGGGTCCGCGAAACTGCGGCCAGTCGGCGGCGGCATGGCCGCCGAGCACACCGGCGACTCCCAGGCAGACAATGGCGAGTACAACGCGATACTTCATGATTTCACTCCTTTCGTGTCAGCGGCCTCATCCTGCTCTGCGGCATCCGCCGGAGCCGAAGACTCACCATCACCTGTCGCCGGACGCACCACCGGATCGGTCCAGTCCGCCGAGAGGATAGCAGCCCCGGTGGCGTCGCTGACTCGCACGCAGAAGTGCCAGTTGTCGTAGAAGTCGCCTGGCCCCTTCAGATCGACCTGGCACGACTTCACCAGGATCAGGTTCTTGCCACCACGCAGCTGAGCCTGCACTTTGTATTGGTCGAACGAGTTCCCGGTGTGCCCCACCGGCTGCTCCATCAACAACTGGCCGTTGAGCCAGATTTTGAACGAGTTCTGGATGCGCAAGCGGAGTTCCGCTGGATGTTCTTTGTCGGCAACGAACACCGTAGCCCCGTAGCCAACCACGCTGCGCTGCTTATCAATGGCCTCGTTCAAATTGAGATCACCGTTGGCCCGTACAGCCTGAGCCTTTTTCCACGAAACGGGCCCTGACTTCCCCTCCATCGGAGCAACCGCGGCGCCGGCCGCCAGCTCCTCGTAATCGGCCAGCGTCAGCTGCTCGGGAGGATATGCTCGATCGAATCCCTCACCATCCGTATTGTCAAACGGCCCCACGACATACCAGTCGAGCAGGTAGCCGAACTGCCCGGCCAGATCAACTTCCCTATTCAGAGACTTGAGCTCTTTGGCGATCTGCACTACCTGGTCTTCGTCACGTGCCGCCGACATTAGACTCTGCCACGCGGAGACTCGCTCTTCTGGCGACTGATCAGACAGCTTCTTGGTCTCTTCAATCGCTCGTTCGATCGCGGGTCGGCGCAGCTCGGACTGCGGATCGTTGATGAACTGCGTTTGCAGCGATTCGACGGAAGCCGCGTCTGCTCGGGCGAGCAGGTCGAGCGCCATCTTTCGCGACAGCAGGGCCCGAGTCGTGTCGAGGGCCACCGCCTTGAGCATCTCCGCAGGCAATGGTTCGCCCTTCGCATCGCTCTGCTGCACGATCTGATCCAGGGCCATGCTGAGCCAGTTCCCGGAAAGAGGGTTCGCCTCATCGGCAGCGCGGAGGATCTGTGGCAACTGGCTGTAGTCCGCCGACGCCACCGTCTTCCACGCGGCAGAGGGTTGGCTTGCCCCGTCCGACGCGTTTGTCGTCAGCACGGCGCGCAGCGCCTGCGCCAGCAAATCGTCGCTGGGACGGTCCGCCCAGCAGGTGGCTGCAAACATCCATGCGGTCGCCAGGCGGGCAAGCAACCCGAGCCCGCCTCCCCAGCGTCTCTTCCCGCAATAGCCGCTCCCCGGCCGAATTGTTTTTCGTCGCACGCGTACTCTCCTCAGTATCTTCAGAGCAGTGTTACTACAAGGCAAACAACCCGGATCGTCCAGCAACTCCCTGGTTCAGATCCGTCGGCGGTGCTGGTCGCTGCGCCGCCTGACCCACAGAATATCGAACAAGAAATACCCCATTACCAAGTGGCAGAACTCCCTTTACAGTCGCCCGCAATCGCTCGATTCGCGGACAAGTTATGCGTTCTCTTCCTTCTTCCTTCTGCGGTTCCTTGTTGGAAATTCTGTGGTTGTCTTTCGGACTCGAGTTCTTCTCGCCCACGGTCCCGCTGCCGGCAGGTCCGGCTTCCCCTGTCGCCTCGCTCGTGACACCTTGAGGTCCTGCCTGCCAACGGCAGCTTGATCTGCCGGGTTGCGGGAGTTTTCAATTCTCGGCAGTTTCAACTACCATAGCAAGGGTATGCGTGGGGCGGACCGGCAAATGGCCTGTCGACCACGACGATCGACCGCCTGGCCCGACAAGAGAGAATCACCATGACCTGCCTCCGCCTGCCGATGGACACTCCCCGCGGAGCCGATTCGGCTGCGTGGTTTCGTCTTCGCCCCGCGATCACCGCCTTCTGGGTGGCGCTGCTGATCGTCGCCGTGCCTGGCGGCACCGCGATCGCGCAGCGAGCCGAGGCGGTTCGCGATCAGTACCAGAAACTTGAGTATCGGATCCCGATGCGCGATGGAGTCAGCCTGTTCACTTCGGTCTATGTGCCGCGTGATGCGTCGCCTGAACGCACTTACCCGTTTCTAATGCAACGCACCTGTTACTCGGTCGCTCCGTACGGAGCGGACACCTATCGCGGCGCGCTCGGGCCGAGCCGTGAACTGCAGGAGGAAGGGTACATCTTTGTCTATCAGGACGTCCGCGGATGCTATTTGTCCGAAGGGACGTTCCGCAACATGACGCCACATATTGCCGACAAGCAATCGGCACGTGATGTGGATGAGAGTTCGGACACGTTCGACACGATCGAGTGGCTGCTGCACAATGTGCCTCACCACAACGGCCGCGTCGGCATGTGGGGCATTTCGTACCCAGGATTCTATGCCGCCGCCGGCATGATCGATGCGCACCCGGCGCTCAAGGCCGTTTCCCCTCAGGCACCGATCGCCGACTGGTGGTATGACGACTTCCATCATCATGGAGCGTTCTTCCTGCCGCACGCGTTCAACTTTCTGGTACGCTTTGGCCTGCCACGGCCGACACCGACGACTTTCTCTCCCAGCCCCATCAATATCGATGCTCCCGACGGCTACCCGTTCTTCCTTGATCTCGAATCCCTCTCGAATGTCAACGACCGATACCTGCGCGATCGAGTGGACATGTGGAACGACCTGATCGCTCACCCCAACTATGATGAGTACTGGCAGTCGCGCAATCTGTTGCCGCATCTGCGGCGCGTCGCTCCGGGCGTGTTGATTGTCGGCGGTTGGTTCGATGCGGAGGACCTGTACGGACCGCTGCAGATCTACCGTCGCGTGGAAGCCGAGAACCCGCACGCTCAGAACATGATCGTGATGGGGCCCTGGTCACACGGCGGCTGGTCGCGTGGGCAGGGGGATCACCTGGGCAACATCGACTTCGAAGCGCCAACCGCACACTACTACCAGGAGCAGATTGAAGCGGTCTTCTTCCGCAGCTATCTGCACAACGGGCAGTCGCCAACGCTGGCCGAAGCATCCATGTTCGAGACGGGCACAAACCGCTGGCGTTACTTCTCACAATGGCCGCCTGCCGGTATGCAGCGCAAGCGACTGTTCTTCGTGGCCGGCGAGCGACTTTCCTATGAGGCGCCAACCGAAGAGGGAGAAACGTTCGATGAGTTCACCAGCGATCCGCGGCGACCGGTTCCTTTCACGGAAGATACCGACATCGGCATGACCACGTCCTACATGACCGACGATCAGCGGTTCGCCGCTCGCCGTCCCGATGTACTTGTCTACCAGACGCAGCCGTTTGACCACGATCTCACGCTCTGCGGCCCCCTCGTGGCCGACCTGCGGGTTTCCACGTCCGAGTCGGATGCCGACTGGATTGTGAAACTGATCGACGTCTTTCCCGACGACACGAAGGACAACCGGTTCGTCCGACCAGGCAAGCACCTGGGCGGCTATCAGATGATGGTCCGCAGCGAAGTGATGCGCGGGCGCTTTCGAGAGAATCCTACGGAGCCGAAACCATTTGTCGGTGGTGAGCCGACGACCATCTCGCTTCCGCTGCAGGATGTCCTGCATACGTTCCAGAAAGGACACCGGCTGATGATCCAGGTCCAGAGCACCTGGTTCCCGCTGGTCGACCGGAATCCGCAGCGCTACGTGGACAACATCTTCCTGGCTCAGCCCGGCGACTTCGTGCGAGCCACGCACCGGGTCTACCGCAGCGTCCAGCAGCCGTCGAGCATCGACATCGGCGTGCTCGAAAGGTAGAGGCACTCGCACCGCGCGCGTTACCCGTGTCGTTCTGTCCGCGAATTGGCACTCCCAAGTTGGAAAAGTTCAATAGGCATCGCGCAGCAGCGCGTCGGGGGGCCGCACCTTTGCCCGCCCATGCTGGATCGGGAATACAGCTGGCACTGGTCGATAAGCGGCGTGCCAATCCTCGTCCACCCTTGCAGCACTACGTTTCGCAGATGTTGCCCTGAGTAAGCGGTTGCCAGTAGAATAAGGCAAGGAGGTGTGTTCGATGACTGACAAAGAACTTCTAGATCGGATCACGTGTGATACTGAGGTCATGGTGGGGAAGCCTGTGATACGAGGTACGCGTCTGACTGTAGACTATGTGCTGAATCTGCTGGCTCACGGATCGACAGTTGACGGTATCCTTGGGGAGTATGACGGTCTGAAACGCGAAGACGTTCAGGCCGCACTTCTCTTCGCGTCGAGATCGTTGGCCAACACGTCGTTCATGCCGCTGAGCGCGGGTCCGGTGTAAATGCGATTTCTGATTGATATCTGCCCTGCGCCGTGATCTCAGCCGTTCGGCACGATACTGTCATGGCAACCTATCACACGGCGACACATTCACGTGAATTGAGCGGAATGAATACGAATCGCGGTGTCATCGTGTTGGTGATTCTCGTGATCGCGGGCGTGGTCTTCTGGTTTATCCTGCCTTTCGTTCAGTCGTGGACTCTCCCGACAGCGTCTGGAGGGATACAAGGTCCGTGGGTAGTTCGCCCCCACGTGGCCACCCACGCCGGTGCTGCGGTCGCATTAGCATGCCTGACGGTTCTCATTGCCGCACGCCCCTGGCGAAGCACCTCGAAGCAGGATGAACGCATCCGCAGTGCACATCATGATCCTCGTCAAGGCTCGCTGATGATGGGGCTGCTTTCGATCCTCGTGGCTCTCCTGCTGCTTCCAAACGCTTTCTTCGGATCAAAGTGATGCCAGCTGTATTGCGACTTTCAGGCCGACGTGACCAATTGCAGCAGTCGCTGCACGGGATGCCGCTTCGCTTCGTGGAGTCGATCGCGTCGCAAAGAAGGAGGGCGGCTGGAGAATCATGCGACGACGAGATCACTACGTTCAATCTTACCATCAGCGACGCCGATGGAGATCGGGTCCCCGAACAGATTAGGGACTCGTCGTTGTTTCTGTCGCAGAACGAGGATGCCGTCGGAGCGCTGCAGCGATTGCCCGGGGTAGAACATTTGTGCGTAGACTTCAGCTGGGACTTTCCGCAGAATGGTATTGGGCAATACAACCGATTTTCATGTTTGTTTCTGAAACAATGCAGTACATTGGGCATCGACATCCAGGTGTCGGTGTATTCCACGTCGCGCTGCAATGACCTGGAGTGAGCCAGAACGGCAACAACCAAGTTGTCAGCCGGAGCGGCACACAACGCGCGACTTGAAATGAGGTCGTCGGCGGCCGCATCGCTGCCGGCGCCGTTATGGCCTTGAGTACGGAACCTGCAAATGGACTTTCAAAAGCCCGTGATCGTCTACACCGCGGCTACGAATGTCGAAGCCCATATGATCGTCGAAATGCTTCACGCCCATGGCGTCCCCGCGCATGCGGTCGAGGACCAGTCGGGCGTTAGTCTCTGGGCTTTCGGAACGATCAGTCAATTCCACAAACCGAACATCTGGGTCGACGAAGTAACCCTTCCAGCGGCCGCGGAACTGATCCGAGACTTCGAGGAGAAGAAACGGACACGCAACGCTCCCACTGAAGGCCAGGCAGAAATACCGGTCATATGCGAAGAGTGTGGAAAAACCACTTCGTTTCCCGGTTCACTCGATGGAACGACTCAAGAGTGCCGACATTGCGGTGCGTATGTTGACGTGGGCGAGTTGCCATGGGACGATGACTTTGGTGAGTCTGATGACTGAACCGATCGACATAGTGAACTCGACGATGGCCATAACCGGAACGTCCACCGGAGCGGCTGATCCGGTGAAAATCAGGTGGATGCGCTTGAGTGGCCGGATGGGCACGACTCACGTTCTGCGTGGTTGGCGAAACCAACTCGATAGGCCGCTGAGGTTACTCTCGAAAGACACGAGTTCTTCCCTACGGATGTCCCGATGCTGACCGGCCGAGAAAAAGATCTTCGACGTCGACTCCAGTTCAGTACGCGGACGCTGCTCGTTGCGTTACTGGCACTTTGCGTTGTCTTAGCTGGATTGGAACTGGCAACGCGCGAGGCTCGTCGGAGACGAAACCTGAGGATGATGTGGTTGACGCGGGGGGTACGAGTGTACTTGGACAACCAGGGCCAGGTCGATTCCGCTGTGTTTACAGATCCGGTACGCAGATCCTACCAGGACGATTTCCGACTCTTAACACAGCACCCTCAGTTAGCCATTCTGATTCTCCATTCTTCCAGACCCCCGCGAGCTCCGCTCGTGCGGTGAAGCAGATGGTCAGCTACCCCGCTGCCTCCTCCTCTCTCACTGACCCCCGCGAGCTCCGCTCGTGTGGTGAAGCAGATGGTCAGCTACCCCGCTGCTTCCTCCTCTCTCCCAGGCCCCCACGAGCTCCGGTCGTGCGGGTCGGGGAGGGGGCGATGGACCGCGGCTATGCGGGGTTCGCGCTGCTGCACAAGATCGTCGCTCGCCAGAGCCGTTACCTGTGTCGACTGCGAGACAACAGCACGTGGGAAACGATCGAAGAACGATCTCGAAACAACGACGCCCAACTCGGTGAGATCATCAGCGATGAGTTCGATCGCTTTTCGCCGGGCTCCGGGGGCAGTTGCCCGGACCACATGATCTGCGTGACTGTGCAATACTCGGAGGTGGCCGAAGCATATCCGGCAATCAAAGAGTATCTGCAGCCTGATACTCGCTCCACAGACGACATAATCATGTCCTGCTTGATGAATAGTAAGTTCAAGCTCCCCAATGACTTATTGAGTTTCAGGTAAAGAGTGAACCGAGGGTCTCCAACGGAGGCCCGGATTCCCCGCAGCGACAGTCATGAAGTGGGGCAGGACTTTCCTGGGCATCAATAGAACCCGATATTGTCGGCGAACTGATTGCCAGATCGCTATCACCGATTCACATTCGCGAACTTCTTTCTGCGTTTGCCAAGCTCAACTACACTGACCTGAATAGTTCCTTGGACAATCAGTTGCCCGCCGAGAGAAGAGAATCTCTTCAGATCTGCCCGCTCGGCACAGTCCCGAGTGGTTCACAAGCTATCTTCGACAGTGGGAGAACCATCTGAAATATGCCAATGACAGCAACGCTGGGATTCTTCTTCATTTGGGGTAGACGGTTAGCAACAGCATGCACCGGACCAGGAACCACACCGGGGGCTCTTCGCGACAGAAAAGACCTCACGTTCCTGTACGGAGTTTCAGCGGCAGCTTGCACGTGAAACCGGACAATCGGGGCGGCCATCCGTCGCACTCGAGTCACGGGACCGCGTGAGGATGGTGAAATCACCCTTGTTTGCCCGCAGCCCAGTGAACGGTACCGTTATCAATGTGAAGGGAGGAAGAAATGGAAGACGGTCATGTCGGACGACGACAATTTATTCACCACTCGACCGCAGGTGTTGCTCTGTTTGTTTCATCCGCCATGACGGCGGAATCCGTCGACGCGTCTCTCTCACCCACACTCTCAGGCGAATCGGATGAGTCTGTCACGACAGTAACGGATGTTCTGGTCGTGGGTGGGGGAACGGCGGGGACTATAGCGGCTATTCAGGCGGCCAGAGCTGGAGCGAGCACGCTCATCGTCGAGCGCGGGCCCCAGCTAGGCGGGACCACGACCACCGGCGGCGTCTCTTTTCCGGGTCTATTCGATGCCTGGGGCAAGCAGATCATCGCGGGTATTGGTTGGGAACTGGTCAAAGAATGCGTGGAACTCGATGGAGGCACGCTGCCTGATTTCTCAAGAGTCCCGCAATGGCACTGGATGAACCAGATTCACATCAACCAGTTCCTCTACCCGATTCTGGCAGAAGAGAAGTGTGAGCAAGCAGGCGTTCAGATTGCCTACTACGAGTCTCCGCAGTCCATCACCAGAATGACGGATGGCTGGCAGGTCGATTGTGTCGGCTTCGGAACCCGGCGTCGGGTTCACTGCAGGCAGATTGTCGACTGTACGGGTGGGGCCGAGGCGGTTGGTTTGATGGGTTTGCCGCGCATGCGCGAGACACAGATACAGCCTGGTACGATGTTGTTCAAACTGGACACCGCCCACCGCCCAGGGCGACCAAACGATACGGGCGGGCCAGGGTTGCTTACTCCCTACTACATTGACGACGCCGATTCCAGCACCTCCCGCACCGTCACGGCAGCCAACCTGAAAGGTCGCAAGGCCGTGCTTGAGCGAGTCCGAAAAGAGAACAAGCGTCTGACCCATTTGCAGCCGGAGGCGGCATTCCGCGAAAGCTACCGCATCGTAGGCGAAACGGTTGTTACCGAGGCTGACTACACCTCTGGACGAGTCTTCGAGGATGCGATCGCCTACGCGTTCTATCCGGTCGACGTGCACCAAGGCACCGGGTTCGAAAAGCTGGAGCCTCTCAGACCCGGTATTGTTCCTACCATCCCGCTGGGCGCTCTGATCCCGAAGGACAGCCGCAATATTGTCGTGGCCGGGCGCTGCATTTCGAGTGACCGTTTTGCCAATGGCGGACTACGCGTCCAGGCCTCATGCATGGCCATGGGCCAAGCGGCGGGCGCCGCAGCAGCGCTAGCCGCGGCACAAGACACGACACCACTCAACGTGCCACTGAGGGATATCCGGGAAATGCTTCTCAAGCACAGGGCGATAGTCCCGGGAACGTAGGAGAACGGCCATCATTCGGTGAACCGGCGTCGGCTGGCATTTCGCGGAGTTCGCCATTCTGACTCTGTTCTGTTCTGCCACATGGGAACTGTGGCGCGGCAGGCTGCCAGGATGGGCGGTCGCCGCGGCGATGCTGTTGGGTATTGCCATCGCCGCATCGGACGAGTTGCATCAGTCGTTCGTTCCGGATCGATTTGGTACGCTGTCAGATATCTTGATCGACAGCTTGGGGGTTAGCATCGCAGGTGCGATCCTGGCTGTTCGACTTCAACGAAGAATGGCACATGACAAGACAGGCGACCCGAACAGCCGACAATCCGGGTTCTTGAATCTAGATCGTCTGGCAGAAGCATGTGATCGCTCTGGCTTTGATCGCTTCGAGGTGCATTCGCGGCCATGTTCGCGCAGAGCATGGGGACATCGCCATACACTCTCCACTTCCTCCATGCTCTGCGCGACCGCGGTCACTGGTCTACGCGACCGTGGCCGCCCGGTGATGCTCGTCGTTCGTTCAGAAGAGCAGTTTCTCACGGAGTCACAGAGGCCACGGAGATGCCTGAGAACTACATTGACACTGCCGTGGCGGATGGTGAACGGTCAATGTTAGCATCTGCTCTGTGTCTCCGTGCCTCCGTGAGACCAAAACGACCACACCAGGCGTTGTGCGCGAGCGTCGTCCACTCGGTTCGCCGTGACTGCCCATCGGAGTATGCTGCACTACGAGACCGGGATCACAACTCTGCGGCGGCCGTGCGGACCATGCATGCATTCCCGGTTGCGCAATCGGCGGCACAAAAAGACTTTCCGTCACCGAGAGCACGCGAGACAGCGTTCGAATCTTGGATAACGGTTGGGGCACGTGCTGGGCTGCTCCGTAAGCCGACAGTCCTGGTTGAAAGCCGTGGCTCGACTCGGTGAATCCCGGATCGAACATCGGTGTCAGGACCTGCAGGACAGCTTGTTGGATGGCCATGCCGGCCTTATATGACGTTTCTGTACGTAACCTTGCAGCGCTGGCGAGAACGCGACCGGCGGCGATATCAGGCCGGTACTTACGCGCGCATTCGCAGGCTTCTTTCCCACGGTCGATCACCCTCGCGCAGTCGCCTTCACCTCGAACTTTGTCAATCGGAGCGATCATTTGGTATACTCACCTCCTTGCAACTCCCAGTCTCGCACAGGGGACTTGCACCCCATGAAATCCTGCCCGTGCCGGACGTACACAAAGCGGCGAACGGGAGCCACCGACCGCGCGGTTCGTGAAATCAAAGTCTTGTGGCGGCGGCCTCGTTACGGCTGTCGTTTGGCCGGAGTACAGCAAGTCTGAACCGGAAGCTTCACCATGGAACCCTGCAAGTACGTGCTAGTCGGAGACGAAAACTCCGACAACCTGCGGCTGTCTCAGATTCTGAAGGAGGCCTACGGCAAAGAAAATGTCGCGAGGTTCCTCGAGTTACAACACCTTGAGCCGTTTCTGATCAGCCACCAGGGGTTTCCGATCATCGTTTGCCTCGACCTTTTCAGTCTCGATTTGAAAGAAGCGACGGCTGCCGTAGGTCACATTCGCGACACCTACCCCAAGGTCGTATTCAATCTCTATCTGGACCAGGAGGAGTACCGGTGCAGGAGTAACGAGCTTCCAGACTATTGGCAAGATAGGTTCCGGCATTACTTCAAGACCTTCAAGGAAGGCCCTGACGTTGAGTACGAGCCAATCGTGAGAGGGTCGCTTCACCCCTCACATCGCGAGGCGATGTACAACATGACCCACGAACCGATTCGACTTACCCCGGTATTCACCAAGGGTTTAGTCGGTCCCGAAATGAGTTCCGGAGTCACGTCGAACTTGTGCCCGTTATTCGTCAGCTACTCCAGAGAGGATTGGGACGGCTTTGTCGCGGGTTTGGTGTCTGACCTCACCAGACAAGCTCAGCAGGTTTGGGTTGACCAGACCTACATCGTAGGTGGCGATGACTGGATGGATGCGATCGGGGAGGCGTTACAGGCTTGCGATACCCTCTTACTTGTCTTGAGTCCAGACGCTTTGAAATCGAAATACGTGAAGATGGAGTACCGCTACTTTTTTCGCCAGGGGAAGCCAATCATTCCGATCATCTATCGTCACGTCGATCAGTTGCCTTTTGAGTTGGCCACGCTCCATTACATCGATTTCACGAAGGGGGACCGTGCGAAATCGTATTCCGCACTTTTCGGCGTTCTGTCCCGAAGCAGGGGCTAACTGAGAGCGATCACGGTATTCGAGGGGATGTCGATCAAGGTATGGAGGGGATTGGCATGTGAGGTGAGTGGGAGTGCCGGTGCCTCTTCTCCTTCTGTCCCGGCGGCGTGGTCAGCGTGTGATCCGCGGGATGCTATGTTCCAGGGCATGACAGAGCTCGACCATGGCGGGGAAAAACTCTTGCTTTTGGACAGCAGCCCAGGACATAACCGGTAGCAGACCGGAAGCAGACACCCGGACCGGAAGCAGACACCTTGCCCCTGTTCAGAGTTTCGGATTCCGTGTTCTGATTCCGTGTCTCCGTGTTGTGATTCCATGAAGCTGATTCCGTGTGATTCCCTGCCAGCCGTGGAAGTGGTACCTTGGGACATGAGCGGCTGGTTCGGCGGCGTCCTCATCGGTATGAGGGAAAAAGGGAACTTCGGCAACTCTCGCAGAACCACGCTCAGGCAGTGCGTGGGAAACCGCCCGCCCACCGTTTGGCGATGGTAGCGAGAAACACGGCAGTGGTTTCTCTCCTGCGATCCTCCGCCGCATGCGTCCTTTGTTATCGCCACCGCAACAGGGTAATCCTCAAGAGTTCCCAGGTGAAAGACATGGCTCAAGACCCGCAAGTTACGCGGCGACGGATTCTCCAGATGGCAGCGGCCGGCGCAGCGGGCACAATCAGCGCGACCCTGCTTCGGCAACCAGCGCTCGGCACGCAAGCGTTCGCCGAGGTCGGTGCAGCGGATCCGAGGATTCAAGGACCGTTTCTGATTCTGTCAACACCGTTTACGACGTCCGGAGCAGTGGACTTCGAGGCGTTGTCGAAGCAGGCATGCTATGTCGACTGGTGCGGTTGTCCGGGCATGATTTGGCCGCAGTCGGGCGACAGTGTCGACCTTCTCACGATCGACGAAAAGCTCAAAGGCATGGAAGTGCTCTCCCAGACGGCTCGCACGCTGAAGACGACGGAATTGTGCCTGGGCGTGCAGGGCAAGGACACAGCCGAGATGCTCGTGGTGGCCGAACACGTTGAGAAGCTGGCGCCTCGGGCGATTATCTCCCGCCCGCCCGACTCGGGCAAAACAGAAGACGATTTGCGTCAGTACTGGCATGCCCTGGCCTCGGTTACGAAGCGGCCCACGTTTATCCAGACGACGGGCGGAGTGGCTTACAGGGGGCCAACTCCTTCCGTGGACCTTCTGATCGAACTCGCAAAGGACTTCCCCAACTTCGGCTACGTGAAAGAGGAAGCGGGCAATGTCATCGCTCGGATGCGCGCCCTGATCGCGGCGAAACCACCGATCCGACGCGTCTTCGGGGCTCGCGGAGGCTTCGGCTGGCTCTACGAGTTGCGGCTCGGCGCAGAAGGCTTGATCACCGAGCGCGCCATCTACGCTGACGTTCTGACCCGCATTTGGGAATTGCATACGAGCGGCTCGGATCCCGCCGCACTGCGTGATGCGTACAGCAAATTCCTTCTCATGGTCAACCTCGGCAGTACTCATCCTGGTGACCTGCGCGGCTACCAGTTGTATCTTTGGAAGAAACGTGGCGTTTTCCAGACCATGGTTTCACGTCAATACGGGCCGCAGCAAAGCATCCCCGCATCGCCTATCTGCTCGGAGCTTGAACTGAACGAAGAGGAAATCGCCGAGATCGAATTTCGCTTCGCAGCGTTGAAGCCGTATCAACAGACAGGGACGCCCAATTTCGCTGCGGCCGCGGGGTAGCTTCTTCCAACAGACGGAAGTTTCGCCGAAAGTCGAAGGACCCACACAAGCGACGATCCTGACATGTGGATGCGAGATACGGCCCTTCCCATCGAGCGTCGTCGGAGAATTGCTCGTTTCCGTTCAGGTGGTCAACCGATCGGCGGACCTGGCTGAAAACAACATACCTGCCGCCTGGAGAGTGACTCGGGCTGTCCATTTGGGCAAGAGCGAGTGAAAGGAGAACTGACATGCCGAACATCACGTCAGTTGTGCTCACAGTAACCCTGTCGAGCTGTCTCATGCCCTTTCCGTCGCTTGGGCAGTCACAAGCCACTGTGCCCCGCATGTACTTTGCTGACAGCGTCAGTGGAAAGCCCTTTTCGAAGGACCCGGCCGTCGTGAGATTCAAGGGCAAGTACTGGCTTTACTACTCGGTACCACCCTACGAAGGAAAGCCAACCGAAGGCTGGTCGATCGGCGTGGCGACCAGTCACAACCTGTTGGATTGGACCAAAGCCGGGGAACTTCACAACACGGGGGAGGCTGAGGCGAAGGGATTCACGGCACCCGGCGCCATCGTGCTTCGCGAAAAAGTGCATCTGTTCTATCAGACCTACGGAAACGGGAAACGCGACGCGATCTGCCACGCATGGTCGGAGGATGGACTGCACTTCACCCGGAATCCCACCAATCCCGTTTTCCGCCCGACCGGTGAGTGGAATGTCGGGCGAGCCATCGACGCGGATGTTATCCGACACGGCGACAGGCTTCTCATGTACTGGGCCACACGGGATCCGGAAATGAAGGTCCAGATGCTGGGAGTGGCTGCCGCGCCGCTCGAGGGCGACTTCGCGCGCGATCAGTGGACACAGCTGAATATGAACGGTCCAATCCTCGCGCCGACGCTGCCAACGCAATCGGATGCCCCCGGCCTCGATCTGACTTGGGAGAAACGCTGTATCGAGGCCCCTGCCGTGGCCCAACACGATGGCCGACTCTACATGTTCTATGCCGGAGGCTACAACAACGAACCTCAGCAGATCGGTGTGGCGGTCAGCAATGACGGTGTCCGGTTCAAGCGACTGTCCGACCAGCCTTTCTTGCCAAACGGAATCCCCGGGAGCTGGAATTCAAGCGAATCGGGCCACCCGTTCCTGTTTCAGGACGAAGACGGCCAAGATTACCTCTTCTATCAAGGGAACAATACCAACGGGAAGACCTGGTATCTGTCGGTCGTTCCGATCGACTGGAATGACGGCCGGCCGACTCAATCCCCAGACAAACTCCCCGCGCAGTGACGCGGGCCAAGTGAAATCGGCCGCTCGCGCAGAGCTGTAGCCATGCTCGCGCAGAGCATGGGGAGATCCCCAGCCGCTCTTTGGCTCCCCCGCGGTCTACGCGACCGCGGCCACTAACGGCGCGACCGCGGCCACTAACGACGCGACCGCGGCCACAAAGATGCTGCTAGTCCTGCGCGACGATAGCGTAGAGTCGCGTCAACGTGTTGACGTAGAGTACTCCGTTGGCCGCTACCGGCGTGGTCGACATCGGGCCGTCCAACCGGATCGTGGACAGCAGCTCCTTGTCCTTGCTCGCACGGAAGATGCAGAAGTCGCCGCCGTGGGAGCCGGCATAGAGCTTGCCGTCGGCGACCAGCAGCGATGACCAGACCTGCCCTCTCATGCTGTGCTGCCAATAGAGCTGGCCAGACTGGGCATCGAAACAATAGACGTTGCGCCCCAAGTCACCCACAAACGCCAGATCCTGAAAGACCGGCGGCGTCGTACAAGCATGCCGCTCGAGCGGGTGCGACCAGACCTCGCCACTCTGCGTGATGTCGCCCGTCCCTGTAGCATCGATGCATTTGACAAACGCCTGCGTCTTACCCCACCAGACATCGCCACCTCCGGTCACGTAGATGCGATCCCGGTACAGAACGGGCATTCCCATGATGTTGCTGGGACTCTCTTCCCGATTCCTTACGTACTGATGAACGTCTTCTTTGGGAGCCGTGGGATCGCAGTCAAATTGCCACACCTTCGTCAGGATGTGAAGTTGATCGTCGTTGAGTTCCTGAGGAAGCGGTTCCAAGGCGTAGACCACTCCGTCACCGCCACAGAAGAAGATCAGAGGACGCCCCTGCACGTCTCCCGCGGCCGGAGACGACCAGGTGCAGTGAAAGATGCGAGGCCCGATTCCTTCGCCGTCCTGTCCGACCAGCTTGCCGGTCTCTTTGTCCAGCACGATCAAACTGGGGGCATCGGGTTGGCGGATTTTCACGTGCGTCAGATCCACGCCGTTGCCAGTATTAAGATACAGATACCGACCATCCATCAGGATCGAGCTGTGCGGCGAATCGTGCGGATGAATCCCGACCTGGGACGGCATATCGAAGACCCACAGGATGTCTGCGTCCGTGTCGGTCACTTCCATTGCGGCTTCATCCGGCTGGACCATATGCTGCCCCTCCGCCATGTACGGTCCATCGTTGCCGTTAGACATGCCGAGCAAATCGAGGCACACGACCTCGGATCGATTGGTCACCAGATAGATCCGGTTCCCTTCCACTGTGGGAGGAGAACAAAGGGCGATATTGGGCTGATCCAGAAAGCCGTTGTCTCCCAGCAACCGAGGTACCACCAACTGCCAGACAAGCGAGCCATCGTTTTCGTTGAGACACAGCAGGACTCCTCGATCTCCCTGGTGGCGCGGATCGAAAGGAACCGAGTTGTTCGTGCCGATCAGGACGCGCCCTTGCGTAATCACCGGCGAGCCATAGGCCTGGCTCCCCAGGTCTACGGTCCACTTGATTCCCTTTCCCGTAGCCGGATCGAAGTCGTCGGCCAATCCAGTTTCGTCGGATACCATGTTGCGAGTGAAGGCCTGTCCCCACTGCGGCTGATCCGCAGCCCAGGCAGGCAACGTGACGCAAGCCCACACGATGAGTACAGCGGTCAACCAACGAACCGAAATGGCTTGTGTCTGCATGGTCGCTTGCTCGCAGGAACAAAAATCTGGTATGACGAAATTGATTGATGGGGAAGACGTTCGTATCGGCTGGGATGAAAATCGTCGAGCCACGACGCCCGACGGGAGCAGGCCCAGCCACTCACCCCGGGGGAACTCTTTCGCGTGCTCACACCACAGATTGCTGATCCGCCTCACACGGTCGGGCGTCTGACGAGTTCCTTCCCAGATTGTACCAGCGCAAGTCACCGCGTTTAACACGACGAGTTCAACTTGTTCACATCCCATGCAGACCGCTTAGGATCGCGGGAAGCATAACTTCCATGGTCAACCGGTTTCCCACGCTCTGCGCGAGCGTGGCTACAAAAGACACGCCGAAGTTGTTTTTCCCTCGTGCCTTAAGCAGAGCAGCGTCTCGGAGCCCGCTCACCGATCTGTCGAGTATCGGCGGTTATGGCCGGATTTTTCCGCCAGCCGGGTTCGCGTCCGCCGGCCTCGTTCGTGCCCCGGATCGGCGGATGCCCCCTTGGTAAATGGTCCGCGGCCCAGGAAGATACACCACAACGGGCTCTCGGTCGCCCGAAACGGCCCAGTCGCGGGGGCACTCCACTCGCCCACGCTCGGAGCTGTCAGAGTATGGATCGACGGTGGCCGACTCGCGTGCCCACCGCGGCAGATGCTTTCCCACCAGAACCCTTGTGCAAACAGGAAACCAGATCACGTGACCGTCACCATTCGATTGGGAGAGGCCAGAGACACAACGGCGCTGGCACAGTTCAATCTGGCCATGGCATGGGAGACAGAGTCGAGGCAACTCGACTCAGAAACGGTCCTGGCCGGCGTCGCGAGCCTGCTCAAGAACCCGGGCGCCGGTTTCTACCTTGTCGCTGAGCAGGGGAGCAGAATCGTCGCTTGTCTGATGGTGACCTTTGAGTGGAGCGACTGGCGTAACAAGTGCTTCTGGTGGATTCAGAGCGTGTACGTCATGCCCGAGCAGCGTCGGCAAGGGATCTTCAAGCGTCTGTTCGAACAGGTGCGTTTGATGGCCCAGCAACGCACCGACATCTGTGGCCTGAGACTCTATGTCGAACAACACAACGCGGTGGCCCAGGCCACCTACAAGAGCCTCGGCATGGATGAAACACACTACGACATGTACGAAGTGGAATTCGTCGATCACCGGAACAAGTAGTACAGAGCGGCCATCACGGCGATGAGCATGACCGTCAGAAACTTGTAGTTCCCCAGTCCCGGCCAGCCTTTTTCTTCGAGCGGCTTGAGCGGATGCTCCCAGTACAGCTTACTCTGGATTTCGGCCGGGCCCGCGGGCCATTTCAGGGCGAACGCCACCTGCATCGCGACGCACGCGCACAGCAGGTAAAACGCCATCATCATGAAAGAGCCACCCGAAAGCCGAGTGAGCCAATCGGCCATGGGCGTCTTGTCCCCTAGTTTGCTCAGCAAGAACACGATCGCTCCCAAGGCGGAGCCGAACCACAGCGTCAGCTTGGCCGAGATCGCCGACGCGCGAGGCCAGAACACTCCCAGTACGAATACGCAGGTCACGGGAGCTGCCAGGTGAGCAATGATTTCGTTCAGCCCCTCAAAGATGCTCTGATAATCGTTCAGCAGTGGAACCAGGCCAATGGCAACCAGGAGTGCCACGGCGGCTGTCACTCGCCCGACCAGCACGAGTTGATGGTCAGTGGCATCGGTTTTGAAGCGTTTGTACAGATCGTAGCTGAACAGCGTGGAGATGGAGTTCAACGCACCAGAGACCGTCGACATCAGCGCCGCCAGAAGCGCCGCCACCATCACACCACGCAGGCCACTCGGCATCAATCCGACGATCATGGCGCCATAGACCCCTTTCGAATCGACGGCGATCTCCCCCGACGACTCGATCCGGGCTCTCATCTCAGGACTGACAAACTTCGAATTCTTAGCCTCCGAAACATTGATCAGGCCGGACTTCTTGTGGTAGATACCAGCCTCCTCCAGTAGGTCTTCGTCCAGCGACAACTCACCCAGCTTGACCGGAATACGCACGTTCCGCCATTCGTCGGCCAACTTCGGAGCACTTGTCTCGATGTTCTGCAAATCGACTTGACTGATAAGTCTCTGCTGCCTGGCTGTGGAAACCCGCAGACTGCCAGTAGTTTGATCGAGCACGCCGGCCTTTTCGAGGGCCTCGGCATCGACCGACAGCGCTCCGGCTTTCAGCAGCCCTGAGACATCTCGGATCTCGTCCATCCGCATCGTGGTTTCATCCAGCTTGCCGGATTTGATCAGCGTGAATGCAAACAGCCCCGGCATCACAAAGATGAACACCGGCAGGATCTTGATCACGCTGGCAAACAGCGGACCGATCCGCGCATGTTCCTCGCTGCGGGCTCCCAACACGCGTTGGACAATCGTCTGGTCGGCGCACCAGTACCAGATTCCCAGCACGGGATATCCCAGGAAGACGGAATACCACGGCATGCCGTCGGGATCGCCGTGCGGCCGCAACATGGAGAGCTTGCTGAGCGTGTCTTCGCCCAACGCGTCCTTCGTCTGCAGGACGCTGGTCATGGCGTCCCACCCTCCCATGCGATCCCAGGCAAACCAGGTGATCAGAGCCGCACCGATCAGCAAGACAACCGTCTGGATGGCTTCGGTCAACACCACGGCCATCAGTCCACCCACGATCGTATAAAGGCCGGTCAGTACGGCGACCACCACGATGCTCGTGTACATATCGACGTGGAAGAGCGTCTTGAGGACGATGCCGCCGGTGAGAAACGAAAACCCGATGTGGATGATCACAGCCGAACACATCGAGAGGACCGCCAGCCAGTCTCGGCAGGCTCGGCAGTAGCGGCGTTCCAGGAAGTCGGGCAGCGTCGCGACACGCGATCGAATATAGAACGGAGCGAAGAAGAGCCCGAGCATGATCAGCGTGAAGGCGGCCATCCACTCGAAGTTGCCCATCAGCAATCCCGTGTCATAACCGGACTGTGCTAATGACACCAGGTGGACGCACGAGATATTGGTGGCAAACAGCGCCAGCCCGATGATCGGCCAGCGGAGCGTACCGCCAGCCAGGAAGTAGTCCTTGGCCTCGCCTCCGCCCTTGCGACGACTGATTTGACCCGCCGCACATCCCAGTGTCACGATCAGTACCAGATACGCGACCGTCACCAGAATATCGATCCAACCCATCGCAGTGTGCTCCTCTCAGACAGTCCGCTCGCGACCGTGGCTGCTCTTGCCGTCCACGACGCCGGGTGAGAGAATCGCCCGGCCACGGCGTGATCATGGCACAAATACCGAGGCCTCGCAAGCAGCGTCGGAAGCTGGTTGCTCGTTCGGCTAGTGACCGCTGAGTATGGGCGACAAGGTGAAGCGGTATTCGTAAGGCTGGTTACCGGGCAACGTGTATTGCGGATGGGTTCGCGCCCCCCAGCTGTCATCCCCTCCCACGCCATGCAGCTGGTGGTCGATATGGAGCGTGATCGACTCGCGCCGCGGCAGCTCATAATCGTGCCTGGCGCGCTCCAGATCGTCGATCGTATACGGCCAGGCGGAAAAATTCAGCGGCGTACTGCCGGACACCTTGATTCCAGAACCATCGTTGCCGCACAGCGTGAACCACCGCACATCGCTGCGATTGGCATTGTCCTGCGGCCGCACGTAGGGATGGATCAGTTCCTCGACCGACAACTGATGGATGGCGATCTCGCCTCCCGTCTTGCGGTCCCAGTAGGTCTCTTGCGGTCCCCGACCGTACCAGGTCACTTGATTCGGCTGCCCCGCCAGAGCGCAGGTCATTCCGAACTTGGGGATCAGCGGTATCTCGCCCGCCCCCGGCTCATAGCGACACCTCACAGTAACATCGCCGCCAGGCGTTACCGCGTAGAGCACCTGGTAGCGTGCATCTCCGACCGGCAGCACGCTCTCACAAGTCACCTCGATCTTCGACTCGGAAGCCTGAGCCGTCACCGAAGTGACTCGACGATTCTTCGCTGCCTCGCGCCACGCTCCCAGCCGATTGAGATAGTCGTTGCGGTACTGATTGTCGTTAGGGACTTTCCAGAAATTGGGCACGAGCGGACTGGTGAGCATTTCGTGTCCGGCAACACGGTAGCTGCACAGAGCTCCCCGCTGTCGATCGATCGCGAGCTGAACGTCTCCCGCGTCAATCACAAAACGCGATTCATTTTCGGTCAACTTCCAGGTCCCACGCTGTTCGGACCGAACTGTGTCGGGTGCCAGGCAGGCAACCGACAACTGATCCCACGCTACGCAATGCCCTTGAGGAGCCCACGGCGTATCCGAGGGCAAAATGAACGAGACCGTCAGCAGGTACTCTCCAGCTGCCTGCGGCAATTGGAAAGGAACCGTCACGACTTGATCTTCTTGTGGAGGGACGTCGAGTCGCCCGAGCCATCCCTTCGCCACTTCGTTGCCATCGCAGCGTAAGACCCACGTCGCCTCAAACTGATCCAGGTTCGTGAAAAAGTACTTGTTGTGTACGCGAATCTGCCCGCGAGCCAGATCCTCCGGCGTGACTTTGATCGACTGGTACACCTTGCGCACTTCGTAGAGATGCGGATTGGGTCGTCGGTCAGGCTGAACCAGCCCATTGATACAGAAGTTACCGTCGTTGGGCTGATCGCCGAAATCTCCTCCGTAGGCGAAGTACCGAGTGCCTCGCCCCAACGCAATGGACTCACCGGACACATTCGTCAGCTGGACGTGCAGCAGCGCATCGGCTTTGCGCGATGCCACATCGCTCACTTCGTCAGGACTCAAAGCCCGACCATAAATCAGTGCTTCGCGAATAGGCAGGTCGCACACGCGGTCCGTCATCTCGGAATTACGACCGATGTTCACCGGAAAGGGGCTGCCAGCAACCGGCCCGCTGACGGCCACGCGAGCCACTTCCTTGCCATTGCCGTAAATCAGCAGATGCTGACCATCGTAGACTCCGGTGATCCGATTCCAGCCGCGGGTCAGGTTCGCCTTGTCCAATCCGACGCGAGCGCTGACCCATTGCTGCTGGAAAATCACGAAGTCGATGCCACCGTTGTTCAACCGCAGCAGGTACTGATGATCGCCCTTGGAGATCAGGGGACAGTACGAACCGCCTCGATAACCACGAACCACCGCCTCCACCGAGAATGGACCGGTGCAATTCAGGTCAGCCGCATCCGAAACCACGACGGGACCAACGACTCCTTCGTCGGTGATCTTGCCGAGAATGTCAACGATGCGGTCCGGCCGAGCGGAATCGTGGATTCGGATACCACGGGGAACATCCGCCAGCAGTCCCTGATCGACCCAATCCCAGATGAAGCCTCCTTGCAACTGCTCGTGCGCCTCGATCACGTCCCAGTAGTCCTGCAAATTCCCTACGCTGTTTCCCATGGCATGGGCGTATTCGCAGAGGATCAGAGGTCGTCGCTGCGGTTTGCTGGCGTAGTTCAACAGGTGCTCGATCGGGGCATACATCGGGCAGTAAATGTCGGTGTTGTCGGCCAGTTCCGCCCGTTCGTAATGAATGGGCCGTGACGGATCACGCTCCTTGATCCAGGCATAGCAGGCCTCGAAATTGACCCCATTGCCCGCCTCATTTCCCATCGACCAGATGATGGCACTGGCGTGGTTCTTGTCCCGCTCGACCATTCGCTCTACCCGATCCAGATGGGCCGCCTTCCAACGCGGGTCCTTGGCCAGGGACTCGCGACCGTACCCCATCCCGTGTGATTCGATATTCGCCTCATCGATCACATAGAGACCATACTCGTCGCACAGGGCCAGCCAGCGGACATCGTTTGGATAGTGCGCCGTCCGCACCGCATTGATGTTGAACTGCTTCATCAGCTGAATGTCGCGGAGCATCGATTCACGACTGACGGTATGTCCGGTCTCTGGGTCATGCTCATGCCGATTGACGCCTTTCAGATAGACCGCTTTGCCGTTGACCAGCAGTTGGCCATCGCGTATCTCGACTGTTCGGAAGCCGATCTTGTGGCTGCTCACCGCCGCGATATTCCCTGCAGAGTCCTCAAGCGTGAGCACCAAGGTATACAGGTGGGGCGTCTCAGCCGTCCACTTCGCTGGGTTCTCAACCGTCACACTGGTGCTGCTGACCTGACGTCTTCCCTGCGGCTCAACGGCAACGGCATCGATACGGGACTGCAGGATAATCTGCTCCTGAGCGTCGAGCAGTTGGATTCCCACGCTGCACTGGGCGGCCTGCGGTGAGAAATTCTCAAGCTCCATTTCCACCTGTAACTGGGCGTTGCGGTACTCGTTGTCCAGATCGGTTCGCACGAAAAAATCGCGCAGGTGAATGTTGCCTGTCGACCAGAGAAAGACGTCGCGATAGAGGCCGCTCAATCGCCAGAAGTCCTGATCTTCCAGATAGCTTCCGTCGCTGTACCGATACACCTCCACAGCCAGGATGTTCTCCTGCTGGTTAACGTACTTGGTGATATTGAACACAGCCGGTGTGCGGCTCTCTTGGCTGTAGCCGACCTGCTGTCCGTTGACCCACAAGTAGAACGCCGAGTCAACTCCGTCAAACTGCAAAAAGACCTGGCGTCCCGCCCACTGCGGCGGCACGCGAAAGGTGCGGCGATAGCTCCCCACGGGGTTTCGCTGTTGCGCATTCGTGTAATGCGCAGGTGGATCCCCCGTGACACGGGGCGGATCCTGCTGGAAGGGATAAGGAATATTCGTGTAAAGCGGTACACCGTATCCCTGAGTCTGCCAGTTGCCCGGCACAGCCACTTGATCCCACTTACTCACATCGTAATCCGACCGGTAGAAGTCGACGGGACGATGATCCGGGTCGGCCGCCCAGTGAAAGAACCACTGGCCGTTGAGCGACTGGTACCAGGGGCTCTCCTCGCGTCGGTCCTGGATTGCCAGACGAACTGTGGGATAGGCCAACGCGTCGACGCGCGGCGGCTCCTTATGTCGACCGAATACCTGCTCGTTCTCCCAATCCCGGTCGGCGGACAAGCTGGTGGCGGGGATCCCCGCCAGGACGACACAACCGAGCAATACCCTGGCAATTCGTTGGCATCGACGCATGATCAAGTGTCCTTGAGAATCGACTTTCAGATGGCCCACGCCGGCGCGAAGCAGGAGACAGCCGAAATCGCCACCGTTGGGGTGGCCGACTGGCTGACAGCGGCTTTCGGATGGTCCTGTCCTTCCGCCAGCGAAATCAGCCCCGTGGGGATAGCGCAGTCGGGATCGCCCAATCGGGACGCTGGAAAGTGGGCGAGGGATTGGCCGCCGCCGCGGTCCCCATTACCCTTCATAACCCGCCATTACCCTTCACTCGGCCCACTTCACACCAACCAGCCCGAATTGTAACAATAATGAGCCACTTCGCGGAGCAGGGGAGGGTGCCTGGGCAGACCGCCGGGCATCCGGTGTGGCGTTCTCCCCTCGCAGCAATCCGTTACAATAGTGCTGAGAGCAGATGTCCTGAATGGATGTTTGGGAAGCCTGACAAGCAGAACAGAACCTTGCCTTTTCTGTCTCAGGCAAGGATGGTTGGTCGCTCAAGTGTCTTTGTCGCCTTGCCACCGGACATCCGTGATCGCGTGATGGGGTGGCTGAGCAATCTGGACGGAACCGAATATGGGATCACGAAGGTCAAAGCACAAATCCAATCAGAAATCGCGGCTGTCCGCTCGTCTCAAGAAGCGGCAGGAGGCTCAGGCTCGTGTCCAGCAGGCGGCCACTCCAGCCCTGGCTCATCTGGATCTTCGCCCCGTCCCAGCCCCAGGCGAGCTGGTCGAGGACCTGGCGGTTTTCACCAAGAGCTGTCGTGAGCAGCTGGCAGCTGATCTGCAGGCGGAAGCCAACGCGGTGTCCGAAGCCTTCGACCTGACCGTGCGCGGGGAGTTCGATGCCGCGAAGGAACGCGTCAAGAACATTGCGCGCGGCAGCATCTACTCGCAATGGCGGCTGTTTATCCGCGGATTGATTGCTTTCTACCACAGGGACATCGACGCTGCTCGCGAAAACTGGAGTCGTTTGGATTCTGCCCGGCGACCGGCCAGGATCGCCGTCACGCTATTGCAGGCCGAGACCGGAGTGCCTGAGGATGTTCAGCATCCGCGGCCCCAACCGTTGGTCACAGCCGCTCGGGACCTGCTCAACAGATCTGAGCTCTTCCAAGAGGCAAAACGCATTGCCGCTGTGAGGCACCGGGACCCTGATATCACGTTCGCCGCATCGCAGGTCGCGATGTTGAACGAGTTCTACGAGCGGTACCGCCCGATCGATAGCGGTTTGGTCACGCGGTTTGCCCAAGCGTGCGTGCGTCTCACTTATTTCCAGCCGAACTCGCGCGTGTTCGATCTGGTGCGCAAACTTCCCGGACCGTCGCATGATCCTCACTGGAATCTGCTGAGCGTCGCGTATTACCAGCAATTCCGTGGATCAGCCGATACCGTACGTCGTCATGCTGCCGCGTATATCCAGAGCGATCTTCCCTCTTTGACCCAGCTTCCTCCGCAGGTCCAGAATGCACTCGCCGCTGTCCTGTACGTTGTTCAATCCGAAGCTGGACTGTTTTCCGATATGGAATCGGACTACTTTGGCTTCGCACCTCCATCGGCATCCAGCTTGCGACGTGCCCGCAACTGTCTGACACTGGCCATCAAGCGATACCCAACCTATCGCAAGGCCCACGACCTGCTTGTTCGTTTTCTGGAGATGGAGATCGAATCGGGCGACCGCTCGGAATCGGCCCAGGCCGCGTTGGAACAGGAACATGTGGCGGCCAAGGAAGCGATCGCCGCCGTCTTTCCCCAGGACACGCAAACGGCACTCTGGCTGATCGACCACTATTTCGAGACGGACGACCTCGAGAAGATCGACACGCTGGTTCGTCAGCTCAGTAATCAGCGGCTGGACGATCCGGAGTCGCGTGCCCTGCCTTGGAAACTGAAGCTCCGCGAAGCGATGCGGTTGAGTCGCCGGAAGTCCGGACTGGTGGCGGCGCGAGAGGCGCTGGATGCGGCTGAGTCCTTGTGGCCTGCGTGGCTCAAACGTGACTGGTTGCCCTATCTGCACGCCGCGATCAAGTTGCGAGGTGGAGACCCGGCCCGATTTGACCAACTGGTTCTGGAAGCTCGTCAGGCCTGCGGCGCCAACGACCTGTTGCACAACGTCATGACATTTTCTGCGCTGCAGCTGATGCATCTGCCGGGCGCCCAGTTGAAGCCGCTGCGGACGGTAATCGACGACCAGATCAAGCAGGCGGAACGACAGCCGATCGATGAACTCTGCCGACTAGGCTCGTTTTTCTGGGATCTGGTGCGGACGGGCCTGCGGCACAAAGGCTATCGCCAGCAGGCCAGTCGCCTCGGCAAGAGCTGGGTCCAACGGATGGAGCGTGGAACGCGCGTGACGGACCAGGAGGCACTGCAGGACACCTGCCTTTGGGCCGCCACCCATCGCTTCTGGCGGCCAACCTATGGGCCCCGGCAACCTCGTTGGCTGGCGCGACTGTCGGCCAGAAACCCGCGCATCGCCCTGGCCGTCTTGGAGTGGCTGTTCGATTTCCGTGGAGCGGATTACTGGATTCGTGAATACTCGGCACAGGTCGAGTTGGTCGAGGAGGCGTTCAAGTCGGAGAACGATCCCTTCTATCGCTTCCGGATGGGACGCACGCTCGAAAACGCTCGTGAGGCGATGGCGGTGTACAACGAGCAGCGCCGCAGGTACTCCTACGACTTCGCATGGGACGAGGACGAGGACCAGGACGAGGAGGAAATGGAGTGCGACTGTCCGCGCTGCCGGGCCCGCCGGGCCAGGAGCCAATCCTCAGAGCCGCCGGCTCCTGATCGTCGTTCATCGTCGTCCACTAACTCGACACGCACCTTGTTCAACTTGGACGATGTCGACGAAGACGAAGAGCAGGAAGGGGGCAGGTACGAGGAGGATGCGATCCCCGCAGCACCGGCCGATCGCAGCTCGGGCGCAGAGCAACGCCGCGACATCCCCGTTCCGGACCCGCCGAATCGCCGCCGGGAGACTGCGTTCGCGGAGGAGTTTTCCGACGACGATTCCATGGACGCTCAACCGTTTGCTTCGATCATCTACAAGGTCTTCGATCAACTCGGTCGGGAACGCGCCGATGAATTCCTCGATTTGTTGAGAATCCTCGGTGAAGAGGGAAAAGGAACTCGAGAGGCCGCTGCCAGCATGGCGCGCATCGAGCGACTGTTTGAAAGTGTCGGCCTGACTGAGGAGGACTTCACGGAGTTCATGGAAGCAGGTTTGGAGGGGGCCGAACGGATGGCGAACTTTCGGGACGAGTTTACTCCCCCGCCACCTCCCTTAACTCCGAACGAGCGACGCGCCCAGAACAAGCAACGTCGTAAGCAGCTCAACCAGAAGAACCGGAAACGCCGGTAACAGGGGACTTCACGCAATGGACAATGCCATCACCGCAGCCATGGCCACGCTGGACGTCGCCATCGATGCCTCGCCGGAAGACGTGCGAGGCGCTTATCTGAACCTGGTGCGCCAGTACCCACCCGATCGCGACGCGGAGAAGTTTCGCCAGATACACGCTGCCTATCAGTTGCTGAGCGATCCCATAGTGCAAGCGGAGTCGATGCTGGCCCCACCCTCGGATCATCCCGACCTCCACGCCTTGATCGCCGCGGCCGAACGTGAGCCAGCCCGGCTCCCCAAACTGGTGCTGTTGGCACTGGGCAACCAGCCGAACAATTGATGCCAGCGCGACCGCCTGACGGGCTCCTATCCAGTGCATTTGACGATTCGAACAAGAAGATTAACAGTACTGCAGACACTGCGAGAATCATGAACAACCAGTCGCCCGATTTCCGAGCGATCGACGTCCCGACGCCTTCTGAGCCCTCCAAGGGCGAGGATTCACGTCCTCCCCTGCTGGGCGCCGTGGACATTGTGGAAGCCTTCACGGCCATGCGCCACGAGTTGAAGCTGCAGGTGCGTGGCGGACGCGAACTGCAAGAGACCCTGCAGACGACGTTGGAGCGTCTCGAACAGCGGCTCACAGCGCTGCAGCAGACGGCGGCCTCGTCCACCCCATCCTCCGACGAAGGACGGCGTCTGGCCGAAGCAGTGGCCGAGATCGAAGAGAGCTTGCGCCGCGTCTGGGATACGATGTCCAGACAGTCCGCATCCCAGCAGTCGGCTCCCTGCCGTCTCGCGTACACACTGCTCGACCAATTCGACGGTGCCGTGGCTCACGCTACGTGGGGCACCCGCAAGTTCGCTGGTCGTCTGCTGCAGGAAATCCGAGGAATGATCGAACAGGCGGCCGCCGCCGCTGAGCGGACGGATGAATCGTTTCAGGAAACGTGCCGCGGTCTGGAACTGCTGCTGGCACGCGTACATCGTCTGATGCAACAGTGTGCGATCGAACGGGTTGACGTACTGCATCAGCCCTTCGACGCGGAGACCATGCACGCCATTGATGTGATTGACGATCCTGATGTCGCTTCTTCGCATGTCGCCCAGCAGCTTCGCCCCGCTTATCTCTGGCAAGGCAGAATCCTCCGCTACGCCGATGTTCGCCTCGCCAGGTAGGTTGTGTTTGACTGCCGCTATTGGCGGCCCCTGAAGACCGTTGGCAATTCAAGACCATAAGTCAATTCGTCAATTCCATCACAGCAGGTACCACCCATGGCAACCGTGGATAACTCTCCCATCGTGGGCATCGACCTCGGGACGACCAACAGCGTCGTCGCGGCACTGATTGACGGCCGAGTTCAGATTATCGCGGAAGACGGTCAGGACATTCTCCCGTCCGTCGTCGGCTTGACCATGGACGACCGGCTGATTGTCGGGCAAGCAGCCAAGAACCAACTGGCGGCTTTTCCCGATCGCACAGTCGTTTCCGTCAAGCGGAAAATGGGACGCCCGGACATCCTGCGCATGGGCAATCAGCAGTTCACGCCCCAGGAAGTCAGCGCCATGATCCTGCGCCGCCTCAAACAGCGAGCGGAACAGAAGCTGGGAACTTCGATTACCCGCGCCGTGATTACCGTGCCTGCCTTCTTCGACGAACACCAGCGGCAGGCGACGCGCGAGGCCGGACAACTGGCCGGGCTGACCGTCGAACGTATTATCAATGAACCGACCGCCGCCAGCCTGGTCTACCACGCTGGTGAGAACCAGCGGCGTCACCTGATTGTCTACGATCTGGGTGGCGGTACTTTCGACGTGTCCATTGTGCGAATCGAAGCCGGTGTCGTCGAGGTACTCAGCAGCAAAGGCGACACGCAACTCGGCGGTGATGACTTCGATCAATTGCTGTCCAAGTTCGTGGCTGACGCGTTCTTGTCACAACACAACATCGACTTGCTGGCCGACAACACGACGCGTTGGCGACTGATCCAGGCCTGCGAACGGGCGAAATGCGAACTTTCCACCATCAGCACCTTTCGTGTGACTGAAGAATTCATTGCCACCGTCGATGGCAAACCAGTGAACCTGGATGTCGAAATCGCTCGCCACGAATACGAAGAGCTGATCGCCCCGCTCGTGGAACGTACCATCGAATGCGTCGATGATGCCATTCGCGATTCCGGACTGACCGTCAACCAACTGGACGAACTGATCCTGGTGGGCGGCTCGACACGCACGCCACTGGTACAAAACCGGCTGCGCGAGGAATTCCAGCGCGAGCCCCGCTGGTCGGTCAACCCCGATCTGGCCGTCGCTCTGGGAGCCGCTACGCAGGCGGCCATGCAGAGCGGCCATCACGTCGGCCCGGTGCTGATCGATGTGGCTACCCACACGCTCGGCATTGCCGCATTGACAGGCTCCATGTTCAGTCGAGAACTCCGCTTCTACCCCATCATCCACCGCAACTCACCCCTCCCCGCGACCTACGAAGATGTCTTCCAGACGGTCACACTCGATCAAGAATCGGCCAACATCGAGGTCTACCAGGGAGAGAGCCCCCAGTTGAGCCGAAATCGGCTCATCGGCCGATTCCTCCTCGAAGGCCTGAACGAATCGAGCGATGCCGATGGCCTCATCCTCGTCCGCTTCGAACTGACCCTCGATGGAATCCTCAAAGTGACGGCCGTCGAACGACGTACCGGCGTTCGCCAGTCACTGAGAATCGAGAACGCCCTCTCACAAATGTCCGACCAGAACCGCCTGCAGGCCAGCCAGCGACTCGACACACTCTTCTCCGAGTCGCACGACTATGTTCCGCCCCCCCCATCGACGAGACTCGCCGACGAACCGGCGAATATCCCCGTGGCCCGTTCGATGCAGCAGATCCGGATCGATGAACCGAGCCAACCGCACTCCAAACTGGAACAACTGCTCGCCAAAGCCCACGCGATGCGCCCGGACCTGAATGAGGAGGATGCCGAAGATGTCGAGCATATCCTCCGATTGATCGAAAAAGCACAGCAGGACGACGACACAGCGCTGCTGCCGGAACTCCAGGCTGAACTCGACGATCTGCTGTTTTACCTGGCCGAATAATGAGCACACCCGTGAGTGACGACTTCCCTTTGGCGTGCCCCGTTTGTCGAGCCAGACAGCCCGCTCAGCCACTGTGCCGGCGCTGCGGTGCCGATCTGGCACTCTATGTCCAGGCCCTGCGAAGCGAGCGGCAGGCTCGGCAACTCTATGACGATGCCTGCCGGTCGGGGAACCCTCAGCATATCGTCGCCGCACGTCGCTATTGGCAATGGCTTCGTCCGCAAGACGCTGCCGAGGGCGCAAGGTAACTCGACACCCCACACCTCCCAATCCTCCCGAGATACCTGTTTTCGGTGCCGCTCAGCACAGCCAACAGTCCGGGATTGGGCCGCCTTGCTTCTCCCCCTGTCGAAGGCGGGCTCCTCGATTGACATCGCAACCCATTGTCTCGTTTAAACTTGCAGCCCGCCGCACAGATTCTGCGCACCCCGTCCGGCCGAGCCGAACCGTTTCTTTGGACAAACCGACAGAAGTTTCATTGATTTCCCACATCGACGTTGGTCGATGAGCAAGTCGAGGGTTTGTAACTATTGTGCCGATTACAGCGACACCCGATCCAGTCAATCGCCGGGTGACGTCGCTGCGGCCTTACCAGCATGGAAACGGGAACAACATGGACCGACGTACCTTCCTCTCCACAGCCGGGCTTTCGATTGGATCACTGGCTACTTCCCTGTTTGTCGGCTGCCGCGGCCATCAGTTTGGTCACGTGATTGAAGAAGGGCAGCCTGACCTGGTAGGGAGCCATTCGGCGGGAGCGGAAGTGTTTAATCCGTTGATTGACGAGGCGGTTGCCAAGCTGCTGGCTCGCCAGCAGTCGGTCGTGCACGAAGCGAGCTATCAAGGGGCAGAGGTCCTGCCTGCTCCACAAACCATCTGCTTCGTCGGCGTGGAGAACAAGAGTATTGAGGAACTCGGCGACTTCAAGGACCAGATCTACCAGCAGATCGACACCCAGCTGGTCCAATCGCAGGCGTTTCAACCGGTCAGCAAGCGTGTGGTCGACGCCGCCCTGCGTGAGACTCGCATGCGTCCCGACTCGCTGCTGATTCCCGAAAACATGGCGGTTTTCGCCGGGGTCCTGCAGCAACAGGGACAGCCGCTCCATTATCTGTTGTTCGCCACGCTCACTTCCGGAACGACGGTGCGCAACGAATCCCAGCAGCGTGATTATCTGCTGACGCTGGAAATGGTCAACGTGCAGACGGGAGCCTATGACAAGCAGTCGGCGACGATCAGCAAAGGATATCACAAGACGCGCGCCGGCAAGTGGTGGCACTACAACCCGCTCAAGAGCTGATGGGCGGCCGGGCATCTGCCGTGCGATCGCCGAACTGCGACTCAGGAGCTCAGGAAGGTCGAGGACTTCCCGCGCTGGTCATCGAAAGTCCGAATCCGCCAGAGATCGCCTGGCGACCGCGGGGTCGTGTGGAAATTGAAAACGTTGGTCACGAGTATTCAGGCAGACCTACCAGGGATCATTGTGTGCCAATGAACCACAAGATTGCACATTCCTCCCCTTGGATCTGGCTTGGTGCGCTGCTCTTCGCACTGGGCAGCCTGACGGGTTGTTCGACCTATGCGCAGCGTGTGCAACTGGCTCGACAAGACTTCTACGCAGGACGGTTGGCTACGGCGGCCGACGAACTGCAGCAGCAGATGGAGAAACGCCCCGGCGATGCGGACGCCATCTCCATGGACCTGGCCATGATTCAGCTGTTGAGCGGCCAGCCGGCTGAGGCCGAGAAGACTTTGCGCCGCGTGCGGGACAATCTGGATCACTTCGACCAGAAGGACGTGGTTGAATCGAGCGTGAGCATGCTCACCGATGACCAGTGGCTGGCGTATTCTGGTGAGAATTATGAGAAGGTACTGACGCGAGTCTTTCTGGCCATAGCCAGCCTGATGAACGATGGCCAGGACGCCGAGGCGTACAGTCTGCAGATCAACGCCAAACAGGACGAGCTGTTGCAGCACGCCACGCAGCGGCAAGTGGAGAATGCGCAAACGGCGTATACCCCTCTGGCCATCGGGCCTTACCTGCACGGCATGCTCCGCGAAGCGACCTACGGCAACTACGACGACGCCTCGCGAGCATACCACCAGGTTGTCAGCTGGCAACCGCAGTTCCAGGCGGGCAAGGTCGACTTCACGCGGGCTGAGAGTGGTGTTCACTGCCAGGCAGGCCACGGGGTCCTGTATGTGTTCACCATGGTGAATCGCGGCCCGGTCAAAGAGCAGGTGGCGGAGATCCCCACCAGCGCGGCGCTGTTGATCGCTGACCGCATCCTGTCATGTGTGGGAGAGTATGATGTGCCTCCCACACTCGCCCCCATCAAGATTCCCCGCGTGAGAGTTCCGCCGCGTGAAGTGGATCACATCGCAGTGGTTTCGGACGGTGCGACGGTAGGGAAGACGGAGACCATCTGTGACGTCGCCGAGCTGGCGCTCCGGCAGGAGGAGGTGGAGCTGCCGCACATCATGGCCCGCGCAGTCGCCCGACGCCTGATCAAGAAAGCGGCCATCTATGCCACGAAAGACGTGGTCGAGGCCGACGCTCCTCTGGCCGATATCGCCTTGAGCGCCGTAGGGGTCGCCTGGGAGGCGACCGAGGCGGCCGACACACGCTGCTGGGGACTGCTCCCGCGCGAAGTGCAGGTTGTGCGGATTGAATTGCCGGCGGGAACGCACGAAATCCAGCTCCTCCCGGTCCTGACCAGTCGCGGTGCCGTGGCCGGTCCAGTCCGCTCCGTCACGATCGAGGACGGACGCAATACCTATCTCCTGGCCTGTTTCCCCGGCGCCGCGTCGGTAGGGCAGGTCCTTCAACGTTAACAGGAAGTCCGTCCGCAAGGGTTGAGCGCAGGAGCAGCTCACGGTAGCCTGATCCGGTGGAGAGCCCGCGTGGGAGTCGGCCGAGCGTATCAGCTTTGCCGGCTCATGGCTGGCCGTTCACGTCACTCTCTGCGGCCAGGCGAAGTGCGTAGCG
Source organism: Pirellulaceae bacterium (assembly GCA_041752115.1). Classification (GTDB taxonomy): domain Bacteria; phylum Planctomycetota; class Planctomycetia; order Pirellulales; family Pirellulaceae; genus JAJRVM01. Next base: position 12,868 of record JBGSHS010000320.1, on the reverse strand, counting down.
TACGCGGTTGCTGGTGCGAGGTCGCCGCGGATGCCGCAGGAAGCCGGTGCCCAGACAGGATCCTCCTGAGCGGGCAGGCACTGCGGGCTCAGGTTTTCGGCGGGGCAACGGCGGATACAATGCATTCCGTTCCAGGCCTCGCACCTCATGCTGTCGGAGGTGATCGATGAATCGGTATCGCATGCAGTCGGCTACCCAATGGTGGTCGCCCAAGCTGAATGCCACGATTGTGCGCATGTTCCGGCCTATCCGCCAGTCGAAACAGCGACGTGAGCAACGACTGATGGAAGTTCAGGTCGACGGGGCAGATCGAGTGCGCCAACTGCTCGACGACCATCATGCGGTTCTGATTACACCCAACCATCCGACCCATGCGGACGCGTACAGCATCTATGCCGCCGCGGATGCCGTCGGTGTGCCGATCTACTTGATGACGGCGTGGCAGGTATTCACCGACAAGTCGTGGTTCACTCGTCACGTGCTGCGCTGGCACGGCAGTTTCAGCGTGGACCGGGAAGCAACCGACCTGCGGGCCTTCCGCCAGGCAGTCGAGATTCTGGAGAAGCGTCCTCAACCGCTGGTGATCTTTCCCGAAGGAGAGGTCTATCACTGCAACGCACGCGTTCGGCCGTTTCGGGAGGGTGCCGCCGCCATCGCTCTCTCGGCCGTCAAGCGAGCTAAACGTCCCGTCGTGTGCGTCCCCTGCGGCATCTGGTACGAGTACCTCCAGGATCCCTACGAGGAACTCGTGCAGTTGATGGAAACGTTGGAACGAGAAATGTTCTGGCGACCGCGGCCCGATTCGCCGCTGCCTGAGCGGATCTACCGCTTCGCCGAAGTTTCGCTTGCGATCAAGGAACTGGAGTTCCTGGGGCGCCCAGGTAGCGGCCCACTCCCGGAGAGGATCGCCGCGCTGATCGACGCCATTCTCAGCTCCATTGAGTCCAAGCATGCTTTCACGGCTACTACCACCAAAGTCCCCGAACGGGTCAAGGAACTCCGCTCACGCGTCATCCAGGATCTGGAGCAAGAGAATGTGGATCCGACGATGCGACAACGTCTGCAGGAAGAGCTGGAAGATCTGTTCCTGGTCGTTCAACTCTACAGCTACCCGGGTGACTACGTGAAAGAGTCACCCACCGTGGAACGTATGGCAGAAACGCTCGACAAGTTCGAAGAGGATGTGCTGGACCGCTTCTCTGCCACCGTGCGCGGTACGCGAAGAGCACGGGTCGGATTCGGCGAACCCATCTTGGTAGAACGATCGGCAAACCGCAAACAGGGCATCAGCGAATTGACCGAACGACTCGAACAGGAAGTGCAGCAGGTCATCGATCAACTGCAGGGAAAGAGCTTGAAGAATGAACGAGTTCACGCCGGCGAGCCCTGCGAGAAATGACGAATGACGAAGTACCCAATGACGAATGTAATAACGAACGATGCATGTCGAACCAGCCCGTCCTGACGACTCGATTCGATCGGGCTTCTTTCGTCCATGGGCAGGCCGCGTCGCGGAAGGGCGATCGCTGATTCAAGATTCTGGCTCGAGTCGGCGTCGGAGGGTCGTACAGCGCTGTCGTGTTTCCTGCCGAGCGACCGCCATCTGGAGTGCCCGTCGCGAGCCCACGATCACCACCAGACGTTTTCCGCGCGTGACGGCCGTATACAAGAGGTTTCTCTGCAACATGACGTAATGCTGTGTGTGCAAAGGAATGATCACCGCAGGATATTCCGATCCCTGGCTCTTGTGGATCGTCAGCACGTAGGCCAGGGAGAGTTCGTCCAGATCCGAAAAGTCGTAGTCGACCTGCTGTCCATCGAAGTCCACCGTCAGCTCCTGATCCACGCGATGGATCTTGACAATCGAGCCAAGGTCGCCGTTGAAGACATTGCGGCGATAATTGTTCTCCGTCTGAATCACCCGGTCTCCCTCTCGAAAGGTCCACCCGAAGCGTTCCACTTCCGGCTGGCCAACTGCCGGGTTCAACGTCTCCTGCATGACTTGATTCAGGTGGCGGGCCCCCAGTGCCGAACGGTTCATCGGCACCAACACCTGAATATCGGTTCGAGGATTCAGGGCGAACCGGTCCGGTATCCGCTCGTGTACCAGCTTGACCACCATCCGCTCAATCGCCTCCGGTTCTGACACCTCGACGAAATAGAAGTCTTCCAGATCGTCAGCTCTTGTCAGGTCCGGGAGTTGCCCCACATTGATGCGATACGCCGACGTGATAATGCGACTCTCGGCAGCCTGGCGGAATACCTCCGTCAGTCGAACGACCGGCACTGCCGCGGACGCGATCACGTCCGAGAGTACGCTCCCGGGCCCGACCGACGGAAGCTGGTCAACGTCGCCCACCAGAACAACACACGCACCGGTGGGGATAGCCCGCAAGTATTGATGGGCCAGGAAGACGTCCACCATGGATGATTCATCCAACACGAAGAGGTCACCGACAAGCGGCTGCTTCTGATTGCGTTTGAAATCGCCGGTGGCCGGATCGTATTCCAACAGCCGGTGGACAGTCCGAGCTGGACGCCCCGTGGTCTCGGCCAGCCGCTTCGCGGCGCGGCCCGTGGGCGCAGCCAAGACACACTGCAGGCTCTTGGCAGCAAAGATCTCCAAAATGCTCCGCACTAACGTGGTCTTGCCAACACCAGGTCCACCGGTGATCACGACTACTTGCTGAGTGCATACAGCTTCAACGGCCGCCCGTTGGCCAGCGGCCAAGGCGATCTGCAGCCGATCTTCCACCCATTCCAGCGCTCGAGCCACGTCGATTCTCGGTAAGGGATGCGTTTCGGCCTGGAGCAACCGACGCAACTGATGGGCAATTCCCAGTTCGGCTCGATAGAGCCCGGCAAGAAACAACCACACTTCCCCTCCGACCAGCTCCCGCACAATGTTCTGCTCGAACAGCTCGGCTTCCGCTGCCGTCTGCAGCAACGCTTCTGGCACGCCGATCAGATCCTGTGTCAGCTGGATAACTCCCGACTCCGGGTATCCGCAATGTCCCTCGCGACTGAGTTGCTGCAGCGCGTAGCGGATGGCTGCCCGAGCGCGTGCCGGAGCCTGTGGATCAATGCCCAACTGGGAGGCGATCTGGTCCGCGGTCTTGAAGCCGATGCCCCGCACATCATCCGCCAGCCGGTAGGGATTGGCCCGGATGGCCGACACCGCGTCGTCGCCGTATGTCTTGTAAATCTGAATCGCCCGCTTCCCGCTCCCCAATCCCAGCTCGTGCAGAAAGAGCATGATGCGACGCACTTCTTTCTGCTGCTGCCAACCGGTGCGGATCTTCTGCAGTCGCTGCGGCCCGATCCCGCGAATGTGCAGCAGCATATCGCCGTAGCGATCAATGATCTCCAGCGCGCGTTCCTTGTAGATCTTCACAATCTTGGCTGCCAGCTGCGGGCCGATTCCCTTCACCGCTCCTGACGCCAGATAACGCTGAATCCCCTCGGGGGAGGACGGATGGGCCGCAGTCAGTGAGTGCGCTTTGAACTGCGTTCCGTGCTGAGGATCGATCTTCCACTGCCCCTCCGCCACGATATATTCGCCGGCAGCGATGGCACTGATATTGCCCACTACGGTCACCAGGTCGCGTCGTCCCTCCGCCTGGACCTTGAGTACCGCAAATCCATTTTCCGGATTGAAGAACGTGACACGTTCCACCGATCCGCGCAGGCCGTCCGGCATATTTGCCACCAAAGAATTGCACCAGTCAACGGGACAGTCACATCCCAATCATGCGCCAGTCCGATGCGTTCTGTCCAGATGAGACCTGCTGCCGCAGCCCGGACTGTGCACACACAGGCCACCACCGCATCACTGCGCCGCGGGGCAGACATCCCTCAATGGAAGCGGTGCCGCAGCAGACTACTCGTTCCCTGCCGGTCCGTCGACCGACTCCGGCAGGCTGTCTCCAGCCGACGCGGCTCGACGTTTGCGCTGCAAACGATCCTCGTCGGGACGGCGATGATCCAACATCTGGTCAAGGGCCACTCCCAAACCGAGAGACGCACCGGGCACGTTCTTGAAGACCTTCGAGCCACGCTGCGTGCGATGCGTGATGTCGGCCGCTCCCATAATGACGAGTTCCAGGAGATCCTTGGTCTCCCGCTTCAAGCCACGCGCGAATATCGGCTCCCGAGCGGTGCTCTGCAGAAACCGACGCTCGTAAACGTAGGCCTCGTCAATCTCCACGCGATTGAACAACCAGCCCCAAAGTACCTCGGCCGCTATCAGCAGAGCGAAGACATACGCCGCCACAATGTAAAAACCCTGAGTCACTTCCGCATCCAGCGACTCAATGTGATCGGCCACCGCCCTCAATGGATTCCATCTCCATTCGGCATTCGACACATAAGCCAGACTCAGCACAGCAATCACGCAGACGATCAAGACGCTCGCTTTGACAATGTTGAAGTTGTAGATCACGGTCAGAAAACAGACGGCCAGCAGGATGAACCAAACCAATAAAGACCAGCCCGGTGCAAAGACTTGACTCTTGACCACCACATACAGCACCAGACTCCCCCACACCATGGGGTGAAGATAGACCGAGTCGCCGTACCACACGAACCGAACACTGAACACGCGATCTCCGTCCCGTTTGGCTCGCCCCAGCACGTAGGAGAGCCAGTGCTCGTAGAGAAACCGCCCCACGAACAGGAACGGCCAGGCAATGATCTTCAGTGGCAAAAGCAGGAGCGAGACGGCCGTCGACGACTCAGATTCTTTTTGCTGTGGAGTCTCGTTCATCACTTCCCCCGTCGCTGCATGTCAGTGCGGTCAATACTGCGTGGTCAAGCGCCCCATACGGATCGCATCGGATGGGTAGCTCGCTGATCATTATACTCCCCCCCGACATGCACAACAGTAGCCCCTCGCTGGCCACCTCAACCTGCCACTCCGCAGCGCGGCGCTCACAGGCCTCCATCACCGATCCGTCGTCTCGTCGCAAGGGAGACGAACGGATGGGTGAAGTCCGGAATCCGCTTGCCACCCCCCCGTTTTCGCCTACAAATTCAATATACGTCGGCGTCCCCGCCACCTCCTAACGGCCAACCGGCGCGACGCGTCTGGGAGCCGGATGCGAGGTGGCCAAACGATGACCATCGGATCATCGCGGAGGGTGGAATGCCGGGAACGCATCGCACGCGGGACGATTCCATGGGAGAGATGATCGTGACCATCAAGTGTCCTGTTCAGAACATGCTCGATACGGCTCGGCCGAGTTGCCTGGTTGGCCAGTCGATGCCAGTACATCCGCAGCACGTGGGCAGGCCGCGTCTGGCGGCTGTGGCGATGACGATCCTGGGGATGCTGGCAGGTTGCTCAGTTCAAGCCCAAGACGCCAAAGAAGGCGGCGTGCAACCGGACCGATCGACCCCGTCCCAATTGCCGGGTGACGCCTCAGTCGAGCCGGCCGGCACCAAGGGAAAGCCCACTCAACTGGAAACCGCCACCTTCGGCTCTGGGTGCTTCTGGTGCAGCGAAGCGGTGTTCGAACGCGTGAAAGGTGTCGAGAAGGTCGTTTCGGGATATTCGGGCGGCAGCGTCCCTAACCCCAGCTATCAGCAGGTCTGTACCGGCCTGACGGGGCACGCCGAAGTGATCCAACTCACGTTCGATCCCTCCGTGATATCGTTTGCCGACCTGCTCGAGATCTTCTGGAAGACCCACGATCCGACGACACTCAACCAACAGGGCCCTGACCACGGCACTCAGTACCGATCCGTTGTGTTCCATCACAACGATCAGCAGCGCGAGATCGCCGAGGCCTATAAACAGCAACTGGATGAATCGAAGGAATTCAAGAAGCCGATCGTGACCGAGATCAGCCCCTTCAAGGAGTTCCATCCGGCTGAAGGATATCATCAGGACTATTTTGAACTGAATCGTCGTCAGCCCTACTGCGCACGGTACATCAGCCCGAAAATCAAGAAATTCAATCGGATGTTCAAAGACAAACTCAAAGGAAGCGAGGAGCGCGACGAACGGCCTTGAGCCGATCGGCAGTGCCACAGGACGATTCAATCATGCCACAGAAACGCCTCTTGTTCGGCGCGGTGCTCGTCGCCGTCGCTGCCGCCTCGGTTTATGCTGACACCACAGACGCTCCCTCCGGGTCCGTGATCGGCCGCACCGTAGCCAACTTCACTTTGTCTGACTTTCGCAGCAAGACCTGCTCCCTCTCCGACTGGCAAGAGAGCAAGCTGATCGTCGTCGCCTTCATCGGAACAGAATGCCCGCTGGTTCAGCTCTATGCCCAGCGACTGCAGCAACTGGCCGACAGCTATCCAACCGAGCAGGTGGTGGTCGTAGGCATCGACTCGAATCAGCAAGACTCGCTGGCCGAGATGGAGCACTTCGCTCGGACCCACAACCTCCGGTTTCCCTTGCTCAAGGATCCGGGGAATCGCGTCGCCGATCTGTTTGGCGCCCAACGCACTCCGGAAGTGTTCGTGTTAGACGCCCAACGCGTGATACGCTACCGTGGTCGGATCGACGATCAATACACCTATGAAACGCAGCGAGTTCGCCACGACCAGGAGTATTTGCGGGAGGCCGTGGCAGAACTGCTGGCCAACAAGCCGGTTTCGACCGCGGAGACCGAGGTCGTCGGCTGCCATATCGGGCGGGTGTTTGTCGATACGAAAGACGATGGCGTCACCTACAACAATCAGATCAGCCGCATCTTGGGCAACCGCTGCGTCGAGTGTCACCGTGCCGGCGAAATCGCCCCCTTTGCGTTGGAAAGCTACGACGAAGTTGTCGGCTGGGCCGAGATGATCCAGGAAGTTGTGCGCGACCAGCGCATGCCTCCCTGGCATGCGTCACCCGATCACGGCTCCTTTGCCAACGATCGCCGACTCAGCCAGGAAGAAAAGGGACTCATCGATAAATGGGTTGAGGACGGTGCGCCGGAAGGTGATCCCAACTCGCTCCCCCCACCTGGGACATATGTATCAGGATGGCAGCTCCCGCGGGAGCCAGATCTGCTGATCCGCATGCGCCAGCAGCCGTATGACGTACCGCCCGAAGGTCAGGTCGATTATCAGTACTTTGTGGTCGATCCGGGACTCACCGAGGATAAATGGGTGTCGGCCGCCCAGTGCCTGCCCGGCAATCGACGCGTGGTGCATCACATCCTGGTGTTCGCTCAGCCGCCTGGAAGCAAAGCGATTTCGGGAGAAGAGGGAGGATTCCTTGCAGCATACGTGCCCGGACTGATCGCCCAACCTTATCCGCCGGGAATGGCGAAACGCTTGCGAGCCGGATCGAAGCTCATCTTCCAGGTGCACTACACTCCCGTCGGAACATCCCAACAGGACGTCAGTTCGCTGGGACTTCTGTTCGCGGACCACAACGACCTGCACCATGAGGTGCGGACGGTCGCCGCCGTCAAGAAGAAGCTCGAGATTCCGCCAGGTGAGCCGAGTCATCGGGTCGAGGCAACCTCACGCAGCGCACCGATCGATGTACTGCTTCTGACCATGATGCCCCACATGCACTTGCGGGGTAAATCGTTTCTCTACGAAACACGGTTCCCTGACGGAACAACCGAAACGCTGCTCGATGTACCCAATTACGATTTCAACTGGCAGACAGCTTACCGGCTGACACAGCCCAAGTTCCTCCCGGCGGGGACAACCGTCCATTGTGTCGCGCACTTCGACAATTCGGATCAGAATCTTGCCAATCCCGATCCGACAGCGACCGTGAAATGGGGCGACCAGACAACCGATGAAATGATGATCGGCTACTTCGATATCGCCGTTCCACTGAACAACCCCCGCTGAAAATACACTGAACTGCAGCCCTGAACCATGTCCCGCCACGCTGGCGGAAGCTGGACTCGGCGCAGGGCGGTCGCACGTGGACGACTGGCACGTGGACGACTGGCCAGGATGAATCAGGATGAGACGAATTGCCAAGTGAGATCACGATGAGTGCGCTTTACCTGACGCGAGACCTCCTCTTTTCATCCCGAGTCACCAGCGCGGCAGCCGACTGTGGGCTGGCAATGGCTGTTGTATCCGATGTTGAGGCCCTGACGCAACGCGTGAGGGCAGGGGGAGTTCGCTTTGTGTTGATCGATTTCAGCACGCCCGGCATCGACCTGCTCGACCTGGTCAGGCAACTGCACCAGAGTTCTCCCGAGCCACTGCCGATTGTCGCGTACGGCCCTCATGTGGATGTGGCCGGCATGGCCGGTGCCCGGCAGGCGGGTTGCACGGCCGTCTTCACGCGTGGACAATTCAACAATCAGATGGCCCACATCCTGCGCCAGTTCGGCTGCGCCACCTGACGCCTCAATGTTGCCTGGAAGTTTCGAAGCTGTGGGATGTCCAACATGACTCAAGTGGATCAGTTTCATGCTCTGCAGCAGCAGATGGGGGCGTTGCCGCTGGATCCCGCTCGCCTGGCACCCGTGTCAACCCTCGGAGGCCCACACGCTGCCAGGTTCGGAGGTGCAGCAGAGGAATACCGAGCGGCTCAGGAAGATTGTGTCTTGTTCGATCTGTCCGATCGCAGCCAGATAGAGCTCTCCGGCCGAGACGCTCGATCCTTTCTGCACAACTTCTGCACGAATGACATCAAACGTCGCCAGCCGGGCACCGGCTGCGAACTGTTCCTGACCAATGCCAAAGGACGTATCCTGACGCACGGCTTTGCTTTCGTTGCCGACGACTCGGTGTGGCTGGATCTGCCACAGGGACATGAGTCGGCCATTGTCAACCACCTGGAACGCTATCACTTCAGCGAAGCCGTGAACATCCGCGGTCGGACGGACGAGTTCGGCGACTTGTACCTCGCCGGTGTTCAGAGCCTGGCTCGGCTCTCTGCCCTTGGCTTGGCGTGCGAATCCCTGGCGAACTGTGATCACGCCTTGTGCTCGTGGAGGGAACAACCTGTTGTAGTCCGCCGAGTCGATATCTGGCACGTACCAGGAGTGCTGCTCTCGATCGAGCGGAGTCGGCTTCCCGAGTTGTGGCAAGCTCTGGTCACCTGTGGAGTCACTCCGGCAGGCGCTGAAGCGTTTCACGCGTGCCGTATCCTCGGCGGTTTTCCTCTGTCGGGAGTCGATGTGAACGAGGACCATCTGGCACAGGAAGCGGACCGCACCAAGCAGGCGATCTCGTTTACCAAAGGGTGCTATCTGGGTCAGGAGCCCATTGCGCGCCTGGACGCCCTGGGGCACGTCAACCGACAACTCTGTCGAGTCCGGCTGGAATGCCTCCATGCGCCATCGGCCGGTTGCGCACTGGTCGATCACGAGAGTCGCCCGCTCGGCTCGATCAGCTCCAGCGTCCTGTTCCCTGATGACAGCCACGCCGTCGCCTTGGCCATGGTCCGCACTTCACACAGTGCAACAGGTTCGACCCTCACACTCCTGGAAGCCGAACAACAGATTCCCGCCCGCGTTCTGTGAAATCGACAATTCACACGAACTGTCCGCCACGAGTGTTCACGACAGAAGCCAAAATTCCTTGGCGTCTTTGCGCCTTGGCGTGAGCTAACTAACAGCCGTAGACAAGACGCGACCGGGAAACAGACACCAGTTACGAGAAGCAGGTTTCGCAGACACCCTGTCCCTTACCGAGAGTAAGAGCAGACACCCTGCCCGTTCTTTCGTCCACACTCCCTGGCCTGGGCGACCGAGGGGGCCGTCACGTCCGTTTCGGTCAACCCGTGCAGTAGCACGTTCCAGGCGACACGACCCCAGTTCGGCGCGAATCGTGACCTACTCAGCGCGATCACGATATGGCGGACGATGAGGCCGCCGGGTATCTTGTGGGTAAGCTCGTAGAGAGCCGCCGAGTTGCCCCGCCTACGCTGTTGCGAGCCCCACCCGCCTATCCTGTCCTGTCGTGGAGATACTCACGATGACCGTATGCCGTTACAAATGTCTGGCCCTTCTTGTGCTCCTGCAGGCCGCGTTTGCCGCCGAGGCACCGGCCACCGATCTTGGTGCACAGGTGCGATGTCTGCCGGCGTTCTCCGAGCAAGCTGCCGCGCCACTCAACGTCGACTGGCTGGTCGCGCCGATCACGCCGAAGGCAGGAGTGTATCAGAGCGGGCCGGCAGAAGTCACCATGACCAACGGCCTGGTCCGCCGCACGTGGAGGGTCACGCCCAACGGGGCCACCGTCGGTTTCGACAACCTCATGACCGGCCAGCAACTCCTCCGGTCCGTCCGCCCGGAGGCGATTGTTGAACTGGACGGCGTGAAGTATCCGGTCGGCGGACTGGTGGGCCAGCCAATTCAGAACTACCTCGATCCGAAGTGGATCGACCAGATGACCGCTGAGTCCAACGCTTTCGTGCTGGTCGGGCTGGAGGTAGGCCAGACGCAAGCCCGATTCCCGTGGAAGAAGCGGTTGGAGTGGATGCCCCACGACCTTCCCTGGCCTTCGCCGGGCGCATCACTGACGCTGCATTTCGCTGCGCCGGAGCAGTCCCCAGCCGCCGGTGTCGTCGTGAACGTGCATTACGAGCTTTACGACGGCATCCCCGTGCTGAGCAAGTGGATCACGCTCTGCAACGGCGGCAACGAGGCGGTGCGGTTGAACGGTTTCACCGCGGAGATGCTGGCGGCCGTCGAGACCGAGTCGTCGGTTGAGCCTAATCCGCGGTGGGAAACCCCGGGCTTGCACGTCGAGACCGACTACAACTTCCTCTCGATGGCTTCCAAGGGTGCCCAGGCAGCCGTCTCGTGGGGACCCGATCCTGAGTACGGCACACAGGTCAACTACGAGTGCAAGACGCCGTGCCTGCTGGAATGCCGCCCGCCGATCGGGCCCGACCAGGAACTCGTGCCCGAAGCGACCTGGGAGTCGTTTCGCGTCTTCGAGTTGTTGTTGGATTCGACCGACCGTGAGCGCACGAGCCTTGCCCAGCGGAAGATGTACCGCGCGATTGCTCCGTGGGTGACGGAGAACCCGGTGCTAATGCACGTCCGCAGCGCTGATCCGGCCGCAGTCAAACTGGCAGTGGACCAGTGCGCAGACGTCGGTTTCGAACTGATCATTCTGACGTTCGGCAGCGGATTCAATTTCGAGAGCCGAGACCCGGCTTATCAGGCACAAATCAAGGAACTGGCCGACTACGCTCGATCAAAGAACATCGCACTGGGCGGTTATTCCCTGCTGGCCAGCCGCGGCGCGAATACAGAAGCTGATAACACCCAAGGCGTCCCGGCTCGTTATGGCGTCATGCCGTGTCTCGGAGCGAAATGGGGCAGCGAGTACCTGGCCCAGCTTCGCAATTTCACCACCACGGCCGGATTGAGCTGCCTGGAGCATGATGGCTCGTATCCCGGCGATCACTGCGCCGCCACGGACCATCCCGGTCATCGCGGCCTGGCCGATTCACAATGGGTGCAGTGGCGGGCGATCACTGACTTCTACAAGTGGTGCCGCGCCAACGGAGTCTACCTCAACGTCCCCGACTGGTACTTCTTAAGCGGCAGCAACAAGACCGGCATGGGCTATCGCGAAACGAACTGGTCGCTGCCTCGGGAGTATCAGGAGATCATCGAGCGACAGAACATCTTCGACGGCACGTGGGACAAGACGCCGTCGATGGGCTGGATGTTCGTTCCTCTGACCCAATACCACGGCGGCGGCGCGGCGGCCACCATCGAGCCGCTCCAGGAGCACCTGCCGCACTACGGCCAGCGGCTGGCTAACCTCTTCGGAGCCGGCGTGCAAGCCTGCTATCGCGGTCCACGGCTCTACGATGCTTCAGAAACCCGCGACTTAGTCCAACACTGGGTCGGTTTCTACAAGCGACACCGAGCTATCCTCGATTCCGACATCCTTCACCTTCGCCGCGCTGACGGCCGCGACCTCGATTACATGCTCCACGTAAACCCGACGTTGAAGGAAAAGGGGCTGCTGGTGGTCCACAATCCGCTGGATCGCGAGGTGACCAAGACCCTGTCGGTTCCGCTGTACTACACTGGCCTCTCGACGACCGCCTCGGTCCGCTCGGAGAATGGCCCGCCCCAGCCGTTCACGCTCGATCGCGACCGCCGCATCCAGTTGCCCACCACCGTGCCCGCCCGCGGGACGACTTGGTTTGTCTTTGAAGAGAACTGATTCCGAGGTCTGGAGCCGACTCGAAAGCAAATACCCCTGCGCCTCACGCGTCGCGAGGATGCTTTCGACAGAGGGAACGCAATCCACGCGAAGCGGACTCTCTGCTCCACGACTTACCAGTTCTTGCTCATACTCTCTTCCTTGGCGCCTTGGCGCCTGGGCGTGAGCTCATACGCTTTCGTCACACATAGGCGAAGCAGACACCCTGTAGGCGAAGCAGACACCCTGCGCCTCACGCGTCGCGAGGATGCTTTCAACAGAGGGAACGCAATCCACGCGAAGCGGACTCTCTGCTCCACGACTTACCAGTTCTTGCTCATACTCTCTTCCTTGGCGCCTTGGCGCCTTGGCGTGAGCTCATACGCTTTCGTCACACACAAATGTCGTCTGCGTTCTGACCATCTATTCGGCGCAGGCGATGAACGAAGAACGAGACATCTCTGCTAGCATGCCCAGCCGTTGTCACTGCCATGACAGCACGCGCTGCCCGGCGGAAGGGCTGTTGTGGTAACAGCGATCCGTTATGATAGGGGCACTTGTAAGACGCGTAAGGCGGGCATTTCCTTTCACGCAGTGCGGTCGATTTCGCGCACCGTTGGCGGTGCAGTGAGCGGCCGCACTCGAGACCTGGAGGATGTCCCATGGCGTCTTATTCTCGCCGACGACTGGTCGATCGTTCCCGCAAAGCCGTCTATCACTGCTGGACCCGCTGCGTACGGCGGGCCTTTCTCTGTGGCCAGGATCCGCTCTCGGG
>JBGSHS010000319.1:0-26999 GCA_041752115.1 Pirellulaceae bacterium | reverse complement strand
CATTGAAGCAGTGTGGCATTGAAGCATTGTGGCATTGAAGCATTGTGGCATTGAAGCATTGTGGCATTGAAGCATTGTGGCATTGAAGCATTGTGGCATTGAAGCATTGTGGCATTGAAGCATTGTGGCATTGTGGCATTGTGGCGTTCCCTATTCCCGCTCCACCTCGCTGCGGCCCGCGTCTGTCAGGAGCGATCAGTCAGGTCGTCGACCGTCGTCCGCCGCTGTTCGGGCTAGCCGAACCAAGCCCGTCGCACCTCCCATGCTCTGCGCGAGCATGGCTACGCTCTGCGCGAGCGTGGCTACGCTCTGCGCGAGCATGGCTACGCTCTGCGCGAGCATGGCTACGCTCTGCGCGAGCATGGGTGTGGCTCTCGTGTTGGCCGTCGGCAGGGGGGATTGTCTCTTTGGTGTTGTTACCTAAAGCAGCCATGCCGCCTATATTCCGCTCCTCTTTCGGGTCGTGAGGGGTTTGCTGGGGGCCGGAATGTGAATCGCCATTTGCGCATTTTCCTGTCTCAGCTAAACTACGCAGCCACAGGATTTCCGCTCCACGGGGTCGTGCGCCGCGCAAGGCAGTTCCGGGAACTGGTTGGGAACGTGCCCGTGCTGGCGTGACCGCTTTCGAAGCGTATGCGGTGCAAGGAGGTGCCGATGTCAGATCAGCCATTCCGCTTTTTGCATGCGGCCGATTTTCAGCTGGACCAACCGCTTCATGGCTTGCTGGACATCCCGGACCACTTGCGTGGCACGATGATCGACGGTGCTTATCGAGCGGCGGAACGCGTCATTGACACGGCGATCCACGAGCAGGTGTCGTTCGTATGTTTGAGTGGCGAACTGTTGAATCTGGCCATGCCGGCCGCTCGCTCGCTCGCCTTTCTGCGAGATCAGTTCGAGCGACTTGACGAACATGGGATTGCCGTCTATTGGGCCGGCAGTTCGTCCGGCACGTCGGCGCAGTGGCCGACGCTCATTGCGCTCCCGAAATCGGTCCATCGATTTGATTCTTCGACGGTGCAGGTCGTGGGGCACGAGGTGAAGGCGGGACTGACCGTGGACGTACTGGGGCAGAGCGGAGCGCGAGACGTATCGGTGGCGGAGTTCTGTTCGCACGCGAGTGGTCGATACGCGGTGGCTGTCGCCACGGGGAAGGCCGACAGTCGGCTGATGGCAACGCGGAGTGTCGATTACTGGGCCTTAGGCGGGCAGGGCGAGCGGAAGACGTTAACGACCCAGCCGAGCGTTGTGCACTATCCGGGCACGCCGCAGGGGCGAAGCCCGCAGAGTCTGGGACCGCATGGTTGCACGCTGGTGGAAGTGCGTGCGCCGCGCGACACGCGGATGCGTTTCGTTCCGTGCGACGTCGTGCGCTGGCAGCATGAACGGGTCATGGCGTCCGCGGCGGCCAGTTGGGACGACATCACCGATCTCTTGTCCCAGCGCATCCAGGAACTTCGTTCGCAGACCCCAGGCACGCCGCTGTTGATCCGGTGGACGTTTGCCGCGGCCGACATCACGGTGGATCGGGAGAAGCTGCGGCAGCTGGCCGAGCGGGCAATGGCCTGGTTGAAGAAGCAGCAGGGGAGCCCGACCGAGTCATGCTGGCCGGTGTCGGTGGAGGTCGACGCGCACCAACCCATACCGGCATCCGCCTACGATGAAGATACGCTTCTGGGCGACTATCTGCGATCGGTGCGTCAGCTGCAGGAGAACTGGCAGCAGGACAAATGGGAATCGAATTGTGGTGAGAGCTTGTTGAGCAGCGAGTTGCGGTGGGTGGCGGATTTGTCGGATCCGTCCGTTCGGTTGCAGGTATTGCGTGAAGCGACCGTGTTGGGTTCGGCATTGTTACGGGGAGAGAAGGTGATCTAGTGCGATGACTCGCCGCGTTCGACCTCGGGGGTCACGACGCTGCGGAGTGCCGTGAGCCGGCGGCGAGAGGACTTGTGCACAGATACCTTGAGCACACTCTCAGGAAAAAGGAAGTCCGATGAGAGTCACCGATGTGCATGTGGATGGGTTCGGCGTCTGGACCGAGCTGCTGCTGGGCGACCTGTCGGATCGCGTGACTGTGATCTACGGCGCGAACGAAGCCGGCAAGACCACCTTGATGCAGTTCATGCGGACGATTCTGTACGGGTTCTCACCGGAGCGGCGCAGTCGCTACTTGCCGCCGGTGCATGGCGGTGAGGCGGGCGGCACGATGCACGTCGACACCAACCGTCAGGCGCTGGTATTGCAGCGACGTTTGTACCAGTACCGCACGCCTTCCGAGCGTGAGACGCTGGACGTGCGGGTTCGCGATGGCGCTTCACTCTCGCCAGTCGTGTTGGATCAGCTGTTGACAGGCGTGGACGAGCCGACGTTCAACAACGTGTTTTCGGTTGGTCTGCGTGAGTTGCAGGAACTGGGTACGCTGGACGACACCGATGCGGCCGAGCTGCTCTATAAACTTACGACCGGGTTGGATCGCGTGTCGCTGGTCGACGTCATGCGGGAATTGGATACGGAGTGTCGACAGCTGCTCGATCCTCACGATGCGACCAGTCTGATCCTCGATCTGGGCCTGCGTCGAGAGCAGTTGCAGCGGCGTGTCGAGGAGTTATCGCAAAGTGGTTTGCGCTGGATGGAACTGGAGTCACAGCGGCTGCGGCTGACCGACGAGGGGGGCTTGCTGCAGCAGCGGCTGGAGGAACTGGGGCGCCAGCAGCACGTCATCGAGACGGCTCTGGGCTGCCACGACCTCTGGAGCGAGCAGCAGGATGTGCGGCGCCAGCTGGAGCAGCTCGGGACGGTTCCCGAGGTCCCTGCATCGGCGCTACAGACGCTGGAAGAACTCGGCAAGACGATCGATCAGCATCAGCGGCAGATGGAACTGCTCAAGCGTCGTCGTCGCGAGATCCACCGTGAAGTGGCCATGTTGCCGTTGAACGAGCGGTTGTGGGCCCAGGCGGCCCGGATCGAAGCGTTGGCAGAGCTCACGCCGTGGATTGGTTCGCTGCAATCGCAGGTCGAGCAGTTGCGTGGCGAAAGCCTCTCTCTGGAAGCACGCCTGGCCGGCTCCTCCAGCAAACTGTCGATGTCCGATGGCGAACAGGTACAACTCCCCGCTGACGTGACCACCCGCGATCTGAATTCGCTCCGCGGCCCGGCCCGCACCGTGCGGGAAGAAACGCAGCGGCTCAAGCAGGCACAAGAGGAATACGACGCGGCCCGCGTCCAGTACGACGAAATGGTGGCGGGGCTCGAGTCGGCGCTGTTGGATCAGGGGCAGGAGGATCTGGCGGCGGCGCTGCAGCAGATGGGCGATCTGGTGGGGCGATTGCGGCGACGCATTCAGTTGCAGGATCATCACGACCAGATGTGCCACAAGCGTGACACCCTGCGGCATGAACATGGCGAACTGCTGGAGGAGCAGGTGCTCAGTCCCAGCACGCTGGTGTGGCTCGGCGTCCCCTTTGTGGTCGGCGTGATGCTGGTGATCAGCGGACTGGTCTGGTCGAGTTTGGCCTCATTCGGCTGGCCGGTTGCGATTCTCGGCCTCGCTGGCTGGCTGGTCGCGGTGGTGGCCAAGGTCTCGATGGAACGGGCCGCCACGCGGGAACTCGAGCAATGTGAAAGGCAGCTCGAACTATTGGGTGACCAGCTTGCTCAGTCCGGGCAGGAAATGGAGACGCTCGATGCGCAGCTGCCGCGCAGCAGCGCCACGTGGAGTGCGCGACTGGCCGCAGCCGAAAAAGAACTGTCCGCGCTGGAAGAGCTGTTGCCGCGCGAAGCGAATCTGCAGGCAGCGCGCCAACGAGTTCAAAACGCCCAGCGCCGTCTCGAGCCGTTGACCGCGGCGGCCAAGGAGGCACGCGCCCGGTGGCGTGCGGCGCTGCGACGCGTCCACCTGCCGGAGACGTTGTCGCCGCAGGCAGTGCGCCATCTGGCGGACGGCAATGCGCAAACCACGCACACTCGCCGCCAGCTCTCCAGTCGCCGTGAGGAACTGGCGGCCCGCGAGAAGGAACTCGCCGCACTCTCCTCCCGCATCGAGGAAATCGCTCTGCAAGTCGACCTCAATTTCTCCGTCAGCGATCCACACCTGCTCCTGCAGCGGCTCTCCGCCGCTACGGCGGAGCAACGCACGCTGTACGAACGCCGTCAGAACTTGCGACACGAAGACCGCAAGGTGCGACGTGAGGCACAGGGGATCGTGGCCCAGTTGCGCAAGTGTAAAGGACAACGTCGTTCGATTCTCACCAAGGCAGGCGCGAAATCCGAAGAGCATCTGCGACAGCTGGTCGCACGCTGTGCTCATCGCCGCGAACTGACCGAGCAACTCGCCGATCTGACCCAACAGCTGCAACGGGCGGTCCGGCAACGACTCCCTTACGACGTCGTCGAGCGGCAGTTGACGGAACACTCCAAAGAATCGCTGCAGGTCAACCTCTCCCGGCTGGAAAGCCAGGTCGGACAGCACCATGCCCACCTGACCAAGCTCCACCAGCAGCAGGGAGCGGTCGATCAGGAAGTCAAGACGCTGCTGGAAGATCGGCGTCTGGACGAAGCGCGTCTGGAACTGGGTTGTATCGAACAGCGTCTGCACCAGGCCGTCCAGCGGTGGCGCGTCCTGGCGGTCACGGGGCAACTGCTGGAGAACGTACGCGAGATTTATGAAACGCACCGCCAGCCGCAGACACTCAAAGATGCGTCTCGCTACTTCCAGCAACTCACCGATGGGCAGTACGTGCGGATCTGGACTCCTCTGAGCGACATGTCGTTGCGCGTCGATATGGCCAGTGGCGAGTCGCTCTCCCTCGACCTGCTCAGCTGCGGTACTCGGGAAGCCGTCTTCCTGAGTCTGCGCCTGGCGCTGGTCGACGATTTCGCTCGCCGCGGGATCGTCCTGCCACTGGTCCTGGACGATGTCCTGGTCAACTTCGATCAGCAACGAGCTCGAGCTGCGGCCCACGTACTCTGCCAGTTCGCTCAGCAGGATCACCAGGTGCTCATGTTCACCTGCCATGACCATATCGTGCAGCTCTTCAGACTGCTCCAGGTTCCCATCCGTCGCTTGCCGCGTCATACGGCCATCGACGAGGAACTGGTGGTTGAGCCCGCCTCACCCGCGATCGCTCGCGAGATCGTCGACGTTCCGCCTGAACCAGTGGTCGCGTCTCTGCCACCCACAAGCCCGCCGCAGGAAGATACTGACTATACGCTGCGGGAACCGGAAGTCGTTGTGCCGCAAGAGGAGTTCGACTATCTCTTCGAGCAGGATGAAGAGCCGGACGAACTGGCAGTGATCGAAGACGCAGAAGAGGATGTTGAGGACGAGGAGTTTGACGAACCCGAAGACGAGTGGGACGACGAAGAGCCCGAAACGGAGGATGGCTCCCTGGAAGAAGAAGACGAGGAATTCGAGGAGGAAGAAGAGGACTACGAAGAGTTTGTAGACGAGGAACTCGACGAAGAAGATGCGGAAGCGCCAGAGGAGTCGGACGAGGACTGCGACGAGGCAGAGGACTCAGCCGAATCCGTCTCGCAGCGATTCACCTGGGAATCTCCCGAACGGTGGTGGGACCACCCTCATAATGGCGGCGCTGCCGCCTGATGCCTTGGATCGTTCGATCCCCGCCGTTCCCAGCGAACGTGCCTGGTCGTCCGATCCAACGCACACGCATCGGCCGTGCGCTCGCAGTCAGCCTGCAGGCAGAACAGCATCACCAAGTCAGGCCAGAGATCGGCTTTCTCATCCGTGCTCTCCCTTTCCCGGAGGATTGAGCCAGGCGTTGCCTTCTTTCTTCCGGAAACGGCTGAGCTCTCTCAATATGGCCGTGAAATCCCCCCGCCTGTAGCTCGAGTTACTGGTCCAGCGCCGGAGTCTGATGGACGCGGGCTTCAGCGGGCGAAGGACCCTGGCGGATCGT
Organism: Pirellulaceae bacterium; assembly: GCA_041752115.1. Classification (GTDB taxonomy): domain Bacteria; phylum Planctomycetota; class Planctomycetia; order Pirellulales; family Pirellulaceae; genus JAJRVM01. Next base: position 21,081 of record JBGSHS010000319.1, on the reverse strand, counting down.
TTGGCCGCTGTCTGGCTTGCCGATGACATCGGTCACGCACTGAAGTGCGTGCTACGTACTTCCCCTTGCGGACCCGCAATTCGCGTGACATTCACTCCCGGTCGCTGGCGATCGTCTGGGGTTTATGATATGACAGAGAAACGTGGTCAGGCTGGTCGACGCTACGGTCGCTCGTGCCTGCAGCCTGACTTCGCACGCCGACAAGGGTGAACTTGCCAGACGCACCAGGGAGAGCTCCTCATGACCAGGACCAAGCCGATTTCGACCACTTCACCGCTTCAACTTACGCGCCGACAACTTCTTGGCACTGCAGCCGCTGCGGCCATGGCTGCCACTCCGTGGGCTCGTGTGATGGCCCAGCCGGTGGACGAAGAGAAGTCTGGCTGGAAGATGAAGCTTTCGACCTCCTCCCTGCACTACCGCAGCCTGTCGCTCGAGGAGGCCTGTCGAAGGATCGCGGCCTTGGGCTTCGCCGGGATTGATGTCTGGTCGCACTTCGAATGGGCAGGGCCTCTCTGCGAACACTTGGAGGCGGGAGTCGATCGCCTCGGGCCCGAGAAGTTCGCGGCATTGCTGCAGCAGCACAAGCTGAATCTGTTCAGCGCGTCATGCTATTCGGTTCCTGTCAGCCAGTTTGCCGCGAAGCTCGGCCAGATGGGTGGCTGCGTGATCGTGCGTGGCAGTACAACCTTAGAAACTCCAGCCAATGGCGAAGTGACGACAGACGACCTGCGACGGCAGATGACGAAGTTCATCGAATCACTCCGCGAAGAAGTCGAATTGGCGCGCCAGAACAACTGCGTGCTGGCCATCGAAAACCACTCGGGCAGTTCACTGCTGAACAAGCTCGATTCCATCAAGGTCTTCACCGAGATGAATCAACACGAGAACCTGGGGATCGCCTTGGCCCCCTACCATGTCCAGTTGAACCAGGAGTCGGTGGAAGAAACGATTCGCGCGGCAGGCACTCAGCTCAAGTTCTTCTACGCCTGGCAACATGCCGAAGGTACCAATCAGTTGCCAGGTATCGGTCCCACCGATATGCGGCCGTGGCTGCGCGCTTTGGCGGAGATCAACTACCAGGGTTACGTCAATCCGTTCATGCATTTCGAACCGGAACCCGATGCGATGGACCAGGTGTTGGCCAAGAGCCACGCCTACCTGCTGCAGATCTATCAGGAGCTGTTCCCGTCCTGACGTGCTGAGCTGGGGTGAGGCCGCGTGCTCGAGATCACACTCGGCCGACCGGATTTGGTCGAGCCGATGGGTTTGTGCCGATGTTGTCCTGGCCGTTCACACCAGGCAGGCGATATGCCGGTCCCTTCGGTCCATCGGACGTCGGCCGGTTTCACCGATTTGATTAGCGATGCTTGAGTATTCCGTTTGCAAACGGTTAAACCGATCTGGCTTCAGAAACGGGAAGTCGGTATCTTGCTCCTCCTGCACTGCTCCGCGCGTACACGGTGGGTGCCTGGCATCGGGCTCGGGACGCCGTGACCGCCAGCAGGTGCTGCAGGAGGCACGGGACGCCCCGCGGATCGGTCATGAAGCTGAAAAATGAAGACATCGCCGTTGGCACCATTAAGGCGTTTGCCATTTACCTGGGCGTGCTGACCCTGGCCTTCACACTGCTGAATGTCTTCATGCGATCCTAGCCTCGGAGGTGGTGGATGCAGGGAAGACTGCTGGGTAAGACGGCCTTGGTGACGGGTGCCAGCCGGGGCATTGGCCGTGCGATTGCCGTCGCCCTGGCACGGGCTGGGGCCGATGTGGCGGTCTCCTATCGATCGCGGCAGCGTGAGGCGGCGGCTGTCTGTGCCGAGGTCCAACAGCTGGGCCGCCGTGCCGTAGCGGTGGCCGCCGACGTCTCCTGCTCGGACGAAATCCACCGCCTCGTTGCGACTGCTTCCTCCGAACTCGGTCCGATCGGTATTCTGGTGAACAATGCCGGCGTGACTCGACCTCAAGCGCTGGAAGCGATTACGGAGCGGGACTGGGATGAGTTGCTGGCGATCAACCTGAAGTCGATGTTCCTGTTGACCCAGTCCGTACTACCCGCCATGCGGGACGCCGGCTGGGGACGTATCATCAATCTCTCCTCCGTCGCCGCTCAGTTGGGCGGAGTCGTGGGGCCCCATTACGCCGCCTCCAAAGCAGGCGTACTCGGCCTGACCCATTCCTACGCGCACCTGCTCGCCAAGGAAGGGATTACCGTCAACGCCATTGCCCCCGCGTTAATCGAGACGGAGATGGTCACGAGCAACCCGCGGGCCACACCCGATCTGATCCCGGTGGGCCGATTCGGCTCGATCGATGAGACAGCCGATGTCGCGGTGATGCTGGCCTGCAACGGCTACATCACCGGCCAGACGATCAATGTTAATGGCGGATGGTACATGAGCTGAGCGTTTGAGCTGTGAGCCGAATGAGTTGATCGTAAACTGGCTGACAGGCCACCGCAGCGACACGAACGCGGTGGCCGCGGTCGCGTAGACCGCGGGGGAAGTAGCCGCGGTCGCGTAGATCGCGGGGGAAGTAGAGACTGTATAGCGATTCCCCCATGCTCTGCGCGAGCATGGCTACCGCTGCGCGAGCCTCGTCCGACGTCTATTGAGCCCCAGGAACGTCTTGACCCACTTCATGGCGGTCGTGCCGGGGAATCCGGGCCTCCGTTGGAGGCCCTCGTTTTACACCTTACCTGAAACTCAATAATCGGCTTGTGCCAGGTCCACGAAGACGATGCACGATGGATTGCCCACCGGGGCATAACAGCCAGTGAATTCCAGGCGGCCGGATGCGGCATCGACGCGAAAGACGGTCACGTGATCCGCTCGCTGATTGCAGCAATAAAGAAATCGACCGGTCGGATCGAAATTGAAACTGCGGGGATAATTGCCGTGTGTCCACTGGTCTGCGACCCACGTAAGTTCGCCGTGGGGTCCCACCGAGAAAACTCCGATGCTGTCGTGTAGCCGGTTTCCGGCATAGACGAATCGACCGTCTCCTGAAACCAGGATCTCGGAACAGAAGTTACTGCCGGCGTAACCTGGTGGCAGTGACGAGATGGTCTGACGTGCGGTAAGCCGGCCCGTCGACGCGTCGTAGTCGAACAGCGCGACTGTCGAGCCCTCTTCCTGGATGCTGTAGAACCAGCGGCCATTGGGGTGAAAGAAGAAATGACGCGGACCATCGCCAGCGGGTAGCGACACATCCGGCGGGTCTGTCGGTGAGAGCTTGCCCTGCTGCTGATCGAACTGCCAGATGAAGATCCGATCGAGGCCCAGGTCCACATGCAGTACGTGGCGTCCCGTGGGATCGGCTTGGATCATGTGAGCGTGCGTTCGGTCATGGCCGCTGAATGCGTAGCTTCCTGGCGGAGCATTCGTAGCTCGGCGCGGACCGATCGAGCCCGAGTCCTGATGAACGTCGGTCGCCGTTCCCAAGCGACCGTCGGCCAGGATGGGGAGCACCGCGATCGAGCCTCCGAAATAATTGGCGACCAGCAGAAATTTCCCCGACGGATGGATGCTCACATAGGTCGGACCCGCGCCGCCCGACGGGACGGAGTTGAGCAACGCCAGGCTGCCGTTTTCGCGGTCAATCGAAAACGCGCTGACCGTGCCCTCCTTGGTGTCCCCGATGCGATCCGTTTCATTGGCGGAATAGAGCCGATTGCCTGCTCGGTTGATCACCAGACAGCTCGGACTGGTCCCCAGTTCGAAGACACCGGCCGGCGTCAGCGATCCCGTTGTCCGATCCACACGCAGCAGATGAATGCCCCGACCATTTCCCGGAGGCAGATCCACCTGTGTCGGCAGTACGTCGCGCAGTGGAGAACTGAACGTACCCACGTAGGCCATCAATGGTCTGTCGGCATCTGGCGATTGAGCCGGCAGTAGCTGCACCTGCAGCAGGCTCGACAGCAACAGGCAAATGGCAGTCCAGTATGTGAAGCCGAAAGATCGATTGTGGCGGTTCATGGGGGAGAATCTCTGAGTGAGAAGCGTTGTCCGTCTGCCAGCGTACCGTTGGCAGAGATCAGGTGCCAGGCAGTTGCGTTGAGCCATCATGGAAGCATCTACCGATCCAATCGCGACTTGGTCTGTATGTCGAATTGCACGGGGCTGGCATCCGGTAACGCTTTCCCAGTGTTGGTCGAGTTCCGCTGGCTGTCAAGGCGCCGAGCCGAGCGAGTCTTCGGATTCCGGTGGTAATTCGAGTGCCCAGTTACAGGCCCCATGTCGGACGTGTTCGGAGAGACGCGAAACAAGCGCGCGGCGCACCACTCGTTAAGCTGCCCCACATCGCTGACGCCCCAGCTGACCGGGGGACGTTGCGCTGGGAAAACTTCCAGCCGGCTGACTGTGCCCGTCGCCGGCCGTAACGCAGCTTTGTTCATGTAGTTACTCCTTTGCTACGCTCCAGTCCCACGGTGCGACGAGTCTGGCCGACACACCAGGCCCGGTCGAGAACGAACGATCTGTCCCAGAGGGCGGCAGGTCGGGTGTGACGCCTTCGGACGCGGTGCGATCGCGGAGTCGTTCTCGTTGTCACAACATGTGGGCCGTCCGGATGTACCTCTACGGCTTCCTCGGCTCTCAGCCCTCCCCCGGCCGGCGCGTAGCTGCGTAACTGTGAACTCTGAGCGCTGACGCTGGGCAGCCCACTGGTCATGGAGCTCTTTGACCAGAACTTCGTTCAGCCAGTGGACTATCAATTCGGCGCCGATTATGCGCCAATAGAGCGGCTGTTGCAGGCCGGCCTGCTGGGCCGGAAGCGATCGCCACGCCAATTCGAGGTAGGGCAACTTGTCGGTCAACCTTAGGACGGTTCGGAGATCAAGGGTGATCCTCGACACCCGCGAGAATCGTGGGGCGATGAAAGGGAATATAAGGTGAGTGCTCTCGTCCTGATGCTCGCCGCGATACTGCCGGCAGAACACGCAGTAGCATCCCCGACGCCGGTCAACCCAGTCGCGTGTGACCGACCCAAAGAGACGCTGCGTGTCGCGACGCGGCGTGAGATCGGCGTGCGAACTGCCGTCGGTGGTTCGGCGACATTTCAAGGAGAACGAGCCACAGATCGCCTGAGTGACTGGCCGAGCCTGGAGGATTCCGACCTTGTCTACGACCAGCCAGCCGTATCACCAGATGCCGGTCATCCGATCGGCAACGGTCGGATGGGAACGATGGTGTGGACTTCGTCCGATGCGATTCACCTCCAGATCAATCGGGCCGATGTGTTTGCCGTGAACTGCGACCATCAGGGACAGCCCGGTTCGGTAGGGAGCGCTACCGATTACTGTGGCGGGATCGCGCGCGTCGTCATGCATGTCGGCGGCCAGCCGTTTGTGCCGGGTGAACTGTCGTTTCGACAGCGATTGTCGCTCGAAAACGCCGAGTGCACGATCGAGTCGATGGGCCTGCAGGTGCGGTGTTACGTTGCGGCGAATTCGGATGTTCTCGTCATGGAAGTGAATGATCAGCGTGCGGCGCCGGAGCGACTGCAGGTGTCAGTCTCGTTCCTTCGCAGTCCGGAGGTCAGAACCGGAGAGAATGTTGCGACATGTGCCTTTAGTGAAGATCCGAGCCGGATTGTGCTGACACAGCGGTTTCGCGAGCGAGATTATCACAACGCGTCCGCAATCGCCGTGGGCGTTGTGGGAGACAGAGCGGAGATCGGTCAGCCCTCTGCGACCGGCCGAACGCTGGTCCTGCCCGCCTCGGAGAACAAACAGGTGATCCTGATCGCCAGCGCGGCGACATGGAATCCTGACAGCGATGTCGGTGGGGCGGCGAGTGCTTTGATCCGCGACGCCGGATCGCGATCGGTCGGCGAACTGCGAGCATCGCACCAGGTCTGGTGGAAGCAGTTCTGGTCGCGGACGTTCGTCAGACTCAACAGCGCGGATGGGCAGGCCGAGCGGGCACAGCGGTGGCGCAATCTGCATTTGTATCACATGGCCAGTTCGTCGCGCGGCGAACTGCCGCCGAAATGGAACGGATCCCTCTTTGTCACGACCGGAGATCAGCGTCACTGGGGTTCGCAGTACTGGATCTGGACGACCGAGATGTTGTACTTTCCGCTGCTAGCCGCCGACGCAGTCGATCTGACAGAACCGTTCTTCAACATGTATGTCCGCCAGTTGCCTGATTGCGCGAAAGCCGCTCAGCAGCGTTGGGGAGTGTGCGGTGCCTATTTCCCGGAAACGACGTCGTTCGACGGTCCCACCGTGCTGCCCGACGATGTGGCCGCCGAGTTTCAAGATGTGCTGCTCGGACGAAAGTCGCATACGGCGATGTCACCTCGAGCCAAAGCTCTGTGCCAATTCGACAGCCAGTTGAGAGCGGTCATCGAACCCTACAAAGGGCGTTTCAGTTGGATCAGTCATGTGGCGACTTCAGGCAGCGAACTGGCCGTTCAGGCATGGTGGCGTTATCGATATACGGGCGATCGCGAGTGGCTGCGTACACACGCCTATCCGTTGCTGCGCGGAACGGTCGAGTTCTATCGGCACCTGGTGAAGAAGGAGTCGGACGGTCGCTATCACCTAACGGGTACGAACGTCCACGAGGACTTCTGGGGCGTCGGGGACAGCATCATGGATCTGGCGGCCATTCGCGGCACCGTGCCGCTGGCCCTCCGCGCCGCTGAGATTCTGGACGTGGATGCCGACCTTCGCGGCCTCTGGACAGAACTCCTGGCGAATTTGGCCCCGTATCCGATGGGGAACGCCCCGCGGGCAGAGGCCTTGACCGGTGGTGTGTTGGCAGATGACGTGTGGGCCGCCGGCTATCTCGGCGAAATCAACGGGCAGAACAATCCCGAGGACGTGTGGCTCACGCCGGTCTTCCCGTTCGAGGACTGGACGCTCGAAACGCGCGATGTCGCGACCGACGCGATCGTGCAGAAGACCCTCGACCTAGCCCCGCGTCATGCGGCCGTCCGGGACGGAGCCGGATTGAGCACTGCGATTCGCACTCCGATCGCCGCAGTCCGCGCCGGACGAGGGAAGGAGTTGCCCAAAACCCTGGAACGCTATTACGCGGCGTTCGCTCCCCTGCCCAACGGCATGAGCCTGTTCGAGGGACCGACTGCCGCCTCCGTCGAGCATCTCGGATTGCTCACCACGACTTTGCAGGAGGCGCTCGTCCAGAGCGTCGCGCCGCGTCCCGGTGAACCGGAAATCATCCACGTCTTTCCTGCTTGGCCGCCGCAGTGGGACGCCTCCTTTCGCTTGCTCGCACGCGGCGGATTTCTGGTCGCCAGCGAGATCCAAGCCGGAGAAGTCATGTTCGTCGAAATCGAATCGCGACTCGGAGAAGACTGCCGGATCCGAAACCCGTGGAGCGGCCGGTGTGCGGTCCGCGACGCGTCCGGTGCCCTGCGGGAACACGAGGGCGAGGTGGTCGTGTTTGCGACGGAGCGAGGCCGGAAGTACTCCCTGCTTCCGGCATCGACTGACGTAACCACGATGTGGTGAACTGGCAACCGGTCACAAATGAGTTACCGAATCCCTCTCGCTCATCGTATCCATGGGGGGACTCCACTCGATCCGTTAGGCACGAGGGAAAAACAACTTCGGCGTTTCACTTGTAGCCACGTTCGCGCAGAGCGTGGGAAACCGGCTAACCACCGAGGTTGTTCTTCCCGTGGCCCTTAGTGCCCGTGTTCAACACTCCGTGCACGGGGTTGGAACGTATCGACGGGTTGTTTGCCGCGATCGTTGGACAGAGGTCACCCAGGCCGATTCATGATTGGACCCGAGTGTCGGCCGGAACCTGACACGACTTCCACATCGTGCAGGCGATCATTCCCAGTCAGAAGGTAATGGTCAGTCCGCCGTCGACGGTGATCACCTGGCCCGTGATGTATGAGGCATCGGGCCCGGCCAGGAAGGCGGCGACGCCAGCGATCTCCTCCGGCTCCGCCGCACGCCGCAATGGCAAATGATGCCCCTCGATGTAGTTCCGCCGAAACCAGTCGCCGTCCAGTTCGTTCGTGCCGTCGGGCAACACGCTCATCGCCGTGCGGACAAATCCCGGGGCGATGGCGTTCGCGAGGATCCTGCGCGGGGCCAGTTCCAACGCCAGGCTCCGGCACAGCTGATCGAGCGCGGCTTTGGCCACCGCGTAGCTGCTCCCGCGGGCTTCGACCCGGTGACCGTGAATCGACGTCACATGGATCAATCGACCACCGTCAGGCATCAATCGCACGGCCATCTGCGAGACGAGCAGGGCGCCACCAAGCAGCATGTCCAGACAACTGCGCCACTCGGGCCATGGGGTGGCGACGATGTCGGTGTTCACGAACACGCCCGCACAGTTCACCAGTACATCGGCGCGGCCCCACGTGTCGCGCACGGCCTGCCCGATCCGATCGACGCAGGTTGGGTCGCTGTAATCGCCGGGACAAACGAGGTGGTCGCCAGGAGCCAAGCTATCGGCCACTTGTCGCAGCAACGGTTCGCGGCGCGCGTTCAGGCAGACGTCGTACCCGTCCGCGGCGAAGCGGATCGCCGTGGCCCGGCCGATTCCGGAAGATGCGCCAGTGATGATGGCCTTGGGACGATTGTTCATAAGTGGTGGTTGATCTCCTTGGTACAGCCAACTTCAAGAGTCGCGAAGCTCCGAAGTCTCACGACTTCGCCTCCGAATCGGCCCCGACGTACAGGGACTCTTCCGCTCCTAAGACTTCGCCGGACAACAGCCGGCTGCAGCGCCCGTGGCGAGTCGCCTCGACCACGCTAATCGGCATAGTGGTCACGGTTCAAGGACCACTGTGTATGGCCCGTCGAAGCCACCGTAGGACGCGAACAGGTCGTATTGCTCGACGGCGACTTCGGCAGCACCGGCAGGCACAAGTATCATTACCAGGACCGTCAGGCAAATTGCCAATCTTCCGAACATCATTCCATCAAGGATCTTATGAGGGCGAGAGTCAATGGCGGGCGAAGCCGATCTATTGTTTCAACAGGCGGTCGCAGAGATCACCATCTTGGATCTCAAGACTTCCCCGCAACCAGGGTCGCACGTTGCGACCTTGAAAGCAATAGCCGCGTCCAAAGTCACAGAATGTGGCCTCCCTTTTTCATGCTCATTCCTCCTGACTTCGCGGCCCGCAGCGGACGAGGTCTCCTGGCTTCGCCATAGCAGAGGTTGTGGGCGGTCCCAAGGTCACCGAATTTGACGTAGAATCGGCATGTGATGTTGCGTGCCAGAAGAAAAACTGAAAAAGAGAACTCCGATGCCTCGATGTCAAATTGCACCCGGCTTGCTCGCGGGCCTGCTGGGCCTGCTCGCAGCAATTGCGATGGGCCAGACGGCTGGCGGCGACGTGATGACGACGTTCTACGTTTCCCCGGCAGGCGATGACGCCAACCCGGGCACAAAGGACCAGCCGCTGGCCACGCTCGGCGAGGCCACGGACGCTGTCCGTCGGATCAGCCGGAACATGACCGGCGATATCATCGTGGTTCTTGCGGGCGGCACGTATTCGGTTGCCGAGCCGATCGTGTTCGACCATCGCGACTCGGGCACGGGCGGCCACAAGATAGTCTATCGCGCCGCCGACGGGCAAAAGCCAGTCCTCAGCGGCGGCCGGGCCATCACCGGCTGGCAGCCCGAAGCGGACGGACGCTGGAAGGCGTCCACCAACCTGAGCAACTTCCGCCAGTTGTACGTGGAGGGAAAACGGGCCGTGCGGGCACGGGGCGGGGCGCTGTCGGACGCAGAACTGCACGGCACAGATGGTTACACGACGACGGCCGTCGAGATGGCCGGCTGGAAGAACCAACAGGACATCGAGTTCTGCTACTACGTGGTATGGTGCCACACGCGGTGCAAGGTCCGGAGCATTGAGCGCGAAGACGATCATGCGATCGTCACCATGCTGCAGCCTCACTTCACTAACGCCCGGGAGAAGGAGGGCGTGCAGGTGCAACTGCCCAGCTACATTGAAAATGCCCTGGAGTTGCTCGACGAGCCCGGCGAGTGGTATTTCGACCGAGCTCTGAAGACCGTGTACTACCAGCCGCTTCCGGGCCAGGACATGACCAAGGTCCGCGTTGTTGCTCCGGCCGTCGAAAAACTGGTCGAGTTGCGGGGGACTCTGGACCAACCGGTAGAGAACGTCCACTTCGCCGGCATTACCTTTGCTGAGGCGGGCTGGCTCTTGCCGAGCGAGATCGGCTTGGTCGACGTGCAGGCCAACTTCCAGGTGCTTTGGAACGAACCGATGCGGCGCGAGGGGGGCATCACGGCCGTCCACAACGAGCATCTCAAGAGCCCCGCCAACGTGGTTGGCCACGCGGCCAAGGGGGTCCGCTTCGAGCGGTGTACGTTCACGCGGTTGGGCGGCGCAGGCATCGACATCGAGTTTGGTGCCCAGGGCAACACGATTTCCGGCTGCCGCTTTTTTGACATTTCGGGCACGGCGGTCCAGGTGGGCGACGTGCTCAAGGACGACCATCATCCGGACGACCCGCGCAAGATCGTCAAGAACAATGCGGTAGTGAACAACCACATTTACGACTGCTGCGTGGAGTACAGGGGCGGTGTGGGCGTGTTTGCGGGCTACACGGAGGGCACCGTGATTGCGCACAACGAAATCCGCCAACTGCCCTACTCTGGGATTTCCGTTGGATGGGGGTGGGGTGAGGAGGATGCCGGCGGCGGCCACGAGAGCTACTACATGCCCTTCAAGTACGACACGCCCACGCCCTCTGGCAACAATTGCATGGAGTTCAACCATATCCACCAGGTCATGAACCTGCTGCACGATGGCGGCGGCATCTACACGCTGGGCAACATGGCCGGTACGGTGATCCGCGGCAACCATATTCACGACAACCCGGGTCTGCCCGGCGGGATCTACCTGGACGAAGGGAGCGGGTTCATCGAAGTGACCGGCAACGCGGTCTACAACGTCCGCACACCGATGAATTACAACAACCGCAATCAGAACCGGATCGACACCTGCAAGGAACACGACAACTTTTTCGGCATCGGTCCGGCCGGCCCGTCACGGGCGCCCGGCAAGGTGGGCACGGCGCTCGCTTGCGACGGCACTGGTGTTTTCGCGTCTGTGCCCCACTGCGATAAGCTCGATCCAAACCGCCTGACGGTCGAGGCCTGGATTCGACTCGACGCGTACCCCGGCGGGGACGATCCACGGCGCTGGGTCGTCAACAAGAACACCCACGAGTTCACCGAGTCGCATTACGCGCTGGTCATCGACGGCCAGAAAGCGGCCGGTTTTCTCAACATCGGCGGGGGGCAGGAGAATGACTACGAAGTCTACACCGGCGACGCACTCGAACTCGGCCGCTGGCACCATCTGGCGATGACCTACGACGGATCGGTGCTCAAGGTCTACGTCGATGGCCGCGACGCGGCGGCCAAGAAGATCGACAAGGAACGCACGCCCGGTAGCACGTCGCTCGACATCGGCCGGCGCCAGGATGGCTACATCTACTTTCAAGGCCAGATCGACGAGGTACGGATCTACGACCGGGCCCTCTCGGCCGAGGAAGTCACGAGAAACGCCGTGGCCACCGGTTCGGCCGACTCCCAGAACAAAGTCGTCGCCAAGGGTCTGGTGGGCCATTGGGGCTTCGATGAAACGCCGATGGTTCTGCCGGAATTGGAGAAAGTCATCAGCAAAGCAGGCCTGATACCGGAGTACCGGGATCTGCTGGAGAAATGAGGAAGCTCCTGTGACCGTTCACCCTCACGACGCCCAACGCGATCCGTCGCTGCGATAGCCGCTGCACGCATCCACGCTGGGCATAGTTTACTGTGTCCTCTCGGCCGTTGGCCCGGCTCCGGCTCCCTCGAGTTCGGATGGCAGCAAACGACAACGCAAGTGCTCAAACAGCCGGACGACCATTGCCGGTGCCGGGCTTTTTCCTCCCCTGCCCGAAAGCTATTGGAGGCGGCTCCTCGCCTCAGACAAACGCTTACCGAACTCCCTGAGGGAAGCCAACACGCGGTGATAGCCAAGCGTATCGGCCGAAATCCCCGTCTCACCCTCGTCGGAATTCTCGGCCCACAACGGCTTGAAGGCTGACCCGAAGGCAAGTTGATCTGCTTCGTCAGCGATCATGCGAGTATCATGCTGCAATGCCCCGAGTCTTCGGGTCAGGCCGTCGATCTCCTCGGTTAGCCGCTTCCTCGTTGCCGGCTCGTTGGCAGCAGTGACCTGAGCGAGCACCGCCTGCTGGTCGAGCATGTAGAGAGTGCGTTTCGCGTGGTTGTCCATCTTCCAGGCAGCGGACACCAGATAACCGAGGCTATAGGTGTTGTCTACCTTGGAGGCCAACGCCGCCAGACTGCTGCGATACGCCGTTGCGACTTCGATTACCTTCTCCGCCCGCTGTCGGACAATCTGGATCGTCTTGCCCTGCCCCTGGGAATTCCGCGCCAACTCGTCGATCAACTCCAGCGACTTCACCAGATCGTTGCCGTTGTAGGAAGTGTCGTGGATGTCGTATTCCCCGATGAAGTCCCGTATCAGATAATTGTTACGCTCGAGGTCCGACTTCGCGGCGTCGAGATCGCGAAGCGCTGCCGCAATAGTGTTCGTTGTCTCGCGGTCACGAGCACCGTAGAACGTGGCTGCGAACGCGTTGGTGAACGAGTCCTTCAACGCTGCCAACGGACGCGTAGGGTCGCCCCAACTATACTCGCCCTGCAATGCAAACGCATACCACGTGGTGTCCCAGCCTCGAATGTCATGCTGGGAGAACGTGCAGCAGAAGCCACCCAGGACCTTGCCGGAGGCGACCTCCTGACCGTGCGTATACGCCCATTTCGCCTGATCCGCAATGTTGTAGATTCCCGCATCGTAGAGGAGGTTCCACTTGCCGTCTTTCGGCTCGTCCGGCGAAAGGTCATGCAGATAAGTATTGAATTCGAAACTGGCGGAAACAAACAGAATATCGTAGCCTCGCTCCAATAGCCCGCGAATGCCGTCGTAGTCGGTCTTCGTGTAGTCCGGCATGTTCTGATAATGGCTCCAGTACTGCCAGTGGCCCATCACGACGTTCTTGGGGATGTTCTCAATACCGATCCACCGTTTTCCGTGATAGCCCATGTAGAACTCATCGGCCCACATCAGGGGGCGGACGTTGCGGCCGCATTCCTGTGCGGCAGCATCGACTGCCTTGACGCAGTCGTTGACGTGCTTGTAGTAGATGTCATAGTAGCTTTCACCCCCATCGATTCGGGCCTGGCAACGCGGGCAGTAGCGCTTCTGCCACTGCATGTCGGTCTCGCTGCATCCGATTCCCAGATACGGCGAGTACCGAAACACTGACATGAGGTCCGCGTAGAGTCCTTGGAGGAACTTGACGTTCTCCGGGCGACTGGGGCAAATGATTCCTGGTGCCGTCTCCTCGCGATAGGGCTTTCCCTCGTCGCATTTCCAGATGACATCGTAGATCTGCGCAAACGACTGGAGGCTCGGTACGATCGTTACGTGATGACGATGGGCCAGTTCGACCAGGTAGATCCAATCGGCCAGCGATAAGGTGTTCTCGTTGGCACAATACGGGAACGACTCGAAGGGTACCAGGTTGTACACCTCGATGAAGAGACCGTTCATCTTGTAGCGTGCCAGCCGCTTGATCTCGCGCTCAAGGTTTTGTCGCGTCGCGACCACGGTCCCGAAATACTGACTGCCATCAAAATAACGGCCTCGCGCGGCAAACGACGGCCAGTCCACAATCTCCATGCCAGGAGTTCCAACGCCGTCTCGACGAGCCTGCTCAACAAGTTGGATGAGCGTTTGCACTCCGTAGAAGAGTCCCGTATCACTCGGGGCAACCAGGCCCACGCCGTCGGCATTGATCCGAAGCGCATAACCTTCGACCGTGTTGCCGCTGGGAACTGGCGGTGTGGCGACCGGCGTGTCGTCTGCCGCCGAAAGCAGCAGTTGGTGATGATCGACCGAGCCCTGCGTCACCGGGACGACGGAGCAATCGATGCCACACACCGCTCGTAAGGCATCCCTGAGCTGTGCGGCAGCAAATCGATCGGCGGCCGTGTCTGACACGCGTACGACGGCGGCTTTGGACCAATCGAAACCGTCCCCGCCAAAGGTCACCTGCTGTGGCTGCGGGATCACTTCCAATCGCACCTCACCTCCCGCCTGAGCCGGATGCTGCCCAGCGGCTGCCACCATCGATGCTGCCCAGAATACGAGGCAGGAGGAAATCAAAGTTGTCGGTTGAGGAGTCATGTGCGATCTCCATGTTCGCTGCAATTGTTGAACTGTCAGTCGCCAGTCTTCGCATTCTATCGTCCGCACAGCCGCGACAGAATCAGCCACGGCCAGCGCGGGACAGGCCCCGGCGACGCCCTCGTATCTGAATCGGCGTCCCCTGGGAAGTCAACAGCGACGCGTCCATTCAAGGAAAGCTGGAAATCGGGCGAGCCACGGCTTCATCGGCTGAGAAACCACGGGAGTTTGTCGTCGTTCGCGACCGGCAGTCGATTGTTCAACGCGACGTGGCGCTGAAGGGGCCCTTGGAGGCTTGATCGGGGGCATCGGCAAAGTACGTGTCAAGGAACTTCCGCAGGTCTTGATGGGCGAGGGCAATGGCGGCTTCCATGTCGGGCCAATCGCCTGTGTTGGCTACCGGCGCAGGGCGAGGGTCGGCCAGGGTGGCTGCCTTCTCGGCCCTCAGATTCCCGAGATCGTCCGCCATGACGCTCAACAGTTCCTGGCTGAGTCGCTGCACGTGTTCCGTGGCACCGTCTTTGCTTGCAGCACGCAGGCACGTGACAAGGTTGGTCTCGCGTAAGTGGTATGCATAGGCCAACGCTCGTCGCTGAAACCGCCCCAGGTCATACAGGTTTTGGGTAAAGCTCGCAGCGAACTCGGCCGGCAGGTTCTGCCGCAGCTGCAGACCGACCTCCAACGCCTCGCCCATGCGGCGTGCCGCCTGCTCGCACCGCAACTGCACATCCTCCAACATCCACGGATGCGGCGGGTACGCCGGTTCGATGCGCAGGAACGTCGCATGCCGCGAAGACCGCCAGGTAGGCGTGTTGATGTCCATGCCGCGCAGCGTGGCGGCGCTCAAGCTGTGATCCACGCGACTACGTCCGATCTCGCGGATGAACCAGGTGGTCTCCCACGGGAATAGCTCCATGCTTTCGCTGGTGAGCGTCCAGTACCGAATCATCGAGTCGGCCGTTTGGCCGTACGGTTGGGCCAGTTGCCGCAGCGCTTCTGCCTCGCCGATCTGTGGGTTGTGAAAGAAGAGGCCGGTCATCCGCAGATTCGGATCGTCGCGATCCGGGCCCAGGCCATAGTACTCCTTGATTCCCACTAGGCCCGGAACCTGTGCGATTCCCCTGAGTCCGCGCAGCGTCACCAGCGGGTGGGCGAGAAAATACGGCTCCGTCTCCTCGCTCGTTCCGCCCAGGAAGTACTGTACCATGACCGGAATCCCGCGGCGCAGCGCAACGGTGCCCATGTTCTTGACCCAACGATCGACCGCCATCGTGGCCATGACTTCGGCGGAATTGCAGTGGATCACAAGGCCAAGTCCTTTGGGGGACAGCAGTTCCAGGCACCGCAGGCTCTGTCCAGACGACAATTCCCACGGCTCCCACCAGACCCGTCCGCCCGGCGTGACGCGACTCCAAGTCGACGCGAGCGTATTCACGAATCCCACCAGCCGCGTGTGCAGCGGCACGCCACGGCACCGGGCGCAGGTGCCGAACTCGCTGCACAGCCACGCATCGACGTCATATGTGTAGACTTGCAGATCGTCGAGCCCTGGAAACAGCTGTGCGAGTCGCTCGAGCAGGAGCACATAGCGCTGGGTCGTTTTTTCGTCGAGGATGCAGTTCGGCGGGTTGTCGCCGTACCGACCATGCGCATTGTAGGGAGCACCCACAAGCAGCAGCGTGCGCAGCCCAGCTTCTTTGGCCAACCCGATTCGCTGGCGAATCGTCTCCTGCCGCGCCGCCAGGTTCTCCGCGCCCGCCTTGCTGCGCAGCGGCACCGGCTGCGGGTACTTCTGCTGTTCCTCCGGAGTGAGTTCGACGAGATCTTCAATGCACAGAATCTCGTCGTCCGGGCGCGTCCAAGCGACATCTACCTGGATCACCGTGAAGCCCAACGCTTTCAACTTGCCGATGTTCTCGCGATTCCATGCGACGTGGCGGATCCATGCTGGCTCGCAGGAGGCCGGTTGGCCTAGAAATCCCACACGATACGACGCGACTTGGACCTGAGCATCCGCAACGTGGTTCAGCGCGAAGGCAAGCCAGACTGCCACACTGCACGCGACGAAACGCAACGTGACGGCGCAGTTGCGCGGTACGGTCGGGATGGTCAGTACGTGTGCGGTAATCATGGATCAAACTCCTGAGCCAACTTCATTCAACGCGTCGTGATGTGAAGAGATGTCATCAGGGCATTTTCCCATTCGATTGCGACAGATGCCACCCCTGACAACAGGACTCGCGTGCGCCGCCGCCAGGTGGCGAGAAAGTTCCTACGCAAATTCCCGCGTGACAGTGGGGTCCGGCCGAGCACTACCCGTGGAGCGAGCGTCCGTTGCCCGGCGTCCGTCCGGGCGAGCGTATTGAGCATGGACGCGGCCCCGGGGTGGCGTGAAAAGACGGGCGGAATTCCGAAAGCTTGCGGATCGTACGCCGATCTGAACCTGGTGCCCGGCGGCCCGAATACAGACGGCCGGAATACCGACAACACACCAGACAGAATACATCGGACGACCTGACTACACCTTCTCGTACTCGTACTCGCACTCGGGGCTCTTCGTGCGGGGCAGCGAGCACGAGCACGGGTATGAAAGGCATGCGTGCAATCCTTTGGCGGCGCAACGTTATTTGTTTCGACCACTTCGGCCGGTCTTGCTGGCCACCGTCGACTGCCCCACCATACAATCCCACCATACGACCGAAGGTCCCGCGGTCTCCTGGAGATTTGCCATGTATGCGGGCTCGTGGATGCTGACGACCCGCAGCTTTCCCGGATAGCTATGCCCGCTCCTGTCACGTATGTTGTCAGTCGTCAATGGTCAACTGTCAGTGGGCGGTGGTTGTGGATGGGAGGTTGCTATGACGAGCACGACGAGTGCAAACCGGCGGGAATTTCTTCGTCAGGCGGCGGCCGGCGGTCTGGCGACCGCGGTGCTGGGAGACACGCTGTTGGGCAACACGTTTTTGGGCAACACGCTATTGGGCAGCGCGGGATCGGCCGGTGCATCGACGGCCGCGGGGGGCCGAGTCCGGCGCTGCCCGGCCAATTTCTACCAACAGTTTGACGCGGACTACGAGCGGGATGTCCCGGCCGAAGGGTACGGCGGCTGGCAACGTGCAGAGATCGAACTCGACCTGGACCACACGGCGCTGGTTTCCATGCACGCCTGGGAGACCGGCACTCGCGAGCAGTTTCCGGGTTGGTACCGCGCGGTCGAATACATTCCGCGCGCGCAGGAGATCTGTCGGACCGTCTATCCCCGGCTGATGACGGCCGTGCGCGCCGCGGGTGCCACGTTGTTTCATGTTGTCGGTGGCGGAAGCTATTACCAATCGTTGCCGGGCTACCAGCGGGCCGTGGCCTTGGCAGGTCCCCCTCCCGCGGCGCCCGCGACGGTTCCGGCCGAGGCGAGCTTGACCAAGCTGCGGGAACTCCGCGGCCAGCGGGTCTTCGTCGGCCCGCACAACGCCGCCGACGTGCAGCGCGGCTTCGCCCAAATCGACTTCCCAACCCAGGCGAGACCGATGGGGGACGAGGGGGTGGCGGAAAACGGACACCAGCTCTTGGCTCTCTGCCAGCACCATGGCGTTAACCACCTGGTGTATTTCGGGTTCGCCATCAACTGGTGCCTGCTCATGTCGCCCGGGGGCATGTTCGAGATGAGTCAGCACGGTGTGATGTGCTCCGCCATCCGGCAAGCTACCACGGCGGTCGAGAACCGTGAGAGCGCCCGGCAGCAGTGGGCCAAGGAACTTGCGTTGTGGCGAGTGGCGTTGGCGTGGGGGTTCGTGTTCGATGTGGACGACCTCATCTCCGCGCTCACGCCGCCCCCGCATCTGCCACGAGATTAACGCCGTCATGACACAGAATATTTCGGACCCCAGTGGCCGATCGTTCCAAATGGTCCCACCGGCCCCAGGCGCCAGGCCCACGTTCTCACTCGCCGGTTACTTGAAGGCAACGCCACGCTGGTATCAGGAGAACCTGAATCACATACAACTAGTACCTCAGGAGCAAATGGCATGCACTACCGCAGCTTCGCAACCGTCGTTGTCTTGTTGTTCACCCTGTGCCCGTGTCGTGACGTGCTGGGTGGCGAAGGGAAGACAGAAAGTCTGTTCATGCCGCGGGAGCTACGTGAGCGAGCACTGACAAATGTCCGTCACGACGAAGACGCGGCACGTCTGCGTGATCAGCTCGTCGAGCGAGCTCGCCCGTGGATGGAGCTGTCCGACGATCAGGTCTGGGGGCTGATGTTTGGGCCCGGAATCACCCGTTCCTGGATGGTCTGGTCCGACGGTCACTGCCCGGCCTGCGGCGAGAACGTGCCCATGTACAACTGGCAGATGGATGCTATGAGCCGGCCGTGGAAGACGTGGTGTCCCCACTGCGCGGCGGTGTTTCCGACCAATGACTTTGCGGCCTTCTACCGTTCGGGGCTCGATGAGCACGGCGTCTTTGACCTCACCAAAGCCGACCGCTCGTTGCTGTTCAACGCCGCGCACCCGGACCCCAACGACCCGTTGCACCAGTTCGGCGTGGACGATGGTGAGGGCTTTGTTCAGGACGGCAAACGGTGGCGGTTCATTGGCGCGTACCTGATCTACGGCCAATGGAAGCAAGCGGTGCTCGGCGGCATCAACGCGCTGAGCGAAGCGTATGTGGTGACGGGCGACCGGGCCTACGCCCACAAAGCCGGCATCCTGCTGGATCGGGTCGCGGATGTGTATCCGAGCTTCGATTTCGCGCAACAGGCAGTGATTTACGAGCAGCGTCTGGGCAGCGCGGGATACGTTTCCGTGTGGCATGACGCGTGCGAGGAGACGCGGGAGCTGGCGCAGGGTTACGATCTGGTCTTCGAAGCGATCGCGGAAGACGCCGAGTTGGTGGCGCTGCTTCGGGACAAGGCCGCGCGGCATGGCCTGGAGAACCGCAAGGGCTCTTTCGCGGATATCCGGCGCAACATCGAGGACCGGATCCTGCGCGACGCCCTGGCCAACGTTCCGAAGATCTCCTCCAACTACCCGCGTACCCCCATCGCCATCGCCACGATCAAAGCGGTCCTCGACTGGCCGGAGAGCCGGGAGGAGGTCTACCAGATCATTGACGAGTTTCTCCGCCGGGCCACGGCGGTGGACGGCGTAACGGGCGAGAAGGGGCTGGCGAACTATTCCGCTTTCGGCCTCCAGAGCACCGCGATGTTCCTGGCCATGTGGGATCGGGCAATCCCGGGATTCCTCGAAGAGATGCTCCGCCGCCATCCGCAGTTGCATGCCATGTACCGCTTCCACGTGGACACTTGGTGCTTCGCCCAGTACTACCCGCTGGTGGGCGACTCGGGCTGGTTCGCAGCACGCCACGACCAGTACCAGGGCGTGCGGTTTGTGCGCTCGGGGCGCGCGAGCGTCTACAGCCACAAAGACCCCGTGCTGTCCCCGTCGATGTTCACCTTCATGGGGCGACTGCACGGACTGACTCAGGATCCCGCCTTCGTCCAGGTACTGTATCTTGCCAACGACCGCAGCGTCGCGGGGCTGCCGCACGACCTGTTCGCCGCCGACGGGGCCGCTTTCCGCTCGTCGGTGGCGCAGGTGATTGCCGAGCAGGGGGAGACTCCGCCGCACGAATCGGTGAACAAGCAACAATGGCGGATCGCGTTACTCAAGTCCGGCGCCGGATCGGACTCCCGCGCTGCATGGCTCAACTACGAGGCCGGTGGAGGGCACGGTCATCTGGACGGCATGAACCTGGGCCTCTTCGCGCTGGGACTGGACCTGATGCCCGATTTCGGCTACCCGCCCGTGCAGTTCGGCGGGTGGGGCTCGCCCCGCTCCCGCTGGTATCACATGACGGCCGGACACAACACGGTTGTGGTGGATGGTAAGGACCAGGCTCCGGCGGCGGGAACGACAACCCTCTGGCAGGACGGCGAGGTATTGCGCGCGGTACGCGCGTCGTGTCCGGCAATGATCAGCGGCCAGCAATATGAGCGTACGGTGGCCTCGGTGGATGTGGGGCCCGATGGCTTCTACGTGTTCGATGTGTTTCGCGTGGTGGGCGGCAGAGATCAGGCCAAGTTCATGCACAGCCATTTCGGGACGCTGCGCACGGAGGGGCTGATGCTCGACGCGGGACCGGACTACGGGTACGCCACGCCCATGCGCGACTTTCGATACGACGACGCGGCAAGCCCGGGCTGGAACACCACCTGGGATGTCGAAGACCGCTACGGCTACTTGGCGGATGGGGCGCAGGTCCATTTGCGTTATACCGATCTGACGGCCGGCGCCGCAGTGGCCACAGCTCAAGCGTGGGTAATTCAGGGCGGCTATGGCAGCAGTCAGGAGACGTGGATCCCGCGCATCATGGTGCGGCGGACCGGTGACCAGGAGCCCTTGGCCTCGTGTTTCGTCGGCCTCATCGAGCCCTACTCGAATCAATCCGCCATCCAAGCCATCGCACGAATCGTCCCGACGGTTGATGGTCAGGCGATGCCTGACGGCAACGTGGCCCTGCGAGTCGATCTGGCCGACGGCCGCGCGGATCTCATCGTGGCTCTGGATGTCGAAAACCCACTGAGCCTGCGTCCCTCTCGGGCGGACGGCCTGGTCCATGTGCCGGCGTGGGAGCTGGCGACCGACGCCGAACTGTGCCTGGTTCGGTTGGATGGGGAGGGGCAGGTCCAGCACGTCGCCCGCTGCGGCGGCACGTTCGTCGAGGTGCGTGGCACACGCTTCAACGCCGATCCGCCCGCCGATGCGGTGCGGGAGTGATTCCGCGATGCGACTGCCGCGTGTTGCCCCGCAGTTGTTGCGATTGAAAAACGGCGTGACTCTGGCC
>JBGSHS010000318.1:0-41320 GCA_041752115.1 Pirellulaceae bacterium | reverse complement strand
CAGGTACATCGCCTCAGCGGATCGGCTGATACGCCGATCCGCCAAGACCTGCCAAGAATCGGTCCCCGAGTCGAGAAAACCGGTTAGAAATCGCCCTGAACCACCTCGCCTCCGCTCTTGCTCAGCAAGGCCTTCAACGTGTTCAGGTCGATCGTGCGGCTGATGAACCGCACCGAGCCGTCACAGAACCCCACGAGAAATCCCTCGGGACGCACCCCCATCAATCCGCGTGCGGGGTTCTCCTCATCCGGTTCGAAATCGTCCGGCTTGGTCCAGATGACGGCCGCCTGGTCAGACGCCTCGACCGTCATGATCGTGTTGCTCGTGCCGTCGGTGATGTTCTGGAAACGGGTGCCAATTGGATGTCCTGCATCCCGCTGGTTCCCTTGGGGAGCGACGAAGACACCATCCTTGCCGGCGACACCCAGGTACACCGTCTTGCCCGGTTCGGCAGTGCTATTAGGAGATCGATAGACTTCCGGCATCTGCGCGATCAGCTTGCGATTGTGGGGGCTGTTCCACGGCTCGTCGAAGTGGAATTGATCATATAGCGCCTGCTGCTCGATATAAGGCAACAGCTGAACACGCCAGCTCAGGAGTGGTTTGCCGTCCTTGTCCACGCTGTAGGCGGCCGGAAAGCCGCGATAGACGTCGTGGTAGTTATGCATCGCCAGCCCGATCTGCTTCAAGTTGTTGGACGATTGCATGCGGCGTGCTGCTTCCCGGCTCGCCTGGACGGCCGGCAGCAAGAGCGCAACCATTACCGGCGCCGACGCGCCGAGACTCGCCCCGGGGATCGTCGTGTGGGTCTCCGATTCGTACCCCTCAGCCGTCTTGCGCGCCAGCGAGATCGTGGGCAGCAGATGAGGAGCCACCGCCGTGACGGACGGCAACGCGGTCGCGTCGACGTCAATCCCCTCCTGGGCCAGGCCCTTGGCCGCTGCACTGAGAGCATACTGCAAAATGGGATACAGCGTCTCGAATTGCCTGCGCGTGTCTTGATAGGAGATCGCCACCGGACCGGGCTTTTGTGTCAGCAGCGCCTTGATCGCGGGTTGATCGGCAATCGACTCGTCCTGCTTCTGCGTCAGATAAGACTTGAGCGTCTGTGGCAGCAGCGTGACGACCAGGTGTGTCTTTGTCAGACACCACGAGGGAGTCACCACGAACTCGGCTTCCGGAATCTCCAGCGAGTACGCCGTCTGATCGGCACAGGTGAACTCGCGTATCTTCGGCACTCCTCGTCCGTCGAAACCAGCCTGCTGTTGCAGGACCGCTTGAGCCATTTTGAGGATTCGGTCGTGGGCATCACCGACTTTCTCTTGGTCACGGATGCTCACCCGCAGTGTCCACCCGGCTAACAAACCTCCTCCGCTGGGGGCGGCATGCAGGGTCCACACATCCCCCAGCGCCGGCAGCAGATCGTCTGCGATGCTCATTCCCAGCGGCTGCTCCATCTGCTGCAACCCCTGGCGAATCCCTTCGGAAGCGCGTGGATCAACTTCCCCTAACAGTTCGAGTCCTTGGTCCAGGGCCTGCTTCAGATCCAGCCGCAGTGCACCGGCAATGGAGGCGTCCAGCGGAATGCCCGACAGGTCGTCGGCTGTCAGCGCCTTGTCACTCAGCAGGGCTCCCAGTCCCGTGTTGGTGTCCTTGGCCAGCACTTTGGTCCGCGATACAAACCCGGTCTCGTCCAGCCCGCTGACACTGATCGCCGTGGAGAGCGATCGGAGTCCGAGCACATCGATCATGCGTGCGGGCTCGGGCCCGGCCACACCTGCGATGAGATTCATGATCGACGCTACATCCGCATAGGCGATCGTGCTGACGCGCGGAATGTCAAACGTGGCCATCGCATCGCTCAACCATTTGGGTGGCTGACCGGCAGACCGTGCCAGTACTCCCTCAAAGCTCTTATCGCCCACGGCCAGAATCAGGTAATCCTTCTGGTAGCCTAGAGTGATGGTCGCCACCTTGTTGGGCAGTTCGACCTGCACACACTCGATCCCCTGCAGTTTGACGCGTCGCACGGCCTGTACGGGGATCTGAGCGATAATCTTCTCCACCGCACTTTGCACTTCCTTCTGTTCATCTCCCAGTTTGACAACCAACGCGCCCTTGGCGTTGATCCCGGCGGGCCCCATCGCCACATCTTCCACAAACAGAGCGGAGGCATGCGTGAGCAAGGTCTTGACCAGCGTCGGGATCTGCTGGATCGCTGTCGCTTCCCCCGGATTCGGCATGCGGGCAGTCTGATCCTGGATCGCCTGACGAATCGCGCGTTCCACTTCCTGGGCAAATGCCTCAATTTCCGGTTCAGCCAGCAGCTGTTCCGTCTGATTGGCACTCTGGGGATCAGGCTTCGCCATGCCCGCCCAGCTGGTGTAATAGAGGCACTTCTCAGGCGCCACTTGCGCCATCATCGGGTCGGGCTTCGCGGGCGGAACACCCAAGGGTACTCCGATCCCAGACCCCAGAGCGAACATGATCAGCAGTTGAACCAACCCGGGAAAGAACGGTATACCAGGTGCCATCATCGTAACCCTCCCTAACAAAACATCGCTTGGTGGACCCGCGGGCAGATACCTCCGGCGACGGCCTCCCGCACGCAACGCTGAACATACCACATCGTTGAGACACGGTCGAAGGGCCGCCACGTTTCCGCGGCTACTCGAGAAAAACTCGTACCCCTGACGAGTATTCATAACCTCGCAACGCGACCGTACCACTGCATCAGAACAACTTGCCCCTCACCCTTTCACCCCTTCGGAGTTGGCGCACTCGAGCAAACGAACCTGATTCGTTCGATACACGCCGATCTTGAACCGACGGTGCAAAGAATGCTCAGAAAAAAAACGATTCATCCGCCACAACCAGAGAGCAGATGATGCCAGATATCCATGGCGAGGCCCGGGCAGCACATGTTGTCGGACCGGATTGACGGCGCGCAATCCCCCCGTCGTCACCCCGGCGGAGGACGATGACCTGGTGTGCCCGCGTGCTACGCGAACAGACACACGTCACGAACCTGTGAGCCAACCCGAGGGTCAGCTCAACCATGCATTGCGTGCCAACGATGAGAACGAAACGTTCGTCCGCGGCTGCTAGAAGAACCCACCTCCCATCCCGATACCGGCGCCCGAGTAGCCGCCCAGACCACCGACGCTAAGTGTGCGCAACGATTGCAGCAGTTCGTCGATTTCGGCGTGAGCCGCGGGGGTCTGCCGAATAATCAGCCACTGGCCTACCGGAAAGATGCTGGAGCTGCCAGTATGTTGCTGCCATTGGCCACGTACCGTCCCGGTAATCAGCGCGGTAAGCTCGGCGGTGGGAATGCCGGCGACAGCGGGATAAGCGCGCAGCACAAGCGCGTCGCTCTCGGCTGCAACTGCCAGGCCCTCATCGCTAAATGGGTTCGGAAGTGCCACCCCTTCCGCGGTCTCCGACGCGATGGTGGGCACCTTCCGCGCTGCTGCCAACAGATCCTCTATCTGCTCCATCCCGTCGTCGGTCTGCGACACGACGATGATACCCCAGGGGGCGATGGAGGTAAGAGCTCCGGCTCCTCCCACTTCATCCCAGGTATCGGGGAGGACCATATCGCCGATGAGCGTCTCCAGCGTCTTGACCTGACGTTGGAGTTCGCGCGGCGCTTCGTCCGAATTGGTCTGCACAATCAGATCATCCACGCGAAACACACGATTAAGAAGACAGGTTTCGGCGTCCTCTGGAGTGGTTATCTCGAGTACTTCGTCCTGAACGACGAACGTCAGGTCGAGATCTCTCAAGAGGATTCTCAGTGCCGAGCGGAGTGAAATCGCGTGTAGACTTTGCGTCACGGGAGTGTCAGTTCCCAGCCCGACATCGTCCAGGGCCTTGCGGTCAATCAAGATCGGAATGCTCGCCGTATCCTGAACGAACGCGACGACTTCACTCAGAGGAGCTTCATTGAAGGCCAGATCGACGTTCTGCAGCAACTGCGCGCCGATGCGGGCATCGGCCGCCGCACTGGTCGAAGACACCACGGAAAACGACCGAGGGGCGGCGGGATCTGTGAGGCTGACGTGGCGAGCTTGACGCAGCGTGGCCAGGAGAGCCTCAATGCGTTCGTGTACAGGGGCCGTCTGATCGATAGCGATGTACTTTCCCGCATCATTGATCAACAGGCCACCCGCCCCCCCCGCCTCGTCCCACGAATCAGGGCTAACGTGCTTCCGAATCAGCTCTGCAATGGATTGGAAAGGGCTGAGCGGCTGGTTCGAAAGAAGCGGGGGCCTGGTCACGACGGCGAAGTCAGCGACCGGATAGAAACGTAAGAGCAGGTGTCTTTCCACATCACCCGGAGTCGTGATCACCAGCACCTCGTCGCGTACCATGTAGGTCAGATCCAGCTCGCCCAGCATGTGGCGCAGCAACGATTTCAAGGACACTCCCTGCATCGAGATGGTCACCGGTGTATCCGATCCCAGGCCGACTTCGTCGAGACTCTTCCTGTCGATCAGGATCGGAATCTTGGCGGCCTCTTGCAGATACGATCGAGCCTCTGCCAAGGGACTTTCATGGAACTCCACTGCCATGGGCAACTGCAGCGCCGCTTCGATCCGGCGAACTGCTTCGCTTCCAGCATCGGTAGCGAGGACCGATGGAGATTCTGCCTGGACGTTGCCGGCAGCTTGATCCAAAGTGGCCGCCGAGACTTCTGCCTTACTCACTCGCGGCTTGGGATTCAAGCCGAAGGGATCATCGGCAGATGTCTGCTCGCCGGCCACGTCGGTGCCAGGCGGCGGCGACGAAGGCGTGACCGCAGCTCCACCTGCTGGCGCCGCGGCGGGACGCTCCTCTTGGGCCCACGTCAGGCCCGACGCGAACATGCACATCAGACAAACAGTCGTGGTTGTGCGGACCAGATTCATAACGTCTTCTCCTGTTCCAAAAGTCGAGCGGCACGAAGCGCCCCTGAACGGCTTCCGCCGACTGCTACTGCGATATTCTGACTGATATTCAGCGATAATGCAAAGCAGTGGGACAACCGACCGCTGGCACTTCGCAACTGCCCCCTGGCCAGCGCGACGGACGCGGCACCCCTGGCTTGACGAGAATTCAGCGTCGCACGCACCATTTCCTTGGGGGCTGGGGATCCTCACCGGCGGCCCAGCCGCGACGCGAGAAAGAGAGAGATGACGAGTACCGGGTAATCTCGGTGGATTCACCACGCCGCCTGCGCCCGAACGCGGTGCCGGCCTGATTTGTCAGCGTCGGCAGTCGGAACAATACATCTCGTAGCGCGCAATCCCGGCGCCCCGCTGCAGACGCAACTGCATGATCGCTCCACATCGCGGACAATACTCGGGCTCGGCCGAATCCTCGCCCCGGTCCGCCGACTGCTGACAGTCTCGGCACCGACGTGTGTCGGGAAACACCTCCAACCGTTCCGGTGAGATGGGACGGCGACAGACTTCGCAGGCTCGGCCAGCCACAGGGACAGCATCATCCCAGTCCGCATCGTTCCATTCTTCTGCCGGACCCCACTGCAGTCCGGAGACACCGCAGGTGGGGCAGGGGAGTCGGTCAAGACGCGAAACAAACAACTCTTGGATCACGTCTCTGGCCGGTTCCTTCGCGCGTTTGAGCAGCCCGTCGTGACGGAGTTGTTCGAGCATCTGCACCGGTCCGAGGACGCGGCGGTAGCCGCACGATCGGCAGCTCACCTCAAGGTACGGATGCGGGCTGTTCATCGAGCCAATCTCCTGGTTCGCTCGTCGTTCTACTGGGACAGTCGCAGGCCGATATCGCTGAGTTATGAATCGCGTCGGGCCGTTCACGGAGTGGCGGCATCCAGCTTCAAGCGGCGCCAGAACAACTGCGTATCTTGTTCCCGCGTCTGGTAACGGCGCAGGTAGTCGCGGTACTCGGCCGAATCAGGAGGTGCATCGTCGATGCCAAACGGATAACTCTTCATCTCGCGAAACGGCAACGGATCGGACGACTGCCCATAGACCGTGTTGAGATCCGCATCCTTGTCCCAACCGACGCTGTGCAGCAGGAAATCACGTCGCCAACCTTCCGGTACCGGCTGCTCGGGAACTGCGAAGCGGATCGTAATCGCATCCCCTGCACCAATGACTGCCATCATGTCGTCACTTCCGGCGAGCAGTGCGGTCACGTTGCCATAGCGTGTGAACTTCCCTCGCATCGGTGGCCAGGCGGCTGCGCGACGGACATGTGAGGCATCATACATCTGAGGTGCTTCATCGCTCCGCGGCAACTCCCGCGAAAACCCCCGGTAGTTCAATTCGGCTGACTGCAGCTCCAACGCCGTCTGCCGTAATTCAACCTGCGGTTCGTTGACCGTGAAAAACGCCTCATCCCAATAGATCTCCGCGGTCGTCTTGATCCGCACGCGGTAATCTTCCGTCAGGAAGGCGCGCGACAGGTCGACCACAATGGTCTTGGTCTTTCCTCCGGGAAAGCCCATGTAGGCTACCGTTTCTTTCCATTGGCCGTCCGCATCCGGAACCCAGACCGAGGGCATCCGCGGTCCGTCCACCTCAGGATTCTGAAAGAACGCCACATTGAGCGATGTATCGGTGGGATAGATCCAGCCGGTCAGGTAGAGCAGGATCTCGCGGGGATTGCCCAAAGGTCCCAGATCGAGTTCGACGTAGTGCTCAGGAGCCAGCCCCTGCCGAATCCGCTCGTCAAACGGCTTCACGAAATCGCCGTCCCGACTCTGCAACTTCTGCTGCACATCGCGGCCGCTGGAGTCGGCAGCCCGGATCGGCGTGCGGCGCCGACTCACCGTGTGAATCTTGAAACTCGCGATATCGGGTGGTCCGACTTTCTCGTTCGAATAGACCTCAACATCCGCAGGATGGTCCACGGCAATCAGTTGAACCTGATCGAAATAGCCAGCCTCCCACAATTCCTCCGTCATCATGATCCAGTACGAACCATCCTGAGGTGTCAACCGCTCTCCCGGCACCAGCAGATACTCCCAGCTGCGCGTGGGAGCGAGCGTCCCTTGGGCCGTCTGCAGACCGATCGGGGCGGCCCACAGACAGTCCGTGAGAAACGAGAACTCGCCGCCGACCATGGTATACACGAACGGACACGAGCCTTTGAGCAACATCGGTTCGCAAATCGCCACGCTCCCCGACAAGTCGACGATATCCTGCGGCACTCCGTTGGTCCACACGATCCTCAACTGCTGCACCTTCTGCTGATCACCCAATCCGAAGTGGACGATCGGCGCATCAATCACCTGCGCCTGGTACCATCCCCCGGCTCGCAGCTCGACCAGACTGCCAATCGCATCGTGATTGCACCTGCCCTTATTGTCCGATTGGCCCATGGGATAGAGTGTCAGCCATTGGTTGCCGCTGCTCCCGTCGTTAATCCAGAGCTGAATTCCCGACGAGGCGGCCACTACCAGATCCTGATCCCCGTCCCGATCCAGATCTCGACACGCGACAGCCCGTATCGAACCAGGCACTTCTCCCTGCAGCGGCTGCGCGGCAGCGAACGTGCCTTTCGGACCGCCTCGCAGGATCTGCAATCCACGGTCTCCCCATAACACCGCGTCGCGGTAGCCGTCGTTGTCAAAATCCCACGTGACAACCCCCGTGGCCGGTTGCTCACTGACCGTCTCACTCCGCAGAAACGTGACCAGGCCGCTGCGCGGAGTGGCCGTCAGAAACAGGCTGCTGCCGGTTGAACTGGCCGACAGCAGATCCCACGACACGTTCCCGTCCGCCTCCAACAGTGCCAGACGCTCCGGCTTGCGCAACTGCTCGTACACCTGGTCAAACGGTACGTACATGAACTCACCGTGCCGCAGATTCATCAGCCATCCGGTGACGTTACCACTCGGCTCGCCCACAACCAGATCAATATCCGCATCACGATCCCAGTCGACCGGCACCATACTCGTCAGCGGCGTCTGGGCAGACGGCAACTGCGAGAATCGGCTGATGTCTGTGAATCGCAGTTCACCGGCATTCTCCCAGAACGACACACCTTGGGCCGACGAGAAAGCCAGGTCGAGGTCGCCATCGTGTTCCAGATCCAACAGCGCGCCGCACGTGACACTCGAGAGGGTTGGCAAAGGAGAGTCCTGCACGATGACCAGCGGCGTCTCAGCTCCCTCCTTGCCGGAATCATTGCGGATCAACAGGACCCCTTCTTCTCCGTAGAGAACGATGTCGGGATCGGCCTGATGGCAGGTAGCAGTGCCCGAGAGAACCCGGTCGAATGGCATGCCCGACGTGTCCCCAGCAGCACCTTCGGCCAGGGCCGCTTGACTCTTACGCTCGTCCAGATCCAGATCGGCTGCCAAGATCCCCCGCATGCCAGGCGGGACTTCGAGCGAGGCCAGCTCGAGCCACGGCTGGTCTAAAGCGGTGCGTCCCAGGAGCCGCAGTCGCCCCGGTTGCAATACCAGTAGATCGACAAGCCCATTGAGGGTGAAATCGAGGGCCTTCACGTCGACCACATCGGTCGCCTGAGCCAGAAGATCGTCCGGAACGGACGTCAGCTTCACGACACTTGTCTCCGCCCACTCCGGTCGAAACGGACCATAAGCCTGATAAAACTCCGGACTGAACTCGTGCTCCACAAATTCCAATGGATGGACTTGCACACGCGCAATATCGGCCTTGGCAATCTCCTCCGGTCGGATCAAATTGCAGATCAGCCGCACACTCGCATTGACCGCATTCCACTGACCCGACTTGACCCCCTCGACCGCCTTGTCAATCTGGTCGCCCAGGTCAAGCCGGCTGCGTCGCTTGAACGGCTCCACCAGCGGTTCCAGCACCTGGCGAGCAACGGTCAG
Organism: Pirellulaceae bacterium; assembly: GCA_041752115.1. Classification (GTDB taxonomy): domain Bacteria; phylum Planctomycetota; class Planctomycetia; order Pirellulales; family Pirellulaceae; genus JAJRVM01. Next base: position 32,487 of record JBGSHS010000318.1, on the reverse strand, counting down.
CGTTTCCACGATGGCCGCGTCTTGAGCGGCGTTCTGCGCCATCAGCATCTCCGTCAACAGAAAAATGTTGCGCGGACTGAGCGAGAAGGCGCGTTCCAGTGCGGTGCGCGACAGATCGGTCGGCTGGCCGTCGCGCGACGTGGCCGCTTCGCGCAACGCATTCCAGAAAACCACGTTGGATGAGTCCAGTCGGGTGGCGCGATCAAGAAACTTCACGGCCTGCTGCCGCATCTCGTCCGTCACGGCATCGGGATTGGCAGCATCCAGCTCCAACTCAACCAGGGCCGCCAACCAATAGGCCACGGCCCAATCGGGCTGCAGATCGATAAGCTGCTTGGCAGCCGCCCGCGCTTGCTCGCGGGCCGGACCGAGATTCGTCTCGGCGGCGCGCATCATGAGAAGTCGGGTGATCGCCAGATTTTGTGCCGGCAGACGCTCGGTCGGCAGCCACTGGACAAGCTGCTCAAATCCTGTCGCGGCCAGCTCAAGTCCACTGGCACTCCCTTCCTGTGCCTCCACCTTCCCCGGTCCGTTCTCCAGGTGCCCGATCGACTGGTCCTTCAGCTCAACCGCGGCTAACGCCTCCGGTTGCGTGAGCTGAGGTGTTCCCTTGGTCGCCTGGCCATCCCCTCCGTCACCAGCTCCCCCAGGTCGCTTCGGATGTGCCTGCTGATAGACGACGTAGGCGACAACGCCACCCACCAGTACCATTCCCACGAACAGGGCTATTTGCCAGCCAGCAACAGTTTTCTTTCGGGAATTGCCGCTCATCACCTTATGACCATCCAGAAGAAATAGGATTCACTATCGGGAGCCGTTTCCGCCCGTGTCGCCCCCACCCGTGTGGTGGAATGCTACCTCCAACCTCCAGGTGCCACAGAGACCGTCAGGAATATGGCTGGCGCCAGGTTCATTCGCCGACCCACATCGCAATATATCTGTATATCTGTGTCAGCTGGATTACCTGCCGCACCCCAACGCCACCGCTCGCTCGATCTCGCCAGGCTTGTCGTTTCCTCGGGCATACCAGCCCCCCTGCCGTTGGTACGCACCGGCCAGACGAATTGTGCGGTCCGGTCCGGTGGTCCGATCGGTGTCGATTGTCCCCAATCGCCGAGAAAATACCAGATGGTGCCGCTCGACTCGGTGCGGCCCTCGTCTCCCTGTGCGATGCGACGTGGCATAGCCTCCACGCAGCAGAGCCTGCTGGCCACAGGAGTAATGGGGGCGGAGCGATGCAAAAGAGAAAGTTTGTCAGTCCGTGAAACCGTGCGGATGACGCCGACCGTGAGGCAGAACGTCAGACGTTTGCCGAAACAGGGGTTGAACTTCCGATAGGATTCATGAGCCCTTGTTGCGTGAGAGCGACATGACAGCCAGCAAAAAGGAACTGAACGTATGCCGTTTCACGAAATCGCGAAGGTGCGAGCCACTCTCTATCTTCCTCGCGACATTCTGGATGCGGCAAGAAATGCCGCCGTGTTCCTGGCTGGTCCACCGGCACGCTTGACGCTGACCAAGCTGGCCGAAGACGCGTTAAGAGCGGAGCTCGAGCGACTCAAGCAGCGGTACAACGAGGGGAAGGATTTCCCAGCCCGTGACGAGGAACTCCGAGGTGGCCGCCCGATCGCGGCCTGAGAAGCGGCCCTATTGAAGTGGGAGCAGGTACATGTACAGGGTCCTGGAACAGTCGACCAAGGAGCCCGTGAGGGAAGCCAAGCCCACTGCGGAGACCGATGAGATCCGCGCGCGACTCCTGAAAATGATTCTTCAGAACGAGGAAGCGCGGAAACCCAAGCCTCAATGAACGCCCACGCGCCCACCTCCATGTTGGTCCGCCTGGCAGCGCCCCGTCTCTGGTCGGTGCGCGTCCTCACCGCTCGCCCACCGCAATCACGCGACTGCGGAGCAAGACTCCTTGTGCTGGCTTGCCTGCTAATGGCAGCGACTGTCAGCCCGGCGGCAGGCGTCGATTGGCCGTGGGCTCGGCCGATGGAATACCCTCAACAACCGCATCCCGCCGTCGTCCGCGTCTCGGTGGTCGAGCCGGACGGCATGTCTCACGGCTCCGGAACGCTGGTCGACCTGCGTGAACGTTTCGCACTGGTGGTAACAAACTGGCATGTCGTACGCGATGCAACTGGCCCGATCCACGTGACGTTCCCAGACGGTTTTCGTTCGGCGGCGCGTGTGTTACGCATCGATCGAGACTGGGACCTGGCGGCACTGCTCATCTGGCGCCCCCAGGCTACTCCGGTCCCGATTGCGTCGCGAGCGCCGCAGCCCGGCGACCCGCTGACGATCGCCGGGTATGGACCCGGGAATTACCGAGCGGTAATCGGACGGTGCACGCAGTATGTTGCTCCCAGCGAGCGACATCCTTTTGAAATGGTGGAAGTCTCTGTAGCTGCTCGCCAAGGGGATTCGGGTGGCCCCATCTTCAATATGTCCGGCGAGTTGGCAGGTGTGCTGTTCGGATCGGGAGGTGGAACCACCTCCGGGAGCTACGCTGGTCGTGTTCACCAGTTCCTCGCCTCCGCCTGGCCCCCTACGCACGAGGCTGACTTCCCGCAAACCCTGGCCGCGTCAGCCGCGGCCCCCAACACGTCAGGGCGTCTGGCCAATCTGCCTCAGTCAGCGCCCCAACGAGAGACCTCGCCGCGCCTGACACCTCTTGCCGAACCCCATCGAGCAAAGCCCGATGGCAATCAGCTGGCGTCCCTGCAACCACCTCCGCGATTCCCCACACAGGGTTCGGGCCCATCGACTCTGGAGCCACCTCCTTCAGGCTCCGCACCACCAATCCACGCCACTACGTTCACCTGGAAGGATGTCGCCGGAGACTCGGTTTTTCAGCAATGCAAGACGTTCTTCGCCTTGCTCGGGTTCTTTACGCTGCTGTCCCATTTCACACGATGGCTGCATCCTGCCCCTCAAGCAGATTGATCTTCATCACGCCCATCGTCGACCACCCTGGCTCACGTACCGCCCCTGCGGCGTCCCCACATAGTGTGGGATCCGCGGCCCCTTCAGCCCGCACCCTGCAGTCGATTCTGCCGCTGGCGCATCGGTGGAGCCGGCCGGCGGGCCCTTCTTGGCAGAATGTGACGAATAATCTGATTTTGCGGATCGTAACGGTCGAATACCAATCTCTGGCGGACAGGCCGATTCGCTACCTGCCTGGCAGTGGGTTACAGCCCTGCCACGTGTACGCCGCCCAGCGTCTGCCCCACTTATCACCGTGAGCCCGCGGCCATCGCGCTGGAACGAGTACCCCTTACTCAATCGGATCCGGGGGAGCCCACGTCAGACCGAGTAGGTGTCGAAGCACTACTCACGCCAACTGCTTATGAGCATGCTTATGATCACGCCGGTGCTGAGAAAGGCGTTGTGGCCGTCTGCGATCGCATGGTTGCTGGCAATCTCCAGCGCGTGCTCCGCATTCGGACAGCCCCCTTCCTCCGAGATGGGCGAGATGGGGTTGTATCCCGTCACGCCATCCCCATGGCCGGCTCCCACGACACCTTTTCTGGAATCGGTGCCCGAGTCGGCCTCGACGCCTGTCCTCACCGAACCGATCAGTACTGCTTCGGCGATCCCAGCGGAGTTGCCGGAACCGGAAGTGTGGGATCCGCATCCGGTGCAACCCTTGGGTTACGTCGCCAAGGCGGCAAACGAATTCATGCAGGCTCCTTCCCATGGCATCGTTCTGGGATCCATCAAGGTGGTCCCGTACGGCATTTTGTGGACCGACATGATCTATGCGTCAAGTCGCACGTATCCCAGCATGTTCGTGCTGTGGATTGAGTCCGAACAGACGCACGGCGAGTCGTCGTTCGTGATCGATGCCCGTCGCAGCCGAGTGGGCGTCAATGTCACGGGCCCCGAAGTCGATGTACTCGGGGGTCTGACCGGCGGCGGAAAAGTGGAAGTTGACTTTCTCGGTGGTTTCACGACCGAAAACACGACGGATGCCCGCCTGCGGCATGTCTACTGGGAAGCTAAGAACGAGGAGTGGCGGTTTCTGACCGGGCAAACGTGGGATCTTGTGTCACCGCTCTTGCCGAGCACCGTGAACTTCTCGGTGGGATGGTGCACTGGAAACATCGGCTTCCGCCGTACGCAGATGCGCGTCGAACGGTATCTGCACACGGCCGAGGGCACTCGACTCACACTGCAATGTGCGCTCGCACAGAATATTGTCCCCGATCTGGCCTCCGGCTCGTTTTCCGATGGAGTATACCGTGAGACCGGCGGCTGGCCGGAAATCCAGGCGCGCAGTGCCGTCACCTTTGGCGGAAACGAAACGCGTGACGCGATCACCTTGGGTGTCTCAGGACACATCGGTGAGACTGGATTCGACTTTTCGCGAGCAAGCCCGGGCCCTTACCATTTCCCGTCGGACGACGACGCACGCTTTCCCACCTGGTCGATTAATAGTGACTGGAACGTCCCCATGACCCAGCGTCTGGGAGCCCACGGTGAGTTCTTCTATGGGACCAACCTCAGCCAACTGCTAGGGGGAGTAGGGCAGGGCATCTGCCCCTGCACCCGCGAACCGATCCGCGCCGCGGGTGGCTGGGCGGAGATCTGGTACGATTTGACTCCCTGCGCCCGGATGCACTTTGGAGCGGGGATCGATGATCCCAACGATCACGACAGCTTGGTCGGCCGGACCTATAACCGCAGCATCTACGCGAATGTCTTTGTACAGATTACCGAAAACCTGCGAACCGGTCTTGAATGCAGCGTCTGGCGAACGGGTTACCACAATCTGACGCTGAACGAACCCGACCCTGCGGATCGCCTTCCTGGTCCGACGCAGCCCGGTCGGGCGACGGTCATCGACTGGACCGTTCAATACAAGTTCTGAGGAGTTCTAACACAACCGATTGTTCCACGCGCTGCCAGCGGAGTTCACCCCCCTGGCCCAGTCGACATCCACGTTTTGTTCGAGTTCCTAACCCGCAGATTCTGAGCCGTGCGTTTGACCCGTCACGTGGAATTCCCGCACGCAAGGCTGCCCGTAACACCTCGTGCTGCGGGCAGTTTCGTTTCATGGGAGGCCGACCTTTCGGTCCGACCCACAACCGCACAATGATCAAGCCAGAGTCCGACCGCGCTCCAGACGCTGAGGAACCGCGCACTCCCGACAAAAAGTGCCAATCTCGTTCTCGTGCATCTCCGTGGCTCTGTGACTCCGGGAAAGGTCCTGTTCCGATCGCCCCCCGCGTCGGCCGCGAGAAGACTGCCGGCCCTTTCCCGCCAGTCCTTTCCCGTCGCGCCCCCCATTTCGACAGCGGGCATTATTTGAACGATCTTCGGCAACTCCCAGAGTGTGGAAAGGGAGCTCCGACGCGGCGCCCCGAATCCCGGTGCCCCGTCCGATCCCGTTCCTCAAACCAACTAATGGCGTCCCGCCCGCCCCTATCGATGCGTGCCGACTGACGCTGTCGTGTCAGGTTCTGCCGCCGGCCAGGGCTCCGCGGCCAGGATCAGCCAAGTGTCCCGCTCAGTCGGTCCAGACCGGCGTGTTTTGCTGACCGATAGACGCCGAGCGATGTCGAATGAAGCGTTGGGGGGACTGCACAATGCGCTCGACAGCCGGGGGAATCAATGTATATGATGTCAGGCAGAGGAAGAGCAAGAGGTTGCTTCGGAGGAGTCCCAAACGATGGCAAACGGATCCGACACCCAGATTGGGCGAGCGGAAAACGATACGGTGTGCCTGAGCGTGGCGCCGGGGCAGCGCGTACGGATTATCGTCGGCGTGCTGGAAGGTTCGGAAGCGATTGTCGTACAGCAGCGATCTCATGGAAGGGTCTTGGTGCGGGTGCAACAAGGAGTGTATGTCGAGATCCAACAGTTCTGCCTGGAGAAGATCACGAAGATCCAACAGTGACATGATTAGCAACAAACGACACGACGTTGGAGCAGGCGCTGCGGGTGCGGAGCGTTCAAAGCGAGTCAGTCTGGCTGATTTTGATGGCCAGCGTCTGGCGGTCGTGGTCCGCAACGGTCAGCGGGAAGTTGTGATGCAAGGCACCGCCACATTCGTACGCGATACGGCTGTTGGTAACTCATTGAGGATTCACTTCGGCGGGGACGAGCCGGGTGATCCGGTGCTCATGCTCTCGGAAGATGAGTGGCATGGCCGCATCGTACCCGATTTTCATCACGGGTGCGACTTCTGCCTGATGATTGATTGAACTGGCCATGGACGTGACCGGTTTCGCGAATTCAGGGCCAGGACGTTGGTCCGGCGCCCTTCGATGTCTGCAGCGCAGACTCACCTGCGAGCATGCCGATCGCCGCTTTCCGGCGGGCCCGTTCTGCCCACCCTCGTGTTTCGCAACGTGACCGTGTCTCGCAACGTGACGCCCTGACCTGAGGGTGTCGTGCAAACAGGGGTGAGCGGACTCTCGGCGTGTCGATATCTCACCGCCAGCGAGGACAGGTTCCATTTCCTTTGAACTGCGAGGAGGGATGCTGAACCGCGAAGGGGATGCGATCGCCGTTTCGAGCCACTTCGGAGGCGCTCAATAGTGCGCATCCGGCGCTGCGATATAAAAGATGGTAATGATGGCCGTCACGAGAGTGCAACCAACATCCCCTCTGCTTCGCGGATAGATTGCCCGGGGCGAACCGAGACCTTAGGTCGCGCGGAGAAACATCGCCAGACGAAAGCCGCGCTTGATGCTCCCCAGCATGTGCTCGGCACGTCGTCGAAAGCTGATAGCATGCGACGCTTTCGCGACGGGGGAGCAGGGCAGATACTCGGACCAGATGCACTCACCATTGATCTTGTAGATGAGTTTCTTGCCAAACGGCGTCGATGCCATTGATTTGGTGACCACGTTACAGCTCCTGAAACGTCGAGTTATCACCTCCGGCTTCGTCAAGTGCATCCTGCTGACAGTACATCTCCGTAGTATCCAATTGCATCGGCGCGGCGTTTCCACGACATGACTATTGTGTCCGAATACAGATTGTAGGCGTGCGCGAAACTCCACCATATGATACGATTCTACCGGCTAGAGCGCGGGGTGCTGCGAGGAGAGAACGCAGCAGAATATCGGCCGGGCCGCCGGAACGGCCCCGCCACGCAGCATCGCATCGCAGCAACGCGACGACGCTGCCCAGGAGTCCCGCCTGGCTAGACGGCAGTGCGGTGAATCGTCCGCGGAAATCGCCGCTGGAGCGATCGGCCAGCAGCGCCCAAATCGGGCTCCAGTTGAGCGATCCTCTCGCCAATGAAGTGGAGATGACGCACTTCCACCTGGTGAAAAGCGTGCAATCGCCTGACGAAGGCTGAGTCACTGGCAGCCATCACTCCAGCGAAAACATCGTTGATCTCGGACGACTCAATGTCGATCACACGCTGCAACGCCTCACGCGGTGAATGGATCTCGTCGACCGCACCCTCGGCCGCTTCCATCTCCCGCTCCAACTCAGGGATGACCTCGCGCCACCGCGCGACTTGGCTCTCATCCCACCGTTCCCGACTCGCTGCCGTTTCAGCCAGTTCGAGCAGTTCGGCATGAATGTCTTCCTCGACCGACAGCGCCGCAAGAAAGTCGCGAATTCCTGGCTGGTCAGCGAATCGCCGCGCCAATGCCGAATAGATGCGGCTGGCTTTGAGTTCGAGTTCCACACACCGTGCCACGAACTCCGGAACTCCTTCGCCAGCAGGCTTGAGCACTTCCGAGTCCGTCAGAAGCGACAGGAACGTCGTGTCGCGCCGCGCCACAAGTGCTCGGAGAAACACGCGCCAGCCGAAACAGCGAACTGTGACCCACGGATGGGCCAGAATATCCCGCTTGCCGATGGCTCCCACCATGTCACAACCCTCCGACCAGATTTGACACGGTTGTTCAACCTGAGCCCTCCTACACCAACAAGGCATAGCAGGCCCCCATGCCGGTCCAGGCTACTCCTTTTGCCCCCGCAGGTCAACTCGATTCGACATCCGTCAGAACTCGTCGGCCCTGCTACAGGTGTACACGGCTCCAGATCCATGCTATGAGTGATGCGTATCACGGTGGGCTGTGGGACCGACGCGACGGTGCCGAGGGGCACCCTGGCCGTTGTCACCGACCACCGCCCGGTTCGGCTTCCAATAGCACATGGGGACGTAAATGCAGCCGAATCGTAAGCCACCACTCGATTCGCCAACATACGGAATTCTGAACCGGAGGCTGTCATGAGACATTCCACGCCGAGCCGACGCCAGTTCCTGTGGGCCTCAGCCGCGACCGTTGCCGCCCTGTCACACTCGAGCACAGCTCGACCAGGTTTCGCAACCGCCGAGCCGGCATCCTCCCCCGGTTCGCTCCGCCTGGGCGCTCCCCTCTTCGATCCCCCGGAAGACCCCGAGGAGCTGGCCCTGGCTCACCGGAAACTCGGGCTCCGCGCCGCCTATTGCCCGACCCTCCAACTCCACGACCGAGAGCGCATCGCGGAAGTAGCCAAGGCCTTCGCCCAACACGATGTGGTGCTTGCCGAGGTAGGGCGATGGAAAAACCTCCTGGCGGCCGATCCGGTCGAACAGAAGCAGAATCTGGAATTCGTCTGCGAAGGACTCGCGCTGGCCGATGCGGTCGGAGCGCGCTGCTGTGTCGACATCGCTGGCTCATTCAGTACCGACTCATGGTTCGGACCGCATCCTGAGAACCTGTCGGACAGGCACTTTGAAGCCGCGGTCGAGAACGCCCGCAAAATCATCGACTCCGTGAAGCCGACACGCGCCAAGTTCTGTTACGAAATGATGGGGTGGGCGCTTCCCGACAGCCCCGACAGCTATCTGAAAATGATCCGCGCCGTCGATCGCCCCGCATTCGGTGTCCACTTGGACCCCTGCAATCTCATCAATAGCCCCGCCCGCTTCTATCAGAACACGGAACTGCTCAATGAGTGCTTCGACCAACTCGCTCCGTGGATCGTCAGTTGCCACGCCAAAGACGTGGCCTGGGAACTCGACATGCAGGTCCATTTCAAGGAAGTGGTACTCGGCACCGGAAAGCTCGATTACCGCACCTACCTGAGTCGGCTGGCAAAGCTGCCTGACGTTCCCCTGATGATTGAACATATGCAGAACCAGCAGGAGTACGATCAGTCGCGGCAGTTCGTGTTTGACGTAGGCCAAGAACTGGGCCTCACCTTCTGACCATCCTCGCCGCCTCGTTCCAGTCCCCTTCCTCGCTGCGCCGCAGCCGAGCGCCACGCAGCCGAGCGATGTAGGCGAGCAGCTCTGCATCCGGAGTGGCGACACGCTCAGCAACCTCTCGCCGCACGCTCTGTGCTGTGCGCACGCTCAGCAGCATGTGCCATCCTGCACAGCACAATACCACGTACCTTCTGCAGAGCGATCGACTGGAGCAAGGCCGGTTCGCTCTCACGCGTCTGCGGAGGAAGCCCGAACTCCAACGTGCGCATCGCATAGGCAGCCGGGAGGATGGCCAGGAGCAGGCTGAACAGTGAATGGCCCCAGTGACCGTCGTCGCTCCGCAACAGCGCAACCACAGGCAGAATCCGCGTGATGAGAAATGGAGTAATCCCCCACAGCAGTGCTATCACGTGCCCGCGTAAATGAACGTCGTAAGGAGTGCCCCCAGTCCTGCCAGACCGACACACGAAACCATTCCCAAGGTGGCACCGATCCAGCGGATCCGGACGATTTCGTCCCGATCAGGTCGAAAGGAGCGAAACTTCCGGTTCGGACCGGGGTTTTGGAATGTGTATCGGATCCATGGCCGCCGCGCGATACCTCGCATACTCCGGTGCGCGCCGTCACACGCGTGCATCTTCACGGCGCGACAGGTCGTGCGCAGAGCGTGACGCTCGTACACTGCCCTGAGATAGCTGAAGAGACTGGGATAGAGAGACTTCGGGAACGGGACCGCTTTGTCTGGAGGCGGCCGCCGCCTTCTTTTGCGTCGAGGCACTGCCGATGTCTTTGGCAAGAATTAAGAGGCACTTGCCGAAGGTGTTGTCGTTGTTCAGCTTATGCTGCATCTGCTTCACCTACGGCTTGGCGACAGCACGTTATCAGGTGTTCCCCTATGCCATCATTCGCGATGCGCGCACGGCGTTTGCGGCGATCCTGGAAACCGGTCAGGCTCCTCCCAATGGCGGACTCAGTACCTACCAGATGCATGTACTGGCCCCGACGGCTCGGCGACTCACCGCAGACGACGAAGCGAGCGGTCACGAACTGATTCTGGTCAGTGGCGGACCTGGCTATTTGAAGAACCTCTGCGAATCCGGGTGCTTGGCCTGGATTTTGGACCGCGAGGGAACAGTCCGCCATTTTTGGAAATATGACCCGGCACACTGGAGCCACTTGCAGCAGGTAACCAACATTCCAGGCATCTCGGGGGCAGCCTATCCCGTGGGGATGCACCTGTATGATGACGGTAGCCTGCTGGTCACCTTCCACGCTTCAAATACCTTTCCCTTTGCGGTCGGAATTGCCCGCTTCGACGTCAACTCAAACCTCCTCTGGAAGAGAGAGCTGCTAACGCACCATTGGTTCACAGTTGCCTCAGACGGACGCATTTTCGTTCCGGCTTTGCGCATCGTCGAATCCCCCATACCGATCGCCGATACCAAGGCCAGGATCGTTTCCGATGGTGGGAAGATTTACAGCGACGTGATCCTGGTCCTCGACCCTGACGGGAATGTACTGGACGAGATCTCGATGCTCGAAGCGCTGTTTGAATCCGGCTGGGCGGGTCTCATGACGCGTCCGAACTCGGCCATCGAATCGGCCGATGTGCCGACGGACGACCCGCTGCATTTGAACGATGTACAACTGGCGGGCCCGGAGTTCGCTCGCCGCCACCCGTGGCTCTCGCCCGAAGACATGCTGGTATCGTTCCGCAACATCAACGCGGTCGGCATACTCGACGCGACTTCCCATCGGTTCAAGTGGATGACGGCGGGAGCGACCGTCGGGCAACACAGTCCCCGTTTCTATGAAGACGGAGTGCTGCTGCTGGACAACCTGGGGGGTGATCAGCAGCAAGGCGGCACGCAGCTCGTCCTGGTCGACTTTCAGCGGGGACAGCCCCAAACGATGTTTCCTCGTCCTGGAGTGGCCATTCCGGATCGCTGCCGGACACTCAACTCCGGCCATCTCGACATCCACCCGAACGGACAGCGCGTGCTGATGGCTGTCACTCGCAGCAGCATGGTGTGGGAAATCGATCTGCAGACCGGCGAAGTGCTGTGGGAGTACATCTACGTTCATCCCGACGAGGATGGACAACGCGCGGGGATTAACACGGCCATGTATGTCAACTCCCCTCCCTTCCTGCAGCCACGAAAGTCACCATGATGGTACTGCGCGGATTACTCCTGACTTCGTCCCTTGCTGCAGTGGCAGGCTCGACATCGGTTCAGCTGGCTCATCAGAGTTGCTTGGTCGGATCCGAGTTGACGGAATGTTTCCTGCTGGGCTACGTCGGCCCTGGAGCCGGATTGAGCATGCTCGGGGCCCTGTTGGCCGTAGCGTGCGTCGTGTTCCTCGCATTGCTGGGGCCAATTCTCTATCCGATCCGTCTGGTGCGATCGTGGCTGCGCAAACGCCGCGAGTGCACGACGTCAAACAACCAGACGGTTGAGCCCTCACACTCGACGTCGGCCAGACACAACGGTCCGCAGAGCTTGGGAGAACAGGAGTGTTGATGAGTTTGCTGGAGCTCTTGGCGAGCGCAGCGGGATTCGCCTCGGGCTTTCTTGCGGCGAGCCTGTCAGTAATCTGCTCCTCACGACTTCCCGCCACGGATTTCTGGCCCCGCGTCAAGAGGTTCAGCGAGCTGCTCGTCGCCGCGGACGAACAGCGTGACTTCCTGCGCCAGTACATTGCCCTGTGGCCAGTGCTCGGGCGGTACTTGGCGCGAAACCTGGTGCTGATGATAGCAGCCCTTGTCCCCATCATCCTTAGCTGGTGGCTCTTCTCGATCGCCGCCGTTCGAGTGACGTGTCCTTCCGCCGTGTTCGTTCTCATGGCGCCATCACAACAGGTGACGATCCAGTGGCCGGGAGACCCCGCACAGGAACAAAGTCCGCTTAGCCTGCAACCGCACGAGAACCGTGTGAAAACCGCCGTTGGGCTGGAGCAACCAGTCGTTTTCTCGCTCCCTGAGGGAAGACTACGCTGTAGCACGTTGATCCATAAACACGCCTATGCTTCGCGTTGGACTGGCCGGCTCTCCTTCGCCCTGCTCGGCTTCAGGACAATGAGCGAGGAACGTCCCCCCGGTAACTTGCGGTGGCTGCTCGTTCAGCCGGATCGGGGTGACGACAACGTTCTCTGGCCCTATTTGAGTGATTGGGAATTCGTCTTCTTCGTGGCCATTGCACTAGGAGCCCTCTTCGTCCCGATCAGTCGACGGACTAAGCGATCGTGATTCGGCGGCGCGCCACTGCCAAGGGTGAAAGCACGCCGCATGGTACGAAGTCCCGCCAGAAGCAAGTCGACGCGCGCTTGCCTGGCAAGTTACTTCGTCATTGGGTACGTCGTCATTCCATTCGTCCTTGTTACTTCGTCATTCGTCATTGCATACCGTTGCCGCATCGAGTTCGCTGATTCGGTAAGAGCTCATCGCCCACAAACGGACCACCTGTGAAGATCCGCGTTGCCGACTATTTCCTGATCCGTTTCTGTCAGAGCTGTCAGCCACTACTCCGGCGTGCAGCCCGCTGGGAGACGCGATACCTGCGTGCGGAACTGGACGGCCTGACGCTCGACAAGCCCGTGTTTGTTACGGGGCTGGCTCGTTCTGGCACAACGCTGCTGCTCGAACTGTTGTCCAGTATTGACGGCATGGCCACGCACCGTTACCGCGATTTTCCGCTGCTGATGACCCCATACTTCTGGAACCGCTACCTTGACTTCGTGCCGGTCAATCAGCAACCGCTGGAGCGTGCTCATCGCGATCGCATCTTGATCACGCGTGAGAACCCGGAAGCCATGGAAGAGCCGCTCTGGCACGCCTACTTCCCCCACCTCCATTCACGGAACGACCTGCATCGCCTGACTCTCCGCGACGCCAATCCAGAATTTGAACAGTTCTACCTGGCCCACCTGCGAAAGATCCTGCTGATCCGCCAAGGCACTCGCTACCTGGCCAAAGGCAACTACCATGTAACTCGCATGGAGTACCTGATTCATCTGTTCCCCGACGCACATTTCGTCGTACCGATCCGACATCCCCTGACCCACGTTCATTCCCTCGTCCGCCAGCATCAGTTGTTCTGCGATTATGCCGCCGCCGATCCGCGCGTGCCCCGTTACCTGGAAGCAGCGGGCCATTTCGAGTTCGGACCACAACGCCTCCCCATTCGATTGGACGGTGTTCAGGGAGATCGGATTCTGGATGCCTGGGCGAACGGCGAGGAGTATGTGGGCTACGCCATCCAATGGAAGGAACTCTATGGCTTTGTGCAGACGCTGCGCCAGGAGCACCCTCAGCTCAAGGAGCGTATCCATCTGGTGCGGTACGAAGATCTTTGTGCGGATCCTCACCAGACGCTTCGACAACTCATGGAACGCATCGAAGTCGATCCTGTCGGCGCCGGCCGAATGCTGCAACAACTCAACCGTGTTGCCAAGTCCCAGCACCTGCCGACGATCGCCGACGCCCTGACTGTTCGTGTCTGGAGTGAAGTACAGGCGGTCGCCAGTTCCTTCCATTATGAGCGGGACGGCGTCTGAATCGACGATCGCCATCCGGCAACACGTCTCGGCCAATGGGCGAACGAAGGCCGAGCAATCCCCAATCGAACTGGAAGCGAGCCGCCTCGAGTCTTCTTGCGACAAGTCAGTTCGTCATTCAAACTTCGTCATTCCCTTCGTCATTGGGTACTTCGTCATTCGTCATTTCACCAAGTGCTGCCGAATCGCGCACGGTTATTCAGGCCGCACTGCTCCTCGAAATCGTTCGCCCTTGGTGCCATGCACTCTGAACAGAGCAGGTCGGCTACTCTTGTCGGTGGCGGATAATCGCCCCTTGATCGGCTGACTCCGCCAGGCGGCAATAGAGCGACAAATACCCGCTGGTGAAGCGCTGCGGCGGACGCTGCCATTGTGCCAGACGGCTGCGAATCTCCTCATCCGACACATGCAGCTGCAACTCCCTCTGAGGTATGTCGATCGTAATCTGGTCACCGTCGCGAACCGCGGCCAATGGTCCTCCTTCGGCCGCCTCGGGCGAAATGTGCCCGACGAAGCAACCTCGGTTCGTACCGGAGAACCGTCCGTCAGTCACCACCGCGGTCTCCAGCGCCAGTCCTCGTCCGTAGAGCAGTTTCATGGAGGTGTACATTTCACGCATGCCGGGGCCACCCTTCGGCCCTTCATAGCGGATCACCACCACCTCACCTTTCTGCACGCATCCATCCAGGATGGCTTGATTCGCCGCTTCTTCACTGTCGAAACAGCGTGCCACTCCCGTAAAGACGTGCTGGCGTGGATCGATCGCCGCCGGCTTCGTGATGGCTGTACGAGGGGCCAGATTGCCCTTCAGTACTGCCAGACCGCCTTGCTGGCTCCAGGGGTCGGATCGCGGTCGGATAATCTGCTTATCTGGGCCCGGTGCATCACGGACATTCTCCGCCACCGTACATCCGGTCACCGTCATCGCATCCGCATGCAGCAGCGGCAGGATTTCCTTCATGACCGCCGGTACGCCCCCCGCAGCATGGAAGTCGGGCACATTGCTGGGGGCCGCCGGGTTCATCTTGGCAACGTGCGGCGTGCTGCGTGACAGCTCATCCAGCACGTCCATGGTGATTTGGCCGCACTGGGCTTCGTAGGCGACCGCCGGAATATGCAGAGCCAGATTGGTCGAGCCGCCAATCGCCGTCCCCACTCGGAATGCATTGGCAATCCCTTGATCGTTGATGATCTGCCGCGCCGTGATTCCGCGTCGCAGCATCTCGACCACCGTCCGTCCCGATTCCTGAGCGCTCCGCAGTCGCGCCGCGTGCGTGGCTGGAATGGTGGCTGAGCCGGGCAGACACATCCCCATCGCTTCGGCCACACAACACATCGTGTTGGCCGTCCCCAGAAACGAGCAGGAGCCGCAAGTGGGTGCCACCCGGTCCTCCAACTGCCGGTACGCGTCGGGCTCGAGATGGCCCGCTTTGAGCATGCCCAGCGCTTCGGTCAGCGATGTGAGGTCCGACACGCGGCCGTCGAAGTGGCAGCCACCCTCCATCGGCCCTCCCACAACGATGATCGCCGGCAGATCCAAGCGGGCGGCCGCCATCAGCAGTCCTGGCACGATCTTGTCGCACGACCCCAACAGCACGACAGCATCCAACTGGTGCGCCTGCACCATCAATTCCACGTCATGGGCAATCAGCTCGCGCGTGGGGAGTATGTAATGCATGCCCACATGGCCTTGCGCAATGCCATCACAGGCGGCAATCAAGCCGAACTCGACCGGGGTCCCTCCCGCTTGCAAGACCCCCTGCTTCACATAATCGGCAACGAGCTGCAGGTTGTAGTGCCCTGGCACGACCCGATTCCACGAATTGGCAATCCCAATCAGCGGCCGATCCAGATCGTGGTCGCTGTATCCCATGGATTTGAACACCGCCCGCTGAATCGACCACTCGGGCCGCTGCAAAATGCGCTGGCTACGAAACTGCGCAGCTGTCTCTCCCATAACGTGCGATCCTTTGGCTGCTGCCTGCTGGAAACGGGGCAGCCTGGAGCTATTCCAGGTGCGTGTGAATCGTCAGTGTAGCATCTGGCGATGCGATAGCTAACGCCACACCCGCCCTGTTCTCGCCCGATTTTGGGAGACCTGCCCGCCAGCCGGCCACAACACGGATCGTGTGGCCGGCTGAGAGAAGGGGAGACGGGTCACGGCTTGACCATCCGATCGGCCAGTTCGCCGCCGCTGCGAGTCACCAGTCGTGCCAGCTCACGCGGAGCGAATCGCGAATCTGCTGCAGTTCGTGTTCTCCCAGCGGTTCGCGCGTCTTGGCCGTTCGAGCCTCGTCGTCCCACCTCCCCATTTCCAACTCTCCTCACCCTCAGTTCCTGTTGCCGCCAGCACGCGCACCTATATCTGGTAATCGGGCGAAAAGACACGCACATGCCTGGCCGAGACGTAGACCGTTTCTCCCGGGTGCAACGACAGATCCTGAAAGCGGTCAAAGGGCATTTCCACTTGAATCGGTCGGCCGTCGGCGGAGAGCAACAGGACCTTGGCCAGTGCGCCGGCAGGATTGACGCGTACGACCGAAGCCGAGATGGCGGGAGCTCCATTCAACTGTCGCTCGATGTGCAGGTCGTGGGGCCGCACGTACAGGTGAGTCGCTGAGGGATCGCAAGAGGAGCTGCCGGCCGGTGGATCCCCCGCGGACCCGAGCACCGCTTGCCCCCGCTCGATCCGTCCGTGAAAGACGTTCACATGCCCCAGGAAGTCCATCACGAACTCGGAGGCCGGCGCGTGAAAGACCTCCGCGGGCGTGCCGACCTGCTCGATGCGAGCCTGGTTCATCACCACGACGCGATCAGCCACTTCCAACGCCTCTTCCTGATCGTGCGTCACCAGAATGCTCGTCACGTGCAGCTCGTCATGAAGGCGTCGCAGCCAGTCGCGCAATCCTTGCCGCACTTTGGCGTCAAGCGCCCCGAACGGCTCGTCCAGCAGCAGCACTTTCGGATCGATGGCCAGCGCGCGCGCCAGAGCCACACGCTGCCGCTGTCCACCTGAGAGCTGCGACGGAAACCGCCGCCCGAAATTCTCCAGCTGAATCAGCTTGAGCAGCCGGGTGACTGTGTCGTGAATCTCCTGCCGACTCGGCCGCTCGTGGCGAGGCCTGACGCGCAATCCAAACGCAATGTTCTCAAAGACACTCATGTGCTTGAAGAGCGCGTAGTGCTGAAACACAAACCCGACCTTACGCTCTCCCACGCGACGACCCGCTACATCCTCCTTGTGAAAGAGGATCGCGCCACGCCCGTCGTCATCGGGCGATTCCAGACCGGCGATGATGCGCAACAGCGTCGTCTTGCCAGACCCGGAGGGGCCGAGCAGCGCGACCAGTTCCCCATCATCAACGTGCATGGTCACGTCACGCAAGGCCACGTATCCGTTGTCAAACGTCTTCGTAATGTGCTGTACGTCGATACTCATCGCTCAGGCCTCTGCCGGTGCCGGCTCAAGGGTTTCACGCAGCTGCTGCTGGACCTTCCATTCCAGATAGCTCTTGGCGGCCAACGTGACCAGCCCCAACAGGGCCAGTAACGACGCCATCGCAAAAGCAGCCACGACGTTGTATTCGTTGTAAAGGATCTCGACGTGCAACGGGATCGTATTGGTCTTTCCGCGGATATGACCCGACACTACCGATACGGCGCCAAACTCGCCCATCGCTCGAGCGTTGCACAGGATCACACCATACAGAAGAGCCCATTTGACGTTGGGCAACGTGACACGCCGGAACGTCTGCCAGCCGCCAGCCCCCAACGACAAGGCAGCCTGCTCCTCGTCGGCTCCCTGCGCCTGCATCAGTGGAATCAACTCGCGAGCCACGAAAGGGAACGTCACGAAGATCGTGGCCAATACGATGCCTGGCACGGCAAAAATGACCTGGATGTCATGCGCTGCCAGCCACGGCCCCAGCCATCCCTGCAAGCCAAACACCAGCACATAGATGACTCCCGAAATGACGGGCGACACCGCAAACGGCAGATCAATCAACGTGATCAGGATGTTCTTGCCCCGAAACTGATACTTGGCAATGGCCCACGACGCCGCCAGGCCGAATACCATGTTGAGCGGGACGGCAATCAGAGCCGTAACGAGCGTCAACTTGATAGCCGGCCAGGCAGCTGGATCACGAAAACTGGCCCCATAAGCCCCCAGGCCGCTGCGAAATGCCTCGGCAAATACCACCGCCAAGGGCAGCAGCAACAACAAGAGAATGTAGAGCACCGACATGCTGATCAGCAAACCGCGAACCCACAGAGGATCGCGCGCCGCCGCCGCGTACTTGCCGCTCGGAGCCCTCCGTCGCACCGCCAATGACATGTTCAGACTCCTTCCTGATATGCGCGCGCCGACCACCACTGCACTACGTTGATCGCCAGCAGAATGGCAAATGACGTGATCAGCATCACCACCGCAATCGCCGTCGCTCCGGCGTAGTCGTACTGCTCCAGCTTCGTGATGATCAGCAACGACGTGATTTCGGTCTTCATCGGCATGTTCCCCGAAATGAAGACGACTGAGCCGTATTCCCCCAGCGCTCGAGCAAACGAGAGCGCAAAGCCGGTCAACAGAGCCGGCAAGACAATCGGGAGAAGCACGCGTCGAAAGGTCTGCCAGCGATTGGCCCCGAGACTCGCCGCCGCGTCCTCGGACTCTCCGTCCAGTTCCTCCAACGCCGGCTGCAATGTCCGCACCACAAACGGCAGGCCAATGAACGTCAGCGCAATCGTCACTCCCAGCGGCGAAAACGCCGCCTTGATCCCCCACGGCTCCAGGTACTGCCCCACCCAGCCGGTCCGAGCGAAGATCGCCGTCAACGCAATGCCCGACACGGCCGTCGGTAACGCAAAAGGAAGATCCACCAGCGCATCGAGCAACTTGCGACCCGGAAAGCGATAGCGTACCAGCGACCAGGCAACCGCAAACCCAAACACGCAGTTGATCGAGGCCCCCAAAAGCGAGGCACCAAACGTCAGGCGGTACGAAGCCACTACCCGCGGATCACTCACCGTCTTCCAGAAGTGCTCCCAGGGCATGTTGGCCGTCCGCCAGAACAGCGCCGACAGCGGTATCAACACAATCAAGCTGAGATAGAGCAGACTGTAGCCCATGGTCAGGCCGAAGCCCGGCAACACGCTCCTGCGTTTCCACGTTCGTCGCATCGCCGCACTCCTTACTGACCGGCCTCGGCCATGATCTGATCGAACACGCCGCCGTCATTGAAGTGCTGAGCCTGGGCCGCTCCCCAACCTCCGAAGACTTCGTCGATCGTGAACAGCTCCACCTCGGCGAACTGACCGCGCTGCTGGGGCGAAAGCGTCTCGACCTGTACCGGACGATAGTAGTGCTTGGCTGCCAACTGCTGCCCGACCGGCGAATAGAGATACTCCAAGTACGCCTCGGCCACCTCGGTCGTCCCATGCTTGGCGGCAAATTGGTCCACCAGCGTCACAGGAGGCTCTGCCAGAATGCTCAGGCTCGGCACCACCATCTCGAACTCACCAGCCGCCAACTCCCGCGTGGCCAGAAACGCCTCGTTCTCCCAGGCTAACAACACATCGCCAATCCCGCGCTGAACAAACGTGTTCGTCGAGCCACGCGCACCCGAATCGAGAACCGGCACCCGTTGAAAAAGCTCTGCCACAAAAGCGCGCGCCGTGGCTTGCGCCGCCGTAACTTCTGCCTCCTTCGACGCGTCCGACAGCACCGATAGATCGCCGAGCTCACGGCGCAGTACATATCCCCATGCCGCCAGATAATTCCACCGCGCGCCGCCACTCGTCTTCGGATTGGGCGTGATGATCGACACGTCACCCTGCACCAAATCGCCCCAGTCCCGTATCTGCTTCGGATTACCCTTGCGAACCAGGAAGACGATCGTCGACGTGTAGGGGCTGCTGTTGTGCGGCAGCCTCGACTGCCACGCGGTCGGCAGCAACCGCGCCTTCTGAGCGATCGCGTCAATGTCGTAAGCCAGAGCCAACGTCACCACGTCGGCCTCGAGCCCGTCGATCACGGCGCGTGCCTGCTTCCCCGCACCACCGTGCGACTGGTCAATCGTCACGACCTGCCCCGTCTTCTGCCGCCAATACTCGGCAAACGAATGGTTGAAATCCTGGTAAAACTCGCGCGTCGGATCGTACGAGACGTTCAGCAGCGTCACGGTCGCCGCCTCGCCCGAGGAACGATCCGCCGAGCCGTTGCAGCCGCCCATCAGCACGACCAGCACGACAGTCGGCAGCACAGTGAACAGGGAAGGCTTCATGGCCTGAATGATTCCTCGGAAAAGGGCAGGGGGGGTTCGTGCAGTCCTGGCGACTGCCAGTGCCCTCACCTAAAGCAACGGCTGTGCCATCCGCACCGAACCTGCAGAAAGTGCCGGAAACCGCGAGAAAACCGGACCTTCCCGCCCTTTGACGGCATTCACGCCATAACATATGATAGACACACCCGTTACATTACACGGCTCACTATCAAATATGACAGAACCGAGGCGCTGCGATGGAGACGTTTCGACCGCTGCTCTCCCATGTCTGGCGGGAGGTGTGTCGACACCTGGAGATCCAGGCGTCGGTCGACTGCATTGCCCAGATGCTCTCCGAGCAGATGCCGCTGGGAGCTCTGCTGGTGAGCCGATATGACCCGACGCGGCAGGTGCTGCAGAGCGTCGCCTGCGGTGGACAGGCCCGTGGAGAGCAGCCACGGACATCGCGCTGCACGCTGACCCCGGAAGAGCAGGCGCGCTGGCGGAATTGGATGAGCGCTCCGCGGGTGGAGCGATTGCGAGCTGGGGATGGAGAACTGGGATTCCTCGTGCCGTCGGAGATGGAGGGTGATGCGTTGGCCTGTCCTCTGCAGGACGGTCAGGAGGGTATCGGAGTCGCCACGTTTGGGGCGCGGCGCGGCGAGCGATTCACCAATCGCCACGCCACGATGGCGTGGGCGCTCCGCGAGCCGCTGCTGGCCGCTCTGGAAAACGACCGCCGGCTCACGGAACTGGCCACCTTGCGCGAGGCGGCGGAAGCCGAACGGCGGTCGTTGTTGTCGCGCATGGGGCGGCAGCAGATTCAGGAGGAGATCGTGGGGGCCGAGACGGGTCTGCGGCAGGTGATCGAGCGAGTCAGTCTGGTGGCTCAGTCGGACGTTCCGGTGTTGATTCTGGGTGAAACGGGAACGGGCAAGGAAGTGGTATCGCGTGCGATTCACGTCCGCAGTGCCCGCAACAGCGGGCCCTTCATCCGGGTCAACTGCGGAGCGATCCCGACGGAGCTGATCGATTCACAACTGTTCGGTCACGAGAAGGGGAGTTTTACGGGGGCCCACGAGACGCGTCGTGGCTGGTTTGAACGAGCCAACGGAGGCACGCTGTTTCTGGACGAAATCGGCGAACTGCCACTGGCAGCTCAGGTGCGTCTGCTGCGTGTGCTGCAGGATGGGTTTATGGAGCGGGTGGGCGGCGAGCAGTCGATTCGTGTCGATGTACGGATCATCGCGGCAACTCATCGCGAGCTGGCCGAGATGGTGCGGCGGGGGACGTTCCGCGAAGACCTCTGGTATCGTGTGAATGTGTTTCCTATTCTCCTGCCGCGGCTGTGCGAACGACTCGAGGACATTCCCGCCTTGGCGCGGCACTTCGCGCAGCGCGCGGCACGTCATTTCGGCCTGGCCTATGTGGAGCCCACGCCCCAAGATCTGCTGCTGCTCTCCAATTATGGGTGGCCAGGCAACATTCGTGAGCTGGCAGCCGTGATCGATCGGGCGGCCATCCTGGGCAACGGCAAGTCGCTGCAGGTCGCCCAGGCCTTGGGCGTCAATCGTCCCGCCTCCCAGTCGACGGCCCATGCGTCCGCTCGCGAGCCGACGCTGCCGAAGAGCGCACCGCTGCCTTCCGCGAGCGGACCGATGATCAGCCTGGACGAGGCGATGAAGGCTCATATCCAGCGGGCCCTCGTAGCGACGCGCGGACAGGTCGAAGGCCCCTCCGGCGCGGCACGCCTGTTGAAGATCAATCCCCACACACTTCGCGCTCGCATGCGCAAACTGCAAATCGACTGGACTCGCTTCCGCAATTGACTCCACGCCAGCGCGACCGGTCCACCTGTGTTGAGGCTCCCGAAGGCCAGAAAACCTATCACCGGCAGCGTCGATCGGATATAGTACCCGAAGCGATCGAACCAACCCCGCATGAACGAACGTGACGTGCGCGCAGCTTCTCAACCTTGTTTTCTCTGAAGCCATGGTCTCGGTTGTCGACCTGGATTGAGGTGCGAGTCTCGGCTGACTAGTCAGGCATCACCTGCCAATGGGAAAGGAACAGGGACATGACAACGCACGATTCCTCCACGCCTCTGTTCGCCCGATCCGCCTCGCTCCTCGTCCTCGGCATACTCCTCCTCAACCTGGCAGCCAGGCACGCCTGTTCAGTCGACGAAGATCCGGACGTCCTTTCCGTGGCACAACGCGGTTGGGCGGAGTACGAAAAGCTCTTCAGCCAATTGCAGGGCACGTTCACGATCGAGAGCCGGCTGGTCGTCAACGGCCGAGAGACGTTCGAACGAGGCACCATCTGCTACCTGCAGAGCGGCGCATGGCGGTTGGCCGAACTGCTATCGCGCACCACCGATCCGCACTCCCCTGTCATGCCACTGCAGCTCCACTGCGTGAACGACCGCTATGGATTCAGGCTGAGCCGTGATTCCGATAACGACTCGTGGCAAACCCAGGCGATCTACCAGACGCCCGAAGGACCGCCAAGCGACAAACCGCTCTGGCTGTTTCGCGGTACGACCCGTAACATATCTCCCGTAACACTGTGCGGCCGACGGCTCCTGGATTTGGTCCAGGAAGCGGGCTTTCGCGTGGACCGGGTGACTCGCCTGGACGGCGACCGGTACTGCCTTGATTTCACGATCACGTCGGACAACTCCACGGGGATCGTGAATCCACAGGGTGAAGTCATTCAGACTCGGTTGTCCATCCAATCCGGACAACTGGTCGTGGCCCGGCAAAGACGCTGGGCGCTGGAATCCGCCACGATGATCCAACGCGTTGACCAAGACACGCTGGCTACCGAGATCGATTTTTCGTTCGGTCCGAATGCCAGGTACATCCCCACCCACGTGAAAATCACGTATCGTTCGGACAACAAGCGAGTCGCGTCAGGTACTGTCAACTATGAAGTGGACTTCCGAATTCCCGAGAAATCGCTGACCAGAGAGCAATTCACTTTGTCACATTATGGTTTCGCCGAACCGGACATCGTCGACCCGAAGCAGTAACCGTCTTTCCCGGCGTGATCCGACCTGCACAACGAGGCTGGGCAGGAAGATAAGAGTGCTCTGCCGTGTCAGGTCCCGCGCGCCGGTTTCGGCTGCGCTCGGACCATCCGGCTGCTGCAGCTCCTTACTGGCAGTTGCCTCGCACCCAACACACCCGATCCGCGGAGGGACTCTTCGGTGACTTCCAGACAGGAAAGAGAGCAGGAGCAATACGATCGCGGCCTTGATCGGGGAAGGTATGAACGAGTGCTGCGGCATACGCGGGCCTACTGGAACTATGAGGAGGCGATTCGCGATGCGATGGCGATCTGCCAGGGCCGCATCGTGCTCGAAATCGGCTCTCACTCGTGGAGTGGGTGGCTCGAAAAGAACCACATTTATCCTGCTGCGCTGCACGCCATCAACATCTCCGAGGCCGAACTGGAGAAGGGTCGCAGCGAGGCACGGCACTCGGTCAACAAACCGGTATTCCATCTGATGGACGCTCACGCCCTGCAATTCGCGGACGAGTCGTTTGATGTGGTGTACGGCAGCTCGATCCTCCATCACTTGAATGTGGGAGTCGCTCTCCGCGAGATCGCCCGCGTCCTCAAAGGCGATGGTCGGGTCGTGTTTCGCGAGCCTCTGGGGATCAACCCGATCGCCAAGTTGATCCGTCGGTTCACACCAAGCGCCAGGACGGTGGACGAACAGCCGCTGGGCTTTCGTGAGCTCGCGCTCTTCAAGCGGCATTTCGAAGTTGAATTGCGTGCCGGCGAGTTCCTCTCGGTCCCCTTGGGAGTGCTGTCGGGACTCGTATTGAGCCGACCCAGAAACCCGCTGACTTACACCGCTTACGTGCTCGACAAACAGCTGCTGCAGGTCGCTCCCTGCCTGAAATACTGGTACCGACAGGCACTCATCACGGGCCGGAGACGATCCGCTGACGATACGTGTCTCACGGAAACAGGCGAGGAAACCACCACATCGTCAGCGCGGTGATCAGCACGATGCCGACGAGGTTCAGCCACAGCCCGGTGCGCGCCATATCCGCGATGTTGACTTCACCGCTGCCGAACACGATCGCATTAGGAGGCGTCGCTACCGGCATCATGAACGCACAGCTGGCCGCCAGAGTGGCAGGCAGTATGAGCAAGTACGGGTGTATTCCCATCCCCGGCGCCAAGGCCGCCAACACCGGCAACAGCGCCGCGGTGGTCGCGGAATTGGAGGTCAGCTCTGTCAGGAAGATCACGATCGTGGTCACGGCCAGCACGATCACAAGTGGCGGCATGCCCGCGAAATACTGTGACCAACTGCCAATGAATTCGGCCACACCGTTTGCTTTCACTGCGGCTGCCAGGCTCAAGCCTCCTCCAAACAAGAGGAGAATACCCCAGGGCAACTTCTGGGCGACCGACCAGTCGAGCGCGAAAATGCGACGTGACGCGTCAATCGGCCACACGAACAGCGCGATCGCTCCGGCCATGGCAATACCAGGGTCCGATAGTCCGGCCAGTGGCTTAATCGTCGTCCCCTCCCAACTCCAGTTCAGGGAAACCAGCAGAGGGCGCAAGATCCAGACGCATGCTGTCACCACAAAGACGACACCGGTGGCCCACTCACCACGACTGACGCGTCCTAACGCCGCCAATTCGCGACCGATTAACTCGCGCCCGCCTTCGATCGGTGAATCGTCGAGCCGAAACAACAGACGCGTTAACAGAAACCAAGTAATCGGCAGAAACAGCAGTGTGACCGGCAGGCCGATCAGCAGCCAATGGTCAAACGTGATGGTCGTGCGGTATGGCTCCGCAATCGTCGAGCGGACGAACGCGACGAGCAGGGAATTCGGGGGCGTTCCAATAATCGTGGCGATGCCTCCCAGCGATGATGCGTAGGCGATGCCCAGCAGCAGGCACGTCGCCAAGTGCTTCGACCCTGCGCAAACGCTTCCCCTAGCGCCGGTCAATTCATGACGCACCACCTGGATCACGCTCAGCGCAATCGGGACCATCATGGCTGCCGTCGCTGTGTTGGACACGAAAGCGCTCAGCGCGGCCGTCGTGACCATGAAGCCGGCAACCATCTGCGAAGGACGCGTGCCCGCGATACGCAAAGTCAGCAGCGCCACGCGCCGATCCAGACGCCACTGCTGCATCGCCAGGGCGATGAGAAATCCCCCCATGAACAAAAAAATCATCGGATCGGCGTAAGGAAACGCGGTGTCGTTCATCGAACGGATGCCCAGCACCGGAAACACGACCAGCGGCAGGAGGGCCGTCACCGAGATGTCAACCGCCTCCGTCACCCACCAGATCGCCATCCAGACCATGACCGCGAGTGTCTGACGCCCCGCAGCCGAGAACGCGACGACCGTCCCGCCCGGACCATCGTATGCTCTCGGCAGCAGCGAGTAGACCAGCAGCGCCAGAACCGGACCACAGACCATGCCGGACCACTGGATCTTCGTTCGCCATCGCCACAGCGAGCCGCTCATCCCCCGGGCCGTCCTTTCCGATAAGCCGCGTTCGGGTTAGATCGAGCCAGACAATCCACCCTTTCGGTTACCTTCGACACGAGCGAGCAGGCATCGTGAACATCTACCGATCAGGTTGGACGCTGCGGAACAGTACGGAGAATCGAGTCGTACATCCTGTGACGATCACGACGAAACGATGGTATCGCATGCTCCATGCCCCACGTCGTGGCTGCGGTCGCGCAGACCGCGGGGGAAGTTGACAACGCAGCACGATGTGCCCATGCTCTGCGCGAGCGTGGCTGCGGTCGCGCAGACCGCGGGGGAAGTTGACAACGCAGCACGATGTGCCCATGCTCTGCGCGAGCATGGCTACACTCTGCGCGAGCGTGGCGACGACTGGCGATCAAGATTCGCCCAGCAATGCGGCGAGCCCTCTGAGCAGCCTGGCACGTCTCGCTGCGGTGCGGTCGGGCGGCGTTTCCCGATAGATATCGTCAATGTTGTCGGCATAGTCCCGAATGCGCAGACAGAAATCTCGGGCGGTTAGTTGGTCGTCCTGTCGGATCCCAAGCCGCTGGGCCCATCGCTGGTCAATGATGAGATTGTACTCCCGCTTCGACGTGGGAGCTTGCGGTCGGAAGGAGATGTCGATGGTGTCGTCGCACTCTCCCTCGACGTTGTGGCGACAGGGAAGGCAGATATCATCAGCCCCCAATTCGATCCGCAGGACCACATCAAGATTCGCCAGGATCTCGTGCGCGACCGTGTGCACGGCATGCCCGTACGGATGCGGCTCGAACACCACGAGTTCGTCTCCACACGCCGTCACGATATCGACGAAATGGTGCGGCTTAATCGCGGTCAAGACGTGAGCCGTCCTCACAAATCGGGGCACTTACGAAACAAACTCCACAACTGTCACCCGCGTCATTCGTCTCGGCCTGTCATCTTGCCACGACAAGCACCTCGCCAACGGCGTGTGTTCCCGGGCGATCACTATCCCAGGCCGATCGATCCTACGCGGCGACTTTCTGCATGGCAGCTTTCAAAGCTGTAATGCCCTTGGCAATATCCTCAACCCGGCTGTCGCCCGCTTCACGCTCGAAGATGTAGTCGCCCTGGAAGTCGGCCTCAGCCAGAATCCGGACAAAAGCGGTCCAATTCACCTGGCCTGTTCCCACAATGACTTCTTCACCCCACGCCCCATTGAGGGTCGTGCGGTTGGCATCTTTGACATGTACTTGTTGTACGTGAGCCACCAGTTTCTGCAAGGCTTCAATCGGCTCGTCCATGTCGTATAGGATCATGTTGGCTGGGTCGAAGTTAACGGTCACGTTGTGCACGGACCGTTTGTCCATCTCGTCCAGGAACACCAACAGGGTTTCGGCCGACTCCTGGCCCGATTCGAGCAGCAGGAAGCCGCCGATCTCGGCGTACATCCGAGCCATCGTGGCCACTCGTCCACACAGCTTGTCAAACGCCGGATCGCTCGGTTCGTGGGGAAGAAATCCGGCGTGAGTGCTGACGAGCTTCACGCCCATCTGCTGAGCCAGTTGCGCGGCAGCCAGGGCCAAGGCCTGATTTCCCTCCCAATGTTCGTCGGGCACGATTCCGCCAGTTTTTCTTATGGTCGCGGGCGTGGTGTAGTCTTCGCCAATCGTGGAGAACATCCCCGACACGATCGAGATTCCGGACTGACCAAGGATCTCCTGCACTCCTTCCCAGGTGCCCGGATCGTCGCGGTGCGGTGTAAGACCAAGCTGCACTTTCTTCAGCCCCAGCGCTCTGACTTTCTGAGCCAGGTCGTCTGGTCCTGTAGCCTGGAGCGACCAACTGCATACGCCGATCTGATCTGCCGTCTGAGTCCTCATAGCATTCCACCGTGATAGTGAGGTTGGCCCCGTACGTGTACGAGTCTGATGCAAAAAACCAGCCTATTCGAACCAATCCGCGGACGATCACCGCTGATCGCCGTTTATAACGCATTGCACGGTCCATTGCGAGCGGGCGCCGACAGTCGGCCGCTTGCTCGACGCCCAGTGGCGAAACACCCGTCTGTATCTCCAGTCGCTCGCCCTTTCCGGAACAGCCGGACAGTTCAGTCGGCCTGTCGATCGGTGTCGTGAACCGAGGATGTCGATCCGGTAAGCCAGACATGGCATTGCCGACTTGGGATCGAGCCCTGTGGTACGCTGGAAGCAGGCGGTCACCTGCAGACGAAGAAGGCCCTGGATCAACCTCCGATACCGCCCGACGTGCCACAGCGCGTGCCGCCCCGGGGCGGCCGGCGGCGGCACTTGGCCTGTGCCTGCTGGCTCCGCTGGTCGGCGAATTCCTGCTGGGTGACCTGCCTTTCACCTGGCTCTGGACCCGCGTGACGTTGGCACCCTGATATGGCGAAGGGGCGCTCCCCATCCACGAGACGACGCGGCGTCTGCAATGGGGATGGCCGAGCATATTCGTGCTGAGCCTTGCCCAACCGATTGTGGAAGCAGCACTTGTCACGCGGTCGCTCTCGAGCCCCGACTACGTGGTTTCCGCCGACACAAAGACCGAAAGCGCCTGGGGCACCACTCGAAAGTCCGCGGGGGTAAAGGCCGTGATTTCACCATCGGTGTTGATCTGTCGACTCTTTCTGGTCGTCACATGGAAGCTCTGCCCGCGCATGGTACGCACGTACTTCGACTCCGACAACATTCCGCTCTTGAGTCGCGGCAGCAGCAGCGGCACCTCCCACCAACGACGCACCTCGAGACTGTACAAGTCCAATACCTGATCCTCGATCGAAGCATCCTGGCAGAGAGTGAGACCCCCGCCATAGTGCCTGCCATTGCCGATCGCAATCTGCAGAGTACGGACGCGGATCGTTTGCCCCCCGGCACGAATTTCCGCCGAAAAAAACCTCGCTCGGTAGAGCATCCTCAGAGCTGTACGCAAATACGCCAGGATCCCCCATACCCGCTTGACATCACTGGTCAGTTGCTGCGCGATGTCAACGCTTAAGCCGATGCTCGCAGCATTGAAGAAGTACTTGCCATTGACTTGTCCCAGATCGATGAGCTTGGTGCGGCCCTCGGCGATGACACGACACGCCGCGACCGGATCCGTCGGCAAGCCGAGCGTACGTGCCAGATCATTCGCCGTTCCCATCGGGAGCACGCCCAGCGGGAGTTGAGCCTGCACGATGCCATCCACGGCGGCATTGAGGGTCCCATCTCCTCCCCCAATGATGACCGCGTCAACCTCCCGCTGGTATTGCCGCACCAGAGCCGACAACGATTGATGCGAACCGGGTGTTGCCTCGATCACCTCGATCCCATACTCCCGCAGCGTTTCGACGGCCACAGGGGCCAGTAGCTCGCCGCGTCGGGCGCGACGATTGACGAGAAGCAATGCACGACGAATTCCCCGGCGGCTGAAGGAGGTGGAGGAAGGTTGAGCTGAAACCATACGCCGAATCTCTGATTATCACTTGACTCGCCACCGAGCATCGACCCACACGGGAAGCCGCCACGTCGCCATCGGAACCAAGACTTCCACCGCTCTACGGAGCATTGTTCGTGCCAAAGGTCCGCCACCTGGTCCCTCGGACCCAAAAAGGGACTGAACGGAACCAGCATGCTGCGGACTGAGAAGCCCAATCCACTGCTGGCCAGGGAGACGCCGCCTTCCAACTGCGCCCGCTACCACTGTCATCCGCTGATCTGTGGTCGCCCAGCTGGGAAGGGTGACGGGATCCAAGGGGCACGCCACAACCGTGCACGGCAACCGCGCGTTACCATTTCATCGTGGGATCACGCTAACACTGGAGCGCCGAAAAATGGAATCGCCACGCGGCCGGGCGGAGCCGAAAGCCGGCCCAGCCGCCGGCGCGGAGGTCCAGCACGAGACGTCCAGCACGATCAGGGCGCCCTGCGGAAATTCCTGGTAACTGAAGGGATTGAGGATCTCGACCTCCGTGAGAGGCTGGTCCGGCGCGAGGGTGGCCTGCAGCAGGGCCTCGATAAGAAGAATCACCAATGGCGCGCGGAATCCCTCATCGCGACACGAAGATTTCCGCGAAAAATTCCACCGAGGTGGGCACTCTGCACGGACACCGAGAGAAGCAGGGTTTCTGGTGGCCCTATCCGACGGGATAACGGCTCCATTTGCAGCCGCACCGGTCCGCTCCCCGAAAGCGCCCACTGCGCAGTCACTTTGGCGACGCGCCTGCGCCGCTCTCCTCTGACGATGGCGACCCAATTACTGCTCCAGGTGGATGTGACCTGTGCGCGCGAGGACCGGCAAGTGTCGGGGGACTTGGCTTGGCCACGCGGTCGCTCCGGACGTGCCCGGGTGCGAGCTTGACCGCGAGGGAAAAGACGGACACAACGACCAAGCTGACCGGGTGGATGCCCACCCGTCGCCCATGTTATTCCCGCCGCATCGGCCGCGCCGGTCCCGCCTCTGGTGCGTCGCGTCGACGAGAGCAAATCCGAACGTGACTCGCGGGGCACTCTCCGGTAAAATACACCCACAAGCGACCATTCAAAGGGAGTGCCAAGATGTTGACGGAAGAATCACAACGAGTTGCGGACCGAGCCAAGCGGTTATATGAGGAGAAGTACCGCCAGTCGTTGGAAGAAAGCCACATGGGGGCCTTCGTTTGTATTGAGCCGGAGTCGGGGGATTATTTCCTCGGGAGAACGTTCGATGACGCCGTGAATCAGGCGATCGATGCCTATCCGGATCGACTGACGCATACGCTTCGAGTTGGCCATGCCGCGGCGCTCCATCTCGGAACGGTGATTCAATGAATGGGAGTGTCGATGACGATCTTCGCGCGTTGCTCGAAGTGCGAATCGGCAGCGCCCCGAATGGCACCAAATCGACTGTTCTCGTCTGGGTCGACACAGCTTTCAACGGCGGACTGGTGTTGCCGCGTCAGGAGATTCGGCGGTTGGGTCTAAAGGAGTATTCCTCGACGCCAGCCATCCTCGCCGACGGACAACAGGTGGAACTGCCCACGTACACGTGTTACGTCGACTGGTTCGGTCGCGAGTATCGGACTCAAATCGTCGCCAACGAAGGAGCAAACCCCTTGCTGGGGACCATGTTACTCGACGGGCACGACCTACACATAAGCTACAAGTGTCGTACGGTCACGCTTGCTTGACTCTGTCGATGTGCTACTACACCGGGTTCATTCTCGCCCTCGTACAAGCGTGCTTCGGCGCGCCTCCAGGCAATTCTCGGAATAGAGTTGCTCGCACGGGATGACAGACCCGTGATACTTTTCGCGTGTCGTCAGTCTGATTGGGGGGCGACCCGAACGGCACTGCCGATGACCGTGTCATGTTGACAGCACAGGGTTCACCGCTTGCGCGCACCGGGGGATGTGACCTGCCGCAGTTGGCAGATGGCGTTCTGCTGCGGGGAGACCGCCTGAGCGACCTCTTCTTGCTCGCACAGGTGGGTTTCACCTCAGCGTGCAACGGCACCATGGTCACCGAGAGTGGGCCTGCCCCGGTTCAGCCTGACGGGACATTCCACAGCTGGCCAAGGACATGCCTGGGCGAATTGGTCGCAACGGACTCCTGTCGTCCCGTTAAGCTTTGGTGGCCCGCCCGAGACACCAAGCCATAACCTTGCAGTCAGCGGTTCCCATCCCGCTCCCTCAACTTCAAGCCCCCGTTTCGAAATCACGAGACCGCGGGGTTATACGAAAGGCTGACGCCGAGAGTCGCCGGCCTTTTCGCGTTCTAGGGCCGGTTGTGGCAACGAGTTGCGACGAGGGTGGCCACACGGGGCTCTCGGTCCGCCGCTGGAGCGCGACTCACACCGACGCCATCACCGTGGCCACTCCGCCCCATTTTCGCCCCAAGCTCTCGCCACTCTCACAATCTCGCGCCGTCCGGGTTATCGAGGAGTTGCGACCGCTTGTATGACTGTTTCTATACCCGACCGGCTTCAGTCATGGCAGACTGACCGGATGTGGAAGTCGTGAGGAGATGCTTTGCGAGCGTGAGGCTTAGACCTGTTTGATTGAGTTTAATCCCTCCGACCTTTGATGGAGTCTTGGTTACTTCTTACGGCATGACCGGCTGATCACAAGCGTACCGACGTCAAAGGACTTAGCGGAGGAGACTCACGGCTGCCGAGACCGCATGGCAGGACTGAAAAGAAGGAGTTGCTGGAATGTCTTCAGATACCCCCTTAGATTCCATTGTCATTGGCGTGGGCCTGGACACGGCCCGCTACGGGCACCACGCCACGTTCCTCCGCGAGGATCGTCAACCGGCGGCGGACCCTCTCGAATTCCTGGAAGGCCGCGATGGCTACCAACAATTCGAAGAGCGGTTGCGCCAGCTGGTGCAACGGCACGGCCAGGTTCACTTTCACATCCGTGTGGACGCGGCCAGTCAGTACGCCATGAACCTGCTTGCCTTCTTGCAGGAGCTGCCCTGGCCGAAGACGATTTCCGTCGGCCAGCCCCGACAGAACAACCGCTATCGGGAAGTTCATTTCCCCAAGCGAAAATCCGACGCTACGGAGAGCCACGCCTGCGCCCGCTTCGCCCTTGTCGAGCAGCCGTCCGCGTCAGCGACGGTTGATTCACAAATGTTGGCGCTGCGGGAAGTCGCCAGCCGGCTCGAGTTCCAAGCAAAACAATCTACGCGGATGGTGAATCGGTTGCACAACCTGCTGAGCCGAGTGTTTCCGGAACTGGCAACCTTGCAGAATGACCTGAAAGCCAACTGGGTACTTCGCTTGTTGGAAAAGTATCCCACCGCCGAACGGATCGCCAGAGCGCGACTAAGCTCGCTCACCGCGATCCCGAAACTTGCCGCCGCCAAAGCGGAACAAGTTCACCAAGCCGCCACGCAGTCGGTGGGCTCGGAGCGCGGTCCGATCATGGAGGAAGTGGTTCGCGAGTCGGTCCGTGCGCTCCAGGCCTCACTGGATTTAGAAAAACGGCTGGAAAAGCTGCTGATCCAGGCCTTTCGTGAACTGCCGGACGAGCGTGCCAAAC